>CBFDBU010000013.1:0-81701 GCA_965603125.1 uncultured bacterium | reverse complement strand
TTTGTAAAGTATTATCTTGAACCGAGCCGCAAGAAAAAGGTTCCCGCGGATTGCGTCTCAGAATGGGAGGGTGGTTGAGCTTGGGAGAGTCGGGCTCTGGGCGCGCAGCGGCCGCCGCCGACCGTAAGTGGTTGTGGTGTCGTCAGATAGGGAGGGCGGCTGAACTGACGGGTCGGGTAGATGAGTTACTCCGGCTTCTGTGCCATGTGCTGGTCTTGCTGCCATCGCTGGCCTCTACCCCGCACTCAGTCGTCGGGCAGCTTGCGCCCCAGAATATCTACTCGCCAGAAGTAGTAGTTGGACTCGTAGGAGTGCTTGCCCCACATCAACTGAGTTATCAGTAAGAGTATGTAGCCGAACGAGAAAATAACGATGGTGAGCGACAGGTAGTAACAGACTTGTTGAAATGACAAATCCAGGGATAACGACGGTTTGCTCATTATTATGCAGATAGCTGACAGCACCAAAAAGGTAGCGAAGCCAACCGATAAGTACCTATGAGTAGTAAGGAGGCGGCTGAGTTTCTTGCCCCATCCAATATCGTGGCGACTGCTCTTTTTGTGCTGCTGTTTTCGAAATCTCTCCAGTGCGTTTTCCCACCCGTCGAATTGAAGGTCGCTATCGTCCTGCAGTATCAGGTCTTCCAGGTTTCTGTAATAGCCGACTATTCGGGAAATAGACTTGGCTTTATCGAAAAATATCCACCAGGATGGAATCACAATCACCAGAGGAAAGAGGTAGTATGTGTTACCTGAGGACCCTGGGTTGCTGTGGGCGATGTAACCCAGCAGCAGTGCCGTCACGGTTACCGAGAGTGTCAGAAACCTTAGTTGGCATTCCTTCAGACCCTGCAGTTCCTGCCGGAGCAGGTTGTGCTCTTTGAGATACAAGGTGCATCTTTTCATCGGAGTCCCCTTTCGGCGTCACGTTCTGCGGCTGAGTAGCATAAGACCTCTGGTGCACATTCGTCTACCGCTATGGGAACTTTAGTCGATTGTCCGGGCTGTGTCAACCGAAATCCCTTACCGGTAGTTTGTCACTTTCTGCAAACCCCCAAAAAACAAGCGGCAGAGGTTGCGGGGAGGGGGAATCTGTATTATCATGGCTGACCGAAAGCCGCCGCGCACAGCCAATCAGGTGCGCGCCAAAAGCAAGCTCGAAACTGCTGCGGTTTCGACACGCTCAGGCTGTAGGATAGCAAGTATGGTTACTGACATAGCGAGACATCAATGAAGGAACTCTTATCAGGTAACGAAGCGGTCGCCCGTGGGGTGTACGAGGCCGGGGTGAGTGTGGCCGCGGCCTATCCGGGGACGCCGTCGACCGAAATCCTCGAGACGCTGGCGGCGCGTTACCGCACGATTTATTCCCAGTGGTCCCCGAACGAGAAGGTGGCCTACGAGGTGGCTATCGGGGCCTCGATTGGCGGTGCGCGGGCGCTGGTAGCAATGAAGCACGTCGGGTTAAACGTCGCTGCCGACCCGTTCATGACCCACAGCTACACCGGGGTCGACGGCGGGCTGGTGGTGGTCTCGGCTGATGACCCGGAGATGCACTCCTCTCAGAACGAGCAGGACAACCGCATCTTCGCACGCTTCGCGCAGGTGCCGATGCTTGAACCGGCCGACAGCCAGGAGTCGAAAGACATGGTCAAGGCGGCGTTCGATATCTCCGAGCAGTTCGATACCCCGGTGATGCTTCGCATGACCACGCGCATATCACACTCCAAGGGGATTGTGGAGTTCGGCGACCCGGTTGAACCTCGCCGCGGCAAATTCGTGAAGAACCCGGCCAAGTATGTAATGGTCCCCGGCCACGCGCGCGGTCGTCACAAGGCGGTGCGCGAGAGACTTGAGAAGCTGAAGGAGTTCAGCGAGAACTCACCGTTCAACATAGTCGAAGGCAACGGCTCCGGCGTCGGCATTATCACCGGCGGCGTGGCATACCAGTATGCCAAGGAGGCCGCCCCGGATTTCGATCACCTCAAACTCGGTCTGAGCTACCCACTGCCCTTGAAGAAGATAGCGGAGTTTATCAAAGACCACGACAGGGTGATTGTCGTTGAGGAGTTAGAACCGTTTTACGAGGACCAGATCAGGGCGGCCGGTTACAACGTGGAGGGCAAGAAGTACTTCGGCCATTGTGGGGAACTCTCCCCCTACCGGGTGGCGCGGGGGTTGAAGGAGGCGGGCGTGATCGCCATGCATGCTCTTGCAGAGATCCCGCCCGAAGAGCAGATGTTCCCGCGGCCGCCGGTGCTGTGTCCCGGCTGTCCGCATCGCGGCATGTTCATGGCTCTCAAGAAGCTGAGGCTCACGGTCACGGGCGACATCGGCTGCTACACGCTGGGCACGCTGGCCCCGCTGAGCGCGCTGGATACCTGTATCTGCATGGGCGCGTCGATCGGAAGCGCCATCGGGCTGGAACGAGTGGACGGCTCCAGGAAAGGATCGGTGGCCGTGATCGGGGATTCGACCTTCTTGCATTCGGGCATCACCGGTCTTCTGGATGCTGTGTACAACAAGAGTAATGTTACCGTGATTATCCTCGACAATCAGGTCACGGCGATGACCGGCGGCCAGCAACATCCGGCAACAGGCACTACCCTGATGGGTGAGGAAGCCGGTAAGGTCGATTTTCCAACACTGTGCCGGGCGCTGGGAGTCAAGAATGTGCGCCAGGTAGACGCCTACAACTACCAGGAGTGTCTTGATGCCGTCAGGGAAGAGACAGCCCACCCGGAACCCTCGGTGGTCATCACCAGCCGCCCGTGCGTGCTGATGCCCGTGCGGATCATGGATGAACCGTATGTCGTGGATCTCGAACTCTGCAACGGATGTTCACTCTGCTTTCGAATAGGATGCCCCGCCATCCTGGCTTCGAGCGAGACCAACAAGCGCGGCAATCCCAAGGCGATGATCGACCCGACTCTCTGTACCGGCTGCACTCTGTGCGCTCAGGTCTGCAAGCCGGAGGCGATAGTGCTGAAAAGCCAGTTTGTGAAAGCGTAGGTGGGTGCCATGACGAATAAGAGCTACGATATACTGATTGTCGGTGTCGGCGGACAGGGGGTGCTGCTGGCTTCGGAGTTGATCTCCGAAGTGGCGATGAAGTTCGGCTATGACGTCAAGAAGTCGGAAGTCCACGGCATGTCGCAGAGAGGGGGAGTGGTGTCGTCGCATGTCCGGATCGGCCCCAGGGTCCACTCGCCGACCATCCAGTACGGTCAGGCCGATGTCCTGATAGCATTCGAGCAGGCCGAGGGTCTTCGCGCCGTCGACTGGATGAAAAAAGACGGCGTGGCCATCGTCTCGACTACCTCGCTGATTCCGGCTATCGTGACATCCTCGAAAAGCTTCTCCTACCCGGATGATGCCGTTGATCGTCTAAAGAAGAAAGCCGCCAACGTGATTGCCGTCGATGCTGACAGTATCGCGCGTGAGTTAGGAAATCCGCGACTGGTGAACACCATCCTGCTGGGGATTCTTTCCAACTATCTGCCCTTTGCGCTCGACCAGTGGAAAGAGGTCATCAAGACCAAGGTCAAGGCCAGGTTTGTCGATATCAACCTGAGCGCTCTTGAGCGGGGACGATCCATAAAGCCGGACACGGTGGGGGTATAAGGAGGCGCGATGGACAACGGCATGTTGATCATAAACCCCGGGTCCACCTCCACAAAGACGGCGCTCTTCAACGGCAACACGAGGGTAGCCGAACAGGGTGTCAGGCATGACGCCGGCGAGCTGGCCCGGTTTGAGAACGTGGCCGACCAGCTTGAGTTCCGGATGAAGGGAATAAACGAGTGGATCAACTCGCTCGAACTGAAACCGGAACAACTCAAGACGGTCGTCGGGCGCGGCGCGCCTCTCCGGCCGCTTGAGGGCGGGTCCTATGAGATAACCGTGGCCATGCTGGACGACCTCCACAACATGCGCTATTCCAACCACGCCTCCAACCTGGGGGCTATCATTGCCCATCACCTGGGCGAGCGGTACAGCGTTCCGGCCATGATATCAGATCCCGTCACGGTGGACAATTTCACCGACGTCGCCCGCATCAGTGGTGTGCCGGAGATCGAGCGCAAGTGTCGCGTGCACGCCTTGAATATCAAGGAGGTCTGCCGCCGCCAGGCGACCCTGCTTGGCAAACGGCTGGACGAAATCAACTTCGTGGCCGTTCACATGGGGGGTGGCATCTCCGTGGCGGCGCTCCGAAGAGGACTCGTAGTAGAGGTGAACGACGCCCTTCTGGGCATGGGACCTTTCTCGCCTGACCGGGCCGGGGCGGTGCCGATAGGCGGTCTGGTGAAGCTGTGTTACTCAGGCGAGTTCACGGAAAAGGAAATGATCAACAAGCTCTCTAAGAAGTCCGGTCTCGTGGCCTACCTCGGGCAGTCGGACCTTCGTGCGGTGGAAAAGATAATCGCCGACGGCGACGAAAAGGCCCACCTTTATTTCAACGCCATGGCCTACCAGGTGGCCAAGGAAATCGGCGCCGCCGCAGTGGCTCTCTCCGGTGATTTTGAAGCGGTTGTGCTCACAGGGGGGATGGCTCACTCGCAACTGCTGGTTGATGAGATCAGGAAGTACGTCGCCTTCTTAGGCAAGGTCGTCGTTGTCCCCGGCGAGTTCGAGATGGAAGCCCTTGCTACCGCCGGTGTCCGGTTCCTGTCCGGCGAAGAGAATCTGAAGAAGTACTGACGGGCAAGTTCAGATGACTACCGAACCTGTTCGTTCCTCGGATCAGCTTATCGAACGCGCGATAGCTATCGCAAGCGAGAGCCGTAGAAAGACGATTGCCGTGGCGGCTGCCCAGGATGTTGACGTCATCGGGGCTGTCTCGCAGGCGGAAGCGGACGGTTTCCTTCGCGGTATCCTGGCCGGTGACAAGGAGGCTATCCAGCGGCTGGCCGGGGAACAGCAGATACCCATTGACCGCCTGGAGATAATAGACGAACGAGATGTCGACCGCGCGGCTCACACCGCTGTGCGGTTGGCTTCCGAGGGGAACGCCGACGCCATCATGAAGGGCTTTCTGCCCACGTCGGCCCTCCTGAAGACGGTGCTCGACAAACAGTACCGGCTACGCGGCAAGAACACGCTGTCACACTGCGCCGTTCTGGATATCCCCGGCTATCACAAGCTGCTGAACTTTACTGACGGCGGGATGATCGTCAGACCGGACTGGGAGCAGAAGCTGCAGATACTGGAAAACGCCATGTCGGTCGCGCGAGCCCTGGGTCTCTCGCCAGTGAAAGTGGCCATATCGGCGGCCGTCAACGAGCGCACGGAGAAAGTGACTCATACACTCTCCGACGTTGACTTCATCGTACCCAGGGCGTCCGAGCAGTTCGACGATATACGGATACAGGCTCCTCTTTCGTTCGATGTTGCGACATCAGAGAAAGCGGCTGCGGCCTGCGGTGTGAAGGGACCGGTGGTGGCCGACGCCGATATCTTTCTGGTCGATTCCATCGAGGAGTGCAATATCATCTGCAAGTCTCTCATTCAGTTTGCCGAGGCGGTATTTGCAGGGGTGATTGTCGGGGCCAGGGTTCCCGTATCACTCGTCTCCCGAACGGACACGGTTAAGAACAAGAAAGCCTCGCTTGCCCTGGCCTGCGTTCTATCCGACTACTACATGCGGACGAATCTCCGGGATGACGGGGGGTATTGAGATGGCGACCGATATGGTAGTACCCGAGGTTCACAGTTTCGAGCAACTGATCGCGCGGGCAAAGGAAAGAACGTCGTCGTCCAGACCGAAGGCTGCGCTGGCTGTACCATCCGCTCCAGAGTGGTTGCAGGCGTTTGATCGCGCCGTGAAGGAAAAACTTGTCGAACCGGTTGTAGTCGGCGACGAGACCCTGTTCAGGAAAATGACCGCCGCATCGGGTATCGAGCTTGGGAACGCCGAAGTTATCGATATTAACCAGCCCGACGCTGCGTTTGTGACAGCGGCCCAGATAGCGGCTCGCGGGGAGGTGGATCTTATCATCAAGGGTCGCGGCTCCATGGTTGATTTCCTGAAGCTCTTGTTGCGGGAAGAAACCCTGTTTAAGGTGAGGGGCAGGTTGATTTCACATATCGCCGTGATGAAGCCGGAGCGTTACCCGAAACTCCTCTTTCTAACCGACGCCGGTGTCGTCCCATGGCCGGACTTGGAAACCAAATTAGCCCTTGTGAATAACGTTGCCGGCTTCGCCGCTGCCGCTGGGGTTGACTCTCCCCGCATCGCCATGCTTGCCGCGGTCGAAGCCATCTACCTGCAGATGCCGGTGACAACCGAGGCGGCTGTCCTGGCCAAGATGTCCGATCGCGGCCAGATCAAGGGCGCTCTTGTTGACGGGCCGCTTTCGTTCGATGTCGCGGTGGACACTGTGGCCGCGTATTCCAAAGGGATCACCAACTCCGAAGTAGCCGGTCAGGCCGACGCCATGGTGGCGCCTAATATCGAAACTGCCATCGGTGTCTACCGGGCGATGGCTCTTTACGGACGGGCCGAGGTCGGGGGTCTTCTTTTCGGCGGCCGCGTACCGGTGGCTCTCGCCAATCGCTGGGACTCTGTAGCGAGCAGGTTTCACTCTATCGTGCTGGCTGTTCTGGCGGCGACAAATTGACCGGCGGCACTCGTCATCCGAAGAGAGGCTGTCCAAGAAGTCGGTCACGGGCAGACGGGGCGTCTGCAGCCCACGGGTGACTTCGTCACTCTATGGGTCATTTCCGCTCCTTTATCAATCCCGCGTATTGGGATACATTCGTCATTGTGCCTGGCAGACGCCCTCGTCTGCTGGAATAATGCGGACTATGTTGCGGGTCATACAGAGCACGAGGAGAGGCTGCCGACGACGAGACGGTCACCGGGGCGTATGCCGCCTATGCGAACACCTTTGTCATTGGGGACTTGGCCTGGAATACCTGGAATATAGGTTGGATTCGATGACTGTATGCTGGTTTTCGGGCTTGTTGAAAGACGTACTCCAAGCGGTGGCGTCGGGTGTCTCTGACCGACGCTTCTATGAATTCGCGCTACTGCCAGGCAGAGACGCCTGGCAGCGCGATACAATACTGCGCCTACGGCACTCGATTCACCGATTCCACAGCAAACTGTAGGGCAACCGGGTAGGGGTCGCGCACCACTTCCAGAATCTTTTGTTGACGGGAGCGTTTTGGCCTGTTATGATCAATAAATTGCGGGACTTGTGTTTAGAGGAATGGTCGTGGTATACGGTATAATTCTGGCGGGTGGTAAAGGCGAGCGCTTCTGGCCTCTGTCACGGACTGATATGCCCAAACAGTTCCTGAGACTTACCTCCGAAAAGATGATGTTGGAGGAAACGATTGAGCGGATTCTTCCCCTGGTGCCAAAGGAGAACGTTCGTGTAGTCACCGGCGAGAACATGGTCGGGGTCATTAGGAATGAGATTCCCGGTCTCCCGGAACAGTGCATCTTGAGCGAGCCGCTGGGACGAAACACCTGTGTCGCCATCGGTCTGGCGGCGACCCATCTGGCCAGAATCGACCCGCACGCCGTGTTGATAGTGCTCTCGTCCGACCACCTGATCCGGCCGACGGACAAGCTCCTCAAGATACTGGAGGAAGGAGCGGCGGTCGCCTCCGAAGGCGAACACCTGATTACGATCGGCATCGTGCCGACTCGCCCGGAGACAGGCTATGGGTACATCAAGATCGGTGACAAGTTCGAACACGCCGGCAGCCATCCGATTTTCAGGGTTGCGGGTTTTGCCGAGAAACCGCGCGTGGCAGTCGCCAAGGAGTACTATTTCAGCGGTGACTTTCTCTGGAACAGCGGCATGTTCATCTGGTCGGCTGCGGCGATCCTCAAGGCCATCGCGGAATGCCAACCGGAGCTGAGTAAGCTGTTCGTGGAATACGCCGGGCAGATCGGGACTAACTCTGAGGCCGAGGCACGCCGGCAACTCTATCGGAAAGCCATTTCAATCTCGGTTGACTTTGCCGTTCTGGAGAAGGCCGCCAACGTGCTGACCATGAAGGCGGACATCGTGTGGGACGACGTGGGAGGCTGGACTGCGCTGGAGCGTTACATGGACAGAGACGCGGACAACAATGTCCGGGTCGGGGAAACGGCGATTCTGGATTCCTATGAGATGACCGTCTATAATGACGCTCAGGGAATTATCGCCTGCCTGGGCGTGTCGGATCTGATCGTTGTCCGTTCCGGCGACATCACCATGGTGTTGCACAAGTCGCGTGCTGATGAAATCAAGAAGATGCTGACGGTTCTGGAAGAGAATGAGAAAACGCGGAAGTATCTGTAGCCTGCTGATGTTGCTGTCCTGTCTCAGTTGTTGTATCGGCTGCGGGGGATCGCGCGGTGTCGGAAAAGAGGAGCCGCCTTACTCTGATGAGGCCCCGCCCGCCCTGACGCGATTTGACCCACTGGAGTTTCGTCAGGATCGCGAGATTGTCCCCGCCCGGTATCCGCATTCCGGCGATATCCGGAGCCGGCGGGTCGATATCGGGATGGACGAACCGGATTCGACTGTGTCTCCGGCGACCAGTACTATCTTCAGCGACCGCATAGATCGACTCAACAACCAATCGTTTCGAATCCAGATATTCACCAGCAAGCTGTACGGCGAAGCGCAGTATGCTCGGATGATCGCCGAGGAGATATTCGACCGCTCCGTCTACCTGGACTATGAAGTGCCCTACTTTAAGGTGAGGGTGGGGAGTTTCGCGGACAGGGATACGGCGGAGGTGTACCAGCAACGAGCCAGAGCGGCCGGGTACGCCAACGCCTGGGTCG
The DNA here is from genome assembly GCA_965603125.1 of uncultured bacterium. GTDB lineage: Bacteria > Zixibacteria > MSB-5A5 > GN15 > FEB-12 > JAJRTA01. The sequence continues at coordinate 72,911 of CBFDBU010000013.1, read as the reverse complement.
TGATGGTTAACGTGGGTGTTGAAGAGCAGCCGCTTCTGTACGATTCTCTGCCGTTTCCCGTTGGAGACACTCTTGACAGTGAATTCGACTCTCAGCATGACCAGTAGTATAGATGTCGTATCCGTCGCGTACGATTCGCCTGATCCGGCTTTGATTGAGAAAGCCGCCTCGCTCCTTCGCGGTGGCTCCCTCGTGGTGGCTGCAACCGATACAATGTATGGGCTGCTGGCGCGAGCTGATGACCCGGTGGCGGTGATGCGGGTGTGCGATACCAAACAACGCTCTCGCGATTTGCCGATGGCGATTTTCGTCGGCAGCGTGGAGGTGATGCCACGGTTTGCCCGGGTAACCCCTGCGGCAACTGTGTTGGCGTCGCGCTTTCTGCCCGGCCCGGTGACATTGGTGCTCGCGGCGGCGCTGACCCGGGAGCCACCGATAGTGGTTAACGGCAGAATCGGGCTGCGGGTATCTTCGGCTCCAGTCATACGGATGCTTCTTGATAGAGCAAACTTCCCCCTCACGGCCACGTCAGCCAACCTCTCCGGTCGGGGTGGTGGCGAGACTGTCCGTGACGTGTCGGAAGCTCTCGGCTCCCGCGTCAGTCTCCTCCTGGACTCCGGTCGGCTGACTTCGGCTCCTTCTACGGTTGTGGACTGCTCGATCGTTCCGGTGCGGGTGCTACGGGCGGGAGTCGTATCGCAGGATGAGATAGCCTCTACCTTGAAAGATATTCGCTGTGAGTGACAAGTACGTCATACTGTTTGTCTGTACCGGCAATACCTGCCGTTCCCCTATGGCGGTGGGGGCTCTACGAGTCCTGCTGGAGAAAGAGAGGCCCGGTAAGTACGAAATCATGTCCGCGGGAACAGCGGCGGCGGTGGGTTTTCCCGCCACGCTTTATGCCATAGAGGCGTCGAAGATATGGGACTCTGATTTATCCGAACATCAGTCGCAGCCTCTGACCTGCCCGCTGATTGAAAAGGCTGACCTGGTCATCGGAATGACCCCGGGTCACGTGGCGGAGATTGTCAGAATCTGTCGTGAGGCAGGCGGTAAGACGTATCTGCTCAAGAGCTTCCCGCAACCCGATCGGGATGGGGAGGGAGTTGAGGATCCCATCGGCCGGTCGCTTGAGCGATACAATGAAACCTTTCTGGAAATCGGTGAGTATCTCGGCAAGTCCCTTCACGAGATTGTAAAAAGGATTGATGAAAAGACCAATGGCTGATCGGTCCCTGATTCATAAGCTCCTGGTGTCGGTGGTGGCGCTGGCAGGCCTCATGCCTCTGGCCTACTTTGTGTCGGTGGAGATCCAGATCGCTGAGGCGTCGCCTGAAGACTCCGCGTCCGTCATGGCGTCTATGAAACCTTTTGACCGGGCCGTTGACAACATTGCCTTCGGCGTAGGGGAGAAGCTGTCGTTTGACATAAACTACGGGTTCATCAATGCCGGCACCGCCACTATGGAGGTGGTGCGGCTGATTGAATGGGAACAGCGCCCCTGCTATCAGATAGTGACCCGGGCCAATTCAAATAGCTTCTTCTCGACCTTCTACAAGGTCGATGACCGGGTGGAGTCGATTGTCGACGCGGTGGGCCTGTTCAGTTGGCGCTTTGAGAAGAATCTTCGTGAGGGAAGTTATCATTCCAACCGCATGTGCACCTTTGATCAACTCAACCATCTCGCCTTCTACAACGATGACACGCTTGAGGTGGCGCCCTTTGTTCAGGATGTATTGTCCGTGCTCTACTATGTGCGAACGCAGGACTTGGAGGTGGGCCAATCGCTGTTCCTCGAGAACTTCACCGACGGCAAGGACTATCCGCTCGAGGTAAGAATACTCAAAAAGGAAACGGTTACGGTCGACGCCGGGACTTTCGATTGTATCGTGGTCGAGCCGCTTCTCAGGTCGGTCGGCGTGTTCAAGCACGAGGGCCGGCTGAAGGTTTGGCTAACCGATGATTATCTGAAAATGCCGGTCATAATGAAATCCAAGGTCCTGGTCGGTTCCATCTCTGCAGAACTTACCGCTTATCGTCTGGGAGAAATCGAGGCTTTCTGACAGATGACGATCCGATCCAGAAGAACATCTCCGGTCGACCTTGACCGTGTCAAACGCTACCCCCTTGCCAGGCGCGTCAACAAGGCGGAGCGGAAAGCCTTTGGCCGCCCCATGAAGAGAATCCGCGGGGTCGATTTCTTTGAGTCGCTGCCCTTGTTTCTCAAGGCAGACGATCTCAGGGAGTTCATAACGCGGGTCATCAAGGCACGCCGGGGTAGGCATCCCTTCCATATTCTCCTGGGAGCGCACCCCATCAAAGTGGGACTGTCTCCCGTTATTATCGACCTGATGGAACGGGAGATAGTGACCGGGTTGTCGTTTAACGGCGCCGGTCTCATCCACGACCTGGAGGTGGCCTTCTTCGGTGGTACTTCCGAGGATGTGGCAAGCGGGCTGCAGGATGGTTCTTTCGGAATGGCACGGGAGACCGGCGAGATGTTCGCCGCGGTGGGCGCTTTGGCGGACCGCGAGGGGATCGGCCTGGGGGAGGCGGCCGGGCTGTTCATCAACGGTGAGAAAGCCCGTAACCGGAATCTCTCGCTCTTCGGCCGGGCGCAGGCGCTGGGTCGGCCCGCTACCGTTCATGTCGGAATCGGCACCGACATCGTGGCTCAGCATCCGGAATTCGACGCCGCCGCCGTTGGAGCCGCATCGCATATCGATTTCCGCATCCTCTGCAGTGTCTGTGCCTCCGTTGACCGGGGGGGAGCGGTGGCGAACATCGGCTCGGCGGTCATGTTGCCGGAAGTGTTCCTGAAGGCGCTCACGGTGGCGCGCAACCTGAGTAAGGGTAAGAGCCGGCTGACAACGGCCAACTTTGACATGATAACCCACTATCGTCCCATGGAAAACGTAGTGCACAGGCCGACTCTGTCGACCGGGAAAGGTTTCAATTTCGTAGAACACCATGAGATCATGATCCCGCTTCTGGCGTGGGGCCTGAGGCTCCAGTGGAAGCGGTAATGCTGCCGCCGCGTTTTACCGTGTGACTTGTGTGGATGTAGCGTTACTGACGGGTTCGGGTTACCGGCAAAGGCGACAAGGCAACATTGGATTTGGAGATTAGTATGCCCAAGTTAGTTGAATGTGTCCCCAACTTCTCCGAAGGTCGTCGCCCGGAAGTGATCGATGCCATCTGTGCCGCCATCACGGCTGAGGACGGCGTAGTACTGCTGGACAGGGAGATGGACCCGGATCACAACCGTGCCGTGGTAACGTTCGTCTGCCACCCCGGCCAGGCTGTCGAGGCGGCCTTTCGTGGTTACCGGAAAGCTGCGGAACTGATCGACATGACATCCCACAAGGGCGAGCATCCCCGCATGGGAGCCTGCGACGTCTGCCCGTTCATACCGATCTCGGAGGTCACTATCGAGGACACAATTGAACTCGCACACCAGCTTGGCAGGAAAGTGGGCGAGGAACTGAAAATCCCCGTTTACCTGTATGAGGATGCTCGTACCAGCCCGAACCGCCGGAACCTGGCCAAAGTGCGGACGGGACAGTACGAGGGGATGATCAAGGCGATCGAAGAAGACCCATCGCGCAAGCCGGACTACGGCCCGGCCAGGATGAACCTCAAGGCAGGCGCCACCGCTATCGGCGTCCGCTTTCCACTGGTGGCGTTCAACGTTTACCTCGGCACCAACAAGAAATGGATCGCCGACCGGGTGGCTGATGCTGTTCGCAGCCTGAAAGGAGGCTACCGTTACGTCAAGGCGCTTGGCTTCGAAATCAAGGAGCGCGATCAGGTACAGATTTCCATGAACCTGGTCAACTACACCAAGACGCCGATATTCCGAGTTTTCGAGACGATCAAATCGGAAGCCGCGCGCTACGGCGTGAACGTGACTTCGTCCGAGGTGATCGGGCTTCTGCCCAACGACGCCATACTCGACGTGGTCGACTTCTACCTGAGGCTTGAGAACTTCTCTAAGGAGCAAGTCCTGGAGCAGAAGCTTCAAGCGGCGGGCGGCGCCGTCGCGGCTACGGCCGATAGTCTCTATGACGAGGTGGCGTCTTCGGCGCCGGCTCCGGGTGGCGGCTCGGTGGCCGCTTCAGCCGGGGCGCTGGGAGCGGCCCTTGCGGCGATGGTGTGTCGTCTCACCGTCAACAAGAAGCAGTATGCCGGAGTCAAGGACGAGTTGACCGACGTCAGGGACAGAGCCGAAACGTTCCGCCGGGAATTGACCGAACTGATCGAAACCGACAAAGAGGCATTCAACAAGGTCATGGAGTCGTTCAAGCTGCCCGATGGAGCACAGAAAGACGCGGCCGTGGAGCAGGCCAATAAGGAAGCTGCATCAGTGCCGCTGACGGTTATGCAGAAGTCACTTGAGGTGCTGAAATTGGTCTGGATCGTAGCTGAGAAGGGGAACGTAAACTCCATTACCGATGCCGGGGTGGCCGGACTGATGGCCATGTCCGCAGTTGACGGGGCCGGTTACAATGTCCGCATCAATCTGGGGTCGATCACCGACGTGGAGTTTGTTTCGAGCCTGAAAAAGCAGGTGGCGGTTGTTTCCGAGGAAGCACGGCAGAGGGCGACGGCGATCAGGGAGCTGGTTGAGAGCAAGTTATAGATGAGACAACGCATCGACCTGCATTTGCACACCAATCAATCCGACGGCACGTGCAGTCCGGCGGAACTGCTCGATATCGTTCGCAACCTGGACCTTGCCGCCTTCGCCGTCACCGACCACGACACTCTCCGGGGATATCTTGAGATTAGCAGGCTCAGGCGCAACGGCGATTCGGAGTTGATCCCCGGCGTTGAGTTCTCATGCTCGTCAAGCGCCAAAGAACTTCACATCCTGGCATACCTGTTTGACACCGACAACGAACCTCTCCATAGAGCTCTGGAGCAGTTCCAGGAAGGTCGGAACAAACGGGGCGCTCAGATTGTCAAAAGACTGAATGAACTTGGAGTCGAGATCACGTTTGAGGAAATCCTGGAAGAAGCCGGCGGAGCCCCGGTGGGGCGTCCTCATGTCGCAGCGGCCCTGTATGCCCGAAAGGCCGTCAGTACGTACGAGCATGCTTTTCATAAATACATCGGCGACGGTCGACCAGCCTTTGTCCCTAAGATGAACTTCGCTCCCCGGGAGACCATCGAGCTTATTCACCAGGCCCGCGGCGTGGCCGTTCTGGCGCACCCGATGGTCGATAATTCCGTCGCTATGGTCGAAGACTTGGTGGCGCTGGGCCTGGATGGGATCGAAGTGTACCATCCCAATCACAGGCAGGCGGACATCGACCGGCTCAAGCATCTGGCCGAGCGGTTGAGGTTGCTGTGTTCGGGCGGCTCCGACTTTCATGGACGGGGCGCCAGTCACGGAACGGTCGGTTCAGAACCGGTGCCCGTGGAGTACCTGGACAGGTTGAAGGAGCGAGCCGCGAAGAAAAGGGAATCGAATTGAAGATGACATCGATGGTATTGTTGATACTGCTTACAGCGGTGGTTTCCTTGTCCGCGGACGAGTCACTTAGCCGCGATGAGCAAGTCGAGATTATTGAGAACTACCTGTACGCGACCGGCCGGACTACTGACCGGCCAGCCACCGCCCTGGGGGAGTATGACCATGGCGTGGGCAATCTCCCCGTGAAATGCGGCACGCCGGCGGTGCTTGAGTTCCTTGCCGCCTACCGGAAGCTGGACCAGGGGTTGCTCAAGTCGCTGGGTGCCGAGCTATACAACAGGCCGACCGGGCTGGACCAGTCCCATGATTCGGATTCCGGCCTTTTTCGCGTTCACTACACTACCAGCGGTCTGAACGCCGTCTATGGATCGCAGAGTGTGAATGAGAACGGAGTGCCGAATTTCGTGGTGAAAGTGGCCGAGATCCTCGATTCCGTCTACGCCTTCATAGTCGACAGCCTGGAGTATCCGCCGCCGCCGCCCGACGGATACGAGCCGGGCGGGGACGAGAAATACGACGTTTACCTTCGCAATCTGTTCACGCAGGTCTACGGATACGCATATCCGGACTCGCTGCTTCGCGAGGGGAACGATTCTCTCCGGTCGACATCGTTTATCGAACTCAATAGTAATCCCAGTCAGCTCTTCGGCTACGAGAACCGCCCCCTCGACGCCGTGCGCGTAACCTGCGCCCATGAGTTCTTTCACGCCGTCCAGTTCGGCATGGACGCGACCGAGGAGAGAGCGAGGGACCTTCCCAGTCGCGCCTTCATGGAGATGTCGGCGGTGTGGATGGAGGAAATGGTGTTTGATAACATCAACGACTACTACTACTATCTCCCATACTTCTTCCGCTTCCCGCAGAGTTCCATCATGCAGTTCACCAGCACCCACTGGGACTATCACCCGTACGGGTCGGTCGTCTTTCCGATATACCTTGCCGAGAGGTTCGGTCACGACATCATCAGGGATATCTGGATGCGTTGCCGCGATCTCGGCTTCGGCCCGGATTTCCTTGAGGCTGCCGATCAGGCTATCTATTCCGCCAGCGGTCAAACGGAAAACTGGGAAACGGCGTTCTCGGAGTTCGCCCTGTGGAACTACTTCACCGGCGAGCGCACCGACAGCATTCCCGACGGAGTTACCGGCTACTCGGAGAAGGAATTCTACCCCGCCGTTCCGTACGAGAAAATCGACGTCCAGTTCTCATACCCGGTTATTGTGGACATCAACGACAACATAGACAACAGCCCGGATCACAACGGTGCCTATTACCTCAAGCTGCATGATCTGGAATACGCCGCCGAGGTTACCGAGATCACGTACTGGGTTTGCACCACCGGCGCCGGGGCTTTTCCCAACTGCACCGATTCCTTCCAGGTGGCGGACACCATGAATTGGCTGGGTTTCTTCGACAGTTTCACTTACCACGTCGACAGCTCCTTCAATATCTGGCTCTCACTGGGCAAGGTGGGGGATGTCATACCGCCGTTGCGCGCCGGCTGGGGGGCGCACATTCTCTACCGAACCCTGGACAACCCCGATTCGTTGATACTCGACTTCTACATGTTTGACGACGACTATACCTCGCAACTGAAGCTTCTGGATCACAGGCAGTATCTCTCGGTGACGTTCATTCTTACCCCCGCTTCGCCGGAGCGGTTCTACTGGAACAACCCGATGTATCATACGATGAAATTGGGCTACAAGGTCGGCGGCAGCAGTTTCGACTCCAGCATGATAAATGTTCCGGCGGCCGTGCTGGCACCCTATCCCAATCCGGTGAGAGTCGGCGAGGCGGGACATACGCACGTGCGGTTCAAGTTGCGCGTACCTACCGACACCTCGAGTTTTCCGACCCTCGGGCGGCCGTTCACCGAAGAAGACCCGCACCTCGAAATCGACATCTTTACTATCGCCGGCGAAAGAGTGAAGACCCTCGACAACATCACCTGGCGAGTGGCCCGCATGGGCGAATACTATACCGAATGGGACCTGACCAACGAGTCCGGCGCTGAAGTGGCGGCGGGCGTCTACATTGCCCACGCTCGTCTGTATTCGAAGGCGCGCCGGGGTTACCTGGTGGCCCAGGACCGCGCCAAGGTGGCCGTCATTCGATGAGGCTGGGACCGCGACTGATAAGTCGGATAGCCCTCTTTTCCGCCCTGGTCTATGTCCTTTCCCTGGGCACCGTCTATCTGCCCAATGTCAACCTGATTTTCTTTCTCGTGTTTTCGGCAGGCTTTCTGTGGGGGGCGGTTCCCGGCCTCCTGGTGGGGTCGATCGGGATGTGGCTGTGGACATCGTTCAATCCCTTCGGCCCGGCGGCCCTTCCCCTGGCGCTGACCCAGGTAGCGGGTGCCGCGGCCAGTGGTATTGTAGGGGATGTTTTCCGCCGCGGCGACTGGCGCCATCGGGGCCGGATGGTCTTGACGATCTGGCTGATCGTTGCCGCCGTCGTCTGCACCGCTGCTTTCTATCTGCCCGTGAGCGCCGTCGACGCCTGGCTCTTTCAGCCTTTCTGGCCGCGGTTCCTCATCAGCCTGCTCTGGAGCGGTGTATCCCTGGCGAGCAATGTTCTGATTTTCCCTTTGCTTTTCGGAGTGGTTCGGCGCTTATATGAGAGGGAAAAAGATCCTGAATGATACGACAACTCTTCATACTCGGTGCTTCGCTTGCCTGCCTCGCGGTGGACGCCCGGGCGGATGTGGCCGAGGCCGATTCGGCCTTCTTGCCGACGCCGACCGACAGTGTGCCGGTGATCCCTGTCGAAGACAGCGCTGCCTCTGAGACGGCGGCACTGCTGGATTCGGCCGTAGCCATCGCACCGCCTGTCGACAGCCTCGGTGATTCCTCGATGACCGGGATCAGTTTCGAGGAGCGATACGAGGAGTACCGAAAGGCTCATCTGCAGCGTCCCCCGTCTTTATCTTATTTTGACAGTCTGGTCGCCTACTTCGCCTCGGATCGATTGAATGTCAGGCCTCAGCGCGAGCGGTCGTTTTACCACGACGCTGGTGACGACTTTCGTTTCGATCCCTCATATTTCATAGTCGAGCACCAGGCTACGCCGCTGCGAAAGACGGTGCAGCCGTTCGGCCTGGGGGGTGACCGGCTGAACCTGGTTATTGACCGACTACCCGTGCATCCGTTCGAACACACTCTCGAACCGGACGGTCTGGTTGATCTTGGCGATGTTCCCACGGCCTTCGACCACGATTTGTTCATTATCCCCGGCGCAACCGGGATGCTCTTCGGGGGACGGCAGGCGGTGGCGACGCTGATGACATTGCCCCGGGAACCAGCGACGGATGAGCCGGAGACGGCCATCATGGCCGACAAGGGCGGGTTCAGTTATTCCTGGGTGCGGGGGAAGTACTCCCGCCGGTTCAAGGGGGGTAAGAACATCGACGGCTCGATAGGCTACCGCGAGGCCGACGGACCGGCGCCGTCCCGGGCCGACGACGCGTACCACTACGTGGGCGACATGTACTTTCCGCTGGCCGGGCAATACGGGCTCAGGGCCAGCGGGCAGTTGTACAGTCGCGACGGATGGTTGCCGGTGCGGCCTGACAAAGGGGGCGCCACGGTTTCCAGAAACCGTTTCGATCGCTGCGCCGTCGTGGCCTTCGATTACCACAACGGCGAACGCACCGCCCGCTACGAAGCCGGGTACGAGTATGTCAGGCAGGGTTCATTCACGGACGGCGCTACCCGATCCCGATTCAATATGACCGGTCACGGCGGCTTTCTGGCGCGAGAGTGGCTGGCCGGCAGGATGTTCATGAAGGCGCGGCTGGGCGGACAGGACCTGCAATACGATAGTTGGTATCAGATTCACAATCGCACGATCGTTGATGTCACCCTGAACCTCGCCCGTCTCAACGATGGACTCCGCTTCGCTATCACGGCCGGCGGGCGACACGAAAGGGACTATGGTTTCCTACCCCGGGCGGCGGCAGCATTCCACAGAGAGTCACCGCGGCTGTTCGTTCTGGCGTCGCTCGGCTACAGCGAGCGGGCGCCCTCTCTCCACGAGAGATACCTACCCCTCCGACGGGTCTCGGTCTATGTGCCCGGCGACTTCGACTATGCCGATGAAGGCAACCCGCAACTCAGCAAGGAACGCCAACTGGTCGGCAACATTCTTGTTGAACTGGGGACGGCCGGCAACAGCCTGCGTCTTTCCGTTACCGGCGGCAGGATCTTCGACGGTATTGACTGGCAAAACCGACCGGCCGTGGACAGCGTGGATCTTGTTGGCCCCTACACTCTGTTTTCACCGGCCAACGGCGACATCGAGTTCGCCGATATCATGATTCAAAAGGAAATCACGATCAAGGACGCTATTCGTTTCCGCGGCGGCGGGGCATATCATCACGTGGACTATGCCCGGTTCGACGATAAGCCCTATCAACCGGAGTACCAGGCCTTCTCCGGCGTCGAGCTTCACTACTACTGGCGTCAGAAGCTGCTGGGCCTTCGCGCGTACGGTGAGGTCGTCTATGTCGGTCCGTACCACGGGTACGACGAGAAGAACCTGGGCGACGGCATGGTCGCCAACGCCAAGCTGACCTTAGAGTTGAAAGACTTTCGCTTCCATTTTGTTTTCCAGAACGTTCTCTCCCGGGTCTATCGCTCACGGGAGCACATTACTTTTCCCGGTCAGTTTTTTTACTATGGCCTGGTATGGAACTTCGTCAATTAGCAGGTAGTTAAAAAACATTTTGTCATGCGCGGAGGCTGACGGATTCGTCACGCCCGCGAAAGAGGGCATCCAGTAAGTCGTTGATACCAGTGGATTCCCGCGTGCGCGGGAATGATCTGTAATGGAAGGCAACAGCTGTTTTTTATTCTGTTCCGAGTTTTGGAGCAGCCTGCTGGTAGGGCAGAAGATCGGGGACCATTTGTAATACCTCGGTCACAGTGAAGGACTATATTGCACTACTTGTAGGCATCCATTAGGAGAAAGCAATGAATATGCAAGATCACCTGAGGTTTGTGCTCGAAAGATGTAAGAATGCTGCTGACGCCTTGCTTAATGACATCAATGAAGAGGAATCTCTGTATCGCATTGAAGCTTATCCCAATCATATTCGTTGGGAAGCCGGCCATATGGCAAGGGGGTTATCCCAGATACTAGGCTGTCTGACCGACGAGACAGATTTCCCCGAGGAATGGACCGAACTCTTTTCAAGAGGAGCCACTGTCTCCGACGACCCGTTGGTTTATCCGTCATTAGAGGCAATCATAAATCGCATCAATAACCTTTATGTCAAGATCTTTGCGGTTCTTGGTGAAATCGATGACGAGAAACTTGAAGAGAAAATACATATCTTTACTGAATGCAAAGATTCTCGGATACGCGGTGTACTCTTCCTCTGTTTGCACGATTTCCACCACGGCGGACACATCGTGATTTTAAGACGGGCAATCGGGAAACAAGGAGTTTTTGGATAAGTTTGTGTCCTTTCGGCATAATTCGGACAGATGCAAACAAGGGGCCAAGTCGAGTTGATTCGAGTAACGATGGCGGGCATCCAGTAGGGCGCTGATACCAGTGGATTCCCGCGTGCGCGGGAATGATGTAAGGGTGCGGGAATGATCTGTAATGGAAGGCAACAGCTGTTTTTTGTTCTGTTCCGAGTTTTGGAGCAGCCTGTCAGTGCCCCGAATGGTCGCTTGACTGGGACTATGCGGCGGCTTTAATTGCACTTCATGCTTAAACTCAAACTCTCACGCGAGGTCGCCCATCAATTGGTGCTTGACCGGATAGGCAAGAATAACCTGCTCAAACATATACTGGCGGTCGAGGTTGCCATGCGCCGGTTGGCCGAGCATCTCAAAGAAGATGTCGCTTACTGGGGGCTCACGGGACTCGTGCACGACCTGGACTACAATGAGACCAGGAATGACGAAGCCCGACACGCGTTCCTCACGACCGAATGGCTGGCGGAGTATGATCTTCCCGACGAGATGGTTCACGCCATCCATGCTCACCCGGGTCATGTTCCCTGCCGGAGTCGTCTGGACTGGGCGCTGTACTCCGTTGATCCTGCCACAGGCTTCATCGTGGCCTGCGCCCTGATGCATCCCAGCAAGAAATTGGCGTCTATCGACACCGATTTCATGCTGCGGCGTTTCAAGGAGAAGCGGTTTGCCGCCGGTGCGTCGCGTGAGAACATGGCCGCCTGTTCAAATTTGGGGCTTGAGCTTGGTGAGTTCCTGGCGTTGGTTCACGAGAGTATGCTCACCATATCCGATCAGCTTGGTCTGTAGACCATGAGCGACCGGTCCCTGCTTCGAAAAGACATTGTCGGCTGGTCGCTGTATGATTTCGCCAACACCATCTACTCCATGAACATCGTGTCACTCTACCTCAAACGGTACCTGGTCGAGGACCTGGGTCAGGATGATCGGTATTTCGACATACCCTTCTCGATCTCCATGCTGCTGGCCGCGCTTCTGCTGCCCGCCCTGGGGGCAATGTCCGACCATTCCACCCGCAAGAGGATTTTTCTCCTTTTGTTCACGCTGACCTGCTGTATCTCAGTGGGACTGATGGCCTACGTGCCGCCGGGCGCCATCGTCTTGATGATAATCCTGTTTATCATCTCCAACTTCTGTTACGAGGCCGGCCAGCCGTTCTACAACGCACTGCTCTACTCGGTGGCCGACGGCAGGCAGGCCCGCTTCGTATCGGGGATCGGAGTATCGCTGGGCTATGTGGGAGCGATCCTCGGCATGATTCTGATTCTACCTTTCGTGACCGGTTCGGTCTACTCGTGGGACGTTCCCTTTCTCGATGCCGGCGGCAAGAATGCCTCCTTTCTACCGACTGCGATTCTGTTCATGCTGTTTGCGCTGCCGTTATTCCTGTGGGTGAAGGAGTCGCCTCCTGTCGCCGCGCGAAGAATCGGCTGGAAAGCTTCTTACAAGGACGTCTGGGACGGTATCCGTCAGACGCGGAAGTATCCCGGCGTGCTGCGTTTCCTCATCGCCGACTACTTCTTTGAAGACGCCGTGGCGACAGCCATAATCAACTTCGGGCTTTACTGCTCCCTCGTTATGAACCTGGCTGAGGAGCGCATCACCTCGTTTCTTATCGTGTCCACCGTGGCGGCGGTGCTTGGGTCAGTCGTGATCGGGAAGCTGGCCCAGTATTGGTCGCTGAAAAAACTGCTGAGAGTCATTGTCATCGGATGGGTCGTAACGTTGACCCTATTCGTCTTCATCGACAGCATGGCGGCCGTCTGGGTTCTCGGTTCTGCGGTAGGCGTATTTCTCGGGGGGCTTTGGACAACCAGTCGGCCGATGTTGGCGGAACTTGTGCCGCGCGGAGAACTGGGCCGCTTTTTCGGATTGTTCGCGCTTTCGGGGCGGGCCGCGGCGATAGTGGGTCCCCTCGTATGGACAACCGTGGTGTATCTTTTTCACCCGCGAAGACCTATAGGTCAAACAGCGGTCGAGCTGCTGGGTATAAGCGATGTGGACAGCGGCAAGTTAGCATACAGGGTCGGCATTCTCTCGCTGGCGATCATGATGCTGATCGGCCTGTACATTTTCAGGAAGGTCCCTGACTTGGGGAACGAGCGACATGGTTAGGAAGAAGGGTGACTGGTATCAGTACGCCGGGGCGGTGCACATTCACACTACCGAGTCCGACGGAACCAGAACGCTAGAAGATGTGGTGGCTATCGGCCGCAAGGTGGGTCTGGATTTCATGATGTTCTGTGACCACATGACGCTCAGCAACCGCGAGGCGGGTAGGGAAGGCTTCTACGGTAAGACGCTTGTGGTCGTGGGGTATGAGCACAACGATCTTCAGGACGAGCACCATTACCTGCTCTTCGACTCGCCCCGGGTCTATCCTCCGGAGATGACCGCCGCACAGTACGTGGCCGCAGGAGCAGGGGACGGCGCTTTAGGAATACTGGCTCATCCGGACGAAATCCGCAAGGCCCTCAAGGACCACCCGGCCTACCCGTGGAAGGACTGGTCGGTTGAGGGGTTCGACGGTATCGAACTGTGGAACCAGATGTCGGAATGGATGGAGAAGCTGACCCGGTACAACAGGCTGTTGATGGCTTTTTCGCCCCGCAAGTCCATGATCGCCCCCACCGCGCGGATTCTCAAGAGATGGGATGAACTGAACAAGACCGACAAGTGTGTCGGCATCGCAGGTACCGACGCGCACGCCTTTTCCTTCAAGGTTGGGCCTCTGAAGGTGGAGATTTTCCCGTACAAGGTTCATTTCCGTTCGCTCCGCTGCTACATTCTCCTTAGGGAGCCGTTGAGCAGGGACTTCCCAGCCGCCCGCCTTCAACTGTACGATGCCATCCGCGATTGCCGTTTGTTCTTTGCCAACGTTCGCTGGGGGGAGGCCGATGATTTCGAGTTCTTCGCCGACAACGGCAGCCGACGGGCGGTCTGCGGCGGGGAGCTCCCGTGGGAGAAGGGCCTGCGCCTGTATGTCAGGTTGCCGTCGCCGGCCACTCTCCAGCTGGTGCGCAACGGCGAGAAGGTGCTGGAGACTCACTCTCATGAGTTGGAATACCAGGTCCCGGCCCCGGGGATTTACCGGGTCGAGGCCTTCAAAGGCAAGCGGGGCTGGATATTCTCCAACCATATCAGGATCGGGCGCTGACATGGCCGGTTCCCGGCAGCTGACCGTGAATGTCGTTGATCTCACCTGTCCGGCAGGCTCTGATCCTTCGGTCGGCTATGACGGCGAAGAGCCGGTTTTCAAATTTGTGCTGATCAGCGGTGAGGCCCAGCTCAACTTCGTTTTAGGCCGGGTATCGCAGTACCCATACCATGCCAACCTTTAGATCATTTCTGCGAACGGCAGGGAGTTTCCGCCGGTTGGGTCAAGAAGCCCGATCTGGTGGAAATCTACGACGCCGAATACGCCGTCAGGGGAGGCGGCTGAATGAAGTTCGACCGCTCCGGAAACTTCCTTGAGCTCTACGGCAACTCTTCGGCCTATGGCAAGTTCGATCCAAGTGGCCTGAGCAGGGTCGTGAGAGTCCATCCCTTTTTCGCCGGCTACACTGTCGGCGTGAGCCGATAAGTTCGCATTTGTGATAAAAGTAGCAAGCTCCTCCGGATGCCCCGCTTTCGATGATGCGCCTACCCCGTTGGCAGACAGTAGAATATGGCCCGAGCGAGGCTGTGCGAAGTAGCCTTCCACAGCTCAAACGGCTTAAGATTGTTCCATTTGTTCTTGACATCAATCGGCGCAAAGGCTACAGTTGGGCAGTTGATTTTCAGAAATCGGAGAATACAACAGCAGCATGTTTGAGGCATTCTTCCCCATCCTGTTCCTGCTTCTCTTTGCGACAGTCCTAGCGGTGGCTCTGCTTTTGATGTCAGGGTTATTGGGGCGCAAAACCAAGCTGGGTAAAAAGCGCGACCCGTATGAATGCGGCATAACACCGGTGGGGACAACCAAAGATCCGATACCGGTCAAGTTCTACCTTGTGGCCGTTCTGTTTATACTGTTTGATATCGAGATCGTTTTTCTCTATCCGTGGGCGGTCATATCACGCAACCTCGGTCTGTTCGGGTTCGTGGAGATGCTGGTTTTTGTCCTTATCCTGCTGGTCGGCTACTTCTATATCCTCGGACGAGGGGCACTTAAATGGGATTAGAGGAAAAGATCCCCGATTCGATCATTCTGACCACGCTCGACAAGATGGTCAACTGGTCCCATAAGCGGTCGATGTGGCCGCTGGGGTTCGGTCTGGCTTGCTGTGCTATCGAGATGATGGCGGCTTTTGCCCCCCGTTTCGATCTTGCCCGGTTCGGTATGGAGGTAATGCGGCCGTCACCGAGACAGGCTGACCTCATGATAGTGGCTGGTAGGGTGTCAATGAAGATGGCTCCCGTGATCAAGACCCTTTACGAGCAGATGCCCAACCCGAAGTGGGTGATCTCAATGGGTTCCTGCGCCTCCTGTGGTGGCGTGTTCAACAACTATGCCGTGCTGCAGGGAGTGGACAGGATAATACCGGTTGACGTCTATGTCCCCGGCTGCCCCCCCCGGCCGGAACAGTTGATAGACGGGATCCTCAAGCTTTTTGCGAGGGTCGAGAAGGAATCGCTCAAAGACCAGAGAGAAGAATGGGGCAGAAAAGCGGTGTGAGTCGGTCGACTTCGCTAAGCCGTCTCCCGCCGGGCAGGGTTTGTCAATATCTGTCTCAGGGACGTTAGAATGGAAGAGAACGTACGGGGTTTCCTCAAGGAACGGTTCGATGAAGCTGTCATCGGTGAAGACAACTTCCGCGGTGAGCAGACGTTTCAAATCAAACCGGAGTCGCTGATCGATATCTGCCAGGCTCTCCTTGAGGAAGTCGAATTGGATGTCAGGTATCTTTCCGACATCACGGTAGTCGACTGGCTCGGCCACGAACGCGAGCGGGACGGCCGCTTCGAAGTCGTCTACAACCTGTATTCGCTTTCCAGTCGGCACCGCTTCTTCCTGAGCATTCGCTTGGAATCCGACCGACCGACCCTCAGATCGCTGACCGATCTGTGGCCGTCAGCCAACTGGCTGGAGCGGGAGGCCTACGATCTGTTCGGGATAGAGTTCACCGGTCATCCCGACCTGACGAAGATCCTCACCCCCGAGGACCTGGAAGGACACCCGCTGCGCAAGGACTTCCCTCTCACCTGGGAGCAGCCGACCTTCGGTTGGAACAAGGACGCGCCGCCGGAGGTAATCAGGTAATGGCCGAAACCAGAACCGTCACCCTGAACATGGGGCCTCAACATCCCTCCACCCACGGTGTGTTGCGGGTAGTTCTGGAGCTCGACGGCGAACGGGTTGTCTCTGCCAAGCCGGTTGTGGGTTATCTCCACACCGGCATCGAGAAGACCATGGAGTCGATGCTCTACTACAAGGCGCTCCCGTGCACCGACCGCATGGACTACCTCTCGCCGATGTCAAACAACCTCGGCTACTGCCTGGCGGTGGAAAAGCTGATGGATATTGAGGTGCCGGAGAAAGTCAAGTGGGCGCGGGTCTGTCTGGCCGAGCTGACGCGTATCAAGTCACACCTGGTGTGGCTCGGTACGCATTCGATAGACCTCGGCGCCATGTCTATGCTCCTGTACACGTTCCGCGAGCGGGAGTCGATCATTGACGTCTACGAGGCCTGCGGCGGCCAGCGGATGATGACCAGCTACATCCGTATCGGTGGTCTGGCACATGAACTGCCGCCGGATTTCGAAAGCAAGGTGCGCCGGGCCGTCACGGAAGTCTCGGAACACCTTGGCGATTATGAGGCCCTGCTCACGAAGAACCAGATATTCATCAATCGCACCAAAGGCGTGGCCGTGATATCGGCCGAAGACGCCATCGCCTGGTCACTGTCCGGTCCTATGTTGCGCGGCAGCGGCGTCAAGCACGACCTGCGCAAATCCAACCCCTACAGCGGCTACGAGAACTTTGATTTCGACATAGCCCTCGGCAGGAACGGCGACGCATACGACCGTTACCTTTTGCGCCTGGAAGAGATTCGCCAGTCCATTCGCATTATCAGGCAGACCCTGGACGGTATGCCGGAGGGGCCCTATCGCGCCCATGTACCGGGAGTCGTACTCCCCCCCAAAGAGGATATCCTGTACAAGATGGAATCGATGATATTCCACTTCAAGATCATTACCGAGGGGTTCAAAGCGCCCGTGGGATCGGTCTACCAGGCGATTGAGGCTCCCAAGGGAGAGCTTGGCTTTTACATCACCGGTGACGGCACCAACAAGCCGCGTCGGGTACGCGTGCGACCGCCGTCCTTCGTCAACTTGGCGGCGCTTCCGTGCCTGGTTGAGGGTTCGCTGTTCGCCGACGTTGTCTGCGCCATCGGGACTATTGATATTGTCCTTGGCGAGGTTGACCGATGATCCTTACCGAAGAGTCAATCGCTCGCATCAGGGAAAAGGCGGCCCGGTATCCAATTCGGAAATCGGCCATTCTTCCCGCCATTACTATAGCCTATCGTCAGGTCGGACATCTCAACGAGGAGATCTACGGAGAGGTGTCGCAGATAATCGGCGTACCGGCGGTGGAGATCGCCGAGGCGGCGACGTTCTACACCATGTTTCCGAAACAGCCGGTGGGGAAGTTCCTGATCCAGGTGTGTCATAATATCTCATGTTCCCTTCTGGGGGCCGAGTCTCTTATCAGCTACCTCGAGGAGAAACTGGAAATCAAGCAGGGCGAAACCACTCCGGACGGGCTGTTTACTCTGGTTACGGTGGAGTGTCTCGGCTCCTGCGCCACGGCCCCGGTGATGCAGGTAAACCAGGATTATTACGAGAACCTCACCCGTGAAAAAGTGGACGGGATACTTGAGGAGTTGAGGTCCAAATCGTGACGTTCTATTCACCGGTGATAACAAATGCCGAGGAAGTGGCCGGCAGCGAAAAGCTGCACCTTCTCCGGTACGTCGAGGACCCGGACCAGCACAAGGTGGAAAGGTTCGAGGAGCACGGCGGGTATCGGGCCTTAAAGAAAGTCCTGGGCGGTATGCCTCCGGAGAAAGTGATCGAGGAAGTCAGGAACTCCGGTCTGCGAGGCCGGGGCGGAGCCGGGTTCCCGGCGGGCGTGAAGTGGGGGTTCGTGCCCAAGGATTCCCCCAAGCCGCGTTATCTCTGCTGCAACGCCGACGAATCGGAACCCGGCACGTGTAAGGACCGGGTCATCATGGAACGCGACCCTCATGCGATCATCGAGGGAATGGCGATCGCCGCCTATGCCATCGGCTGTCACCTGATGTTCATCTATATCCGCGGCGAGTTCGGTCATTGCATCGAGCGCATGGAAAAGGCGACCGAAGAAGCATACGCGCGGGGCCACCTTGGCAGGAACATCTACGACAGCGGCTATGATCTCGATATGATCGTCCACTGTGGCGGCGGGGCGTATATCTGCGGCGAAGAAACGGCCCTGCTGAACTCGATAGAGGGCGAGCGTGGGATGTCGCGCATCCGGCCGCCCTTCCCCGCTATCGAGGGTCTGTACGGCTGCCCCACGATTGTCAACAACGTTGAGACGCTCTCGGCGGTGCCTCACATCATCAATCGTGGGGCCGACTGGTACCGGACAATGGGTACCGAGAAATCGACCGGGTCCAAGATTTTCTCGCTGAGCGGTCATGTCAACCGGCCCGGCAACTACGAGGTGGAACTCGGTTTCCCTCTCAGGCACTTGATCTACGACCCCGCCTATGGCGGCGGCATTCTCGGAGGCAGGAAGCTCAAGGGCGTCATCCCGGGAGGGTCCTCGACCCCGTTCCTGACGCCGGAGATGATCGATGTCAACCTTGACTACGAGTCGTTGGCCGAAGCCGGTTCCATGCTCGGTAGCGGGGCGGTGATTGTATTCAGCGAGGATACCTGTATTGTCTGGGCTATCCTGAAGCTGATTCACTTCTACCGCCATGAGTCCTGCGGAAAGTGCACACCCTGCCGCGAGGGCACCGCCTGGCTGGAGAAGATAATCCGTCGCATCGAGCGCGGCCGGGGAAAACCGGGTGACATCGAGCACATCGAGGAGATCTGCGGCAACATCCTGGGCCGCACCGTGTGCCCGCTGGGCGACGCCGCCGTGATGCCGATTCAGTCGGCGATAAAGCTCTGGCGTGAGGAGTGGCAGTACCACGTTGACAATAAGAAGTGCCTGGTGAAATCGGAGTTCGCTCTCAGGTAGAACGAAAGATGGCTGAAGATACGACAAAAAACGCCCCGGTCAAGGCAAAAGCAGATACGATAAGCCTCACCATTGACGGACGGGCGGTGACTGTCCCTAAGGGCACGACTCTGCTTGAGGCGGCCGCATCGCTGGGGATTCACATTCCCACTTTCTGCTGGCATCCCAAGCTGAAGGCGATAGGCGCCTGTCGCGTGTGTTACGTCGAAGTGGAGAAATGGCCCAATCTGGCGGTTGCCTGCGCCACTGAGGCTACCGACGGCATGGTGATTCACACCGCCTCCGACCAGGTGAAGCAGGGCCGGCGCGCGGTCATCGAGTTTATCCTGGCGAACCACCCGCTCGACTGTCCCACCTGCGACCAGTCCGGCGAGTGCGAGCTCCAGGATATCGCCTTTGACTGCGGCATTGACGACTCCCGCTTTGAGTTCCGGAAATCCCGGTTCGTCGAGGAGGGCATGACTACGACCTTCGACGATCTCAGGATCGGCCCCGAGCTGATCCTCAATCGCAACCGCTGCCTGCTCTGCTACAAGTGTGTCCGGGCCAACAAGGAGGCCTTCGGCGAATATGATCTCGGCGTCTACGAGCGCGGCAACAACACCCGGATCGGCCCCGCTCGCGGTCGGCAGGTAACCAACCCCTTTTCCGGCAACCTGGCGGAGATCTGCCCGGTGGGCGCCCTGACAAGCGCCGACTGGCGCTACAAGATCAGGGTGTGGCTGACAACGTCGGTGCCTTCAGTCTGCAATTTCACAAGTTCCGGCAGCAACATCCTCCTTTACAAAGAGGATCACAAAAACCACGTCTATCGGACCACATCCCGGGCCAACGACGACATCGACGACGGCTGGCTGGCCGACGTCACCCGCTACGGCTACCAGGTGGCGAATTCTCCGGAGCGGCTGCCCGAACCGCTGATAAAGAAAGACGGTAAACAGGTGCCGGCTTCGTGGGAAGAAGCGATGGAACTGATACACAAGCGGTTCACGGAGATCCAGCAGACGATGGGCCGGGTCTGCATCGGCGGCTTGATCGCTCCCAATCTGGATAACACTTCCCTGTACGGGTTCTCGAAGTTCTTCCGCACCGTCCTCAACTCCAACAACGTTGATTTCCGGTGTGACTACCCGATGTTGCCCACGGTGGGGGACTCCATTTTCTCGCTGCTCTGTCGGCAGTCCTTCCGCATCGCCGACGTCGACGATTCCGACGTGATTGTCACCTTCGGCTCCGACCTGATCAGGGAACACCCCAACGAATACCTGCGCATACGCAGGACGCGGACTTTTGGAAAACCGCGGATCTATTCCATTAACCCCTTCTCAGTCAAGTCGGCCGACGTTGCCGACCTGGAGTTGGTTTACAGGGCCGGGGCCGATGAACTTGCTCTCACCGGAATCTGCCTGGCGGCTGTCGAGGAGAACCTCGTGGATTCAGCCATGGCAGGCGAGTTCAAGTCAAAGGTTGTACCGAACACGCCGGCGGAAGCTGCCGCGGCATGTGGAGTGGATGAGGCCGAACTGAGAATCGTGGCCAGGGCCCTGGCTGAAGCCAGAAAAGTGTCGTTCATTGTCGGTGAGCTGGTCACACGGTCCGTCGCTCGTGAATCTATTGGGGCTGCCGTGGCAAATCTGGACCGGCTGTTTGGTGTACGCAGCAAGGGACAGTTGTCTGTGCTGGCCCGGCAGGCCAACTCGCGCGGCGCTGAAAAAATGGGTGTTCTCCCCCAACCGGCCACACCGACCAGAGAGAAACTGACGGCCCTGTGGGGCATGTTCCCCGACAGCCAAGCCAACAACACCGACGCCATGTTGGCCCTGATGAAGAAGGAAGAAATCAGCGGCTTGTTCGTAGTCGGAGCGAATCCGATAATGCTCTATCCGGACCAGGAATTTGTTCGCGAGGGATTAGGGAAGCTGGATTTCCTGGTCGTATGTGATCTGTTCGAAACGGAAACGACCGCCCTGGCCGACGTCGTTCTGCCTCTGTCCAGTTGGGCAGAGTATGACGGAGAGTATGTGAATCTCGAAGGGCGTGTGCAGTCGGCCCAACGCGCTATCAGGCCGGTGGGCAAGTCCCGGCCCGCATACGAGATTATCATGGCTCTGGCCGACAAGTTCGGGACCGACGCCTTCCCGTCGCTCGAGCAGTTGTCCTCGGAAGCCGGCTGTCTTCTCGACGTCGATGACCAGCCGCCGCTCCCGGACGAATTCCTCGAAGTAAGACCGGCGGCTGAAGAACCCGACAAGGAGTACCCCCTGCCCGTATTCGTGTGCGACGACCCGCACCACCGCGGTCACCTGACGGAAAAAGCGCCCTCGCTTGCCAACTTCGTGAGTGAAGCCTATGTTGAGTTGTCGCCGGATCTGGCGGAGGAGTACAAACTTGGCGATGGAGACCTGGTGCGCGTGGAATCAAAGACAGGCAAAATAATCGTAGCAGCCAGGATATCGGAGCACCTCGAGAACAATTGCCTTCTGGTGCCGTGCAATTTCTCGGCGACGCCGATCACGTCGCTGTTGATGCGCAAGAGGCGGGTCAACAGGGTGAAAATCAGCAGGGTGGATGATTAGCGGCATGCTTGAAATCGTTCTCATATCTGCGATCAAGGTGGTGGTAGTCATAATCGTCGTTCTGACCGGATGCGCCTACGCCACCTACCTCGAACGCAAGGTCGTGGGTCACATGCAGCATCGCATCGGGCCGCTGTACGCCGGGCCCCATGGCCTGCTGCAACCTATCGCCGACGCCGTCAAGCTCATTTTCAAGGAAGAGATTGTCCCTGACAATGTCGAGCGCGTCACCTATGCCCTGGCGCCGATCATTTCCTTTGTTCCTTCCCTGCTGATTTTTGCCGTGATACCCTTTGGAGCCGACACCGTCCTGTTTGGACACGAGGTGACGATGGTCATCTCGGATATGAACGTCGCCATACTGTTCATTCTTGCGATAACGTCCCTGGGTGTGTATGGCATCGTTCTGGCCGGGTGGTCGTCCGGGTCGAAGTACTCCCTGATGGGCGGGCTTCGCGCCTCGGCGCAGATGATCTCCTATGAAGTGGGCTACGGTCTGTCGATAGTCGGCGTCATTCTGATCGCCAATACTCTTTCCCTGCGGGAGTTGGTGGAGCAGCAGGCCTCGTTTGGGGACTGGTTTATCTGGCGGCAGCCCCTGGGTTTCCTGTTGTTCCTGACGTGCGCCATCGCTGAGACCAACCGGTTGCCCTTTGACATGCCCGAAGCGGAGTCCGAGTTGGTGGGTGGATACCACACAGAGTATTCATCGATGCGCTTCGCTATGTTCTTCATCGGCGAGTATGCCGCCATATTGGGCGTGGCTGCGGTGGCTACGTCGCTGTTTCTGGGTGGCTGGCAGGGGCCCTACCTGCCGGCGGTGGTCTGGTTTTGCATCAAGGTATTTCTTTTCATGTTTTTCTATATCTGGCTGCGGGCGACCTTCCCCCGCTTCCGTTACGATCAACTGATGGCTTTCGGGTGGAAGGTTCTGTTTCCGCTGGCCCTGCTCAATACGATAGTCACGGCTGCGCTGGTGATGTTATAGGGTATGTTTGAGGTAGTATCAGGATGATGAAAGAAGTAGCAAAAGCGCTCGGATATGTCGTGTTCAAGATGCCGATGGGCTTTCTGGTGACGATAAAGCACTTTTTCAGAAAGCCGGTCACGCTTGATTATCCTCGATACAAGGAACCAATGGCGCCGCGCTACCGTGGCAAGCATTACCTGGAGCGCTATGAAGACGGCAGCGAGCGCTGCGTCTGCTGCGGTCTGTGCGCCGCCGCCTGTCCGGCCGACGCCATCTACATGGAGCCGGAGGAAGGCGAAAACGGGGAACGGCGAGCGAAAGTCTACGAAATAAACCTCCTGCGCTGTATCTTCTGCGGCTTTTGCGAAGAGGCTTGTCCCGAGGAGGCGATCTTCCTGGGTCAGGAATACGAGTTCTCGGACTACGATCGCGGTTCCTTCATAGTCGACAAGGAGAGCATACTGGTGCCGCATCCGCGCAAGGACAACCCCTTCAAGCGGATCTATCGCCAGGTGCGCCGGGTCTATGGTGTGACGGACAAAGTATGATAAGCCTCGATACAATCATATTCGCCGTTTCGGCCCTGGTGGCCGTCTTCGGAGCCGTCATGATGATCGGCCAGCGCAATCCGGTGGCCTCGGTTCTCTATTTCATCGTGTCGCTGGTGGCTCAGGCAGTGTTGTACATCCAACTGGGAGCCCTCTTCTTAGGGGCCATCTTGATCATTGTGTATGCCGGGGCGATTATGGTCCTGTTCCTTTTTGTGATCATGTTGCTCAATCTGCGCGGACAGGAAGACCTGGGTGGGCGCGGCCCCTCTATCGGTCGTTTCAGCAAGTACCTGTTGGTGACGTTGCTCGTCATCGAACTGGCCATGGTGGTCAAGAGCAGTGTGCTGCCCAACGCCGACGTGACCGGGATCAGTTCGATGGTCGCCTCTGATTTTGGTTCGGTGGCCGGCGTGGCGGAGCTTCTATTTGGGAAGTACTTGTACCCGTTCGAACTGGCGTCGGTATTACTGCTGGCTGCCATTGTGGGTGCGGTTGTGATGGCCGGACGAGAAAAGGCCGGTGACACCTCGGCTGCGACGAAACCGGAAAGCACATCGAGTGGAAGCTCTATCGGTGGGGCCGGAGACTGATATGGTAACGATACCTGCATTTCTGATTCTGGCGGTGGTGATATTCGGCATTGGCGCCGTGGGTGTTCTGATAAGTCGCAATATCATTGTGCTCTTCATGTGCGTGGAACTCATGCTGAATGCAGCCAATCTCGCTCTGATCGCGTTTTCCAGGGCCCTTAACATAATGGACGGTCACGCCTTTGTGTTCCTGGTGCTGGCTGTAGCTGCCGCGGAAGCGGCCGTGGGGTTGGCCATTCTGATTACGATCTTTCGCAATCGGGAGACGATCAACATCGACCGGTTTGATATGCTGAAATGGTAGGGGATTGAAGCTATAATGACCGAATACCTGTTTCTTGTTCCGATTCTCCCACTTGCGGGCTTCCTGGTCAACGGGCTGCTGTTGGGTCGGTTGCCGCGGCCGGTGGTCTCGTTTTTGGCGTGTGCACCGGTCGGGTTATCGTTTCTGCTGTCGGTCCTGTTGTTCTTTGAGCTGAAAGAGCTGCCGCCTGACGCGAGAGTTATCGAGCAGGTTCTCTTCCCGTGGATTTCTTCCGGCTCCTTCCTGGCCAATATCGGCTTCCTGCTTGACCCGCTGTCGGCCGTCATGATACTGGTTGTAACCTGTGTCGGCTTCGTGATCCATCTCTACTCGATCGGATACATGCACCACGATCCCTGCTTCGGACGCTATTTTGCCTTTCTCAACCTGTTTATGTTCTCGATGCTCACCCTGGTTCTGGCAGACAACTTCCTTTTCATGTTTGTCGGCTGGGAAGGGGTCGGTCTCTGCTCCTACCTGCTGATCGGCTTCTGGTTTGAGAAGAAGTCCGCCTCGGATGCGGGCAAGAAGGCCTTCATCGTCAATCGGATCGGCGACTTCGGTTTTCTGATCGGCATGTTCATCATATTCTGGCAGGTAGGCTCGCTGGATTTCAGAGTGGTCATGGAAGCCGCGCCGACGGTGTTTGTTGCCGGCGGCGCTCTTATTACCGCTGCCTGCATCCTTCTGTTTATGGGAGCGATCGGCAAGTCGGCCCAGATTCCGCTTTATGTCTGGCTTCCCGATGCTATGGAAGGGCCTACTCCGGTGTCGGCCCTGATCCATGCCGCCACGATGGTCACGGCCGGGGTCTACATGATTGCTCGCTCAAATGTGTTGTACCTGCTGGCTCCGGACGCCCTGCTGGTGGTGGCCATAGTCGGAGCGCTTACGGCGATCTTTGCCGCCACCATCGGTCTGGCTCAGAACGACATCAAACGCGTGCTGGCCTATTCGACTGTCAGCCAGTTGGGATACATGTTTCTCGCCTGCGGCGTGGCGGCCTTTGGGGCCGGCATCTTTCACTTGATGACGCATGCGTTCTTCAAGGCCCTGCTGTTCTTGGCGGCGGGGTCGGTTATTCACGCCATGTCGGGCGAGCAGGACATGCGCAAGATGGGCGGCATGCGCCGGCACGTGCCGGTCACCTATATCACCATGCTCATTGCCGCCCTGACGATTGCCGGTATCCCCGGCCTGTCCGGCTTCTTCTCCAAGGACGAAATCCTGTGGAAAGCGTTCTCATCGCCATACGGACACCCGGTTTTGTGGGTGATCGGATTCTTGACCGCCGGGCTGACGGCGTTCTACATGTTCCGATTAATATACCTGACTTTCCACGGTAAGGGACGCATGGACGCCCACACCCGCGAGCATCTGCACGAGTCGCCGAAATCCATGACGGTGCCGCTGATGGTGTTGGCGGTGCTCTCGGTTGTCGGGGGCTGGATCGGGATACCGCATCTATTCGGAGTGACTAATTTTTTCGAGCGCTGGATGGCGCCGGTGATGTCTGGAGCCGGTCATGATGCCGCCTCGCACGCGCCGGCTGCGGGCGGAGGCGATACGGGAATGGAAGTGGGGCTGATGGTGGCGACGGTCATCTTGGTGCTGGTCGCGATTCTTGCTGCTCGCAAGGTTTACGGGCAGACTCCGGAACTGTCCACGCGTCTGCGCGAGAAAACGCCCCACCTGCACAGGCTTCTGTTCAACAAGTACTACGTGGATGAAATCTACGGTGCGGTCATAGTGCGACCGCTGGTTAACATGTCGATCTTCCTTTGGAAGATCGTCGATGTTCTGATAATTGACGGCCTGATCAACGGCTTTGCGACGATTTACGACGATATTTCCCAGTTGTTGCGTACCGGCCAGACGGGGCGCGTGCGGAGTTACGCCACCGTGTTTGTAGCCGGTGTGGTGGCGTTGGTGGCTTACTTCCTTCTCGGATAGATGATGGAAAACGAGATTCTGACATTGGTGACTTTCTTCCCCACTATCGGGGTGTTGCTTTTGCTCCTGGTGCCGGGTGACCGTCATGACAGCCTCAGATCGGTGAGCCTCATCATAGCATTCATAACAATGCTTTTCTCGTTTTTGCTCTGGGCCATGTTTGATCCGGTCGCCAACGGGATGCAGTTCGAGGTGAACGTCCCTTGGATTACCTCGCTGGGTATCTCGTACCATGTCGGTATCGACGGTATCTCTCTGTTGTTGATTATGCTCACGACCATCCTGACCGTCCTGTGCATTCTCTCGGCATGGCGCTCGATTGCCACCGGCGTGAAGGGTTTCATGATTTCCATGCTGCTTCTCGAGACGGGCATGATCGGCGTTTTCTGCGCCCTGGACCTGTTTCTGTTCTATGTCTTCTGGGAAGTGATGCTGGTGCCGATGTACTTCCTCATCGGTGTCTGGGGCGGACCACGAAAGGTCTACGCGGCCATCAAGTTCGTTCTCTTTACGATGTTCGGTTCCCTTCTGATGCTGGTCGCCATTTTGTTCATGCTCTTTGAATACCAGAAGTACTCGGGTGAGTATTCCTTTGACCTGCTCAAGATAATGCAGATGCCGTTCGCATACCATACGCAACTGTGGCTGTTTGCGGCTTTCGCCCTGGCCTTCGCCATCAAGGTCCCGCTGTGGCCCCTGCATACCTGGTTGCCCGACGCCCATGTCGAGGCCCCGACCGCCGGATCGGTCATCCTGGCGGGCGTGCTTCTCAAAATGGGGACGTACGGCTTCATCAGGATATGTCTGCCCATGTTCCCCGAGGCGACCATGACCTTCCTGCCCTACATCTGCGTGTTGTCGCTGATCGCCATAATCTACGGCGCCCTGGTGGCGATGGTCCAGAAGGACGTGAAGTCGCTGGTGGCTTTCTCGTCGGTATCGCACATGGGTTTCATAATGTTAGGTATGTTCGCTCTCAACACGCAGGGAATGGAAGGGGCGGTGCTGCAGATGATTAACCATGGCATCTCCACCGGGGCCTTGTTCCTGATCGTCGGCATGCTCTACGAGCGACGACATACGCGCCTGATCGCGGAGTTCGGGGGTATCGCCAAGGTCATGCCGTTCTATGCGGCGGTGTTTATGATCGTGACCCTTTCATCCATCGGCCTTCCCCTCACGAACGGTTTTGTGGGCGAGTTCCTGATACTGGTCGGGGCGTTCAAGTTCAACACCGTGTACGGTATTGTCGCCGCCTCCGGGGTTGTCCTCTCGGCCTGCTACATGCTCTGGATGTTCCAGCGGGTTGTTTTCGGCAAAGTGACCAGGCCGGAGAACGAAAAGCTCAAGGATGTCTCGTGGCGCGAGAGGATAGTGCTGATTCCGCTGGTGGTGTTGATCTTCTGGATCGGCATTTACCCGAAGCCGTTCCTTGATCGGATCGAGCCGGCGGTCAAGCAGGTGCTGGTGCGCGTGAGTCGAGCCAAAACGGTCGATGCGGAGCGTCGTTTCCAAATCGATTCGGAATCGCCAGCCCGGGAAGCCGGAAGCGTCGGGGCAACCGGTCATGTTGCCGGAGGAGAGAACCTGTGTCGGAAGTGACGATCTACACCAAGGTCGGGTGTCCCTATTGCGCCGCGGCCAAGAAGCATCTCTCGGAGCAGGGGATAGCCTTCCGGGAGATTGACGTCAACGAGACGCCCGGGGTCAAAGACAAGGTACTGGATTTGACCGGGGGCCAAAGGATAGTCCCGGTGATAGTCGAACGAGGTGAAGTGAAAATCGGTTTTGGCGGGGGGTGAGGTTTCTAAGATACCGGCGGCGGTCGTCGCCTGTGGAAACGAAGTGCTATGATAGATTTTACGTCGGCATCGATTGATTTTGAATTGATCTATCCGGAAATCGCGCTTCTGGCAGCGTCTTTCCTGATCCTTCTGACCGCATTCCAGCGGCGGTTGGCGCGATTGGCGCCGCTGATTGCTCTGGTGGGTATTCTCGTGTCGCTGGCGCTGGTTGCAAGGCAATGGGGCAATCAGCAGTCCGGGTTCTTCGGTATGATAGCCTGTGACAATTTCGGCACGGCCTTCAAGGCCATCTTCCTGGTCACCGCCACCCTGACGGTGGGCATGGCCCATCGTTATCTCATCGCCGGGAATATCAATAAGCCGGAGTTCTATGCCCTGCTGCTGATCTCCACGTTCGGCATGATGGTCATGGCCAACACCACCGATCTGGTGGTGATGTTTCTCGGGCTGGAGATAATGTCGGTCCCGCTGTACGTGATGGCCGGGTTTGCCCGGCGGTCGCTGGAGTCGAACGAGGCCGCCATCAAGTACTTCATCATGGGTGCCTTTGCCAGTGCTTTCCTGCTGCTGGGGATAGCCTTCCTGTTCGGCGCCTCGGGCACGACCGACATGCGCCGCATCGTAGCGGATTTCAACTATATAGCCTCCAATTTCGAGTTCAGCCTGTACGTAGGCGCCGCCCTGATCCTGATCGGTTTCGGTTTCAAGATCGCGGCTGTGCCTTTTCACACCTGGGTGCCGGATGTCTACCAGGGCGCCCCGACACCGGTGACGGCCTTTTTCTCGGTAGGCCCCAAGGCGGCCGGATTTGCCGTCATGCTGCGCATTTTTCTGTTCGGCTTTGAGCAGATGGAAATACTGACAGTCGTCTTCTGGGTGCTGGCGGTGCTGACCATGTCGGTGGGCAACATCCTCGCCCTTCGACAGGACAATGTGAAGCGCATGTTAGCGTACTCCTCGATAGCCCACGCCGGATACATGTTGGTGGCGCTGGCCGTCGGAGGGGCCGAGGCAATCTCTGCTGCCGTCTTCTATATCTCCGCCTATACCATGTTCAATCTGGGCGGGTTTGCCGTTGTCACCCTGCTTGAGACCCGCTCCGGTTGCAAGTCCGACTTCTCCGAACTGGCCGGTCTGGCCCGCTCGCGTCCCTACCTATCGGCCGTCCTGGCTCTCTTCATGTTCTCGCTGTGTGGTTTTCCGCCGACGGTCGGCTTCTTCGGCAAGTTCTACATCTTTGCCGCGGCCGTCAAATCCGGGTTCATCTGGCTGGCAGTCATCGGTGTCATGAACTCGTTTCTGTCGGTGTACTATTATTTGCGGGTTGTCAAGGCCTGCTATTTCGATGACGCCCAAACGACGTATGACCCCGTTCCTTACTCACCGGGCATGGTGCTGGTTCTGATAATCACTGCGGCGGGTGCGCTTGGATTGGGCCTGTTCCCACAGCGGGTGCTCGAGTTCGCCCAATCAGCCCTTTTCGCATTCCTGTAAACTATGACTTTTTTGTTCGTCGCTCCGTCCTCCAGCATAATAGGTTCTAAGCATTCTGTAAGATCGGAAAGGGCTCATGTGTCGGCAATCTTTATTAACGTTGTGTAATCGACGCTGGGTTAAGATAATCGCAGCGGGTCTTCTGTCGGTGTTTCTCATCGTTTTTCTGATTCAGGCATATCACAAGGCCTATCGTGATTTTGGCTACGATTTTTCGAGCTATCTTCTTTCGGCCCAGGCTATCCTCAATGGTGAGAACCCGTTTGAGACTGACTCTCCCTTCACATATAGCTATCCGATGTTCTTTGCCTTTGCTTTGATTCCCTTTAGCCTTCTGCCCTATTGGCTGAGTAATTTCCTCTGGTATCTGATCAACGTGGCATCGCTTTTGGGGTCGACCGTCATACTCATTAAGCAGTCTGCGAAGAACCTCAAAACCGACTGGGGTTCTCATCTATATGCTCCACTCATGATAGCTCTTTTGCTGTTGACGCCTGTACTCCAGAATCACTTGCTTAACGGCCAGGTGAATTTCGTGGTGCTCTTATTTTGCATACTGTTTTTGAAATATGAATTCGAGGACAAAACTTTATTGGCCTCGGTTTTTCTAGCCTTGGCGGCTGCCATAAAACTTGTACCGCTTATCCTGTTTCTGTTCCTGCTTTTAAGGCGTAGATTCAAAGCCTTGGCGTTATCAGCCATCCTGTTTATTGCTTTTTGTCTACTACCTGTTATCACTCTCGGTGGGGATTTGTTTGATATCTACGGTGCCTATGTGCGTGATTTTATCTTCGGTAAGTTCTCCGGTGGCCTGCCGGGTCGCTACACATACTTCACACTGTACGGTTTTTTGTCGCAGACAGTACCTGCGCTCCGGAGTATTCCAAGTTTGGAAATCGTTTCTGCTGCTGTTGTCTCCTTGTCCGTTGTAGCTGTTGACTTGATGGCCATTCGTCGAAATGGCAGCATAGCCGGCCTGTGGACTTGTCACCTGTACTTCATGGCAATCCTGCTTATCTCACCGCTTTCCGAGTAACATCATCTGGTATTTCTGTTACCAGCTTTCGCATTGATGCTCTTGAGACTGTTACACGACACCGATCTGCCGACTCATACCCACAGCGCACTCTTGTCCGCATTCATAATATGTTTCTATATCGGTCGGGTTGTTGCGGGACCATTCTATTTTGCAGGAATATTGCTGCTATTTATTGCAGTGGCACGGGTATCGCTGCTGAGAATCGCTTCCAATTCTGCCATGACCAATAACGTCCACGGATGAACTCATTTCGAAATACGCTTGACCCTCCCCTGGTTTAGTGGATACAGAGAAAGGATAGTGTTAAAATTCTTTCAGGAGGTGTCGGGATGTTGGAGAATGGGTAATAAAGGGGTGACAAGGGGTAAACTGTATCCCCGTGCCCGAGACTGCCCGAACAGTATTCCAAGTCTATGCTTTGAGACCCTGTCGAGGCTTGAGACGGTCTTTGCCGTTGATTGCCGGAGGTTTGATCGGGTACTTACCGGAGAAGCAACTGGCGCAGAAATCCGTTTCGGGCAGCGACGCCATTGAGAGCATTCCCTCCAGGGAAAGGTAGCGTAGTGAATCGGCCTCGAGATACTTCTCGATTTCGGCTACCGACCGGCGAGAAGCAATCAACTCCCGGCGGGTCGGCATGTCGATACCATAGAAGCAGGGGGACACGATTGGTGGGGAAGAAATGCGAAAGTGGATTTCCCTTGCCCCGGCCTCGCGAATCAGTTTCACAAGCTTCCGGGAAGTAGTCCCACGAACTATGGAATCGTCGACCACCACCACTTTTCGGCCCTTCAGGACGCCCTTGACGGGATTGAACTTCACTTTCACATCAAGGTCACGGATGTTCTGGTGGGGATCAATGAAGGTGCGGCCGACATAGTGATTCCGGATCAGGCCGATCTCGAAACGAATCCCGGATTCCTCTGCGAAACCCAGGGTGGCCGTGTTGGCGGAGTCGGGAATACCGATCACTATGTCGGCGTCGACCGGGTGCTCGATCGCCAACTGGCGGCCGAGACGGCGGCGTATCTTGTCGACGTTCTCCCCGAATACGATTGAATCCGGACGGGAGAAATAGATGTACTCAAAGATGCAGAAGGCATGTTTGGTCTTCTTCATCGGGTAGTATGATCGCAAACCCGCCGCGGAAATTTCCAGCACTTCTCCCGGCTCGATATCCCGGACGTACCTGGCGCCGATGATATCGAAAGCGCAGGTTTCCGAGGCAACCACCCACGATTTGCGAAATCTCCCCAGGGCAAGAGGGTGAAAACCGTGGGAGTCGCGCGCCGCCACGATTGAGTCTTCAGTAAGAAGCGTCAGCGAAAAGGCTCCCTTGACGGTTGTCAGGGCATCACAGATGCGGTCGATTCTGCGGCGCTTTCTGGACCGCGCCGCCAGGTGCACGATCACCTCGGTATCGGACGTGGTCTGAAAAATGGAACCCTGGGCATCGAGCTTCCGTCGCAACTCCAGGGAGTTGGTCAGGTTGCCGTTGTGGGCGATAGCCAGGTGTCGGGATCGGTTGGTGATCAGGAATGGCTGGATATTAATAAGTGACGAAGCCCCGGTGGTGCTGTAGCGGGTATGGCCGATGGCCATGTTCCCGCTGAGTCGGCTCAATATCTTCTCGTCGGCGAAAACCTCCGATACTTCTCCCACCCCCTTGTGCATATGTATCATTCCCCGGTTGGAGGTAACGATCCCGGCTGATTCCTGCCCCCGGTGCTGCAGGGCGTAGAGACCGAAATAGGTCAGCTTGGCCGCCCGGGAGTTGCCAAAGATTCCGACGACACCACAGTTGTCGTGTACAATTGTGTCCAGCATCGCGCAGGTTCTCCTTCAGGCCTCGTTCGAGGAAGACTGAATCTATTGCCTGGTCTGTGAAATGTCAAACGGTTTGACCAGGATAAAGAATGCCGTCGGCATCAGTCCGGCTTAAGGGAGTTTTAGCTTTTCCACGGCCGGACGGATTCATAGTTTTGCGGTACAACAGAAAAGACGTGCTCATGTATGATTCTAAGGGAATCTTGTGAAGGCGCTTATGGTATGAAAAAACACAGACTACTACTGACGGCAGTTATCTCTGCCTGGCTCGGTGTTTCCCTGAGTGCCCGGGAAGAAACACCGGCCGGCCTGTATGGGTTTTGCGTGCCGTTCCCTAAAGAAATTCCTGCCTTCGAACCACCTCGCCGCCTCCTGTCGCTGAACACAGAGAGGATAGTCTGCATACTGGTACAACTGGACAGCGGAGGAAAGATATCGGCCCTCTCGCCGGAAGATCCGGCTGACAGCGGCCAGGCCGCGTACGTCGAGGGTTTCCTAAGAGAGCTTAGCCTGGAACCGGCTATGATGAACGGGCAGAAGGTAGCCTCCGTTCTCCCTGTGATGTTCCAGTTCAGGCCGGGAGCCGTCATTCCGCAGGTTCAGTTTCCCGAGGACGAGAGCGGCAGGATCAACGATGCCGATCTGTACTGGAAGACGTTCGCTCTCAACGGGATCGGTTCCCCCGGCGTTGTAACATTCCCGTCGTACTTTGCCCTATCAGCTTCGACAACGGAACCGGCGGTCTATCCGTTCGTACTGGTGCGGCTTCAACTCGACGATTCCGGCAGGTTGCTCGGTTCGGAGAAAGTGCGATCCACCTGCCGCGGTTTCGATGAGCAGATCATGTCAGCATTGCTGTACGCCAAGTTCAGTCCCGCGGTTGTCAACGGCGAATCGATAGCCTCAACACCGTTTCTGCTCGTGTCCCTGTTTCCACAGATGGACTATCCCACAGCTGTCTGGAACCGGGAACACTACGATCAGCTTTCGCTGTTAAACAAACTGAGCTTAAGAATGCTGCCGGATACGGTCGGACTGATGAGCAAGGCGATTCCGCTGCGGATTCCGCCGGACAGATATCCCCTGGGAAGATCGCGCTCGGCTCACGATAGGCTTAGCGCCTATATGCAAGTCGACACTCTCGGAAAGGCCCGCCTTGTCCGATGCAGCCGGGTTCCCAGGGCGACCGTGGAGACGGTCAGAAGGATTATAGGTAATCTCCGGTTTGCCCCAGCGTTGGACTATGACGGCAGGGCGCGCCGATTTCATGGGCTGGTTCATTTGCATTACACCGGTAGTACGGACGTACGAATTGTCTACGACTGGCTCCGGTGAGAGGTGTGACCTCTTACGGGGGACTAAGTCGCGGCCCCGCAGGGGGTTGCGCCGGTCTTCGCGTGCCTGATCAGGGCGCACGAGGCGCATTTACTGCGATCTTTCCCACCTCGCCAGGCAGCTTGTTGCTGTTGGCTATCGTAATCCATTGAAACACAACAACTAAGCGTCCACAAACGCCGCAAACGAGGGGTTGGCACGCTTATTGAGTTGTTTCCGTCTGATTCGCCAACGCCTGTGCAAAAGCAGCTTGGAAGAACCGCTCCTGTGATCTGTATAAAGAAGGAAGGTGAGTATGGAACGAGCAACGCGTGTGTTGAACGCGGCTTCGGTGGTGGTCGTTGTGCTGACCGGAATCTACATGATGCTTGCGTTTAATCAGATGCTGACAGCGACGGTGCGCGTTGCCGTGGCGGCAGTTGTTGTCGCGTACGTACTGGCTCGGCTTTTGCCCTGTCGGAAGGCGCGAGAGACGGAAGCGGCCGGGCCGGGAGAGGAATTATTGGCTTGACATTGCGCGATTTTTGTATTTACATTTGCTCTTATTTTGGAACTCATTATGAGGGATATTACGTTGAAACGAAGTTGCCCGGCCCGCATTTTTCCCTTCATCTTCATTATCCTGGTCCTGCAGTTTCTGTCTGCCGTTGGAATCCAGGGTCAGGACCTCAAACCGGCGATTTTCGATGCGCTCCAGGCCGGTGATACCGCCCGCGCCGTCAATTTCCTGAACCAGGAGATTGAAATCGATAAGGGCTACCATCTCAATTACTATACCCTGGGTCTGATCCATTTCTATCGCCAGCAGTATTCGGAGGCCAGGGAGAGATTCGAGCAGGCTCTCGACAAGAAGAGCAAACATCACGAATCACTCTATTATCTTGGGCGGTGTCTCATCTTTCTCGGCGAATACGACGATGCTGAGGAGCGACTCCAGGAGGGGCTGAGGAAATCCAGGGAACTGAAAGCTCCTTTTGAGAACGGCATAGGCCTGCTTGACCTGGCGCGGCAAGATTATCAGAAGGCCGACCGCCAATTTCGCAAAGCACTGGCCGAAAGCGAGGCGGCGCAGGCCAAGGAACTCACCGACCTGAAAAACACGCGCCTTTCCGACGAGGAACGTCAAGCGGCCACGGAGGAATTAATGGCGCGGTATGCCCGGGAAAACGCGGAGTACCACATCAACCTAGGCGACGCCAACTTTTACCAAGGTGTACCGTCTCTGGCCGTTATCGAATATGAAAAGGCTCTCGAGGTTGACACGGGCTCGCTGGACGTGTATTTCCACTGGGCCGAGGCCTGCCTGGATATGAAGGACTACACCTGTGCCATGGAGAAACTGCGGGTAGTGCTTCAGAAGGACAGCACTCACGCCGCCGCCTGGATGAAAGCCGGCGGCATCTACTTCAAGGCAGCCCTGTCCACACGCTCCCGGGACGAACGCAAGGCGCGCTTCTTTGACGCTATCGGAGCTTACCAGAAGTACCTGGAGCTGTCCCAGGCAAAGCCTGACTCCGCCCATGTGCGGGTATTCTTCGAAGTGGCCATGGCCTATGCCAATGTCGGTGGAGCCGAGGAGGCTGCTGAGAACTTCGAGAAGGTCCTCTCGATTCCCTACGAGCCGCGTGACATCTACTTCCACTATGGTAAGGCGCTTTGGGGTGTGCAGGATTTCGTCAAGAGCGGGGAGATGCTTCTTAAGCATATTGAGTGGCTGGGGGATGCCGACCACGCCGCCGCGACCAAGATAAAGGAGGTCGAACTCTATCAGTACCTGGGCGACGCCTACTATTACCGGGAGGCCAAGGACTTCAACGAGGCGATTGTGTACTATCGCAAGTCCCTCGACGCCAACCCCGACCAGACGCGGCTTACCTACAACCTGGCCGTGGCCTATCACAACGAGAAGCAGTATGCCCTGGCGCTCGAGTACTACCAGAAGCGTATCGATCAGGGCATCGACTCATCCGAAGCGGGCATCTACAAGAACGCCGGCTACTGTGCGCTGAATATCGCCAACCAGGGCGAAGCCGACGAGGAGATGGAAAACCTTGACGAGGAGGGCGAGGAGGCCGAGCCCGCAGAGGGCGGCATCGACCCCAACCTGGACTACTATGAAGTTGCCGTAAGCTATATGGAGAAGTATCTCGAAATTCACCCGCAGGATACCAGGGTGCTTCTTCTGGTGGCCAATACCTGTCTGTACCAGTTGGCCGACTGCGCCAGCGGGGTGGAGAGCTACAAACGGCTGCTGGAAGTCGACCCCAAGAGCTGCGAGGCCAAGAAGGCCCTGGGCTACGCTTATTTCGGCGGCATCTGTACCAAGAACTACACTAAGGCGCTGGGATACCTGAGAGACGCATACGGTTGCGTTTCGGCTGAGAAGGGCGCCTGCAGCGACGCTGACCTGGTGCTCTGGATCGCTCAGTGTTATCATCTGCGGGCGGTCGAGAAATCCAAGGACAAGGCCGCCTCCAGCGCGGATTTCAAGAACGCCAACGAATGGTATGTGAAATGTCTGAACTGTGACTCGTCCATCCAGGAATGCAAGAAGGGGCGGGACGACACCAGCTTCGAGTTTTAGATTCGTCGGACAGCAAACTTATTCTCGGGAGTTTGAATGACAGAGGCGGAGAAGAAAAACACATCCTTAAAGCGAATAACTGACAAGCAACGGTTCCAGTATATCGGTTTCGAGGTTTTTCCCGGCCAGCCGAAGAAGATGTTCAAATCGGATGCCGAAAAGGAGAAGATGGTCGAAGCGGTGCGGGCCAAGAGGGCCAAGCTGGAGGCCCTCCACGCGTTGCGCGACGAGTGTACACTCCTTGAGGAGCGCGTGTCGTTCAGCGATCGGGTGATCCTGGGCGTGGCCTGTCTGGCCATGATCGTTTCCCTGTTTACGCCCTGGTATTCTGCGTACAACGAGATCGAGGAAACCGCTCAGGCGGCCGAGCCCGCCGAGGAAGTAGTGACCGACAGCCCTCTGGTTTCCGACAGCGCCGCGTTCGTCATGGGTGAAGGTGATTCGCTGGCGGCTGCTCTTACCGGGGCAGCTTCACCGGCGACCGAGGAACTAGCGGTCGAAGAACTCGGCAGCGATCCCTACGCACAGGTCTCCGCCGAGGAGGTCATCCACGGGTATGTCGCCAGGAAGAGAACCCACAAGGAATATGAGCGGCTGTCCGGCATCGGCTCGTTTGCGGCTCTGGGGTCGGCTGGTTCGTTAGTGTTTTCCTCCGGCGTGGTCCTTGTTCTGACGGGAGTGCTGTTTCTGGCTATGACGCTCGTGTGCCTCGTAGTGCCGCTGTATACTCTGTATGGACTGTTCGGACTCAAGGGGAACCCCGACAGCAGGGCGCTCAGGCTCAAGAGGCTTCTGAGGTTCAACTGGCTGCCGCTGGGGTTTTTCCTCGCCGCCGTGATCCTGTCGTTTCTCGGTGCGGAGTACGGTTTTGACGCGGTGGTCTACTTCACCAGCATAGGTGAGAGTTATGGCCCCGCCGCACTGCTTAACACTCTCTCGTGGGGTGTCTATATCTCGATTGGGGCCTCCATAATGCTGGCCGTCAAAGGAGTTGAAATCTAATAATCTGTTGTCTTTTTTGGAGGATATTGCCAAGTGGTTAAACAAACAATCTTTGTGACTCTCAACGCCGTGGTGGCGTTTGCCATCGGCTTCGGTTTATGGTACGGCGTGTTCAGAACATCAGAAAACCCGATTGTGCACTCCATCTACCAGGGTGGCCCGCTGGTCGTGGTGTTGATCATGATTTTCATCATGTGCCTCGTGTTTACGCTGGAACGGTATTTCTCTCTTTACGGAGTGGCTAAGGGCAAGAGTTCGGTTCAGGTCTTCTTTAAGAACCTGGTCAAGCAGTTGCAGAACGACGACTATGACAGCGCCCTGGCTGCCTGCGACAAGCAGCGCGGCACCACCGCCAACGTTCTCAGGGCCGGAATAGACCGTTATCGCGAGGTCAAGGCAAGCGAAGCCATCGACGGCGAGAAACGGATTCAGTTGACCCAGTCAGCTATCGAGGAGGCCAACGCCCTCGAGGGACCACTGCTCGAGCGGAACCTGATCGCGCTGTCCACAATCGCGTCCATCGCCACCATGGTCGGCCTTTTGGGAACGACCATTGGAATGATCCGCGCTTTCGCCGCCACCGGTAACGTTGAGGGGGGTGTTATCGACGCCACCCAGTTGGCCGTCGGCATCTCGGAAGCGCTCGTGAACACGGCCGGCGGTCTGGTATCCGGCATCCTGGGGATCTTCTTCTACAACTTCTTTGTTAATAAAGTGGACGCTTTCAACTACACCACCGACGAGGCCACTTTTGAGGTAATACAGATTCTGAAGGACAAAGAAGGGATATAGCCGATGGCTGGCAAGAAGCGGCGGGTTTCCATTCGCATTGACATGACTCCTATGGTGGATATCGCCTTCCTGTTGCTGATATTCTACATGGCCACCACCCAGTTCAAACCCCCGGAAGCGCGGGCGGTGGATCTACCCCAGTCGCACTCGCAGATCGAGTTGCCGGATAAGGATATCATCAACATCACGGTAACCAAGTATGACTCGATCTATGTCGACTACGTGGAAAGGGCCACGGTCAATATCGAGGGCATGGACGTGGAAACGACTGTTCGCAGGGTCCGCACCTGTGACAAGTACACGGTCTCCGGAGAGATCAATAAGGCCAGAGCCAGGAACATCAAAGCCCTGATTGTGATCAAGGCCGACGGCGAGGCCAGCTTTGGCGCCATGCAGGATGTGATGAAGACCATGCAGGAAAACAGCCTGGAACGCTTCCTGATTATTACCGACCTGGAGGTGGAGGCTGAAGAAGCTTAGGCGCCACCCGGTGAACTATGCCGGGCAGGGCGGCGCCCGTTGTTTTGAATGAGTTGGAAGGAGAGTGAAGATAGATGGGCGGCGAAGTAGCAGAACGACAACCAAGAGGACAGAAGAAGGGACTAAGACGTCCCAAGAGAAGGATATCGATCCGTATCGACATGACGCCCATGGTCGATATCGCCTTCCTCCTTCTGATCTTCTACATGGTAACGACGGTGTTCTCTATGCCCCAGGCGATGGAGATCAACCTGCCGCCGGAGGAAACCGACGTTGAAATCGCCGAGACGAACCTTCTGACGATCCGTGTTGATGAGGATAGCCGTTACTGGTGGAATCTCAGGCGGGTAGCGCCCGATAACCTGCCGCAACTCCTGCCCTCGGACATCAACAAACCGGACTCCGTCCTCTACGAGCTTAACGCTGATACGCTTCAGAATCTGCTGGTCAATATGAACCGGGAAAACAGCAAGCTCAATACCCTGATCCTGATTCATCGCGACGGCAGCTATGCCGACATGGTGAATATACTCGATGAGATCGATCTGATCGAGAGGTCGTGGAACAGCTTCACCGCTGAGCAGCTCGATGTGAAGGTCGATGAGATCCCCAAGGACCAGAAGTTCTCTTATCGCTATGCGATCGGTGAGTGGGAGGAGCGCGATGACAAAATCATCGACGCGGCCCTCGAGCAGATCACTGAAGGGAGTGAACTGTAATGGCGACAAGTGCCCTCTGGTCACCCTACGGTGCCTTTGAGATGAAGTCCAGGTACCAGCGTAATTTCCTTTTCGGCACCGGCATTATGCTGGGGTTCGTGCTGGTTATTCTTGCGGTGGCATGGATTATATCGGCTCTGCCGGAGGAGGAGATCGACGCTCTTGCCGGAATGCACGTTATCAAGACCGTGGCCGATCTCGGTCCGCCTCCCAGTATTGCCCGGAAGCCCCCTCAGCTGTCGGTCAGCGCTCCCAAAACGGCGGCGCCCAAAGTAGGTATTCCCAAACCGGTCGCCGATGACGAAGTGCTCGACGAAGACGTCGTGCTGGCTACCCGTGAGGAGTTGGCTGAGATCGTAGCCCCCGATATCAGTGCCGCGGCTGATGGCGATGAGATAATCATTGATATTTCCGATGACGACTACCTCCCGGCTCCGGACGAGTTTTATCCGGTCGAGATCTACCCGGAGATGATCTATAAGCACAGCCCGGACTACCCCCGCCTGGCCAGGACAGCCGGAATCATCGGCGTCGTATGGGTGCAGGCGCTCGTGGACAAGGAAGGCAACGTCCGCCAAGCGCAGGTAGGCAAGAGTTCGGGAACAGCCTCGCTGGACGAAGCGGCCGTTGAGGCAGCATACAAGAACAAGTTCAAACCCGGCATCCAGAACGGCCGCCCCGTGAACTGCTGGGTGACCTACAAGATGGATTTCATCCTGGGCGACCAGTAGGCGTCGACTCAGGTCTGACCCGGGGGGCCGACGGTCTCATCAGAGTTCCGTCGCGGGGCACAATCAGGATAGACAGGACCGAACACTGACTTTGCGTGATTATGCTGTAGTCGAAGCGCCGCAGGCATTCCTCCAGCGCTGTTTATCAAGCGGTGTGTTCCCATTATTACTTACGAGTTTGGAAGTGGGCACCATATGTGGTAGCTCTCTCAAATAGTAACCCTTTATGTGCTGCCGCCGGAAAATCTTTTGCCAGGCAGGTTTTTTCGCTTGACAACTGCACAAATGTGCAGTATTCTGTATTGTGGCCGATAGATTAGTACCAGGATACGAAAGGAGGCCTCGATGATGTCTTTTCAAGGCGGGACCGACGGCAACGCAACGGAGATGGACGGAGACTGCCCCGGCAACCCGACCGATATTCTCGAATCGGAACATGTTGTTCGGGAGGACTTCAGTTACATGAACGTTGCCACCTGTCCGGATTGTGGGGCCGGGATGATTCGATTAGGGAGTTGTTTTGGTTGCCCTATTTGTGGTTTTGGGCTCTGTGCGGGGTGAAACACGAGGATGAAAGGAGGAACATCGATTGCGCTTGAGAGACCTTGAGAAATGGGGGATTCCTCCGCGCGTGGTAAAGCTGTGGCGGGACAGACAGGGTGAGCTGCTGCTGGGTGTCCAGAGCCGGGCTGTCCGCCGCGGGCTTTTAGGTGAACCGGGAAGCGGGTGTGATCATCAGCCGGTGAGAATGATCATATCGGCTCCGACTTCATCGGGTAAGTCCTTTTGTGCCGAGGTGGCTGCCGCCCGGGCGTTTATGGCGCGTCGCAAGGTAATCATGTTGTCACCTCTCAAGTCACTGGCGGAGCAAAATTACGAGCGGCTACAGGACACTTTCGGACGGCTGGCCGTAAAATGCCTTATCGTTACCGGTGATCATCCGGAGAACGACACGAGATTCGCCGACGGTGATTACCAGGTTGCGGTCGCCATCTATGAGAAACTGGATCTTCTGCTGACTTCCTCGCTTGACGTGCTCAAGGGTATCGGCCTGGTCGTCGTTGACGAACTTCAGACGGTGGCTGAACCGGGAAGGGGGGCCGTTCTCGAGCGGCTTCTGACAAAGGTGCTGGCTTCCGTTTACGAGCCCTCACTGGTAGGTCTCTCGGCCGTGATCGGGGATGAAGCCGAGTCATCGGGACGGCTGGCCGCATGGCTGGACGCCATCCTGGTGGAGGAATCAACTCGTCCGGTTGACCTGATTCGGGGAGTGGCCGCCGAAGGCTCTTTTCGGTATCGGTCTTTCAACAGTGGTTGCGACGGCTGTGAACCTTTCTCGGAAGCCGACGCCGGGGATGAGCCGTTTGAGAGCTTTATCAAGCAGCTCAAGGCAGAGAGCGGCTCCACGCTGGTCTTCCTGAAATCGAGAATGAATACGGTCGAGGCAGCTTTCAAGCTGGCCGCCTCGGTGAGTTGGCCGGAGGCGAAGACGGCCCTGGAAATGCTGGCTGAAGAGGAACCGTCGTTCCTGGTCCGCTCGCTGGGGCGGGCTTTGAGTCGGGGCGTGGCCTTTCACAACTCCGACCTTTCTCCGGGGCAGAGAGCCATTGTCGAGCAGGCGTTTGTCGACGGCGAAGCCAGGGTGATCTTCTCGACCACCACTCTGGCCATGGGGGTGCATCTTCCGGCGGACACAGTCTACCTGGAGACAGTCAGGTACGCGTCAAGCGAATACGGCGACGGCCCGGTTCTCGTTCCCGTGAGTCGTGCCGAGTTTGACAACATGACCGGCCGGGCCGGACGCCTTGGGCTGAGAGACAGCAGCAAGCCGGGCCGGGCTGTTATCCTGGCCGATTCTGAGTTTGACCGCGATATCCTGTGGGAGAACTACATTGCCGTCGAGCGTCCCGAGCCGATCAGATCGGCCCTGGACAGTATGCCGCGGGAGGACTGGTCGCTGGATATGATTGTTTGCGGGCTGGCCGACAGTGCTGCTCAATTGACGACACTGTTTGCGCGTACCCTCTACGCTCAGTTGGAGAAAGGTACCGACGAGGCAGGTTTCGACAGGGTGGTGCGGCGGCTGGTTGCGGACGGGTTCATGGAGATCAGCAGCTCCGGGCGCCTGACGACCACCGCCCTCGGACAAGCCGTGGCCAGGAGCGGCCTTTCGGTAGCGCAGGCAAGACATTACCGAGAGTCTCTCGGGCGAGATCACCCCGAGACTCAACTCGGTTGGACGGCACTGGCGCTGAGCGCACCCGACTGGATCATGCCGCCCGGCATTCTTACCCGTTTTGAGCAGGTGAACTCGGTGCCGGTCAAGATGCTGTACCGGCAGTTCGATCATGCCATTGACGACGTTCGCTTTCTGCTTGGGACGGCCAACCTGGGGGAACCTCTCACCTACCGCGCGGCGGCCGCTCTGAAGTCCCTGTTTCTTCTGGATCGATGGCGTCGACTGGCGCCGGTGAACAGGCTGGAGGAGCAGTTTCAAGTCCACCTGGGGCAGATTATGGCCCTCGGCGATACGACTGCGCATCTGGTATCCGGCTTGGCCGCATTACTGGAGGCCTCCGAGCGAGACTCGCCGCTGGCCGGAGAGTTGCGTGGACAGGCTTTCAGCATTCGGTTCGGTCTTCCCGTCTCGCTGCGGGGGCTGCACGCGCGCCTGGGCCAGGTTCTCAGCCGTGCCGATTACGCTGCGCTGCAGAAGGCGGGCGTGGAGAATCAAAGGGATCTCGTCAGGCTTTCCGACAAACAGTTGCAGGAGATCATTAGGGGCACACATAAGAGAAGACGTGTCAACAAGATATTAGAGTTGCTCAGAGAGGAGATTGATATGGATGCGACTACGACAACAGCGGACGTGGCAGTACCGCACGCGCTGATTGCGATCGATGATGAGCCCGAACTGGTCGAGGTGGATGGTGACCTTGACCGGGAGCGGTTCCTGATCAGGGTCAATGGCTTTCCCATCAGGTTGACCGGGAAGTCATTCAAGTACTTTGCCCGGCTGGCCTGGTCGAGACTCAGGGGGGAGACCGGCTGGGTTTACAAGGAAGATATCGAGGTCGGCTTCAACCAGGCCCGATATCTGTACCGAATGAAAAGCGAGATCAGCAGTGGCTTGAACTCCTCCTGGTCAGTTGTCGAGAATAACCGGCTTGGATACTACCGGCTGAAGGTTGATCCGACTCGAATTCGGCTCAATTGCGAGAACCTGAGGCGGCATCCCGATCATGAGGTACGGTCATTGGTTCTCGATGAGACCTCACCGTCGATGAATTAGGCGGCAGTCTGCCCGATGCTGCTTCGTTGTTGGGGGGCCTAGCCCGTTCCCTGCCTGATCCGGTTGCGTTCGAACCTCCACTGTCGGGCGTCCGGTCGGCCCGGTCTATATTGCTCGGTCGACCTCGATGCCTTTCACCGAGACTCCGCCTCGGGCCTTAAGTCACAGTACGGTTTGTCATTGTGGCGTGACCCTGACCCGACCTGGTTAACTTCAGGCAGCCGGAAACAAATCACGGCGCTTGTCAGTTGAGGGAATATAGGAATGGTCGATACTGAAGCAAATGACTGCCCAATTACTCATAAGAAGCAGGCATCGCCTGCCTACCCTGGCGACCGACAGAAGCGAGAAGTACCCGGTATTGCCGCTGCAGACGGCGGTTCTGTTTCCGCACAACCTGCTTACCATCCAGATCCGGCGCCCGGAAAGCATGCGGTTGGTCGCAGACTGCCTGACGGCTGACCGGGAATTCGTTACCTCCTTTTCGCATCTCCAGGCATCCGACGACAGCACGGCGCCGATCCACCAGGTAGGTACATTTGCGCGAGTGCGCGACAGTCGCGATGCTCCCGGGGGCATCAAACTGGTGACAATAGAGGGGCTTCGTCGGGCCGCCATCAGCGAGATCACCGGTTCCGAGCCATATCTGACTGTCACCGCGTCGGAATTACAGACCCCCGGGAAGGCCGACTCAAGGCTCACCGACCGGATGTTTTCCGCGATTTCGATGGTGGCCAGGATAACTCAACTGGATCCCACATACTCTCCTGAGTTGTTGCAAGTGCTTCGGATGTCGGATGATGATCCGTCCGTTCTCGCTGATCGCATGGCGGCGCAACTGCGGTTTCCACTTGCGCTGAGCCAGGAACTACTTGAAGCGGTCAACCTGCGTCACCGATATGACAAGCTGCTTGAGTATCTTGATCGGGAATTCACACGGGCCGTGGCCCTGCGGGGTGTTGATGACAATCCGGGCGCAGACAGCCGGGGCGACAGGGTGTCTGCCGGCCGGCCTTCCCCGGTTGGTAGTGGCGCCTCTACCATGGCGGATAACCAGAAGGAAGAAGTGTCTTATGTTCGCGAGTTGATCAAGAGCGCGCGCCATCTGCCGCCGGAGGTGGTCGCCCGCGCCACGATAGAGGTGGACCGCCTCTCCCGCCTGCCCGCCGCTTCGGCGGAATACGGAGAAACCAAGAACTACCTCGACTGGATACTGGCTCTGCCGTGGGGCAAGGGTGCACCCGAAAGC
Source organism: uncultured bacterium (assembly GCA_965603125.1). GTDB lineage: Bacteria > Zixibacteria > MSB-5A5 > GN15 > FEB-12 > JAJRTA01. The sequence continues at coordinate 28,429 of CBFDBU010000013.1, read as the reverse complement.
TATGAGATTGCCGACGTGGACAAGATCATTTCCGCTGACTACTACGGGCCGACCAGCATACGACAGCAGATACTGCAGCGGATTTCGGTGCGGAAGCTGGCCGGTGGCGTTGACGACGGCCCCACCTTGTGTCTCATCGGCGGACCCGGCACCGGGAAAGCCTCGCTGGCAAAAGCCATGGCTCGCGCTCTCGGCAAGGAGTTTATTCGCGTTTCGGTCGGGGGCATTTCCCAGGTCTCGGAGATCAAGGGCACTTCCCGCACCTTCCTGGGAGCTATGCCGGGGAAGATCATCCAGGCGCTGAAGGACGCTGGGCACTGCGACCCGGTCATCCTGATCGAGGACATCGACTACTTCAATATCGACAACAACTCCTCGTTGAACATGGCTCTCCTGGAGGTGGTTGACACTCGTCTGAACAGCCGCTTTCTGGACCATTACCTCGGGGTGCCGTTTGACCTTTCCCGGGTCACTTTCATCTGTTCGGTGCGCTCCTTCGAGGAAATCCCGGAGCAGTTCATCCCCCGCTTCGAGCTGCTGGAGATACCCGGCTATATCGAGAGAGAGAAGATCTCCATATCCAAGCGATATATCATTCCCAGCATCCTGAAGAGGCACGGCATACGCAAATCCGAGTTCAAGGTAGCGAATAAAACACTGTCAAAGATCGTCCGGGGCTACACTCAGGAGGCCGGTCTGCTTGGTTTCTCCCAGCAACTGGAAAAAATCTGCCGCAAGATCGCCCTGGAGAAAGCCCAGAAGAGCAAATCGTCCTGGTCCATTACCGAGAAGAATCTGGGGGTCTTCCTGGGCCCGACCCTCTTCATCCCCGAGAAGGCCGAGACGCTCCCGGAGATAGGAACCGCCACGGGACTGGCCTGGACGGGCGCGGGGGGAGACCTGATGTTCATCGAGGGCCTGAAAATGAAGGGTGAAGGACAGATCATCTCCACCGGTTCGCTCGGGGAAGTGATGAAAGAGTCCATCCAGGCGGCGCACTCCTACGTGCGGTCGAAGGCGGACATGCTGGGAATCGACTTCAGTGATTTCAGCGACTTCGATATCCATATCCACTTTCCGTCGGGCGCCATCCCGAAGGACGGTCCGTCGGCTGGTGTGACCGTCTGTCTCGTGGTTGCCTCGGTTATGGCCGAACGGCCCATTCGCAACGATGTCGCCATGACCGGCGAGGTTACCCTGCGGGGCCGTGTGCTTCCGGTAGGGGGGATCAAGGAGAAAGTATCGGCCGCCTACCGGGCGGGTATTTTTCACGTCGTCCTTCCCAAGGTAAACCGAAAGGATGTCCAGGATCTGCCCCGGGAGATAGTCCGCAAGACCAGGTTCTCCTACATAGAGCGAGTGGACGAGCTTTTCGAGTTGTGCCTGATGGACTTCACCCCGTCTTCTTTCACGCTGGAGAAGGTGTTCGCCGAAGAGATTGAGAAGGCGCAAAAGAAAAAGAAGACTTCAAAAAAATCCCGTGCATCCAAAGACGGCGGCAAGGCCGCCCGCTCGCGCAAGAAGAAGTAACCGTCACCTGCCGTTGCGCCCTCGAGTTTTTCCCTCACCAGATGACCTCGCGATCCCCCTGACTGCGGCAGGAATACTGAATTGGGAGCCTGAATCGACCTGTAGGTAGCGCCGTCGAGAATCGGGGCTATATACCGCCATCGCGAATCGGCGCTTTCCCGTCATCAAGAAAACACCTGGAAATCCCGATATATTGCAAAAAGCAAGCTCTATGCAATTCAGGAGGTAACATGCGCTCCATAATAGCTATAGTCTCAACCTGTATCGTGCTGCTGGCAGGCGCGGCGTCGGCCGTGACCAGCGACACGGAACGGGACCTGGTAGACCAGTTCATCAAGCGTACGGAGAAGAAGCACGTCAGGAAGCTGAGTTGGATATCCGGCAGCTTCACATTCAACCGCGTCAACGAGAGTCACGATTACAACCGCTTCGCCGCCTATGAGTCCGATTATTTCTCGAACACGAACTTGAGTAGCTTGGGCAATGCCGGTGCTTTCGGCCTGGACCTGGGAATAATCTTCAAGGAGCGATTCGCGTGGTCCGTTGGAGGCGAGTACTGGCTCAAGCTTGGCGAAAGCCAGTCCGGATCGTTCGACTATAATCCACCTAACGCAGGGAGCTCGACGGTGGACGACCTCAAGTCGGAGATCAAGGTTCTGGGAATGTCGACGGGACTTCAGTACTACCTCGCGGGTCATCCCACGCCGACGGAACAGCTCCAGCAACTTGCCGTTCGTATGGGCGGTAGTGTCGGCTACTACCAGGCCACCTGGGATTTGTGGTCGGCATACCAGAATCTCAATTTGTCGACTTCGTTGTCGGAGACCACGAATATCTCCTTCAAAGGAACATCACCCGGCTATTCGCTCAACTTGGGCGCCGATTACCCCCTCCGGTGGATGGGGCTGGCGGTCGGTGCCGATGTAAGCTATTTTCACCTGAACTTCGGAAACATTGCCTGGTATAACGCCTCAGATGAAGAGATCGTGGCCAGCTATGACGGCACGGCCGACGGTCGCGTGGAGTTGAATCTGTCCGGAGTAAGAGCAAAAATAGAGGTCAGGCGTTTCTTTAGCTGGTAGCCAACACTCTTTTGTCCGGGCTCAGCGGTCGGCATGGGGCACGCCCGCTCCGGCAAGTCTCCCGGAAGTGCTTCAGTGCAACATGCGCGCTGCCGCCGGCCGGGGTTGACATTGTACCGGGCAGGCCCGATATTGCCGCCTAAGCGAAACAAGAACCACAAGACGGAGAGATCAGAAATTGAAAGCAGATCGATTCAGAACAACGTCCGCGGTTGTCATCCTCCTGACAGCCCTTTGGTTGCCTGTGGCCGTCCTTCCCGCTGAGAAACTGACACCCGAACAGGCCGGCACGATTGGAACGCCGGAAGGTCACATAGCCTTTGCGCGCGACGGGAATATCTGGACCATGAATGTCGACGGGTCCAATCAGCAGATGGTCGCTGAGATAGGCAATACCGATGGGCGTATCAGTTGGGCGCCCGACGGTCGACGAATCGCCTATACCCGCTCCGGCAAGGTGAACACGGAAGGACCGGACTACATGGGTGGACAGCACAAGGTTTACGACATCTTCCTGGTCCTTCTGGACTCCGCGGACGCCAACAACCGCATGTGGTGGTATCGAATCACCACCGACATGGGCAGTCGTGACCCGGAGTGGAGCGCCGACGACAGCAGGATAGTCTTCTGGAAGGATATCAGCGCCAACCTGGTCAACGCCGGTGAGCCCAGTTATCACGTGTGTACCATGGCTCCCGACGGGAGTGATTTCCAGTACCTGCGCAAGGACTTCGCCAACATGGAAGGCACGTACATGATCTCGCCGTCAATGAACAGCAAAGGCGATCTGGCCTTTGTCTACTTCGAAAAACTCAAACCGGTCGGTCTGGCTGTGCTCACCAGGGACCAGTACATGCTGTCGATGGACTCGATAAAGACCCTTGCCAACAAGAATCGGAACTACGTGGCCCCGACCTGGTCTCCGGACGGCAAATGGATCGCCTTTGTCAACAACTCCATGACCGATGCCGGTCTCTACATTGCGACCCCTGATCTGAAAGAGAAATACCTGGTGGCTTCTCCTCCCGTGGGCACCTACCTTTACACGATGGCTCCGTCGTTTTCACCCGATTCCAAGTGGCTGACTTTCTCCACTACCGATGGGTCGGTCTGGATCTGCGACATTACCGGTAATGGGTCGCGACGGCTGACGGGACCGGGGCTTGACCGCTCTCCGGCCTGGTCCAAAGCGCCGCCCAAATAACGGCTGGAGAGGGGCTGACACCGTAGCGTTACGGAATTTTGGCGGGCATCTGACGGCTAACCGGGCCGGTGGTATATCATTTGGTATCAGCAGGCATCGTGAATAACGAATCACTGACTTCCACGCTGTGTTCGACTTGATCGAATTCGATAGTGGTTGATCCACCTTTTCGACTCATGACTATTCGATGAGGAAACAGTATATCGCCTGCCTTGCGGTAGTCGTGCAGTTCCCAGTTGTGGCCGAAGCCGATAAGTAACCCGCTGGTAGTGTCGAAAAACAGAGGTCGGTGGAACTCTGGCGATTCCAGGACATATACCGTATACCCTCGTATCTGCTTTGTACCGTTCAGGGTCAGATCCGGAAAATAATCCTCAATGCGCAACGCGTTTTGTGGATTCAGAAGCCAGTCAAGACGTCTCTTTCCAGCACTCGTATCCGGTACAACTCCGCATTTGTCCTTAATCCAACCGACTTGTCCATCATGGCCCCTACTGTAAATACCAGCGTCTGTCCACTCCTCGGTATAGTAACTCATCGGTATCTTGGCATATGCTATATAGTAATGCGATTCGTATATCGGCTGCTGCCTGGAAGTAAGGTCGGTGATTTCTTTGCCTGTACACACGCGGGTTGATATCGCCTCGAGAGCTTCACGACCACCGATAGCCTCGATGTATCGCTCCAGGACATCGCTGACGGTCGTCAGGTCTTCCGACACACGACCGGACTCTTGCGCACCGATGGGCACAGTGACCGATAGAGCCATTAGCACTAAGAAACCAATAACGGTTTTCTTAATCATTCTTTCCTCCGTTCTTATTGCTTCACCCTTGTCATACTACACTTCACAAATATCCCGGTAAAGTAAAGAATGCAGTGGACAGGCATTTATCTTGGTTGTTATCTGTTCGCGAAGGTAGAGGCCTTTCCATGACCAAATCTGGTGGCGGTGGGGCGAATCCTCCCGGCACGCAAAACTGATAAGGCAGCAATCAGCTATAGCTTTTTCCAATTCGACAGCAACTGCAACAGAAGCCGCAGACCGATCCCGGTATTGCCTTTCGGGATGTACGGTCGGCCTTTGGGCTCGAGATCGACGTAGGCAATGTCGATGTGAGCCCACGGCCAGTTGCCCACGAAGTTCTCGAGGAATGCCGCTGCTGTCATGGTCGACGCCGGTTTGCCGCCGGAGTTGATCAGATCGGCAATGTCGGACTTCATGGTCTTGCGGAAATCGTCCCAGATCGGCATCTCCCAGACGCGTTCCGCGGTTGCCTCCGACGCCGCGCGAATGCGGTCCATGAGCCTGCTGTTGTTGCCCATGATGGGCGCGCCCGAGTAGCCGAGCACGTACAGCGCTCCGCCGGTCAGAGTGGCGATATCGATTACCGCCTGGGGATCAAACTCATTCGCGTAGTCAAGGGCATCGGCAAGTATCAGGCGGCCTTCGGCGTCGGTGTTGAATATTTCCACCGTCAGTCCCTTGCGGCTGATCACAATGTCGCTGGGGCGCGTGGCCCCGGACGAGGGCATGTTTTCCGCGAGGGGCATGAGTCCAACGATATTCAGGGGCAGTTTCAATTCCGCGGTTGCACCGATGGCTGCCATGACAACGGCGGCCCCGGTCATGTCGCCTTTCATCTCGGGCATCATGCTGGCTTGCTTGAGTGACAACCCGCCGGAATCAAAAGTGATGCCCTTGCCTACTAAGACAACCGGTTTCTGACCGGCGCGGCCACCTTTGTGCTCGAGGATAACGAAGCGTGGCGACTGGTCCGAACCCTTCGCCACCGCCAGAAGCGCTCCCATTTTCTCCCTGGCGATGTCGCGACCGTCAAGCACACGGCAGGTCAGAGACTGGTGATTTGCGGCCAGTTTCCGGGCTTCCCGGGCGAAGCCGGCAGGGGTCAGGACATTGGCGGGTATTGAGGCGAGACGTCGGACTCGCAACTGACCCTCGGCCGAAACGCGGCCCTTCTGCACCGCGTTCTGCAGCCGTTTCAGGAGACGCCTGTTGTCGATAGCAAATTGGATATTTACCAATCGGTTCTGACTCTTGCGGGCCTCTCCCGACTTGAATTCAAGCAGCTTGTATGAACCCAACAGGTAACCTTCGATGACGGCCTGATATACGAGAGCGTCTTCCACCGACCCTAAGTGGAAGATCGTGGATGTGTACTGCGTCAGGCTCTTATAACGTGAGATCAGACCGGCGGCGCGACGATAACTGTCGGCGTCGACCTTCTTCTTCTCTCCCAACCCGACCGCAATCACCCGGTCGGCTCGGTAGCCCTCGGGACGGAAGAAGGTGGTCACTTCTCCTTCCTTCGCCGTGAACTCCCCCGATTCGGACAGATTGGTGACGGCGCCACCGGTTGCCTTGTCCAGTTCTCTAAGCCGGGGATCAGTCAGCCGGTCAAAATGATTGACAAAAAAAACCACGCTGTCGGCGGCAAACGTCTGCGGCCGTTCGGAAGCAAAAGACAGCTTCATTGTGTTACTCCTCCTGTTTCCCGGAAGTTACTTGCTTGGGCGGACGGAGGCAACCGTTTTCGACGGTGGGGCATGTGGCGAATGTCCCGGCAGTGCCCGGCAGGGATGACATTCCGACCGCTTCGCGATGAGTTAGAGTTGACGGTATCGACTCAGTATTCCGCAGCTAAGTAAGACAGGTAGTTGCGCCTGGTCTCAACCAGGTTGTCGGCGCCGAATTTCTCCAGGAAGGCCTCGGTCAGCGTCAGCGCCAGCACCGCTTCGCAGATGACGGCCAGGGCCGGAGTGACGCAGACGTCGGCGCGTTCGACAATGGCCACGGCCGGTTCCCTGGTTTCGACATCAACCGTCTTCAGCGGCCGAGCGAGGGTCGAGATCGGTTTTCCTGCCACGCGTATGATGATGTCCTCGCCGTTGGTCATGCCGCCCTCAAGCCCCCCGGCGTTGTTGGTCTGCCGATGAAACTTTTTCTTTTGAGGATCACCCCAGGGATCGTAGAATATCTCATCGTGTACCTGGGAGCCGCGCCGTTGTGATGCTTCAAAACCGAGTCCGATTTCCACCCCCTTAACCGACTGAATCGCCATCATGGCGCCCGCAAGGCGACCGTCCAAGCGACGGAACCATTGCGAAACACTGCCCAGCCCGATCGGCAGACCACGCGCCATGACCTCCACCACGCCACCCAGGGAATCGTTGCTGCCGGCAGCGGTTTTGACAGCCTCGATCATGCGCTGTTCTGTCTCCTTATCAAGGCAGCGTACCTGCGAGGCCTCTGTGATCTCAGCCATTGTGTCGGGATCAGGTCGCGGGAAGTCTTTCGGCAGGTCGATCTCACCGATGCGCACGACGTGGGAGGCGATACGAACGCCGAACTGCTCGAGCAGTTGCCGGGCAAGCGATCCCAGGGCGACTCTCGCTGCGGTCTCGCGAGCCGAGGCTCTCTCGAGGACGTTTCGCAGGTCGTGGTGATTCCACTTGATTCCCCCCGGGAGGTCGGCGTGCCCGGGACGGGGGCGTCGGGTGTCAAAGGCCAGGCGTTGTTCCTTTTCGCTCAGGTCATCACCCGGTGGCTGAGTGGGATCCATGATACGGCGCCAGTTGGGCCAGTCCTTATTGCGGATAACCAGTGTTACCGGGCCGCCCATCGTAACGCCGCCCCGCATTCCTGACACGATCTCGACGCGATCCCGTTCGATTTTCATTCGTCCGCCGCGGCCGTAACCTTTCTGACGACGGGCCAGCTGGAAATCCACGGCGGTAACATCGATCGGCAACCCGGCCGGAAGGCCGTCGATAGTCGCGGTGAGTTGGGGACCGTGAGACTCACCTGAAGTAAGATAAGTCAGCATGGGGTAAGCTACCGAACTCGTTTCGGAGTAGCAAACGGATTATTGCGATCAGGAAGGAGCTTTTTCTGCCATTCCCGTCCAGTTGCCTTCCCGGGCCATCTTTTCGAGACGCTTCTCGATTCGATCGTCGATATTGAGGGCCTGAGACATGTCATAATAGTCCTGCTGATCCAGGGGGGAGATCTCTCTCATTTCCTCCAGCACGGCCACAATCTTCTCGATTGATCTGTCCATGACATCCATGTCGGCCGGCAGTTTCTCAAGCAGGCGCTCAGTCTCGCCCTTCTTGAGCACCATGCGAATGAGTTGGGTTCGCCCATAAATCGCCATCGTGGCGTTATTGAGATAATGGGAGAGAGTCGCCAGGGCGATGTTTTTGGACTCCATCGCTCCCCGGGAGTGCTCTTCTTTCAGAAGGTTCTCGGAGAGTTCCTGGCGCTCCTTGAACAGGTTTTCGATAGTCAGATATGACTTCCATATTTCCTGGTTGGCTCTGACCAGCATACTTTCGATATCGCCGATATCCACCCCAAGATATTCGGCTGCGTCAATCGTTCCGGCCAACAGCGACGACGAGATCTCGTCGATCTGCGATTTCGATAGCGACAAGCGATCTGAGACCTGACCGATCAGACGGAGTCTTTCTTCCAGGCACATCTCGTAACCGGAGAAGCGGTCGCCGGTCAGGAGCACCCCTAAGGCCACCACGTTCTGAAGTATACTCTTATCATCGATCCGGCCGATATGATGGTGGCAGGCGATGCAATCGGAGACATAGCGGGGCAGGCTCCAGGTCTCAGCAAGGTGACTGCCGATCTCACAGTGATCCGCTCCAAAGATCGTGGTCTCAGCTTCCACAAGTGACTTTGCGCGCACCTCGCCCTTGAGAGCCCGGCTGTACTCCTGAGGGTGGTGATAGAGAAGAAACATTACTCCGATATCGTGCAATAAACCGGCTATGAAGGCCTCCTCCGGCGCTTCATATGAGACGGCCGTGGCTATTTTCTCTGATGCCGAGGCAATCGAAAACACGTAGGCGAAGAACTCCCTGGGATCGACACCGGATTCCCTGGCGACTTTGTTCGGGTTGAAGACTGAGGACGAGAGGGCCAGGCATTTCACGGTCGTAACGCCCAGAACGGAGACCGCCTGGTGAACCGTCTTTATGTCGGAGAGGCGGTGGTAGTAGGATGAATTGGCCATGCGCAGAATTCGGCTGGTCAGCGACGGGTCCTTGAGGATGATTGAGGCCAGGGAATCAGCGGTGAAGTCTTCCTTGCCCACCTCCTCCAGCACCTCGGAAAGTACCTGCGGCAGAGAGAGGAGGTTATCATTTCTTCGAATCTGGTCGATGATCGGGATCTTGTCCATATCTTCTCGTATCGTATCCGGTCGTCAGTAGTGATTGTCGGCAGGTTGGACAGATCGTTTACCGACAAGACGAATGAATCAGGAGGCGGATTGCCTGGAGGAGGTCGAATTGATGATATCCGTAAGCTGCTCGATCCGGAACGGTTTGTGAAGCAGGCCGGAAACACCGGCTGCCTCCAGCTGGGCGGGTTCAATGGTCACCTCCCACCCGGTCACGAGCACTACCGGCACGTCCGGGTCAAGCTTCTTCACGCGACTCGCCACTTCAAGCCCCGACATACCGGGCATGGCCAGGTCAGCCAGCACGATATCAAAATGTGTCTCAGCCGCCAGCCGCACACCCTCTTCGCCCGAGGCGGTCGTTGTGACCCGGTAGCCGAGGGAACGGCACATGGCGGTAATCAGGTCAAGAATGACCGTCTGATCGTCGATAGCCAGAATCCGTACCCGACTATCTCGAGGTTCATCGACTGCCGGCGAATACACAGCGACGGGGAATCTGAGCGAGAAGAACGAGGGACGGGGGCTTGACTGGTCATAGCAGTAGAAGCAGGGCTTATCCACGACAAAGGTCAGAAAACTGTCGTCGGGGCGCAGCCTGACAGCATCCCGGGCCGTACGGTATACGCCGAAACCGGCCACTCGCTCGACCGGAGGCAGGACTCGCCGGTGCCGGGACACATCCAGAAACACGTTCTCACCCAGGCGGTAGGTGGATATCGTCAGCAGTTCATCTTCGACAGCCAGGGAAGCGAAGCGATTGATCGCCTCACCGATAAGGGTGCGCACGGCATCCTGAGGGCACTGGATCGGCGCCACGGGATGGAACCGAAAGTCGATCTCCCGCGGTCGTTCACCCACCCAGTAGAGGCCCTCCGAGATCAGGACTCGATTAAGGAACTCCCTGACAATGGCGTTGATGTCGGCGCTGCCGGTTGCGAGTGTGGCAGCCCCGGCCTCAGCGGATATACGTCCCAGAGAACTCGTGACGTATTTCGAGGCCAGTTCGACTTCGGTAATGATGCTCTCAATGTGGCTTTTGGCCTCGCCGGGCAGGTCCGACCGGGACGCAGCCAGCTCCGCGTTGCCGATCATTGCCGAGAAGTGATTGTTGAGCCGGCCTACCACACCGCTGATTCCGTCACCGGCGACGCCTTTTGGCAGGGTCGGGGTTTGAGTCCGACGCAATTCAGCGATGGTCAGGCGAAGAGAGTACAGTCCGGCTGCCAGGGTGAGCAATCGTTCCCATTCGCCGCGCTGGCTTTCCGTCACGCCGTAGGCACAAGCGACGGTGACGCCGGTGACTGCATCCATACCGATCAGAGGGCAGGCTACCACAAAATCCGGGAGGCCCGCCTCTCCCAGGAAGCGGTGAAAAGCCTCCCGGTTGGTTATCTGGAGGGCATCCATTTCCCGGTTGACGGCGGTGCGCCCAAATGTAAAGAGAGGTTCCCGCGTCTGCGCCGCTCGAGCCACCATACCCTCACCGGGCAGGATATGAAAGGCGGCCAGCGTGTCGCGATCCCCACTGCCGAGACCGGCCTTGAAGGAGCCGTCGCTCTGCTTGTCAAACATGACCACTAATGATTTCGGCGGGAGGAGATCGAGCAAGTTATCCATGAAGAATGAGGATCCGGTCTCAGCGGGTTCATTCGCTTTGAATTGCAACAACTGCAGGATGCGGCTAAAACCCTTGCGCCGAGTGATATCCAGGCGCGCAGTGTCGCTTTGGCTGAGAATCACGGCCCCGAGGCGCGCAAAGATATCTATCGTCTTGAGGTCTCCCTCGGACACCTTAAACGGCCCGGACTCCCTGCGAAAGAGCAGCGCGTCCTGCCTTCCCCTGTTCTGAATGGGAAAGAACAGAGTAGACTGGGCGATGTAGGAACGACCTTCGGTAACAGCTTCCTGGTTGATCACCAGCGGCTTGTTCCTGCCCAGAGCATCGATAAGGGCGATCCGGTAGTTCTCCGTCATATCCAGCAGCGGCTCGCTGCCGCAATAGAAATCCAGGGCGCCGTTAACCATGCCCAACAGGTGCACCGACCCGCTGCCGAACAGTCCCACTAAGCTGCGACAAAAGAGGGCCGCAGCGTCCTCAGCCGAGAACGCCCCGGCCGTCGACAACAGTCGGGCCGACAAGTCCGCCTGTGATTGGTGAGCCCACTCAAGCTCCTTGCGGGCGGTCGACAACTCCCGTCCGAGTCGGGCCGACTTGATTTTCTCGGCGAGCCATTCCGATACCGGTGACAGGTAGCGAACCTCCGCCCTCGAAAAGAAGCGCGGCTGTTCGGCAAGAAGTACGATGGCTCCGATTCTCTCCATGCCCGACACCAGGGGGAGTACCAGCGACGATCTGAATCGGGACTCCTCCGCTGAACCACCGCGGCTGTAAAGCTCGAACGTCCCGGAGATAATCGGTTCACCCTGGTCGACTACCTGGCTGACCACGTTGCGCTCAAAGGGGTAGTATTCGAGCGACGCCGTCTCTGTTTTGGTCAGCCCCAGCGACGCCGACAGGATCAACTGGCGACGGGGACGGTTGAGCAGGAAAACCGCTCCCGCGCATTCCGGTAACTCGGCGAGGATTTCCTTTATACCCAGGTCCAGCAACTCCATCAGGTGGTATGGTTCCCGGGCGACTTGCTGAAGGTTTTCCAGCAGTGACAGCTTGCGATCACGGGCTGATAGCTCTACACCTTTCGTCTGCCAGAAGTCGGAGTACAGCGACAGCCCCACGACCAGCAAGAGGACGCCGCCGACCAGAAGCAACAACCGGGCGGCATCAATCCAGGCGTATGCCGTCATGACGAACCAGCCCGGGTATCCGGAGACGTGACTGACCACTTCCAATCCGGCAGCTATAAGCGTCAGTATGCCGCCGAAGACAAACCAGCCTCGTCCGGTAACTCGCTCCCCGGCAAACAGCCGCAATCGAATCACCAGGAACAAAAGCGTGACAAAGACCAGTACAAGGTAGACAAAGGCGGAATGAAGTTCGCTCACGACCGAACCTCCGCGACGTCGCCATGAAGAGTGAAAGCGTCGGCCGATGTTACCCCGATCGGGACTATCCTGCCGGTCTCCTCTTCTCCGGCTTTGAACAGCACGATCTTGTTCCCCTCTGTCCTAGCTCGCAGGTAATCGGCGCTGCGGCGCGACGTACCCTCGATCAGGCCGTAGCGAACCTGCCCCACCTCACGCTGGTTGCGCTGCCTGCCGATTTCCTGTTGCAGCTCGATAAGGCGTTTGAGACGGCGCAGTTTCTCCTTTTCCGGGACGTCGTCCTCATAGTCGGCGGCAACCGTGCCGGGACGCGCCGAGTAACGGAACATGAAAGCAGCGTCAAACTGAAGTCGCCGCACCGCCGCGAGAGTCGATTCGTATTCCTCCAGCGTCTCGCCGGGGAAACCGACTATGAGATCAGTCGTCAGCGACACGTAATCGAACCGGCAGCGGATCTGTTCCACGATTCCCTCGAAGTGCTCGACCGTATAACCACGCCCCATCTTCTGCAGAATCCGGTTAGCGCCGGACTGAAGCGGCAGGTGTATGTGCGGCATGATGCTCGGTTCGCCGGCCATGACATCGACCAGAGTTCGCGAGAGATCCTTTGGGTGCGAGGTCATGAAACGCAAACGCTCGATATCCGTCTCGCTCGCCACGCGCTGCAGCAGGCGCGGGAAATCAGTATCGCCGTGACGGTAGCTGTTGACGTTCTGCCCCAGCAGCATGACTTCAATCACGCCCTCGTCCGCCAGGCGGCGGACGGAACCCACGATGTGATCCGCCGAATGTGCCCGCTCGCCGCCGCGAACGTGGGGCACGATGCAATAGGTGCAATTGTTATCGCACCCGCGTGAGATGGTCACGAAAGCCGAGAACGACGTCTCCCTGACCGGGGCGATGGTGTCCATGTCCTCGTGTCCGAAGGCCGTCATGACCGGTGACGTGTCCTCTTTGCCCTCAATCACGTCGGGCAGTTCAAAAAGCCGGTCGGTGCCGAGGACATAGTCGACGTGGGGTACCTGTTCGATCAGCTTCTCTCCCAGTCGCTGGGCCATGCACCCCACAACGGCCACTTTCACGTGAGGGCGTCGGCGCTTGTATCGTTGAATATCCCACAGACGGCCGATCACGCGCCGCTCCGCCTTCTCCCGCACCGAGCAGGTGTTGAGGATCAACAGGTCGGCCCGGGATTCATCATCCACCCGGCGGTAGCCCCTACTGGTCAGCGTAGCCGTCAGCGTCGAAGAATCGGCCAGGTTCATCTGGCAGCCGAAAGTGGCAAGGTAAAAGGTCTCAATCTTTCTGTTGCTGTTCAATCCGGACCCCGGCTGATGAGTACGCCTTCTCGCCAGTGACACACGAAAAATGATACCGATTTTGCTCCCAAAAGCAAATAAAAGTTTGCGTCCGGGGCAGCCGGTGGTCACTCCGCCGATCTCACGATGACGACGCTACCGGCCCGGACGTATCTTGCGTGTGTTCAGAGAACGCAGCCGATCAGCGGCGCCGGACCCTCGTCGAACATGTAGTCCACGAGATAGACCAGGTCCGCAATGTCTATCTGGCAGGAGGCGTCCATGTCCGCCTGATCCATGATCGGTGGCTCGGGCCCGTTGATGAACATGTAATCCACCAAGTAGACCAGATCAGAGATATTGACCTCTTCGAAGTCATGGTCGACATCGCCCGGGATCAGACCCGCCGATGCCACTACAAGCGTGAACTCGTATTCGTCGTAGAAACTGTTGAAGTCGTCGTCAACCCGGGCCGTGAAGACGTACTGCCCCTCTTTGGTCGGCATGCCGCTGATAATTCCGTCACCACTGAGGTTGCAGCCGTTCGGCAATATCCCCCCGGCCAGGGAGTATGTGTAACTGAAAGACGTACCGCGGACATCGAGAGTGTCGCAATAGTCGGCATATTCCAGACCGGAACTCAGTTCCTTATCGGTAGTGACAAAATGCAATTGCCAGGGCACGTGGCTGGAATACTTGAGAACCCATCCGGCGGGATCACACTCGATCTGAACCACGTTGTCGGGCAGGTTGAACTTCATCAGTTGTTGCCGCTCGGTCGGCCGGAGAGTGACCGTATCGTCGGGGATAGTATTGAAGTCGAAGAAGAAATCCACCGGCATCCGAAATGCCCGGGGGACGGTCGTCTGGACTTGCTCAATATGGAGAAACAGATCGTAGCCGCCGGTGTCGGACGGTTCCGCCCAGTATCGAAAGTGGTAGTTCGGGCGGTACTCACCGTAGATCCAATCCTCAAAGAACCAGTCAAGTTCCTGGCCGGTGGCCGCCTCGAGAACGTCGCGGAAATCCTCGGTGGTGGCCGCCGCGTGCTGGTACTCCGAATTGTAGTAGGCGTTGATCCCCGCGAAAAAGAGCGGGTCTCCCAGCACGCCGCGCAGCATGTGAACCACCCAGGCGCCCTTGTCGTAGGAAAGCCCGCCGTGGAAGATGTTCCACACCGAAGTGGTGTCATACACGTATATGGTTCCCCCGCCGGCGTAGGCCATGCCGTTCATGTAGTCGTGATAGGCCTGCCAGCCGTCCTTCTCGAGGTAATAAAGCGCCTCGGAATAGGAGGCCCAGCCCTCGTTGAGCCAGATATGCGCCCACGACTTGCAGGTGATCATGTCTCCCCACCACTGGTGCGACAACTCGTGAACCACCACCGGTTCCGAGAAACCGAAACCACTGCCGGCCGTGGAGGTCATTGTCTGGTGTTCCATGGCACCTCCCCACTCGAAATTGGCATGGCCATACTTCTCATTCACAAACGGGTACAAGCCGTAGTTGTCGGAGTAGACCGTAAGTGCGTAGGGTGTGATGTCGAAGTGAGTCAGCGAGTAGTCGTACAGATCGGGATACACCGCATGCACCAGCGGCATCGTGTCCAGACCGTCGTTGTAGACCCACTCGTCATACCAGACCGTGTAGTTGGATATCGCGACTGAGAACAGATACGTCACCATGGGGTAGCGCACCGCGTAATAATAGGTGTGGGCGTTGTTGAACGACTGAACCACCGAGTCAAGCGTCCCGTTGGAGGCGACATAGAGCGCCGTGTCGACGGTAATGGCGATGTTGAACGAATCGGCCTTGTCGTCCATGCGGTCCTTGCAGGGCCACCAGGTGCGAGCGAAGTACGGCTCCGACAGCGACGCGATGACCGGAGCGCCCAGGCGCGTGTCAAAGGCGAAGGCCTGAAAACCGCCCTCGGTCGGATGGCCGTGGGAGTAGAAGTCAAACGTGAACTGCTCGCCGCTATCGTAGGCACCGTCCAGAACAATGGTTACGACATCGCCCGCGCGCGAGTACGACAGCGCACCGATCGGGGCGACGATTGAATCCACTTGCATGGTCGAGTGAAAGTCCACCTGCACCTCCGTTACGCCGTTCTCGGCGGCTTCGGCTGTAAATCCCACCTTCCCGTACAGGTTCTCATTGGTGTCGTTGACCCGGATGGCGATATCGTAGAACAGAACGTCGTAGTTCGTTTGCGTGTTCTCCAGTCGGATCTGCGCCGCCATTTTCCGGATAAGCTGTTTGTCAAAAAGCGCCTGGGCCTTGCTCTCGGCCAGTATCTGGTGCATAGCCGACGGGTCAAAGCGGTCGGAAACGGAATCCGTCTGCTGCGCCGCAGTGGATACAGTCAGGGAAAACACCATCACCGGCAAGGCGAGAGCCGCTGCGATTGACTTGAAACGTCCGGATGTCATGTCATTGTCTCCAATCGGTTGCTGTCGTCTACTGCATATAACGCGTCGTGCAACAATAGGTTTCAGCGTATGCCCGAAGGCGCCTCTCCGAAAAAGGCAACTCAGTCCTTCCCACTATCAAGTAAGATCAGTTATCGGTAGTATTCACCACGTCTGAACCCGCGCAGTGTGCCGCTCTGTGGCTCAAGAGCCGCTGTCTGCCAGAGAAAGGCGCCGCCACCGAATAGATGACGGCGCTCCCCTCAGGGACGAAGTTGCCTATGGTTTGTTCAATACGGATTTCCGCATGGAATAGGTCCATGATGGAACATGTAGTCTGTGAAATGAACCAGGTCGTCGATTGTCACCTGCTTATCGCAGTTCATGTCGCCAACGATCAGTGTCGGTAGAGGCTCCGGTCCCTCGAAGAACATGTACTCAATCAAGTACACATAGTCGGCGATGGTGATTTGCCCGTCGTAGTTGTGATCACCATGTAGAACCCAGACTTTCAGCAGCACTGAGACCGGTAGCGGACTGTTGACAGCATCAGCGGCTGTTACCAGGAGCGTCTCAAGATGCTCGCCCATGGGAACGCCCGCCGTATTCACGCGAAATGCCACCCATCCCGGAACGTTTCCGCTCGTCTTCAGCGGAAAGAGCCAGGGGATGTCCTCAACAAGTTCCCACTCCATGCAGCCGCTGTGTGCATTGCGCACACCAAAGGAAGTAATACTGGACAGACCGGTGTTCTGCTGGTTGCAGACGACAAGATCCGTGTCCGTCAGGACAATCTCCGGGTCTTCCACACCCTCGATTATTTCATAGACGACGATGACCGTATCAGGGGAGTTGAGCGCTTTCCAGGCCGAGACGAGAATCGTGTCGTAGTGCGTCCCGACCGGAAGCTGCAGATAATTTGCGTCCACTGTAAACGAGACCGCCGCCACGCCCATTGACGGGGTTATCGTGAAATAGTCCGATTCGTAGAGCAGTTTCACCACCATCGGATTGTCACCACCCAGGTTACTGACAACGAAGCTCTCGGAGGGCAAATCGCCGTTGTGCAGATCCATGCTGCACTCAAATATGGTCAGTCGCAGGGTGTCCCGGTTTGTATGCAGCTCGGCGGCGTTGTCCACTACGTGGAAGAAGAACACCACCGGGAACGGCGAATTGATGGCTTCGTTCGAGTGCACCCACAGCGTGTCCCGGTAATCCTCGCCCGCGGAAACGGCGCTCAGTTTGAAGCCCACACTCACCTGCTCCGGCGCCATGCCACTGGACGGATTCAGGGTGAACAGGCGCGGAGAATCCTCCTGGAGCCAGAAGTTGAGCGTTCCGGCCCCGGCGTTTCCAATGAGAATGGTGCGGGAGCCCCCCGACGTGGGGATATCGACGATAATTGTATTGAAAGCCGAGTCAACATAGATGATGGGCAGATCGGATCCGACCGATAGAAAAACCGGAATCCGCACCGGATCGTTAGTGGCGTTGGGATCGCTTACCACGACCGTGTCGTAGTAATCATTGTACACCAGACCGGTAATGTCTACCGATAAGGTGACGTCGCTCGAATCGGCCCCTGAATGCGGGTTCAGGTCAAGCCAGCTCTCGGTGTTGGATAGTGTCCAGTTCAGAGTCGACCCGCCGGCGTTCTTGATTGTCAGAGTTTTGGGCGCAGGGTTCGCCCCGCCGGCGACAGCATTGAAATAGAACTCCGTCGCACTGACATCGATTACCGGCGGAGGCGGTTCCAGGGTCAGGCAGACGACAACATACTGCGGTGAGTTCTCCGCCGCCGAGGCATTCACCCTGATCGAGTCCACATAGACGCCTTCCGTCATGCCGGTGATATTCGTCATGATGGTGACTGTCTGGGGTGTCTGGCCCTGGATAGGGCTGGGGATGATCCAGTCGATATTTTCTACCAGTTGGAAGCTGATCGGGTCGCCGCCAACAGCAATCTGGAAAGTCTCAGCGGCCGGGTTTGAGCTCCCAACGATACCCGTGAAGAACAGCGAATCCGGCTCCACCGACAGAATGACCGGGGGAACATAGCTGGGGTCATGGATCACCACAGGTCCTGTCCACACAGGGTAGATATCACCGACGCCCTCTCCCACGAATTTGTATACACTCTCCGAGCCAAACTGCAGAGTATCCAGCACGATGGAGTCGTTAACGCTCCACTCAGACAGCGTGAAGAAGTAACTGGCCCAGAGCCGGCGCGTGTCGGCGGGAACCACACCGGGGCCGGTTGTCCTGGAAGCCCCGAAAATGAAGCGCTGGTTGGCATTGGTAAGGGCGACGTCGTTCCCCTCGTAGAAGAACGGCCCGAACTGAAAGACCCAGGGGAATTCCGTCACGGGAGTTGATTTTGCACTGTCCATCTGCAGATGGGGATTGTCCCAGGAAAACCCCATGGTGGCGCCGGCGATGCTGACGGAATCGCTGAAAACCCACAGGTCAATCTGAACCTGCAACTGACTGCCGGCGGCATCAGGGACCACGGAGAATATCATATCCACCGTATCCGGGACGCCGGGATCATGCGCGTCTGAAGTTGCCGGCAGGGCGGCAAGCGCCAGAATGCAACTCACAGCGACGAGAACCTTGAAGCTCATCTTTGCAGCCTCCTTGCGTTTGTGTGCGACCTGTTCTCCTTGTCTCCACTTATGACTGTCATCACAGGACGACGCGGAGTCACATCGCATTCGTCCCGGAACCTGAACATATTTTCATGGCAACGTGACCGGCAGGGGTCTTCCACCCACGCTCCTAAGTACAGTATCAGTTGCCGACCGTACCGGCGCAAACCGACCCCCGCAACATGATTGCCGTCCGAACGCTCCATGAGACATAGCGCTCAGAAGCGCTGCTCTCGTGATACGAGAAGCCATGACGTTAGCGACTAACCAAAGACCATCTTGATGTCGGACAAGAACTTACCGGCCTGACCAGGAGTGAGGCTCACGTGCCTTTCACATTCGAAACATAACACCGGAGGGTGGGATTTGTCAAGCTATTATTGGAGGGGAAACTCGTGTGATTACAGCAACTGGATACCGGTTTACAAGCCAACCGAACGAATAAGATGGGTGGATCAGGTACCCGCCTATGGAGTTCGCAAACGGGGGAATCCGTGACTTTTGCAAATTCCAGCTTGTAATAGGTGACTGAATGTATAACATTGTGAAACTCGGAATACGACTATGAAAACGTATGACAACATCCTCGACCTGGTTGGCTGCACACCGCTCCTGAGACTCAGGACCGGCATTCCACCGGATGGCCCCAGAGCCTATGTGAAGCTCGAGTTTTTCAACCCGACCGGGTCGGTGAAAGACCGGATGGCACTGCACATAATCAGGAAAGCCATGTCCGAGGGGCGGCTCAAAGCGGGCGACACTGTCATTGACAACACCTCCGGCAACACCGGGTCGTCTCTGGCGATAGTGGCCAAGGTGTTGGGACTCAAGGCAATCCTCACGACGCCGGAAAAAACCAGCAAGGAGAAAATTGACCTGATCAAGTCCTATGGTGCTGAATTGATCATCACGCCCGAGGTCCCTCATGACGACCCCCGGAGCTTCTACGCCGTAGCCCGCCGCCTGGCCAGGGAGAAGGGCTACTTCGACCTGGACCAGTACGACAGCCAGGACAACGTCGAGTCCCATTACCTCAGCACCGGTCCTGAAATCTGGGAAGATACCGACGGTCAGATCACTCACTTCGTCTGCGGCATCGGCACTGGCGGGACATTCTCGGGCGCAGCCCGCTTCCTGAAAGAGAAGAACCAAAGAATCAAGGCGATCGCAGTAGATCCCGAAGGTTCCATGTTCACGGACTACATACGTTACCGGAAGGAAACGGCCGGATACCCATACAAGGTGGAGGGAATCGGCTCCGATGTCATGACCGGGGCCATGCATCCGGATGTCGTGGACGAGATAATAACCGTGTCGGACAAGGATTCTTTCCACAGGGCCCGCCTGATTGCCCGCGAGGAGGGGATTTCCGCCGGGGGCTCTTCAGGCACGGTGGCCTATGCTATGGAACAGGCGGCTCGCGACCTGGGGCCGGAGTCGCTCATGGTCGGCATATTCGCCGACGCCGGCATCAAGTACCTGAGCAAGTGCTACAACGACGACTGGATGCGCCGGCAGGGGTTTATGCCCCACAAGGAGACCGCACGATGATTCCCCGGAGGCTTATACTGCCGCTGCTGGCGGCAATCGCGGTCATCTCAACGACTGCAATGGCTGCAGAGTCCGATCGGGGCCTGACGTTAAGCGAACAGGTATATGATTTCGGCCACGTGGCCATCGATTTCAAGCTGTTTCATACTTTCCGGCTGATCAACAATGGGGGGCAGCCAATCCGGATACTCGGGCTGGATGTTTCCTGTAACTGCTCAATGGTGGGCCTGTTGGATTCGCTGATAGAGCCTGGTGATTCAGTTCCCCTGCCGCTAAGGTATGACACCAAGGACCTTTTCGGCCCGACAGCCAAGTCGTTTCGCGTGACTACGGACGACCCCAACCTGCCAGAACTGCAATTCTTCTACAAATCGATTGTCGGGCAGTGGTACAACGGCCTGAAACCGAATCCAATGTCACTGTTTTTTCTGCCCGGCCAGAAGCCACGGAAAGTGACGATTCTCAATCGTAGTTTTGACGAGATCAGCCTGTCGATCAAAGAGCAGTCCGACACCACGTTCGACATCGCCGTGCTTAAGGAGAAGGCGCGCAGGAATCAGACGCTGGAATTGGAAGTGAGACCCAGGGCGGTCCTCAGTCAGGGCACGTATCTGTCCAGCTTCACGATTGAAGTCAACACAGGCAATGACAAAAAGCCGGTCATTCTGACAGTCCCCGTCAAGATGGTGATATATTGAGGCGTATACAGAGATTGTCAAAAAAACCGCTCATTATACTTTGCAACCAAATGCTCTGTAACTGCACGCTCGGGAACCAATGGATTCGTCCTTCCCGCGAAAGCGGGCGTCCGGTAACCCGTTGATGCCGCTTTAGTTATGTCCCTGTTTTGGCGGACATGGCCAGCGGCGCAACGAAGTTGCTTTCTTATCTTCTGGTCTAAGTTCTCGACCAACCTGCCTGCAATTGCGCCGGAACAAAATAAAAGTCCTTGACAATTCGGGACGCTTGTACGTTATTTATTAATTGACGAGGGTGACTCTCTGCTGTCCCTGGGTAGTTTCCTAGCCCCCTCTACCCAACCAGACGAGCGCCCTCTTTTTATTGGCTCGCATGTCTCGGGCAACTTGTCAGGTGGACAGCCGATCAGAGACTGGCTCTTCGCGGTCATCACCGGTTTGAAAAAGGCCACCCGCAAGGGCGGCGAACCGGAGCTGGGCAGGAAACAGATGCCGGCTACCGAAGTTCTTCAATACACTCTACTGGACAGACCTCCACGCAGTGCGGGCCGTCCTCCTGATCCTCGCACTCGTTGCAGGTGTCCGGGTCAATGGTAAAGATGTCACCTTCTTCAATGGATGAGGTGGGGCATTCCGCCAGGCAGAGTCCGCAGGCGGTGCATTCATCGGTTATGGTCATGGCCACGGTGGCTTCCTCCAAGGCTGAAATCACACGGTCAACTCACCACGGAATATACGACGCGAGCCCGACATTACAAAGGCCGATCATGCAAGTCTTTTTCTGCGGCAAGGGTACCGGTCCGTTAAGGCAGCCTGCCGGGCGTGCCGATGAAGAAGCGGCCACCCCCTCTCGGGGATGGCCGCTGTTGCTCGCTGCTAAGCAGCGTCCGCAAAACCGACCAGGATCAGCTTACGGACACGGTTGCGGTAGCGGTCCGCTGTTGAACATGTAGTCGACCAGGTAGACCAGGTCGGCGATGTCAATCAGGCCGCTGGACGCGTCAATGTCGGCTTCCTCGTAACAAGGGGGAGGAGGACCGGCGTTGAACATGTAATCGACCAGGTAGACCAGATCGGCGATGTCGATAAGACCACCACTCAAGTTAATGTCACCCCTGATCGGCGGGATGCAGCAGTCGGTCGCCTCGAAGTAGATCTCGAAGGCCAGGTCGATGGACTCCGGCTCATACGGATGCCCCTGTGGATACCTGAGCTCATGCCAATCCTGTTCCGGCGGTATCGGGTCAACACCTTCAGCCCAGACAGCGTCGTCGTTCCAGTGCATGAATGAGGTCTTCCAGCCGAACCAGATCCCACCGGGCGCCATAACCTCTGCCTGTACGTTCAGCCAGTAGACGACCGGTGTGTATGGCGAACCCTGTTGCGTGAATTCACCCTCGTGGAGGTTGAAGACATACTCCCAGCATTCATGGTCGGCCATAGGCTCATACCATCCCTCAAGCGGGTGGTAGAATCCCTCGGGGTGCGTCTCATAAAGATCGTAGTTGAACTCACTTGGACCGAAAGGCCGCTGCCAGATCATCTCGCCCGGCATACTGTAACCGGTGGGACTCAGACCAGCAGGTATATCGGCGTGGAGGCTCAGGTAGAATATCACGTTTCCTGGATCGCCGCCAGGGTACTGATCTCCAAGCCAGGAAGCCCAGATACGTATCCTGGTAATAGGCCCATAGGCACGGCACTCGAAGTCGTCGGCAAGCACTACCTCCGGGAAGTTGGCATAGACGTCCATTCCCTCCATGGAGATATCCGGCGGCTGCTGATACTTGAGCTCCTCAACTGACTCGCAGGCATCGTCGATACCGTTCTGGTTCAGGTCATCCAGACACGGCCCGCCGGTGAGTCCTACGAAGCCGCCAAGGTCATCACAACAAAGCGGGTCAACGTTAACGCACTGTGCGCCACCCTGGAGACAGCAAGCCTGAGGCTGGGTGCACACCGTGCCCGTACCCTGCGGGGTACCACCCATGTCGTCGCAGCAAATCGGATCGATCATCACGCACTGACCGCCGGGCAGACAGCAGGCCTCAGGATCCGTGCAATGTGTGCCAAGACCCTGCGGAACACCGCCCAACGCAAGACAGCACAGCGGATCCAGTTCTTGGCATCCACCAGCAGCGGCGATATCAAGACAGCAGGCCTCAGGCTGGGTGCACACCGAGCCCGGACCCTGCGGGTTGCCACCCAGGTTGTTACACTCGGCTGGAAGAAGCATCACACAGTCTCCGTCAGTCAAGCAGCATGCCTCAGGCTGCTCTTCCTCACAGGCATCGTCGTAGCCGTTCTGATTGTTGTCGCCCAGACACGGCCCGCCGGTCAGCGATGTATAACCGCCCAACTCGTTACAGCAGAGCGGGTCAACATCGACGCAGACCGTACCATTATCAAGACAGCAACCAACCGGGCCGGTGCAATGTGTGCCCTGACCCTGCGGAACACCGCCCATTTCATCACAGCAGAGCGGGTCAACTTCGATACACTCATTAGCAGTGACACCACTCAGACAGCAGGCCTCCGGTTCCGTGCAATGCGTGTCGATGCCCTGCGGTTCGCCGTCCAGGGCGAGACAACACTGCGCATCCATTTGCAGGCATTCGCCACTAGGCAGGCAGCAGGCCTCGACACCAAGACATGTGGACCCGGGGCCTTGTGGTATGCCGCCATTGTCGGTGCAGACAGTTGGAAGCAACATCTGGCAACTGCCGCCATCGAAGCAGCATGCCTCAGGCTCTTCTGTCTCGCAGGCGTCGTCAATGCCGTTTGGAGGGTTGTTGTCACCCTGACACAGTCCGCCGGCCGAGGGTACCCAACCACCCAGATCATCACAGCAGATTGGATCGACATTTACGCATACAGCGCCTCCCTGCAGACAGCAGGCCAGAGGGCCGGTGCAGTTGAAACCCGCACCCTGCGGAACACCGCCCAGGGCGAGACAACACTGCGCATCCATTTGCTGGCATGCGCCAGTTGATAGGCAGCAGGCCTGCATACCAAGACATGTGGACCCGGAGCCTTGTGGTGTGCCACCGAGCTCGTCGCAGCAAAGTGGATCGACCATGTCGCATGTACCGTCGGTGAAACAGCAGGCCTCAGTCTGAGTGCACGCCGTGCCGGGACCCTGCGGGGTGCCGCCCAACTCATTCATACAGCAGAGTGCGTCAGCATCCATACACGTGCCATTTTTGAGACAGCAGGCTTCCATGCCGCCGCACTGGGACCCGTCGCCATAGTAGGTACCACCAAGGTTGTTGCAGTCAGCCAAGGTGGTCACGATGCAGGTCTCATTAAGACCGGGACCACCGGCAGGTGAGTAGCAACAGGCGCCGTACTCTTCCTCCTCCTCGCCCGTTATGACAAAGGACATATCCATGGACACGACACACGAGTGCAAGATCATACCGTTGAGATTGAAGTTGTATCCCCTGACGTCAATCGAGATCCACTCCGGATTGTAGTCCCAGATTGTATCTTCAAAGACGTAATGCCCCCCGAACATCTCACTGGCAAACAGTGATTTGCGGCCGATGTAGCGCGCCTCGTCATTCGGGGAAAGGGGGGGAATCGGGGGAGCGCTGTCACCCGCGGGTTGCTCAATCGACCACAGATCAGTCGACCAGTTCAGTGCGAGCTCAAAGAAAGCATCGCCCACAGGGTCATCCGGATCCACGTCAATCTCAATGCGAACGACCTTTATGCGGGTTGAGTCAAAGGGGTCGTCATAGAACCAGACGTTCCACCATTCTGTGTTCTCGTAGTAATACCACTGGTTGTTATAGGCGGGATCACCCGTGCCGGTGAAAGTACCGTCCGGGAGCAACGTGGCGCTAAACGAACCCAACTTTGGCTCGGCAGGCTCGTAAAGCTCTTTCCAATCAAGAACGTACCATTCCGCCCAGACGGCGTCGTCAAGATGGTGATTCAGCGACGACTTCCAACCCCACTGAGAAAACATGGGGTCCGGCTGGACGATCGCGGAGATAAACAGCCAGTAAACGGTGCCCGAGTCCTGCCAGATAAGCTCCGACTCAGGGTAGAGTTGGTCGAGAAAGATATTGTACTGGAAGTACGCATCGTGGTCATCCGGGAAGATATCCCCTGTATACGGGTCGTACCAACCCTCCATAGACGGTGGGTCGATCGGCACCGCGGCGAATTCCCAGATTTCATACTCCACGATGGTTGCGCCCGGCATGCTGTGTCCCGTCGGGTTCTGCGGGTCGTCGGCCGGAATATCTTCGGCAAAACCGATAGAGAAGTAGTTAATAACACCCTCTTGACCGTGTTTCCACGAGCCCCAGAAGTGAACATCCCGGATCAGACCGGAGTCACTACATGTCCAGTCGTCCGCCAGGACCACCGGCTGGGTTGCGTTCACATCCCATCCGGCCTCGTCCGGAAGCTGCGGGAAATGCATCTTGTGCCCGTCCTCGGGATGCCAATCCGCAGCAACCGGTGTGAACATTACACCGACGGCCAGAAAGGCAGCCGTCAGCATTAGCATAGCTTTTCGCATTCAACACCTCCTAAGCGCATGCGCATGTTACTGGTAACAACTCACTCTGTTTTTGCAAAAAATCCACGTAATGACTAACTTGATAAAAATCAATTCATAATACGTGCGGCTTAACCTGTCCGTCTTAGGAACCAGGAGTAGACTTATTTCGATATACCCTACCATGCAAATATACTGGTGGCAACAGGTTGTGTCAAGTTATTTTTGGCCAATGATAGATGATATTCCATATCTCGTTCAATCCGACCGCAGATGGCACTGCCACCCATACGAGCACCAATATCCATTCTCCTTCTGTCTCGAAACCTGTTCCGGCACAGGATATTGGCCGCCACGCACCGTATCTGCGGAATCACTCGTGCCACATTTCACCGCAGGTGGGTTACCGCCACGGCCGTAATCCAAGCTGACGCTGTATACTGCCGGGCTACATTCTCCCGGGAGCGTTGCACATATCCCTGATAATCGACCGGCAAGGGGATCATCATAACTTCAATCGCAGACATACCCCGGAAGAATTGTGATGGCCAGGTGCGGGCGTAAGTCACTGTCTCGCAATAAGTATGATTGGCAGAGCGGTCGCTGCTTCCTGTCTGCCGGCAGTTTCTTGCGAACGCGTGTCGCCTATTTGGCGAGTGAAGGTGTCAACAGGCATAAGAAACCATAACTGAGGAGTTGCCGATGAACATGACAGTACTGCACAGAATGCCCCTTGTGGGGGTCATTTTGCTGACACTCACCTGCGTATCCTGCTTTGACCGGACGGAAGAAATCACTGTAGACCCGGACGGCACAACTACTATCGTAGCCGAATTCAAGGGAGACGAAAGCGGCTTCCGCCCTCCCGTGGCTCTGCCGTCGGAACCGGAGTGGACTATCCTGCGGAGGGAGATCGATTCCAGTGATACCGGCAGTATCAAAATAGAACTCGAGGCGAAGTTGGTAGTGCCGTACGGTACACCACTGCCCGGTACATACGCCATGCCCGACGCAGCCGACAGGGACGTGAACCTCCAGTTCCCCACCGAGGTCAGATACTGGATCGAGGGCAAACGTACATTCTACGAGTTCACGAGAGCATACGTGTCGCGAAAGTATGATTGTTACCATTACGCCGAAAAGGTCCTATGGGATCAGGAACTGGAGAACCGGGTTCTGGAAAAGGGCATATTCGAAGTATCCGAGGAGGACCGGGCCGAGTACCTCGACCAGTTCGGGGCTGCTTTCGGATACGTCCACTGGCGGCTTCTCTGGGAGACACTGGGAGCGCTAATTCGCAAGGGAGATATCGCGGCTTCGACCGGAACCGACATCGAGACCTGGGCCGCGTCATACATTGAGAGCGTTGTCACGCCCGTGAGGATGCTCGGCATTGCCGGTAAGGATGATAATTCCATCGGTGAGGAGCTTGACAAACTCAAGGAAGAGTTGCATCATCAGTTCGCCAGGTACTTTTCATCGGTCGTCGGGCCGGACCGGGCCGAGACTCAGCGGAGCTACACCGAACTGTTTCAGACAGTGACGCTCGATTACGATGTGACCGAGGCTCTGGGTCCCCACGAGTTCTGTATAAGCCTGAATCTGCCGGGTAAGGTCATTGAGACCAACGGCCATGTCGAACCGGAGAAGCCTGCCAACGTGCAGTGGTACTTCGAAGGACAAGAGTTGCACGACAAGGACATTCGTCTCTATGCCCTGTCGGTGGTTGAGTCTTATTAGGCGGCCGGCAGCATGAACCGCCGACAGGCGTGAGGACCGGAGTGACAGACGAAATTTCAAGCGCTGTCCGGGAGTTCTCCGGCGGACTATTCCGCCTCGTATACCGGATCGTAGGCGACCGGGAACAAGCTATGGATATCACACAGGATGTCTTCGTGAAAGTCCTGCGAGAACCGGGACGCGTCAGGGACAAGACCCGCCTTGTGCCCTACCTCTTTCGCTCGGCCTACAACACAGCCCTGAACTTCAAGCGAGACCTTTCCCGGCGAGAGGCGAAGGCGGAATGGCTCAGGCAGGAGCTTGCCCCCGCCAACCCGGGGCGGCCGGACCTGCTGTTAGAATCGGAAGAGACGGCTGCCCGCCTCAACGAAGCTCTCGGCTCTCTCGCGGACAGACAGAGAGAAGCCCTGGCCCTGCGGTTCTTCAGCGAACTGACCATCACCGAGATCGCCGCCGCCATGCTGATATCGCAGGCGTCGGTCAGGGTACACATTGCCCGGGGACTGCAAAACCTCAAGAAGCAACTGGAGAGTGTCCCCGGAAAGGAGGAAACATGAACTGCAAACGATACAAAGATGCGCTGCCCCTGTACGCGACGGGAGACCTGGATTCGTCCATACGTGAGAAGCTCGAAGAGCACCTCAAGGTCTGCCCGGATTGCCGGGCCGAGCTTGAGAAGCTCTCGGACGTGGTTGCGATGTTGTCGCCGACCGGTTCAGACAGCCTGACGGACATAGAGAAACTCCGCCTGGAAAACGCGGTCTATCGTCGCCTGGTCGCCAAATCGAGCGGGGCCTACAAAAGTCAAAGGGTAACCGGGCTTATCATACGAGTTGCGGCGGTGCTGGTGATCTTCTTTTCCGGATACGGCGTCCAGTCGCTTGTTTCCGGACTGGACAAGGATCAGCAGACAATGCCAGGGGTATTCGAAGCCTCCCTGAGCATGTCGAGGCAGCGGCAGGCAATTGCTTCGAGGATGAGGTTTTCTCCGGAAGGTCTCAAGGTTATCGCCAGGGGCCAATCGGCCCTGACGGGAAACTAAGAAGGACACGTCAGGGCGGGCAAAGTCGAGCGGCATGACGGGGATGCCGCGAAGCTTGAAAATTATTTGTGTTTCTTAACCTGTCCCCGAAATCCTTATCGATCAGGAGCCGCCCGAATGTAATCCCCGGCACCAGCCTTTCGTCCCTTTCGGCCTATGAAGATCGTATAAACCAGGTCAAAGTCCATCGACCGGACTGCGAACACCGTGGCCTCCTCAGCACATAAGATTTCCGTGTCTTCCTCACAACACCACCTTGGCAGTATCGCTGAGTTGGACTTCGCGGACAAGTATATAAGCTGTAAACCTGCCCATTTTGATGGGCCTTCCGCTTCAAACAAGGGTTGCATATCTGCAATGTATGATGTATAATAGCTGATGGACGTTGAATTCGGCGGTGTATTTGGAATATGGCTGACAGAAGCAAAAATGATGATGTAACCGGGACTATCCTCGACTCTATAGCCGATGGAGTCTTTACCGT
>CBFDBU010000012.1:0-82775 GCA_965603125.1 uncultured bacterium | reverse complement strand
CCGCTGTATTACCTCTGCTCGGGGATCCGGTGACAACCACGGTCGTCGCCATCGCGGCCGTAATCCTGCTGATCAACGTGTTTTTCATCGTGAAATACCCCTTCTACGGGCTTTTGCTGTACCTGGCAGTCTTCCTGGTTCGCCCCGGGGAGTTGTTTCCAGTCGTCAGCCACCTGCGCGTGGAACTGCTGATCGGCTGTGTGACGCTTATCTCGATAGCCGTGAACCAGAAACTGCGCCGGGGCGTGCTGTTTTTCCCAAGGGACAGAGTCACGCTGTCGCTGGCGGCATTCCAAGCTGCTATCCTGCTATCGATATTCACGTCGTACGAGAAAACGCAGACGTTTGAGCATTTCATAATGTTTCTCAAGGTACTGGTTTTCTACTACCTGATTGTGACGCTTGTTACGAGCAAAAGGCGCTTCATGGTCTTTGTCTCGATGTTTCTTTTGCTGATAGCTTACATGGCTTCAAGTTCGATGTATTCCTATCTGGCGGGGCAATTCACTCATACCATGAATGTCGACCGCCTGACCGGTACCAGTTCCTCCGGCGGCGATCCCAATACGCTCGCCACCACGCTGGTGAGCACTATTCCGCTGATAGTGGCGTCGGCTCTCTGCTATCGGCGAAAGCTCTTCAAAGTCGGACTCCTGATCCTGTCGCTTTCCCTGATCGCTCTGGTAGTGATTACGGCCTCACGGGGGGGACTTCTGGCCCTACTGGGCGCGATTATCGGGGGGGTTGCATTATCGAGGCGAAAGGTGTTGGTGGCGGCCATGGCTATCCTGTTGGCGATCATCGCCTGGTATGCTATGCCACACCAGTATCAGGCAAGATATGAGCGCTTCAGTGAGATATCGACGGACGTGAACCAGGCGTCATCCGGCCGGTGGGAAATCTGGGCAGCCGGACTACAGATGATTACTGCACACCCGATCATCGGTATCGGTGCCGGGGCCTTTCCCTGGGCATACAGCAGCGGCGATTATGGGCACCCGCAGTTTATGAAGTCGCATAATGTTTATATCCAGGTGGCTGCCACCACCGGCCTGGCGGGATTGTCCATATGGGCATTCTTTCTGGTCTCGGTCCTCGGAGTCCTAAACAGGGTAGCAGCGCAGGCGCGAGATCGGCCTGGTCTTCGCTGGGCGTTTCTTTACAGAAACGGCGTGATGGTCGTCTTGATCGCGTTGGGCGTTGCCGGGATGTTCGGCCACTCGCTGTATCGTTACACATGGTACATGGCCGGCGCCCTGGCGGTGTCGCTGACAAACATACTTGCAACCACAGGGGAACTTCAAGTCGATGAGGACATGGGCCGGGCCGACAGGAAACTGCCCGCCGACAGCGCGGCATGATAGAACACGGGGTATCGGAGAGCAATGCGAAGTAGTCCGTATACATGGTTGTTTGGGATATACCTGAGGGCCAGGGCGCGCCTTGGGGGGGATACGCGTTATGCTCTGTACCGGCAACTGCTGCGGGAACAGTGGCTGCCTGCCGAGGAGATCAAGCGCCTTCAGGCGACCAGGTTGCGAACCCTGATCGCCCATACACTCGTCAAGTCGCCGTTCTACAGCAAACGGGACTCTGATCTGCTGCCTCTGGTGAGCAAGGGCTTCTCGCTGGACGATCTGGCCAACTTTCCTCTTCTGACCCGCAGCGATCTTCAGAACCACTTCACAGAAATCCTGTGTCCGGATTGTGCGCCACTCTGGCCTGACTCATCCGGCGGATCAACGGGCCACCCGGTCAATTTCTGGCATGATAGTCGTTCCCGAACGTTCGCTGATGCCTGCGAGCTTCTCTTCCTCTCCTGGGTTAATGTCGCCGTTGGAGATCGGACAGCCGTATTCTGGGGCGCCGACCGGGATTTCCACGAGATGTCTCTCAAAGAACGTCTCATGCGGAGAGTAAAGCGGGTTAAGCTGCTCAATTCGTTCGACATGAGTGCGGACCGCCTGGACGATTTTCTCAGGCAGGTTGAGGCTTTTCGACCAAAGAGCGTAACGGGTTACTCCTCGTCTCTGCACTATGCGGCCCGGCACATCAATGCCACGAAGAAATACTCGATCCGGCCGAAGGTGATCCGCTCTTCCGCAGAGATGCTGTACGACTTCCAGCGCCAGGAGATTGAACGGGCGTTTGGGGCGCCTGTTTTCAATTTCTATGGTTCTCGGGAGGTCAGCCATCTGGCGGCTGAATGCTCGGCCCACAATGGTCTGCATGTGTTCGCCTCGGGGCGGATAGTTGAAGTTGTCGCCGAGGATGGCAGTCGACTCCCTCCGGGCGAAACGGGATATCTGGCCGTGACCGACCTAAGTAGCTATGCTTTCCCTTTCATACGCTATCTCAACGGTGATATGGGCGCCATCAGCTCCGAAAAATGTCCCTGTGGACGTGGCTACCCGCTTCTGTCGAGTATCGCCGGCCGGTCATCGGATATCATTTGCGTGAACGGCAGGCATATACACGGGGAATACTTCACGCACCTGTTCTATCACCAACCTCAAGTCAGGCAATTCCAGGTTGTGCAGGAAGCCGCCGACAAGTTAGTTATCAGGATCGTAGCTTCGGGTGAGAGTTTTGACGAACGGTGCGTACTTGAGCCGGTCAGGGAACTGGTCGGCGAGAATATCGCCCTTGATATAGAACTGGTGGACGCCATCTCGCCCACGGAATCGGGCAAGTACCGATTCACCATCAACAGAATGGCGTAACATTGTTACAGGGATTGCCACATGTTTGCCCTTCGTGCAGAAATCAGCCGAGGCCCGTCTGAAGGCCGGGCTACCAACCCTGCCGGCATGACATACTGCCACAAGAGTGGAATTCAAATCGGCACGTCGCTTGGGCAACTCTACGGATTCCGTTATGAGTACGAGTGGGGCTTGGTGATCGGGGAATCGTTGTGCCCAATCAGCGCGAACCGGATTGAGAAAACCGCTGTGGCTCTCAAGCCGCAAGCCGGCGAGGGCAGGTTGCCGGACGGCGATATCCTGGGGCTCGTGGTGGTCAACGCTCGGGAGAAATCGATAGTCGCGGCTGCGAGTATAAGTAGTTGCCGCCCATATTACTACTGTTTTCAGGATGGCGTGTTCTACTGTTCCACCAGCATGCGCTCGCTTGCAAATATGGGCGTAGCACTCGAGCCTGACGAAACCACGCTTTCCGAATACCTGGTTTACCGGTATGTAGTTCCCCCCCGCACTCTGTGTCGTGGCATAAGCAAGCTCATCGGGGGCCAGACGATCCGGGCGGACCTGACGCTGGGCGAGTTTGTTGATCGACGCCACTACGTGTTTGATCGCGGCTACAGCCGCCGGGCAGGTGATGAGGAGGGTGTATGCCGGGAGTTGGACGGAATGCTGCGCAAGCGGATAGGGCTCTCACTTGAGCATCACTCCCGACCTGCCGTGTTGCTCAGCGGCGGACTTGATTCCAGCCTGCTGGCGTCGGTGGCGCTGTCGCTGGACAAAGGCGTCCGATCGGCGTCATCCAGCTTTTCCTTTGTCGACAATCACGACGCCGAAACGGAATACGCCCTTTCGGTCGCCGGGCACCTGGGGATTTCGCACCGGGTCTACGAAGGATCGCCGGAGCAGTACCTGTCGGGACTTGTTGAGAGCATTTACGCTGCCGAAGAGCCGGTTCATCACCTGCAGTCGGTGATGCTGTACCTTCTGTTCAAGTACTACGCCGGTGCTGAGCACGATGTGCTTATCTGCGGCGAAGGAGCGGACAGGTTGTTCGGCAGTGATTTGCATGTCAAGATACACAAATACCGCCGGGTGCTGGCCTTCCTGAGATACTCTGGCGGGCACATGGTATACCGTCGTCTCTTGAGTCTCCTGGGCGATATTCATTACCGGTGGCGATTCTTCGCGGCCGACTTCAGCCGGGACCTCAGTCGCAACCACCATATTCTATGGACGATCGGTCAATTCGGCGATCCCGCCATCGTGAAGGCTCACCTGGGATGCGATGATTCTGCAATCGTGGCTTCTTACAAGGCACTCATGACCAGCTACGAGCACTTGGGATTTCTCAACCAGATCTCGGTGCTTTCACTTCTAAGCGAGGGGTTCTTAACCACGTACATCTGGGGCAAGCTGGCCGAGAGCCAGGGGATCGCCCTGCACTTCCCGTTTACGGCTCCGGATTTGATCGACTACGTAACCGGTCTGCCCTGGAATGACAAGCTCAAGGAGAACAAGCATTTCATCCGCGCCCTGTTGAGACGGTATGGGATGGCGCCTGAGTTTATTCACCGCCCCAAGATGAGTTTTGGTTTCCCCTATCAGTACTGGGCACTGCCGGGGTCATTGCTGCAGCCGGTTGTGGATATGGCCGGCGAAATGTACGAACCCGCGTGGCTGCGCTCACTACAGGTCGTACAACCAGGCCACGCCATGGTGTTGTGGAATGTTGTTAACTACTACCTGTGGCGGAAGCTGTTTGTGGACCGGGTTTCACCTGGTGACCTGCTTGAGGAAGTGCTCCAGAGGCATCACTCCCTGCAGGCAAGGACGTAGTACGTTGGACATTCTCATTCTCGACGAGGGATTCCCGTATCCACTCAACAGTGGCAAGAGGATTCGGACTTTCAACCTCGTGAGCAGGCTGGCCCGAAACCACCGCGTGCGGTATCTCGCATACGGTCACAGCCGTGGTGACAGCCGACGTGAACTTGAAACTGCCGGAATCGAGACAATCGCAGTGAAACAGCAGGTGCCCGGTAAATCCGGCCCTGTGTTCTATGCGAGGCTCGCCGCCAACCTTCTCTCGTCTGAGCCGTATGTCGTCTCCTCTCATCATTCGGCTGATTTCAGGAAGGCCGTGCAAGCGGCAATTAGCAACCGAAAACCGGACGTTGTGATCGCGGAATGGACGCCCTATTCCATGTACTTCGATACCTGTGCGCATCTGAAAAGAGTTATCGTGGCTCACAACGTGGAAACCGACATCTGGAAGCGATACTATGATAATGAGACAAACCGCGTCAAGAAATGGTACATCCGTCGGCAGATGGAGAAGATGGAGCGTTTCGAACGAGGTGCCTTCGGATCGGCCGACGGTGCCACTGCCGTGTCGGAACGCGACGCCGAGGTCATCAGGTCTTTCAACCCACGGATGCTCGTCTCCGTAATCGACAACGGCGTGGATCTCGATTACTTCGCGGCTGCTACTGATGATCGTCGTCGGTCCAGCAAGCTGGTTTTTACCGGCGCCATGGATTGGCGCCCCAATCAGGACGCAGTCATGTTCTTCGTTGACGCCGTTTACCCGCTGCTCAGGGAGAAGTACCCGGGCATTGAAGCCGCCTTTGTCGGACGCAACCCTCCCGGACAGATTGCGCGTTTGGGAACTATGGCAGGTATAACCGTCACCGGTACGGTCGACGATATCCGCCCCCACGTTCGCGATGCGGCCGTGTACGTCGTGCCGATGCGGATCGGTGGCGGTTCGCGGCTGAAAATCCTCGAGGCTCTCGCTATGGGGATACCTGTGGTGTCAACTACCGTGGGCGCCGAAGGATTGGATGTGATGGACGGAGAAAACATATTGATCGCCGACAGTCCGGTTGAATTCGTTCGGCAAGTGGGAAACCTGCTGGGGAACCGGGAGCTGGCGGCGCGCCTGGGTAGCGCCGGTCGAGAGCTGGTGGAACGCCGGTACGGGTGGGACTTCATTGCCGGTAAACTCGAGCGCTTCCTTGACGACGTGGTGTGGCCGGCATGAGAATCCTGCAGCTTCGAAGCTCCGATGTTTTCGGCAGTCCGGAGAGGATGATCATCGGGCAGTGCCGCCACCTGTCCTCCTTCGAATTCGTCTGCGCCTCATTTGTGAAGAAGTCTCGACCCAACCGGTTCCTGCAGGAGTGTCGGGCGAGGGGGATCGATGTGGTGCCGATCGAGGATTCTTTCCCCGGGGACCTGCGAATAGCCGGTTGTCTCAGGCGGCTGATCCGTGAGAAGGAGATTGACCTGGTTGTCTCCCACGACTACAAATCGAGTTTCTACGCTTACCTTGCCGGGCGGCGGACTGGCTCGAAACAAATGGCTTATTTTCACGGTGTCACCTCCGAGAACAGGAAAGTCAGACTGTACAATGCCATAGACCGGTACGTCCTCAGGAGACTTGCGCGCGTCGTCACGGTCTCGTCGCAGACCAGGAAGCTGCTGACCGACAATGGCGTACGTGAGGATCGAATCATGGTAGTGCCCAACGCCATCGATGACAGCATCCTGGCCCCGCCCGATCAGGAACGGCAGACTGCTGCCTCGTCAAGAGAACTTATCGCCGCCGGCAGATTCAGTTATGAAAAGGGATATGACCTGTTGATCCGGGCGCTTGCAGGGATCGACACCGGGGACACTCCCTTCATGCTGCGAATCTACGGCGCCGGGCCGGAAGAGCACAGGCTGAAGGCATTGGTGGAGCGGTTCTCCCTCGGCGACGTCGTCGAGTTCTGTGGTTTTGTCGACGATCTCATACCCTTCTTCGGTAGCAAGGCGTTTCTGATCATGCCGTCTCGCTCGGAGGGTATGCCGGTTACCGTGCTTGAAGCCTGGTCGCAGAGGTTAGGTATCGTCGCATCAGCGGTGGGCGGAGTTCCCGAGGTCATAGAAGATGGAGTAACCGGGCTGCTGGTGCCGCCGGAAGACGTCGGTGCGCTTGCCGAAAGGATAGCCTTTGGCCTGGAGAACCCGGAACTCATGAGGAAGTGCGGGCAAAACGGATATGATCGGGTAAAGCAGGATTTCACGTTTTCCCGGCAGGCCGAACTGCTGCGGTCGATCTTCGATGAATACGAGAGAAGCCGGTGAGAGTTCCTGCCGGCATCGGATACGATCTTGAACCTGGAGGAACGTCGGGAAAAACGGAAATGTTCCCGGAGAAAGCAATTGAAGGTACCAAGACAACAGTCTATATTTTTCGTTGAGTATGATGACCGGAATAGGCATTTGAGACAACCGGTTGCATGGGATGAAAAGACACCCGAAAGAGAGCCACGACATGAGTGATCCGGCGGGGAGCAAACCACTCGGTGTCCCCGGCGGGCTCACAGTCGATATCGTTCAGTCATTCGGCGAACTGAAGGCGTACGCCTCCCGGTGGGATGAACTGGCGTTTGCCGCTCCGCAGCAGCAGCCCATGCTCTCGCACGCCTGGATATCTTCCTACTTGCAGCATCGCCTTAACCCCGGGGAGCAGTGGTGCTGTCTGTTTGCCTGCCATGGCTCCCGCCTGGTGGGTGTCCTGCCACTCCTGATTTCCCGCCGTTCGACATGGGGGATTGGCTACACTCTCTTTCGTACTCCCTCTGACGACCACACGATATCGGTCGATGCGATTGTCGCGCCGGGGGAAGATGCGGCGATAGTAGAGTCCATGATCGCATCGTTGACGAGGGTGACCTCAGCAAGATACGTCGTCGAACTCTTGCGCCTTCCGAGTTCGTCACCAACTCTGGCTGTCATGCGCCGCGGCCCGAAGCAGAACTATACGGTTATGGGTTCGGCCGGTGTCGGCAGCTATCTGCCGACAACAGGTTCATTCGAGGAGTTCCGGGCCTCTCTGAGCGGTAGTTTTAGACGTACTCTCAATCGAGCGGCAAAGAAACTGGACCTGATGAAAGACTTACGTGCCGAGTTTCTGATCGGGAAGGATGCAACCGCGGAAGGCCTCGATCGATTCGCGAAGATCGAAGCCTTAAGCTGGAAGGGCCGCGCGGGCTCGGCCATAATGCAGACTGAGGCACTCCTTGACTTCTACCGAACACTCACCAGCCGATTGGCAGAGAGGGACTGGCTGGAGTGGCAGTTTCTCATAGCAGAAGGCCGGACCATAGCCGGCATTATGGCTATCAGGTGCGGTCGCTCGCTGATGCTCTGGAAGATCGGGTATGATGAGGCATACAAAGACTACAGTCCCGGGGCGTTGCTATTAGAGCAGGTAGTGAGACGTGCTTGCGAGTCATCCCACATTGATGAGATAAACCTTGTGACCGACATGGACTGGTATGATCTCTGGCGAGCCGGAAAACGGGAGCACTATGATGTCTGGGTCTATTCGCGGAATCCGCTGAACCTCTTAACCGGGGTTCTGCCAAGGCGCCTCCGTCTGTGGTTGCGCCGGGTTCCCGTCCTCCGTACCGCCGTTCAGCGTGTACGCCGCCTGACAGGGAGAGACAAAGCGTGAAGTCGGCCCGAGTGTCTGTAATCATACCCACTTTCAACCGCGCTCATCTGATAGGGCGAGCACTCAACTCAGTCCTGCCGCAGTGCCGGGAGGGGGACGAAGTGATTGTGGTCGATGACGGTTCCACAGACGGTACAGAGCAAGTACTGGCAGGCTACGGGAACCGTATTCAGTATATCCGAATCCACAATTCAGGGGCAGGCTCGGCACGTAACCGAGGACTTGACGCGGCCGGTAATGAACTGGTTGCCTTTCTCGATTCCGATGACGAATGGATGCCAGGCAAACTGGAATTGCAGCGTTCCCTGCTGGATGCCCGTGATGACGTCCTATATTGCTTCAGCAACTTCGCCGTCAGGGACAGGTACAAGAACGTGACACGGCGATACCTCATCCACTGGCACCGGGACAAACGAAGCTGGGATGAGATCCTCGCCCCGGGAATACGATTCAGCCAAATCGCTCCGCTGCCGCCCGGTATTGAGGACTTCATGGTGCATGTTGGGGATATGTATTACGCTATGGCTGCTGCTGGCTACATATTCACGGGCACAGTTGTCGTGCGTCGGGAGGAGGCTAAAGAGGCTCTTCGCTTCGCCGAGGACATTCCAACATACGAGGACTGGGTATGTTTCGGGAGACTGGCAGGAAAGGGCATGGGCGCCTACCTCGACTGCGAGACCGCCTGGCAACACGGGCACACGGGTGAACGTTTGACCGATGCCGATTCCTACAAGTGCGCCACGACGAGGTTGACAGTCCTTGAGCGCGTGTGGGGCTCGGACAAGGACTTCCTTGCGCAGCACGCCGAGTATTATCAGCAAATAGTCGAGCAACAGTATATCATCAGAGCAGCCGGAATGATATCCAGAGGAGACACTAGCAAAGCCCGCGCGGAGTTGGCAAAGGTGAAAAAACCACCTCTGACTCACAGGCTTCTGGCGATTCTTCCAGGCGTATTAGCTCGCGCTCTGGTGGCCGGGCGTCGCTTTGTGATCAGGCTGCTCACCGGCCGGTAGAGGGCGCTATGTTGAGAGCAAAACTATGACCGGACCCCTAAAGAAGCTTCTCTCCTTTGTCGCCTACTGGCTGAACCTCTGGCCGCTGGTTTTCCGCATGTGCCACGTCCTCGAGAGAAAACCCATATTGGCAGCGTTCACATTTCACCGGATAACGCCTGAGGAACCAGATGAGCGCTATCTCCAGGGATACGAACGAGGCGTCACGCTGGCCATGTTCGAACGCCAGATAGACCGGATCGCCAGATTCTACACGATAGTCGATCTGCTGACATTCGCGGACATCGCCACCGGGAAGAAACGCCCCACGGGCAAGCTACCCCTGGCCCTGCTGACGCTGGATGACGCCGATTCGGATCATCTCCTGGCTTTCGCCGCCCTCGAGCGACGCGGCTATCCGGGTGTCGCATTCGTTCCGACGGCGTTTATTGATACCGACAGGCGGTTTTACCACCTGAGGCTGACCAACATCTGTAACTGTCTTTCTTCGGATTCTTGGCGGAAGGTTCTCGCGGGTGATGTCCCCGCCGAGGTGAAGGCCGCCCTGCAAGGATTGACACCTCAAACACTGGAGGAAAGACGCCGGGTCAGAGCAAGGCTGATACCGCCGTTTCAGAAAATGCAGCCTGCCGCCAGAGATCAACTGTTGGATCGGTGGGAGGGACTAATCAACCACGTGTACAACCTCGGCATCGCCTGCATGTCCTGGCGGGAGATTATCGAGTGGTCATCCCGGGGAATCGCGATGGAATCGCATACGGTCAACCACAACTGTCTGGCAATGCTTGACGATAACGAAGTATCGTCCGAATTGGCTGATTCCAAGACCATGCTGGAGCATCGGACAGCACAGGCCGTGACCGCCATCAGCTACCCTGAAGGTTCGTTTGACGCGAGAACCCTGAGAGCCGGCGAGGAGACTGGTTACGTACTCGGCTTCACTGCCGAGAGCGGCCTGGTGAGTTACCCGCTGAAAGGGCAGGACCGTTTTCTTATCCCGCGCGTGGGCGCCAGGGACGGCAATGACCGAGAGATCTGCTACTCGATCGGGTCGGTTGCTCTCAAGCGCCTCCTGATGCTGATTGGGAAACGCTGCAGGAATCTGTTTTCATGGTCGTATCACGGATCGGGCCGGGAAGGATGATGTCGGTGCGCTCATTTCTGTCGAGACCGACGGCGATGGCTCTCAACGTCCGTAATAGTCACAGCATGGGTAGAAGATGTCTTTTCTCATAGGTCAATTCTTCAAAAGCATCACGGGCGACAACATGGTTGCGTTTCTTTGTGAACAGCGCCGTGACAGCCCTGGTCACGGCTCTGGGCTTCTACCGTTTTGTCCTGGAGCCGTCGGACAAGAAGAAACTGACCGACAGGGTCAAGCGTGTCATTATCCGCACGCCAAATAAGTAGCGCAACAGGCGGGACGGGGTTGTTGACATGAAGCAATTGTCTCAAGGATCCGGACAGCAGACGCACACATCGAAGAAGATACGCGTGGCTTATCTGATAGACACGTTTATCAAGGGGGGGGGCACTGAGAACCAGTTGGCGGTGTTGATCAATAACCTTGATGCAACCCGCTTTGAGTCACACCTGTTTACCCTGCGCGGATCGGAACAGCATGATATGCCCGACGTAACCTGCCCCGTCTTCTCTCTGAACGTGACCCGGCTGTTGTCTTTTCGGGCGTTGACGGCGATATTTAGGTTTGTCTGGTTTCTGAGGCGAAATCACATTCAGGTCCTGCAACTCTATTTCATTGACAGCAATATATTCGGAGTGATTGCCGGTCGCCTTGCAGGAATACGGAGTATTGTTGTCAATCGTCGCGATATGGGCTGGTGGTATGAGACGCGGGCGTTGGCCTGGACAAACAGGCTGAACCGTTTTGTACCCTACTGTCTGGTTAACGCCCATGCCGTCAAGGAAATCGTAACGAGGGTGGAGCCTTTCAACGAATCGCAGATCACAGTCATTTGCAACGGGGTCGCTCTTGCGACAGATACTATCTCAGCAGCGAGAGCGCGGGCAGCTCTCGGGATTCCCCCGACGGCGCCGGTAGTGGGAATCATTGCCAATCTCAAGCCTATCAAGAGGATTGATTTGTTCCTTCGGGTGGCCGGCAGGCTTCCTGACAAGACGACGCACTTCCTCATCGTCGGAAAGGGATGGCTTGAAGAAGCATTGAAAGCTCAGGCGCAGTCATTGCTGCCCGCATCGCAAGTTGTCTTCCGCCATACCGTTGTGTCGGCCTTTGACGTACTGCCAGCCTTTGATGTGGGCGTTCTGACGTCTGAGACAGAAGGGCTGTCGAACGTGCTCATTGAGTACGCTCTTTCAGGAATCCCGGCCGTGGCTTTCGCCAACGGCGGCAATGGTGAAGTCATTACAGACGGGCAGACCGGGTTTCTGGTGGCCGATGCCGATGAAGAAGCCATGGCGGAAAAGATCGCCTATCTGATTGAAAACAAAGCGACGGCCCAGCAGCTTGGGACGGCGGCGAAAAAGAGAGCACGCGAGAAATTCACCGTGAAGGCTATGGTTGAAAAAACCGAAGAGTTCTACATCGAGGTGGTCGAGCGAGCGACCAGAAGGCGATAGGACCGGATGAAGAG
The DNA here is from genome assembly GCA_965603125.1 of uncultured bacterium. Taxonomy (GTDB): domain Bacteria; phylum Zixibacteria; class MSB-5A5; order GN15; family FEB-12; genus JAJRTA01. The sequence goes on along the minus strand of CBFDBU010000012.1, from coordinate 70,933 downwards.
TCTGAAGACATTCCTGCTGATTTCAAGACTCAGGCTGGTCCACAGCGCAACGACCGCCGAGTTGTTCAGCCTGCTTCTCTATTGCGGCGGCCGGTGTTTGCTGCCGTTCAGTCGGAAACATGCGTGCGCCTGGCTGATGCGTTCTCACCGCAACTCCCGCCTGCTCGAACGCCGGATGAAAATCGAAAGACTGCTGGAGAAACATCGCCTCGTCCAGGTTCACATAATAGATGAATTGCTGCGACAGCCTGACGTACAGCAGCTCAAGATCTGGCCCTCATGGTTCTTCACTCTTAAGGAGCCGGACACGTCCGAGAAAGGTGTCCTTCTCGTCAAGTTCAATGTTACTTTTGAGATGCTTGGAGCTGAATTCGATATCGCGAGACTGCTGGACGATTATTACCTCGTACTGGAGCCGAGTTGTTCGGGCTACTGCATTCCGGAAATATTGCAGTTTCTCAGATATTCCGGGATGCCAATCATTGTTCAGGCATCTGAGAGAATGGACTTTGATTTCCTCAAGCGTCTGGACAGTAATCTGGTCCCGGTCAGGTTCGGCGCCAGCGACTGGATCGATGACCGTGTTTTCAGACCTTTGGGTCTAAAGAAGGAGTTTGATTGCGTGATGGTTGCGGCATGGAACGAGGTCAAGCGGCACCACGCTCTGTTTGGTGCCTTGCGGTCTATAAACGATCCGTCCTTCCGCGTGGCCCTGCTTGGCGAGGACTGGAATCTGACTCAGGCGGATATCGACGCCATGGTCGACTACTTTGGAATTCGCAGGAACATCACGTTTTTCCGGGGTCTCGATCGACCAGAGGTCAACGAATTACTGAACAGGTCCAAAGTGAATCTACTGCTTTCGGCTCGGGAGGGATCCAACAAGACCATTTTTGAGGGACTTCTTGCCAATGTGCCCGGTATCGTGCTCAAGAACAATATGGGTGTGAACAAGAGCTATATCAACGAACAGACTGGTCGGCTTATCGATGAGAAAGAGCTGGTGGATGTTCTTCTCTGGTTTCGCACTGAGTACAAGCGGTTTACGCCCCGCGCATGGGCCACCAAGAACATCTCTTGCCCGGTTACGACGGCGAAGTTGGAAAACGAACTGAAAGAGATAGCCCGGAAGCTTGGGGAGCCTTGGACAAGACCGATAGCGGTCAAAATGAACTGGGGATCATATCCACGCTACTATGACGAGCACGTGAAACTGCCTTCATTGGAGCACGATCGGTATCGCAAGGCACAATGATAATCTACACTGAAGCCAAGCACGGGACAGCCAGGATCGGCCCGTCTCAACTGCACCCCGGGCCATCTTGCTGGCAGATCCAGCATTGCGCCGCTCGAACACTCGCGTGGAGAATCGCCTTCGCAGTTACATCGGTAGGCGGGGCGAGATAAAGTGCTATGGCGCTCATGAGAAATCTAATTCTGGTGCTCGGCGAACTGCTGGGACTGAATCTCCTTTTCCGGTGTCTTAACGCCGACAAGATCCGGGTCCTGATGTACCACGGTGTGACGACACAGGGACTCGGTGCTCCCTGCTGGACAGTATTGGACAGAGGCACATTCGAGTGGCAAATGCACTACGCATCTCGCCGGTATAATGTCGCGCCGGTTTCCACCGTGTTTGCCGGTGACTTGTCACCTTCGGGTTCGCTCAGGCACATGGTTGTTATTACTCTTGACGATGGTCTTGAGAATACGTACTCCGAAGTGTGGCCGATCCTGAGGCGTCTCGGCCTGTCGGCTATCTGCTTCTGTGTGCCCGGACTCTCGGAGCGCCGGGCGCAGATATGGGCAGACGATGTCCTGGAGTTTTGTCTGACCGCGCCAAGCCAGTTATTGGACTTAGGCGACTTAGTTCCGGGAGGCGTCACGCTTGCCGGCACGGCCGCCGAACGGGTTATGCTTGCCGGCGAGCTTATTGGCCGAATGAAAACCTGGCCTGACGTGAAACGCAGGGAACTGACAAACCGTCTACTGGCAGACCCCGATACCCCCCACCGCAGGCTATCCGGCATCTTCCAACTGATGACAATCGAGCAGATTGCGGAGTTGGCCGACAGCGCCGAATTCGATATCGGTCTGCATTCCGACAAACATCCGATCATGTCCCAACTGTCGACCACAGAGCAGGAACTTGAGGTCAAATCAGCCATGGACCGTCTGAACCGCCATGATATCCGGTTCCAACCGGTTTTCGCCTACCCCAACGGAAGAGAGCAGGATTTCAATGATGACAGTGTCGCCGTTCTGAAAAAACTCGGATTCAAGGCCGCGGTAACTACCCTGGATGGCCTCTGGGATCGCAATGCCGACAGGTTCCGTATCAGAAGGATTGCCATTGGGGCCGGCATTACAAAGTGGGAGTTCAAGGCGCGCCTGTCCGGCTTCTTCTATTTCCTGACCGGGAAGTTGGAGGCATGGCGTCGGCGCCGGACCCGCCGAGTGAGGACACCCCGAGAGTAGTTGATTGAGGTAGCAGCTAAGGCCCTTCGTCACGCCCGTGCCGTCACATTCCAGGTAGTCGATGTTTTGTAATCGAGACCGTTGTTTTATGATATTCTCATGCGGATTGGCTGACCGAAACCAACTCCAGCCGGAACAAGTTGGTATCGCAAGCTGGTGAGATACATGACCTTCCACGGAAACAGACAGCGAGGGTATGTTCGGGGACAACTTCAGGAGAATTGGTATACTGCGCTGCGCCCCATTGGTGACATTCTTGTGCTCATAGAACCGATCCCTTGTGGATACAAGGCAATCCTTGACCCTTCGGGGAGATTCTTACATAATCACGATACTGAGAGGGACATACCATGTCTTGGAAACGTTCATATGGACCGTCTCGGTTCGTATAACTGCTCACTAACGCCTTGCAGTCAGAAACGATATAGACGATACTGTTGTAAGAGTCGTATTCTTCGCCAGCAAGAGTTGAGGAGATTGTAAGATCAGGTGGGATTGTCGATCAAAAAAGAGCTGAGGGTTCTGGGCAAACACTCGTCGGTTTATGGGCTGGCCGCCGTATTAAACGGCCTGGTTGGCTTTCTTCTGTTGCCGGTGTATACACGCTATCTAACGACTACCGACTACGGCACCCTTGAGATCCTATACTTCGTTGTCACGATAATCTCGATTACGATGAGTGTCGGTATCGGTGAGGCGATGAGTCGATTCTATTTTGACCGGAAGGAGCAATCGGAGCGAGATACAGTTGTTTCTACGACCTATATTGGCTACGGTGTTTTCTCCATGGCTTGTAGTCTTGCGTTGGTCAGTTGCGCCGGCATGATAAGCAATCTCGTATTTGACACGCGAGACATGACTGTGGAATGCGCCCTGGTGCTCGCGACCATGGGAACTAACTTCATGCTGGACACTGGGTTCGGATATTTCCGGGTTGCGCAGAAATCTGTCCATGTGACTATTCATTCCGTATCCAAGCTACTTCTGACGATTTCGCTCAACATTCTGTTTCTTGTGGGACTAGATATGGGCGTTAAGGGCATTCTCTTGGGCACGCTCGTTGCCAACACCTCTATCGGGCTGGTGATGACGATTCCTATCTTGCGCAAGATTGGCCTGAGATTGTCAATCCCAGTACTTAAGCAGATGGTTAGGTACGGTCTTCCGTTGATTCCATCCAGTATGGCGATCTATCTGATAATTGCCGCTGATCGTTACTTTGTGAAGGAATATATCGGGCTGGCCGAAGCCGGTCTCTACACGCTGGGCTACAAGTTCGGCGTTCTGGTAGGGACGTTCGTGACAGCACCATTTAACACGATCTGGTATCCACGACGGTTCGAGTACTTCAATGAAGAGAATTCCGAGAAGATGTACGCGCGAATATTCACATATTTCATGTCGGTCGTAACGTTGGGCGTGGTAGCGGTGTCGATATTCGCTCCTGATATTATCAAGATCATGACGACCGAGAAGTTCTGGCCGGCTTTTCAGATCGTTCCAATAATAGCTCTCTCACAGTTGTTTCATTCTCTGTTCTACCATTTCTCGATAGGGATCTCATATTTCAAGAAAACGATCTACTTCACATACATCAATATCATGACTGCTGTGGTCAACCTGTCCCTTAATTTCCTTCTGATTCCTACATTTGGCATATGGGGAGCGGCCTGGTCAACCGTGATTACATACGTGGTTCGAGCTTCGCTCACCTTCTACTTCAGCAACCGCCTGTGTCCGCTGGAATTCGAGACTGTCCGAGTGCTCAAACTATTTCTGGCAGGGGGGATCGCATATCTCTTGGGCGGCTATATAGATACCGGATCATCGTGGTTGAATCTGATCATCAAGATCGGACCGTTGGCTGGATTTGTAGGCTTGCTATATGTACTGCGGTTCTTTACTGACGGGGAATTGAAAACCGCGTGGGACGCGATTGGCAGACTGCGAGCGCGGTTCTCCGATAGGATGACATGATCAACTATTATCCGGCGTTGGAACGATGAAGAAGGTGTTAATGATATCGTATTGCTACCCACCCAACGGTATTGTTGGCGTCTTTCGTACTGTCAAGTTCGCTCGGTATCTGCCAGATCACGGATGGGAACCTATTGTTCTAACGGCTTCAAGTCCATTTGTACCGACAGGTCATCCGGAGTTACTTAAGGGCATTGAACAGGTTGAAGTACATCGTACGTACGTTCTTGAACCTGTGAGGTGGTATGAACAACGGCAGAGCAGGAGAGCGATTTCCAAACCTTCGCAGCAATCATCCTCGGAGGCTGACTTGGCTCAATCGGCTCGTGTACCAGCCAGTCCGCTGGGCAAACTGAAGCGGTACGTTCGCATACTTCTCTCGACACCGGACAAGGATGTCGGCTGGATTCCTACGGCTTTACCGAAGGCACTGTCGATTATCCGCAACGAGAATATCAACTGTGTATATTGTGTCACCCCGCCACACTCAGCCCAGTTCATCGGTTACTTGGTCAAGAGGATCACCGGTCTTCCGTTGGTGGTAGACTTTCGCGATCCATGGTCACAAAACCATGGCTTTGAAACCCAGCAACCATTTCCTTCGCTCAGGCGGGTATCAGAGGCCATGGAACGGGCCGTCCACCGCCGTGCCGATGTCGTCATAGCAAGTACTGTCCTGATGGGCGAGGGATTCCGGAGTAAATATGGAAACGAAGTGGGGGACAAATACTATCCCATCTTGAACGGCTACGATCCTGAAGACATGAGCACGGACGATAGTATTGCCTACGACAAGTTCACCGTGGTCTATGGGGGTGGAGTCTACGGGCATCGCAACTGGGATGCATTCTTCGAAGGTCTGAAGAGGTTTCTCGCCTCCAAACCTTCCGCTCGGAAACAGGTACAGTTTGTGTTCCTGGGTCGTGGTCTTGGGACTTACGCCCGCAACTGGGGTCTCGAAGATGTGGTTGTGGACAAAGGGTATCTCTCGCAGAGGGATGTCTACCGTCACATGTTCCAGGCAGACATTCTCTTATTGATCCTCTGGTCAGGTCCGGATGGCGCTGCTATCGTACCTGCCAAGTCATACGAGTATCTGGCCACCGGTCGACCTATTCTGGCGCTTGTGCCGGAAGGAGAAGTTGCGGGTTGTATTCGGGGAAACAATGGCGGCGAGGTGCTTACTCAACCTGATCCGACGGCAGTGGAGTCGTTTCTTGCCGATAAGTATGCGGAATGGGAGAAACGCTGCCCGGAAAGAATCGAACCGAGAGTAGTCCACATCGAGAAGTTCACGCGCCGGCACCAGACCTCGCAACTGGCTAAGTTGCTGGACCATGCCGTTGGCAAGAACAGGGGTAGGCTGGAACTCTAATCGGTCTGTCTGCCAGTCGCAACCGGCAGCAATGCCAATCCTCGGGATGAGAAACCTGTTGTCGCCTTTCTCCGGATAATCAACAAGGCCCTCTGATGAAGAACCGAACACTGGTCAGATGACGAACACCGACGGACCGACTCGTCGCTGAGCGGCGCTTGCCGCGAGCGTGCAACTGCGTGCTATATGGGCGATTACGGTCCGTCGCGCGTCTGGCATGGAAATTGTTGGTTTGTCTTGCTCAGCGATTGTCTGACGCGACCGACACCTACTAATCAGGGCACTACTTGAGCTTGGCAAGACACTATCGGCTTCAGGCGGAGGGAGACACCGGCACCGATGGCGGCAAGCCGTATGGCAATACCTGCTCCTTCCGCGGAGCAGTGCGCGCGCTTGACAACAGGAGACGGCAAGTCTATCTTGACCCGTCAAGAGCAATGAAAGTGCAGGCACTTATGCTGGCCTGTGTCATGGAAGTGTAACGATGTTTTGGCGAAGAGTGGTCGACGGGTTGATCGATGTCACAACGACTCGGGTGTCACACATCGACGGACCTGTTATCACAAGGAGGTAGACAAATCATGTTCTTGCGAATGAACCGGGATACTTTCAGACCGCTTCTGCTTGCTCTGGCCATGGCGATGGCGCCACACGGATCGGCTGAAGCAAGGCAAGTGGTGCTTACGTCGGGCGATCTGCCCTATTCAGCATCGGATAATGACACTATCACGTTTGCCACTGACACTATCATTTCTTCTGCCAACGGCATCCTTCTAAGTAACACTGATAACGTGTTTATCAACGGTCAAGGGAAGACCCTTCGGTTTGGAGACAATGGCGGGAGATATGCTTATGGTATTTCTTTGAGTGGGACGGGCACTTACGATTGCCGTATTGCTAATCTGAGAATAATCAGAGAAGAAGGGCCTGATGATAATTATGGAAGCGGAAATACGTGTATCAAATTGTCTGCGTGTCACGATATTACTTTCGATACAGTTGATCTAATCATCGATGGGCACAATGCGCAGTGTGTTGTGCAAACAGGAGAGTGCTACAATACACTATTCAACTATGGCACCTGGACAAGCAATTCCACGAGTTTCACCAGTAGACATACCTACGATGGTACAGTGGCTTTGTTCGGGGTAGGTGGTGACGGGAACGGTAATTACGCCTTCAAATTAAACAAGATCACGATAGCCGATGGGCCAGCTCAGGGAATACGATTCAAAGGGAAGGCTATCGTTGATAGTTGCGATTTTACTCTTGATCATCAGAATACCTATCAGGGTGGTCAAAATGCTAATCAATATGCGATTATATTTCGTCAGATGACGGCCGGTTCTGTTATTAGAAATACGACTATCACCAGCGGAAGCAGTCATGGTGGCTGTCGAGGGATAATTTTAGATAATGCAGTTGGAGCTTCTGACGACTATGTTCTAGTCCACGACAACATCCTTGATCTGCACTCTGGACCTGATGCCGAAAACCCTACTGGGATAATGAGGGGGATCAGGCTGCGGTCAGGTGGCCAGAATCTATCTTATGTAAAGGTTTACGACAACACGGTGATAACTACTGCCGACAACAATGCTTCCACGAACCACATAGGGAGGTATACAACCGGTATCCAGATTAACTCGTATGAAGGCGAATCATCGGCTGGGCACATCTATATCTATGGCAACACTGTTTACGCACGTGCCCTCAGCGCAGACGCTGATGCCCGTGCGGTTGAGCTTATGAACGACATCAGCGGGGGAAACCACGTTGAGCTATACGACAATGAGTTTTACTCCTGTAATTATATTATGAACCTGCAGGACGAGTTTAATGCCGACGGCTGTTTGGACGGGTTGTTCTATGACAACATCTACGGCTTTATGGACACAACGACAGCAACAGGTAACGATTCGTTGGTGATTACCGATGCGGATAAGAGGACATGGTATGTTGGTAATTCCGGTGACCTCTCCACTGGTAATGTGAATATTGACGGCACCTATATTAATGGGGCCTCAGAGACGGACGTTGCTTTTGCTGCCAACCAAAATGGCGATATCACCATGAAACGGACGCTGCGTGTCTATGTGAGAGGACAGAACCTTCTCCCTGTTCACGGGGCATCGGTGACAGTGACGAATGGCAACGGCGTCACTGTCCTGTCCGAAACCACAACCAACGGAGGACTTGCGAAGAGTGTTGTATCATACCTGCAGGCTGCCAGTTCACAGGGCGAACCGACCGATTTTGGCCCCTTCGACATAACCGCCTCGCTGTCCGGCGACAATGTCCAACATGACAGTTTTGTGGTGTCCAGCCTTCCAGCGGGCGGCACAGACACCCTGACTCTGTCGCAGACGGTCGGTGACGGCACCTGGGACGATCCGGAACAGCCTGAAGATCAGGATACCATCCCCCCGGAGGCGCCCTTTCTTGAGCTGGAGCCTTAAGGATAGCCACCGCACTCGAAGTGACCAGTCGGTATGCGCACCCGAGCAGGGTTGCCGGAGTATTTCGCTGACGGGCGGGAATCAATACAAGTTGAGTATGTCGCTGGAGACGTCGAGGTAGTATTTTTCCATCTCGATCCTGAGCGCGACGTTGTAGATAGCTTACGTGTGGTTCAAGTTCCGGTACTTGGGATCGCGTGCCTTTGACTGGGCTGCTTTCGCCAATCGGGTGGAGAGGTCGAGATCATTGAGAGCCAGTTGAATCTTTGCTTTCAGCCCCTCAGCGTCGCCGGCCGCTACCACCAAGCCGTCCTTTCCATCCTCAATATAACCGATAGCGCTTTTCTCATCAGCCAGTACAACCAGCTTCCCCATCCACATAGCATTCAGGAATGTCTGATGCCCGGCCGTTCTGAAGAAGTCGACCGGATGAGCCTCCACGAACATATGGCAGCCGGCCATCTTCTGACGGAACTGCTCATGCGTGACCGGTTTGACCATGATATTCGGAAACGGGGCCGCTATCTCGATCACCTCTGGCAGTTGTGTTGCAATGAATACCGGGTAGTCAATCTTGCTAACGGCGTCTATTAGCGTTGGATAATCCCTGCCATTGTTGCCACCGGCGAAAATGTATCCTTGGTCACTGATGTCAAACTGAAAGTTCTCCAGCGTAAGGTGATAAGGTACGAAAGAGAACTTCTCTGTGGGAATATCGTACTCCCGCGAGAAGCTATCTATATCCGGCGGCCCCCACACGACGGCGTGATCAACCACTTTCCTGAAGACGTGCATCTTTATCGAATCGAATAGCCCCATCAGGCCGGTACGTTTTCTCTCCAGTAGAAGGTCATACATCACATGAGTGCGTGGTCGGATCAGGGGCCGACAGAGATACTGTAGCAGGGCGAATACGAAGCTGGATCCGGTGCTGCATGTCACAAACGGAGCGGGTCCCCGGTGGCGGACGCTTACCCACCAGCACTTGCACCCGAGAGCCACGACCGGCAACAGTCGCAGCAATGGCATTCTGAACAGGCGTTTGTTAAATAGAGAGTTCGTCAGCAGGACACGGATTCGATATGGATTGAAGAACTCAGGGAGACCGTGATCTGCGAGGATATGAAACGGAATGTCCTGTGACACTTCAAACCACCTTTCTTACACCGTTAAATGGTACGCTGTTCAAGGGCTGTTTCCAGTCCGTCGATGTCTCGTTCGAGAAAACGCCGCCGCCTGGGAGGATAATTAACAGACTTCTTGGGGCGTCCAACAATTGTAACATCTCCTTCCCAGGAAGATAACCGTGGTAGGCTGCGTACGCAAGTTATTGATCGGGCAACCCAGCGACCGAAGGAACCGGCAACCCGCCGCGTCATGGCAATGGGGGCGGATTTCCGCCGTTCAGGAACGTGTAGACCTTCTCGGCGTACCGGTCGGTCATACCTGCCATGTAGTCGGCGATAACGCTCTCCGTCTGCTGATCGGCAAGCATGCCCTGGAAGCGGGGCGGCATCCCTGTGACGTTGCCGGTTAGAGCGGCGGGGTGCAGGGATCCCGCGCTTGACATAGTTACATTAGCCAAGAGGGCTTGTTGACAAAATTCCGTTGCGGCAGAGGCTGTCCGTTCCGATAATCAGGGATCGGCTCCAAGTGCTTTCTCTATGGTCAGATGCTGCACCAGCAGGCTGTTGAAAAAAGCCTTTGGTGATAATCGGAAGCCGCCGGATTCGTCATTCCAGTGAACACGGGCATCCAGTAAGTTGTTGATACCAGTGGATTCCCTAACTTCACAAACGAAGTGCAACACCTTATTAAGGTGTTGTTATGGGAAAGAGATATGATCAGATTGCCCTTGAAGAGCGGTGTGAGATTGCCCGTTTATGTTCCTCCGGGCTCTCGATCCGAAAAACGCAGAATTGAATTGAATTGCCCCCGCGGAAACCTTAACTTCCCTTCAGTAATACGACAAGGTAAAACAGAAAAATAACACTGATGAGTGTCTCTTCTTCGCGATGCGTTACTCAGTAGTCCAGGCTGACCTGCAGGAAAACAGGGATGAGATTGTTGGCTTCTGGCAGAACAATTTTCCCGCCTGGCCCCGCGCCAAGTACGAGTGGTTCTATGAAGGTAACCCCAGTGGTTCCGCCCTGTGCTTCATTATGAGGGATTCGGAAAGCGGCAGAGTGGTCGGTGCAACGGCCATCTTCCCCAGGCGGTTCCTTGTCATGGGCCGGCCCCGGACAGGTGGTATCAGCGCAGATCTCGCAATGGACGGCACTCACCGTACTCTCGGCCCGGCACTCAAACTCCAAAGGGCGGCCCTGCCCCCCACCGACAGGAGCCCCGTAGACTTCTGCTACGGATATCCCAACAGGAATGCCGAGGCGGTCTTGAAGAGACTCGGGTACAAGGTCCTGGGCACCAACCGCAGACTGGTCAGAGTTCTGAAGTCGCGGACGTTTGTCGACAGGCGGGTTACCGTGCCCTTTACCGCAGCAGTCATAGCCGGGATCCTTGATTTTTCCTCGAGGCTTTTCGCGAAAGAGACCCGCTACCGGCAACCCACCGGGTTGCAGACCGAAATTCTGGCTGCTTTTGACGAGCGCTTTGACCATCTGTGGCAGCAGGCTTCGCCCCGCTTCTCCATCATCGCGGAAAGGACTATGGACGTTCTGAACTGGCGCTTCACTCACTGTCCTTATCGCGACTACCGCATATTCGCCCTGAGCAGGAAGTCCACGGGGGAGATTCTGGGCTACGTGGTCTATGACATTCGGGCCAACAGTCTTTCCGTGGCCGATCTTTTTGTAGCGGACATGGACAATTATCTGGATGTATTGCTATCGGAGTTCCTGCTGGCGCAAAGAGCCGCCGATGTCGACTCCTTGGCCGTCACCTACTTTGGAAACGAAACCCTCGTCAGAACGCTCAAGGCGTTTGGTTTTGTGGAGAGGGAAAGCGGCGGCAATATCGTCGTTCACACGACTCCCGATTCCGAACTGTCGTCCGCTCTGTTGGACGACAGCAACTGGTACCTGATGGACGGTGACAATGATGTATAGGTCGGTCGGCGCATGGAACGCGCGGTGTCTGCCCGGCGAGAGGCCCGGATATCGTACAGTCACGATGAGGAGACTGTGGTGAGCAGGAAGTGGAAAGTAATCCTGATCGTGTCGCTGCTCGGCAACATGTCGATAGGTTATGTTGCCTTCAAGGCTCTGAAGTACCGTGCTCACATCAACGAGTACCTCGACAAGTACACGCACGTAGTGGAGCACTTCTCTCGCCGTGACAGATACGCGCAGGAAAACGAGGGATTGACCTCAGATACGACTATCGCCGAAAGGATTGTTTTTCTCGGATCACAGGTAATCGAGAACTGGGCCCTAAATCGATGTTTTCCGGGCTACGAGGCGATCAATCGGGGTGTTTCCGGCCAGAGAGTGTCCGGGTTCCTGCTCAGATTCATGCCGGACGTCATCGAACTCGGTCCGGCGGTCGTAGTCATCGAGGTCAGCTCATACAACTTCCGCCCGCAAAACAGTGTCAAGGAGATTGAGGATTATGTTTCCAGCATGTCGGAACTGGCCCGTGCCCACGGGATCAGACCACTTGCGGCAACGATTATTCCTCCCTGCAGGGGCAGTGTTGACCTTGGTGAGTACTTGATAATGGACAGCATTGCCTTGTTCAATGATTGGCTGAGGCAGCAATATCGGCAGGGCGGTCCGGGTTACGTTGATTTTGATCGTGCTCTTGCCGGCGATAATGGCTTCATGCGGATTGAATACGCCGGCAGCGCCATCGATCTAAATGAGAACGGATATGAGCGTATCTCCGCCGCCGTTCGGGAAGCAATGGACAAACAGAGATGAGCCTGAGTTTCACGGACGGTTGCCGTTATCTCCTGGACGGATACGGTTGGTTACCAGGCAACGGAGTCGGGATAACAAGGCAATCGGAAATTAGCATTGGATAAACATGCTCAAGACAGTTTGTATTGACAGCCTCGACCAATTTGCGGAGTTGGAATCCGACTGGAATGCTCTGGTAGCATCTCAGCCGTATAGTACGATTTTTCTCCGGCACGAATGGCTGTACACCTGGTTTGAATACTTCGGTAAGAATCGCAGGTTGTATGTTCTTCAGTTCCAGGACGGTGAACGGAAAGTCGGGTTTGCCCCACTGATGATTTCAACTCGATCATGGTTTGGATGGACACAACGCGTGGTTGAGTTCATAGGCTCACCTGATTCCGACTATTCCGATTTTGTTGGTGAAGATCGGGCCTGCATAATCGAAGGCACTTTTGCTTACATAAGCGAACACTCCGGCGACTGGGATCAGATACAACTAACTCAGCTTTCCGACCGTTCAACCAGCCTCAACTATCTGAGGCAATCCATCCTTCCCCGTTTCAAAGGCACCTGCGTAGCGACCGATACGTGTTATCAATATAGATATACCTCCGATCCGAGTGATGGGTCCGACGTCAAATTGTGCACCGGTCGCCATTTCCGTAAAATCGGCAATTTCTTCGATCGCCGGGGTGGTTACGAGTTAAGCAGAATCGATGATCTCGATCACGCCCACAGGACACTTGGTCAGATCCAACTGATGCACATCAATCGCTGGTGCAACACTGACTTCCCCAGTCTATTTGAAGATGGATCCAAGATTCGTTTTTATCATAGAATACTCGAGCGCTTCTGGCCCATTGGATCGATCTGCCTGATGGAGCTCACCAATCGGGACCTGCCGGTGGCGGCCCTTCTGAGCTTCGAATATCACGGCTGGATCTACCACTATACGATTGCCTACAATCAGCTTTTCGACAAGCGTTCCCCGGGGAGGTTTTTTCTCGCCCTGCAGTCAGAAACACTTGTCCGCCAGGGGTACGACCTGGATTTCTCACGAGGCGCCGGTTTTCACAAAGAGAAGATAGCCAACGCCACATCTGTGAACTTCACGATCACAATATACCGAAGCCGGACTCGCTATATGGCGGCGCTGCTGTATCGCGGCTTCAAGAAAACGACAATCGTACAAAGATTATTGCATGCAGAATCAGTTCAGCACGCGAAAAACAGATTCCTGCTCAACCTGCGACGGTACGGGCTGATCGGCCTGGTTGTGCGCCTGCTACGAAGACTGGTCAGAAGCTCTGTTGACAGGCCCCCGTTGGAACTCTACCTGGCGACTGCAAAGCCGGATACCGCCGCCGAGTCCTCGGTTCTCACAGTGGTAACTTGCAGCCAGCTCGACAATATCGCCACCGTGCTGGGTGTTCCGGGTGAATCACCTGCCTATGAGCAACTAACCGCCCGACTTGCACGTGCCGAGATCTGCTTTGCGATGGGAGACATGAGGCTACCCGAGGCCATTGCCTGGATCGATGCAGACGTGGAAGCGCTGAAGCGCCTGGGGTTCAAACGGGAATTGAGGAATGATGAACGACTTGTGTCCTCGATTTGGGTGTCACCGCTGCACGATCGCCGTGATGTTACCCTGCGACTTCTTGTTTCCATCGTTTCACGCCTTCACCGGGAAGACAAGCGATTGCTTGTCGCCGCAGAAAGCAACGATCGCCCGATGTTACAAGCCTTGCAGGAAGCCGGTTTTCAACTGAGGCCACCTTCAAACTGATCTCGGTAACCTCCAATATGAGGAAACGAACCTGACCACGACAGAACCTTCGGTAACATCTTTCGATGAGGCAACACAACCGAAGGTACCGGCAGCCCGCCGCGTCATGGCAATGGCGGCGGGTTTTCGCCGTTCATGAACGTGTAGACCTTCTCGGCGTAGCGGTCGGTCATACCTGCGATGTAATCGGCAATCACGATCTCCGTCTGCTGATCGGCAAGCATGCCCTGGAAGCGGGGCGGCATCAGTCCCGGATCAGCCATCAGCCCCTTAAACAAAGCGCTGACAATGTCGGCGGCGCTTCGGGACATGGCTACCAGGCGGGGATGGTCGTACAGACGGTTCTTTAGAAACACCTTGAGAGATGCAACCAACTTCTGCATGGGCGGAGAATAGCTGCAGACATTCTCGGGCGAGTTGCGGACGGCCCGAAGATCGGAAATCCCCAAGCGCTGAATCCTGACCTGGGTTTCTCTTAGAACATCGGTGGTCATTCGGTCCACCAACCGCCTGACCAGCGCGTACCGGGTGTGGTCTTCTGAAAACCCGGCCTGCGAGGAGGAGACACCTGCTACCAGTTCGGCAAAGAAGTCGCTCTCCCCAAGATCGTCGAGACTGATCACACCCGCCGACAGGCCATCGTCGATATCATGCGAGTTGTAGGCGATCTCGTCGGCGATGTCAACCAGAGCCGCCTCGAGCGTCGGCTGTTCGTCGGCATTGAACTCCGGGAGCGATACCCGCACGCTGCTTTCGTGTTTGGCTATTCCCTCGCGCACCTCGAACGAAAGGTTCAGCCCCGGGTACTGTGGGTAACGCTGTTCGAGAAGGTCCACCACGCGCAGTGATTGCCGGTTGTGGTTGAATCCGCCCACGTGGGAAAGCAATCGGTTCAGGACTTCCTCGCCGGAATGTCCGAAAGGAGTGTGGCCCAGATCGTGTACCAGCGCCACCGCCTCGGTGAGGTCCTCGTTGAGACACAGGTTGCGCGCCAGGGTGCGGCCGATTTGTGCCACCTCGATCGAGTGTGTCAGGCGGGTGCGGAAATGATCCTGCTCGTGCGGGATGAACACCTGCGTTTTGTACTCCATCCGCCGGAAAGCGGCGGAATGGATGATCCGGTCGCGATCGCGCTGAAAGGCAGTGCGCAACGGATGTTCATCCTGCGGGTGGACTCGGCCCCTCGATTCCGATGAAAGAGAGGCATAGGGAGCAAGGGTCTCTCGTTCCCGCTGTTCGATGGCTGCCCTGTCTACCGGCAAACTGAACCCTCCTCCCGCCTTTTACATCCGCGTCGACCCAAAGACCAGCGAGAGAGCCACCGTCTGTGACAGACCAAGGGTCGGGTGATATGATACGACATACGTCAGGCTTCTCCCTTCGAGGTCGACTTCGAGGCCCCCGCCGTATTTCAGCGGCGCCGTTGCGATACCCCAAAAGAACGCAGCTTTTGTCGAAAGGTCAATCTTCTGACCCACGGCAAATTGCGGTTTCTCCTCTCTCTCAAGCGTGACCCGCCCGGTCAGAGAGTACGGCCCGGGGCCGATCAACTCGGCATAGCCGGAGAAGAGAGGGTTGATCTCCCGACTGTTCTCTTGCAGACGGGGAGCGGTCAGGTTCTCGCCCGTGACGGCTACGATAATCCGTCGTGTCCGGTACGAGAGTCCGCAACCCAGGGTGGTGGCATCGAGACGCTCGTATCCCCCGCCGAGGCTGACCAGCAATCCCGCCAGGGTAACGGCGGCCGTCAGGGAGTCCCGGCGAATTGCCAGCGACAGTTTGGCGGTCTGCTCCGTGTATAGATCGGAGTGCCCAAACTGCGAGAAACCAATCGCCGTCGTGACACTGCCGAAACAATAAGCTCCGGCCACATACAGATTGTCCAACTCCGACATCTCGAAGGCGCGGTTGAAGCCGATCTCCACCAGCCCCTGTCGCGCCCCAAGACCACCGGCGGGGACAGCCAGAAGCTCCGACGCCGACGATCGGGAGAGGATCACTGCCCGGCCTATCCCTTCGCCTCTTCCCGTCACAATATCAAAAGGGGCGACTTCGCTGCTGAGAGCCAGTGAAACAAAGCAGATGATTAAAGCAGGCTTGTGTGTCATGGTCAGCGCGCGATAACTACAGGTTTCTTTGCCGATCCCGCCCCGGGCGCCTCACAGTACACGATGTAGATACCGATGGGGAGACGATTCCCAGCGTCGGAGCGACCATACCAGACATAGCTGCTGCGGTGATAAGCGCCAATCTCGAACTCACGGACGACTCGACCCTGCCGGTCGTAGATTCTCAGTTCCAGTCCTGCCGCGTCGGGTGCGGTAAGCGAGATCACGGTGGAGTCTTCAATGCCGTCGCCGTCGGGTGAGAAGACCGACGGTGCCATCTCGATGTTCACCGTCCGGCCGGCTTGCAGCCAGACGGCGCGGTTTTGCTCACCCGGTGTGCCGCCCGCCGACTCCGAACGTCCCCAGGTGTTCTCCTGCGAGCCTTCTTCCAGGAGCGACCACGTGTAATTGCTGTCGAACGCGAACGTATATGCGAGGCGATCCGCCTCCCAACCGAACTGATCGACAAGGCGCGCCGTATCCGCGGTCAGGTTGTTTAGTTCCGCCCACCCGGTCGGCTCCACTACCCGTGCAGAGACATCCCCATAGTAATTGTCGAAATTAGCGCCGTCGGCGCTCAGAACGAGCCGTTCGCCCGGCTCGACGACAATGCTGGTATCGGTAATCAGGTAAAGTCGCCTTGAATCGCCGATCCGCCATCCTCTCAGATCGAAGTTATCATAGACGCGGCTCCTGATTTCGATCCATTCAGCGCATGAGCCGGACTGCGGATTGGCCAGAACCTCAGAAAGGATAAGCGGCGGATAGTCAGCGCCGGGAGCGGTGAAATGCAGGCTGTTGTCGCGCGTGCGGTCATCGTCACTCAGGACGGAGTTGAGATCACAGTAGAGCCCTTCCAGCAGATAACTCCCGGCAGGCATGGCCGTATCGCCCGGTTCCATCTCGGGCAACGGCAACACATCGAGCAGTGATAACGGGTCCCTCGTGTACACGGAAAGCTCAGCTCCGGTAACGACAGCCAAACCGCGATTGAGCACCATGAAAGTCAGAGACGTCAATCCCTGACGGCTCTGCGCTGTCACACCTTCCAGCGCCAGGTCATGCTCAACGGAGGTGTGCGAGTTGATTATTCCCGGCGTGGAACCGTCGGGATCGATCGACTGAAGGATCAATTCCGACTGCGGTGAGGCCCGCTCCCAGGACACGCCGTCGCTCCCTTCACTATTCCACCTGAGTTCGGAGAGCTTCACGCCGCGCCGGTACAATTCTACCGCGCCACCGGTGTTGGTGAGAGAAAACGATGCTTCCTGGGGAGTCGGCAGGGCTGCTTCCTCGGGCGTGTCGCCCCAGATTCCGGAGCTGTCACCCCACCTGCCCTCGAATCCGACCGACACCTCCGTCGACACCAGTCGCCGGCAGACGATATAGTACTCGCCGCCGTTGAGAACGAGACCGGACGGAAATGTGATCATGTCGTCGCCGACGATTATCTCGTAGTCGTCCATTGCGGCGGCGCTGGCAGAATCAACATACAACTCGATCCACTCGAGGCTCCGAAACGCCCCCGGTTCGTTGGACATTACTTCATTGACGACAACGTCGGGGGCTGCCCCGACAGGAAACATGACGGTGGCCGAGATGAGAGTCACACCCAGGCGTTTCATCCAACCGGTCACATCCACACTCTCAGTTCAATTGAAGCCACCGTTGTATGCCTTTCGTCGGAATCACGTCGGTAGGTACGACTGAACTTGACGGCGGCCGTCAGGTTGTCCAACAGAGGTTGTTCGCTTTTCACGTACAGGTACCAGTAGTCTGTTGTCAGGCGGCCCGGGTCGAACCGAGCCAGGTTGGACCATATCTCGAATCGGCCCAGCCGTCGCGATTCGTATCGCAGGCTCAGAAAGGCCGACAGGAAGTCCGGCCGCTCACCCTGCGAGTGATGGCCAATATAGCTCCTGATCGAAGTATTGCCAGTGGTAAATCGGATCTCCAGGCGGGTCCGGCGCTCCGTATCGGACGAGATACCTGTCGTCCGCGCTCGCTTCCTGGTTTTGGCCAGGTAGTCGATCCGCATCGAAAGACCCGGTCGAAACCGGCGCACGAGCGCTGAGAGTAATTCACAGTCGACCGTGTCCCTGTTTATTCCAGCGTACAGGAATGAGTTCACCAATTCGATGTCGGATGTCAGCAATACAATCGACTTGATCAGGCCGCCTTCCTGGCCGGGTCGTTTCGCCCAGTATTCGAAGTCGACCTCGTTCAGTGTCAGCTTGCGCCGAATACCGGCCGCTTTGCTCCCGGCGGCCAGGTCGAGAAAATGGTCACTGTACGCCCAGCCTGCAAACCTGAGCTGGGCCGATTCAAAGCGGTGGTGTCCTTCAACCACCAGACCGCCCGGCCACGAGCGCTCGCCCGCCTGGACGCAGAGTTCAACGGTGGCGTATCCGGGGGAGTGCTCATGGCGAAGGGTGAGACCGCATTTGAGATCATCCACTGTCCGCCGTGAAGCACGGTTTGTCAGTCGGTTCACACCGATTGTCACACCGGGCTGGAGCGGCAGCCCGTCGACGGCAAGCATGACACCGGCGGCAACATGACGGTGCTCCGAATCGCGGCCGAGAGACGCCAGCAAATCCAAATCAGAGCCATAGCCCTCGACCCGGGCGTGAAATCCGTTGAACCCGCCGTTGTCCGGGAACAGGAACGACTCGCCGCTCAGATCTTCCACCGGATCAAGAAGCCTCCCCCGGTGACCGAATACCGCGCCCAGCCCCAGCCGCGTGGAGAAACTGCCCAACTCCAGTTCTCGCACGGCGCCGGAGTTGTTCCGATAGCGGATCGAGCGGCCTGCAAAATGTTCGCGTCCTTCATAATCGCGACGGAGGTTGAAACTCGCACGCCAGTGTTCGTTGAGACGGACAACTCCCGCTGTGCCGTCACGCGCCCGCCCGTCCTCATGGACCTGCTGGGCGTACCGGTAACGCAGGTTCGCTTTCGATCCATGATGCCGGGAGGGCGGTTTGCGAAAGGGAGCCTCCTGCTCACGCTCAAGCCCGGTGATCAATGCTCTCCAGCCGGGCAGGAAATGACTGAGGTTGGGGATTTCGTCGATCAGAAAGCGGTTGGTGGAGTCAATCCCGTGAGTGACTATATCCAGCAGAATAACGTACTGCAGCGAATCGAGGTCGCCGGCGAGAAGCGCCTCGTGCAGTTCGTCCTCCGACGGGTAGACATCGGTCGACAACTCCTGCGACAGAGCCGAGGAGGCGAACACGAGGACGAGAAGCAGGGCGGCGCTGGTTTTCCGCAAATTCAGCTTAACCGGAATTTCTTCAGTTTACGGTAAAGCGTGCGTTCCCCGATACCGAGCAGGCGCGCGGCCTCCTTTCGGTTCCCCCTGGTTTCACCGAGCACTCTTCGGATCATCTCCTCCTCCATCCGTTCAAGAGATACTGTCCCGATGTCGGGTGTCTCCTCTGCCCCATAGCCCTCTTCGGGTGGTTCGCCCGGCAGGTGAGCTGTGATCAGGTCGCGCAGCATCCTGATTTCGTTGCCCAGCGACAGGATGGCCCGATAGATGAGTTCCTGCCCCGCCTCTTCCACCGTCTTTCCGGTCGATACGGGCAGATGAGTGGCGCCGGAGTACTGCTCATCGAGGAACGCCTGGACATCCGCGACATCGACCAGGCCCTTTCCCCTGAGGGCCGTCATTCGCTCGGCGAAATTTCTCAGTTGACGTACGTTGCCCGGCCAGTCGAAACGCATCAGCAGATCAAGGGCCGAATCGGAGTACGAGAGCGACGGACTGTCTCTCCAGAAATGATGCAGAAGGGGTTGTATATCGCCCTTGCGTTCCATAAGTGGCGGCAGCATTATCTTCACCACCGCGATACGGAAATAAAGATCTTCGCGGAATACGTGATCGGCAATGGCTTCCGTAAGATCACGATTGGTGGCCGAAATGACCCTCACGTTGACCCGGCGTGTGGTCGACGAACCGACCGGGTAGTAGGTGCCGTCTTCAAGCACCCGCAGCAGTTTCACCTGGGTGTCTGCTTTCGTCTCACCGATCTCGTCAAGGAATATGGTGCCGCCGTCGGCCTTGTGAAAAAGTCCCTCTCTCCTGGCCACCGAGCCGGTAAAGGCACCCTTCTCGTGACCGAACAGTTCCGATTCGAGCACTCCTTCGGCCAGGGCGCTGCAGTTGAGAGCCACGAAGGGATTTCCGCTGCGAGACGAGTTGTCATGCAGCGCCTGTGCTACCAGTTCCTTGCCGGAACCGGACGCGCCGATCACGAGGACCGCCATATCGGTGACAGCCACGCGCTCGATGATCTCCGCTGTGGCTTTCATCCGGGCAGAGCGACCTACCAGCAGGTAACGGCCGAGCAGACCCTTGACCCGCAGAATGTGATCGACCCTGCCGATCAGTCCGTCCGCGCCCGTCTCTCCTGCAAGGACGCCGTCGATGTAGTCCGGCTCCGGCTCAAGGGGCGACTCGTCTCTGCTCAACCTCCAGATATCGGTAAGTCCGTTGTGCCGGCGAATCCTTGTCGCCACGGCGCGGGTGAGATCGGTGCGGTTTTCATCCACCAGGATCAGGTCAATGCGGCTCTCCTTGACGGTCTGGTACAACTCTGCCAGTTCCGTGCAACTCCGGCCGATCCGGTCCCAGGCAATGCCTCTGTCATTCGGAGTCGGCGGGTCCAGCAGAACAACCGTGCGCCTGGTTCTGTCTACTTTGGTCTCCTGCATGTGCAGACAATCCCCTACTTTTTCCTTCTCTTATGCTTTCGTTGTGACCGGCCGCTCCCGGCAGCAGCCTTCTTGTTACGGTGCTCTTCAACCAGGTAAAGCTCTATTTCGTTCGCTACTTCATCCACGCGTAACACTCCTACCCTGACGCTGTCGCCCATGCGAAAGGTCCGCCCGGCGCGACGGCCGACAATCCGATAGCCCTTTTCATCATGCCGGTAGTAGTCATCGTCAATAGCCGACAGGCGGACAACTCCCTCGGCGCCCAGGCCATCGAGCCGCACAAAAAACCCAAAGCCGGCCACACCGGAAATGACGCCGGTGTATTCGTCGCCGACATGACGGGCCATAAACGCCACCTGCTTGACCCGAACCGCTTCGCGTTCGGCCGCCTCGGCTGTTCTCTCCGTATCAGAGCAATGTTTGCCGACATTGTCTATCACCGACGCCACCCCCCTGGCATAGGCCGCCGGATAGCGACCGGCCTTTAGACGCCGCAGTAACCGGTGCACTAACAGGTCGGGGTAGCGGCGAATCGGCGAAGTGAAGTGCGTATAGTGCGTGAAGGCCAGACCGAAATGCCCGATGTTCTGTCGCTGATAGACCGCCTTTTGCATCGAGCGAAGCATCAGTTCATTGATGAACTCAGCTTCCGGGCGATCCTTGACCTTTTCGAGAAAGCGCGAAAAATGGATCGGCTTGAGGCCGGGAGAGATCGCGAACCTGTAGCCAAGGCGGGACATCAGGGCGGAGAACTCCTCCATCTTGTCAAGGTCCGGCTTGTCATGAACCCGGTACAGAAAAGGCTGGGCCAGTCGGAAAACTTCAAGGGCCACGGCCCGGTTGGCAACCAGCATGAACTCCTCGACGAGACGGTGCGCTTCAAGACGCACCCGGCTCGCCAACTGAAGCACTTCCCCTTTCTCGTCGAGAACCAACTTGGCCTCGGGCAGGTCAAAATCAAGCGAACCCTCGCCAAAACGCCGCTTGCTCAGGATGCGGGCAAGTTCACGCGCCAGGATCAGACTGTGAGCCACCCTCTTTATCTTGGGGCTGGACGTATCACCACTGTCAAAGAACTCCTGGACCTCTTCGTATGACAGCTTCGCCCGCGACTTGACGATCGTGTCGGCCAGTTCCCACTTGAGTGCCTTGCCCTTCCGGTCAAAGTCGATAAAGACCGAAAACGCTAATCGCCGACGATTCGGCTTGAGTGAGCAGACATCGTTGGACAAGGCCTCGGGCAGCATGGGAATCACCAGGCCGGGCAGGTAGACGGAATTCCCCCGCTCAAAGGCCTCCTTGTCAAGGGCGGTGTTCGGCTGGACAAAAGATGAGACATCGGCGATATGCACTCCCAGCCGGTACCCGGAGGATGTCTTCGCGACCGAGACACCGTCGTCGTGATCTTTGGCATCCTTGGGATCGATAGTGTAGACACACTCCTTAGCCAGATCCAGACGTCCCACAAGTTCCCCATCGGGGGGCATGACGGCAGCAAGCTCCACCTCCGCCAGTACCTTCTCGGGGAACTGTTCGGGGAGGTTGTAGCTCTTGATGATCGTCAGCATGTCGACGCCCGGCTGACCGGGAAAGCCCAGCCGCTCAGCTATCCGGCCTTCAGGATTGATTTGTGGATCGTCCCAGACCGTAATCCGGACGACTACTTTCTCGCCGTCGCGGGCATTCTGGTTTTCCGTCTCGGGGATGTAGATATCACGGTGTATTCGCGGGTTATCGGGAACTACAATTGCAAAGTGGCGCGTCCGCCGGAAAACCCCCACGATATTGCGGGCGGCCTGTTCAACAACCTTGATCACGCTGCCCGCCTGCCGATCACCCCTCATGCCCGTCAGCCGGACCATCACCTTATCGCCATCCAGCGACGTCAGCAACTGCGCTGTCGGGATAATGACATCTTCCCCGTTCTGATCCTTGGCGATCTCCGGCGTCACAAAACCGGTACCTCCTCGTGATACGGAAATCCTCCCCACCACGATATTCATCTCCGAGGCCAGGCCGATGCGGTTGCGCTTCAGCCGCACCAACTGGCCCGAATCGAGTAGCTCCTTGACAACGTTTCGGAAACGGCGATAGTCGGCGCTCGGCACATTCAGAGCTTTGGCCAGCTCCTTGATTTTCATCGGGTGGCCGGATTCGCGACGGATGTAACTCAGGATCGCCTCAGTAGTTATCTTCATACGGCTGATTCTACTGATCTTACTGTGCGTTGTCAAGCCAGAAATGGCATATTGCCGCCATTGTGGCAGTCGAGGCTTCTGTTGATTTCCTCAGACTACAGGGTAGGGGTGACCGCACATTAGAAGTCTGAAGGTTGGCGACTGGCTCCGGTACGCGAGCCAGGCGTACGCGACCAGAGGGCTTTCCTTAAACCGCTTGCGCTGAGAACCGGAAGGTGTATTTTGCCGTCTGAGAATCTTTAAGGGATGATCCTGTCCGTCTTCCCGAGGAAGGTTGGGCGGGAAACCCGGTAACAGGATTTCAAGTCGCTTGCTCAGACACTGGGAGTACCAATGAAGTTTACGGATTCGCTTGAGGGAGACATCGTTTGTTTCGAAATGTCCGGCAAGATTATGGGTGGAAAGAACACGACCATGTTCTACGGCAAGGTTTGCGAATATGTCAACCTCAACAAGAAGAGCATCATACTTGACATGGCCAAGGTCGACTGGATCAACTCGATCGGCCTGGGCATGCTGATTACGGCCCTGACCACCACGCGAAACGCTGGTGGGCGTCTGGTATTGTGCAACATTGACAAAATCGAGAATCTTCTTTCGGTCACGCGCCTGATTACGGTCTTCGATCACTTCGATTCGCGGGAGCAGGCAGCAGCGTCATTCGGCAACTGAACCCCGGGACACCAGTGCCAGGCCGATCCCGAAGACGAGTCCCCTTCCATCGCGCGCTGCGGCCCGGTAGCATATCATACCTGCAGGTCGGGCTCCGGAGGAAGCCGTCGCCCTCCCCGAAGGTACGCTAACCGTCAGAAACCGCTTGAAATGCGGGCGCGCGGATGTTAGCTTCCAGACCAGTATGATTCGATCCCGCAAGAAGAACAATAACTGCCTGAAAGCTCACATTCGGCGAAGCCGTTCTTGAAAACAAGGAGAAGGATGACATGCACTACGGACTCCTGAGTGACCGCGATATGAAAGCCATCCATGCGCTCATCGACTCTTATGGCGGACCAAAGCAGGTCGGCGACGCAATCGCGGTGAATCGCGACTATCAGCATAGAAAGAAGGCCGCCGCCGACAAGGGCTTCGGGGAAATGCTCGAAAAGGCCGAAAGCTACGCCCGGCAGTTCCCCAAGGTGGAGGACTTCATCGCCAAAGAAGGCATCAAGACAACCAGGAAAGGCGTGTGCACAACCCAGGTATCGGGGTTTCAAGGGGCATACGTGACTCTTGACTGCATGCGTCGCATCGCCGAACACGGAGATGTTCTCTTTCCCACGGAAATGATCTCGGTGGTCGCCCTGACCGAGCATTACGTGTACAGTGGTGATCTCCTGGCGACACTGACCATGGCGGAGAATATCCTGGGCGCCAGCAAGTTTTGCTCGACCAACCTGATCGGAATCCCCTGGCCGGAGGAGCGGTTCGCCCGCATCGAGAAAGTTACGGGCGAGAAATTTGACCGGCGCGATCTTGGGGACGGTCTGAGCCAGTTGATTCTCAAGAATATGGGAACCCCGTTCGGCAACTTTGGCGGCATCGAGGTCGGTGACAACAACCATCTGGTTTATCTCGATGGTATCACCCGGGCGGCGCTTGAAACCGGCGCCAACTTCTTCCTCAATCCGAGCTGGTCGACAATCGTGGCGGCCTGCTACTTCGGCAGGATGATTCCCGAGGTCAGTTTCAAGATATCGATGCTGCTGTCCACGCAGAACGTCGTCATTTTCAGAATGCTGATGAACATTATCAAGGAATACCTGCGCGACGACGGCACCACCCCGATTTACGAAATCAATATCGGCAATGCCGCCAGCCCGGAGACGTTCCTGCAGTGTGCCGACGATCTCAAGGCGTCCGGCCTGCCGAAAGTCACCTTGGCGGCGCACCTGAGAATCAATCCCGACCTCGGCATGGAAGGCTTCGACTGGACCGAAAACACACACAAGGTGCTTGACGCCGGTGGCGACATCACTATCAAGTACGAGAGCGACGGGACCTCACAGCCGTACGACACCATGGAGGCGTATTTCCTCTCGGACGAGGAACGGGACGAGAAGGCCGAGTTGATCGGTGACGTGGTCTACCACAAATGCATACGCTGCACCAAGGACGTCGAGGAAATCATGCGACGCGGCCACGCGGCCAGGTTCGCCGGGATAGCCCATAAAGCGTGAGATGAGATAATGAAGGAATGGATGGATAAATGGGACGGCACCGCCTTTCCGGAGATGATCCGCGGGTTGCCGGAGGTCGATATTGCCCTCGACGGTATCCGGGGCTGGCTGCTGGAAGACGGCAACCGCCAGGTAGTGTTTTTCGACATTGAACCGGTAGGTGAGATCCCGCCTCACTCGCATTGTGCCCAGTGGGGGATAATGGTTGACGGTGAGATGACCCTCACTATCGGCGAAGAGACCAGGGTTTACCGCAAGGGCGACTGGTATTACATCCCGGAAGGTGTCGTGCATTCGGCCCGGTTCAACTCACGGGTCAATGTCATAGATATCTTTGACGCCCCCGACCGATACCGGGCCAGGTAGGAATCGGAAACACTCGAAGCAATGCTGATACTGCTCCCCGCCGGGCGGCGGAGCTAAAAACGGAGGAAACGGACAATGCGTCTATTGCTGATTGGTTTTGGAACCGTAGGACAGGGACTGGCCGAACTCCTGATCGAGAAGGAGAAGATGCTTCACGATGTATACGGGCTGAAAGCCCGGGTAGTCGGCATTTCGGATATGCTCAAGGGGAGCTTGTACAACGCGGGCGGCATCGATCTGCACAAAGCTCTTAAGCTGGCCGGATCAGGCGGTAAGCTCTCGGACTTGCCGGACAGATACGATGGTGACGCGCCGGCCATGATAAAGGCGGCCGAGGCCGACATGATTGTCGAGGCAACGTATACCGACATCAGAACCGCCGAGCCGGCCACGTCGCATATCCGCGCCGCCCTGGAGAAGGGCATGCACGTCACCACCACCAACAAGGGTCCCTTAGCGCTGCAATACCACGAATTGGCACGCCTGGCAAAGGACAAGGGTGTCCGGTTTCTATACGAAGGAACGGTGATGAGTGGCACGCCGCTGTTGAATCTCATTCGCGAGACCCTGGCCGGTTGCGCCGTTTCCGAGGTCAAGGGGATTCTCAACGGAACAACCAACTACATCCTCTCCCAGATGGAAGAAGGGCTGGCGTACGAGGACGCGCTCAAGCAGGCGCAGGAACTCGGCTACGCGGAAGCGGTGCCGGATGCCGACGTTCTGGGGTGGGACGCACTGGCCAAGGTGACTATTCTGGCCAACGCTGTTTTCGGAGCCATAAACAAGCCCGATGATTTCCCCTGCAAGGGAATTACGGAAATCACCGCCGATGCTATCGGCGAGGCCAAAGCGCGCGGTAAGAGGTTCAAGCTGATCGGCAAGGTCACTCGCGAAGGCGACCGGGTCACGGGAAGCGTGGCTCCCGAAGAGATTGACCTGACGCACCCGCTGGCCGGAATCATGGGCGCCACCAACGCCGTCACTATCAGCACCGACGCTCTGGGCGATGTCACCATCGTCGGGCCGGGCGCCGGGCGCACCGAGACCGGGTACAGCACCCTGGTGGATATCATTGAAGCAGGAGGCAAACGATGAAGATGCTGCTTGACGGAAACTGGGTGGACCGTGACGAAAAGATCGAAGTTTTCGATCCCTTTGATAACTCGATAATCGACACCGTACCCAGCGGCAACAGCCGGGATGTGGAAACAGCGCTTAGCGCCGCCGCCGCCGGTTTTGAAATCACGAAGAAGATGACCGTCTACGACCGGGCGCAGATACTCTTTCGGGCAGCGCGACTGATCGAAGAGAGGTTAGAGGAATTCGCCGCGATCATCGCTCGTGAGAGCTCCAAGACGATCAACGAAGCCCGGAAGGAGACCTCTCGCTGCGTCAATACTATCATTTGTTCGGCCGAAGAAGCCAAACGCATCTTAGGCGAAACTATCCCCTTCGACTCCTTCCCCGGTGGAGAAAAGCGGCGCGGCTATTATTATCGCTTTCCCATTGGAGTGGTGCTGGCCATTACGCCGTTCAACGACCCGCTCAACTTAGTCGCCCACAAGTTGGGACCGGCTATCGCCGCCGGTAATTCGGTGATCCTGAAACCGGCTACCGTGACTCCCCTGTCGGCCATCAAACTGGTGGAGGTTCTGCTCGAGGCCGGGTTGCCTCCGCAGGCGATCCAGCTCATCACCGGTTATGGCTCGGTGATCGGCGATCCGCTGGTTGCCGACGAACGGGTGCGGATGATTTCGTTTACGGGGGGAGTCGAAGCGGGCAAGCATATCGCCGCCAGGGCAGGTATCAAGAAGATCGGCATGGAGCTTGGTTCCAATTCTCCGGTCATCGTGTGGAAGGACGCCGATATGCAGCTTGCCGTCGAGTCGTGCGTGTCCGGAGCTTTCTGGGCGGCGGGGCAGAACTGTATCGGCGTGCAGCGGCTGTTGGTGCATAATGATATCTATGATGAGTTCAAGAGCGCCTTTGTAGAGCGCACCGGGAAGTACCAGATCGGCGACAAGATGAAAGAAGAGACCGACATGGGTCCCCTGATCACCGAGACCGAAGCCAAACGGGTGGAGAAATGGGTCAACGATGCGGTTGCCGGAGGTGCCAGACTTCTCACCGGCGGTAAGCGTCGGGGCGCGCTGATGGAGCCGACTGTTCTGGAGAATGTTCCGGCTGAAGCGAAGGTGCACTGCGAGGAAGTATTCGGGCCGACGGTGAACATGTACCGCGTCGATGATCTCGATAACGCCATCAAGCAGGCCAATGCGCTGCCCTACGGTCTGCTGGCTGCTATCTTCACGCGCGACATCGAGACGGCGTTCAAGGCAGCCTACGAACTCGACTGCGGCGGTGTGATGATCAACGACTCGACCGACTATCGGCTGGACTCGATGCCGTTCGGCGGAGTCAAGTACTCCGGTCTCGGTCGTGAGGGACTGAAGTTCTCGCTTCAGGAGATGACCGAACCGAAGGTGGTCTGCTTCAACCTGCCGGGGATGTAGGGCATTTACTAGCCTGGCTGCCACGCACTGAGGCCGCCGGGTTGTTCAAATTGGGGAAATGTGTGTCTCAGTCTGGCGCAAGACGAATCCACTATCCAACGCTTGGAGAGGAAATACAATACCGTGATCGCCGATACGTAATCGGCAAGTTCCTTGGGAAGGGATCTTTTGGACAAACGTATGAGTGCCACGATGAATGGGACAACCCGTTGGTAGCGAAGATAATAGTGCCTAGTGGTCGACCCTACAAGAAAGTTCTTGAAGACTGGTCGGAGGAATTGTACAAGCTCAAGAAGCTGAGACACCCTTGTATTACGTATGTGTACGAGGCATTTGAATACAGAGATACATTCTATCTGATCATTGAGCGGTGTTCAATACCTCTGGCATCGTTGTACGGATTGAACGGATTCAACGGTTCCCTCTGGGTGAGTCCGGTAGCCCAGGGTGTGCTTCAGGCGCTGCAGTATATGCATGATCAGGATTATGTTCATAAGGACGTCCATCCCGGTAACGTGTTTGCCGCAGGCATAAGAGACAAGCTCATTCCGGATAGAAAGCCGCAGTCCGTCGTAAAGTTAGGCGACCTTGGGATCAGCAGGCTGGAGAAGGACATTGATATATTTGGCACGATTATAGCGAAGTGGATGCAGCCGCCGGAATTCTTGAATCGTGGCGAATTCGGTACGGTTGGTAAGCAAGTTGACATCTACCAAGTGGGTCTTCTGCTTCTGGGTCTCCTGTTGAATCGGCAGTTGCCGTTCACGCGACAAGAGATTCTTGACGGTCGGCCACGTCAGATGGCTGAGCACCTACCATCACCATTTTCTTTCGCGATATCCAAAGCATTAAGAAGACATGTGAAGCATCGAACTCAAACGGCAATTGAATTCTGGCGGGATATGCAGCAACTTGGGCTTGGGATAAACGCATAGGTCTTCTCAGTAGTAGGGCGGGGTCTCCGACGCCTGCCACTATCGGCAGGTTTGAAGACAAACCTACCCTACAAGAATGCCCTCACTCTCTCATTCACCGCGTTCGTTAATCATCGCTTTCATCGCTCTGATATGCTCGGGGGTCGTGCCGCAGCAGCCGCCGATGATGCTCACGCCCATGTCAACCAACTCGCGGCACTTCTCAGCCATGAACTCCGGTGTCTCAGGATAGACCAGTGCGCCGTCTTTCATTTCCGGGAGACCGGCGTTGGACTGAATGATGATCGGCACTGACGAGTGCTGCTTGAACTCGCGTGCGATCAGGATCATGTTCTCGATTCCGTTACCGCAGTTGGAGCCAACGATATCGGCTCCGGCTTCGGCGAGACCTTCGACGGCCTGCCTGACGCTCACACCCATGATGGTGAAAAAGCCTCGTGGTGTGGCGTCGAAAGTCATCGTGGCCGCTATGGGCGTGTCGGGGGCAGCAGTCCTGGCGGCTTTGATGGCGATGGTAGCTTCGGTAAGGTCGGTCATTGTCTCTATGCAGATAAGGTCCACGCCTTCGGCGGCAACTGCCTTCAATTGCCTCTCGAAACTTTCGGCCACTTCTTCTGGATTGGTGTCGCCATACGGTTTGAGCAGCCTGCCGCATGGCCCGCACGAGGCGGACACATACACACGATCATCGACAACCTTGCGCACGGCCCGAACGGCGGCGCTGTTGATCGCCTCGGTTTTGTCTTCCAGCGCATACTGCGCCAGTTTCAGCGGTGAACCCCCGAAAGTGTTTGTCTGGACGATATCGGACCCTGCCTGAACGTAGAGCCGCGCGATCTCTTCGAGCACCTCCGGTCGTTCCAGGTTCCATCGTTCGGGGCACTCGCCGGTCTTGAGGCCGCGCTCGAACAGCATGGTGCCCATCGCGCCGTCGCTGACAAGGATTTCGCCGCCGACAAGTCGGTCGAGCAGGCCCGCCATGTCACCCGGCTCCTACAAAGCGTTTGACGCACTCGACGGCGCTAATGCCGTCGTAGCAGTATGCGTCGGCGCCTATTTCCTCGGCGAAGGCGGACGACAGGGACGCGCCCCCCACGACTATTCTGACCTTGCCATAGATACCCCGTTCCCGCGCCAGGCCGACAACCCGTGACATGGCCGGCATCGTCGTAGTGAGCAGGGCGGACAGCCCGATAACCTGCGCCGCCTCGTCTACGGCAGTGTCGATGAACTTCTCAGGCGGGACATCATTGCCGAGATCGATCACATCAAACCCGGCGCCTTTGAGCATGATGCTCACGAGATTTTTGCCGATATCATGCAGGTCACCCTGAACAGTGCCCATGACGACTTTGCCCGCGGAGGGAATACCCTCCTTGATGATAAGCGGTTTTAACAGATCCATACCGGCGTACATCGCCTTCGCGGCCATGAGCACGTCGGGCAGGAAAATCCGGTGCGTCTTGAATCTCTCTCCGACCACGGCCATGCCGGCGATGAGTCCGTCATCGAGAATGAGCTGGACGCCGAGTTTTTCATCGAGGGCTTTTTTCGTCAACTCGGAAACGCCGTCGGCGTCACCCTTCTGCAGGCACTCGGATATCTGTGCTACTGTTGTCATGGATTTGCCTCTGTTGGTTCTTGCATCTCATTGTTTCAGCGCCGCCTTGATTCTATCGCGACAGGAGTGCGTCTCACACTCAGCACAAAAGGGAAAGGTATCTTCGAATTCAAATATCTCCTTGGGACCGGCAACGATAACGCCGCTGATCGACTTGAGCGGGCGCATGAGAAAGCTGTCGCTCAAGGTGATGCCGATCTCCTCCGGTCGCAGGACATCAAACAGCGCCCGCTGTCCGCTCACGTGCCAGCCGCAGTAACCGGGACTGAAGGGCATTGTAGCCGCTGGCGAACCGAGGGAACCAGTGAGCCGCAAGTAACTGCGGTAGTTCTTTTCGACAGTCAGCGCGGCCTCGTCCGCTCCCTCAGAGGCGGCGGCGTCGAGCATGGCGGCGGGGGCAAACTCGTTCTCGTCAAACAGCCGCGTGATCTGCTGGGAGACATCTTCCCCCAGTGTGACCGCATAGAGCGCTAGGGAGTCGGCGCGTTGTAAAATGTCACCGAGCGGCGTCTCGGTATCATTATGACCCTCACCGTGATAGACGTTCTGGAAGTCACCGTTCTCGATTTCATCCATGATTGCCATCGGTCGGGCCAGGCGGCGTAGTGTGTCGATAGCATCCCGCGCCATGCCGGCCATCCGCTCATCGGTCATCGCCCTTTCCGGAACATACTGAGCCGCCAACACACTGTCGACGGAGGGAGTGATGTCGGAAGCCTCCATGTTAACGGTGGTACGCATTATCGAATGTCGGGCAGGTTCTCCTGCCCATGCCTGCGGGCTTCGGCGGTCATGAGAGCTGTCAACTCTTTTTTGACGTCGTCGGATAGCCCTACCGGTTTGTGTTCGGCAACCAGTCGCTTTACCTCGCCCTGCGCCCTGGCCTTGAGGCTGTGGCTGCCTTCCTCCCGCCAGCGGGAGATGTTGGCCCGGTCGATCACAGGACCGGGGAAGTAGACCTCATCGAACAGATAGCGGCGGGTGTGGTCGGAAATCAGCAAGTGGCCTTCTTTGAGCAATTCCTCGAATCTCGGCAGTGAAGGGAAATCCTCACGGGGTTCGATTCCCCTGACCATGCGTAGCGCCATCCCGCAAATCTCGTTGTCGACGACGAGCTTTTCAAGGCTGAAACAGCTCTCGAAATCGAGCATGCCCGGCCCGGAGATGCTGTTGATGCCTGCTAACGCCGCCAGCGTTGCGCCCATCGACGTTTCCAGTCCCGCCTGCGCATCCAGGGCCTTGGCGTCACTAAGCCCGATGTAGGCCTGTGTCGGTAGTCCGAGCGATTTCCCGATCTCGCTGTAGGCGCAATCCATCATCATGGTACCGATAGCGCCCATCGGTGTCGTCTCGTAGCGGACATCGAACACCGCCGGCGAACCGCCCCACAACACCGGCGCTCCCGGTTTGGACAACTGGCTGATAACCAGGCCGCTCAGTGTCTCGGCGGTGTGCTGAACCAGCGAGCCGACCAGCGTAACGGGGGCCATGAATCCCGAGAGCGGCATGGCGACAAACTCCACCGGGATCGAATAGCGGGCGCAGTCGACAACGTTCTGCGACGTTACATTACTCCACTTGATCGGTGAAGTAGGACAGCACGAGAACACCGTCAGCGGCCGGGCGGCCAGTTCCGCCTCCGATCCGCGCACGGCCATCTGGAGGTCCTTCATGATCGCAAACGCTTCTATCGTGAATGCGCCCGTGACGACCGGCTTTTCGCAGAGCATGAGACTCAGGTAGAGTCGGTAGCTGTCGGATATCATTTCGTGAACGTCGGTGGGGACCATCGCTGTCGACTGCGAAGCGATGTGATCCATGCCGCTCATGAGCCGGGCGTATCGCACGTAGTCGGCCGTGGTTGAGCGGCGAATCTCGCCCGTTTCCGATTCGAGGATGTTTATGGCCGCTGAACCGGGTGTGAAATTGACGTTGCCGCCGCTCAGGTCGAGCGCTTCCCGGCCGAGCGAATCGAACAACCGGAAACCGCGCGGCGCAGAAGAAAGCGAGCCGTCGATAATATCCGGCGTGAAGAATACCCGGCTGCTATTCTTTTCAACACGAGCGCCGTGATCGGCCAGAAGCGAAAGGACGCTCTCGTTGTGGATCTCCACCCCGAGCTTGCAGATGACCTCCCGACCTTCGGACACGATCCGCTGCAGCAGGTCATCGCTGAGAAACTTCACTGTCGGTCGCACCCCGATGCTCCTTTCGCTATGTCGCCGCATGGCAACGCTTTGTTAGACAAGCAAAATAGCAGCACTGCCTGGCCTGGCAAGCGCTTTCTCAGTGCGGCCCGCAGGAGTCGCCGCACGTGAGACACAAGAAAAAAGGAAGTATCGGGACAGGTTCCCGATACTTCCGGTATTCGATTGCCTCATTTCGTCCGGCCCTGGGCCGGGTCTGTGGCAGTCAGGCTCTTACTTGTCTCCACCAAGAATGACCGGCAGGCTCCCGGCGTCATTGCCGATCACTATGACCTTGGTGTTGGGCGACTCGGCGATCTTGAGGGTCGCCTCGATTCCCTTCCATTTGAGTAACGACGACGTGATGCCGGCGCTGACTATCTTCTGGAAGTCGGCGATACCCTGCGCCTCGATACGCTTGCGGTCCGCCTCCAGCTTCTCCTTCTCAATCGTGAACATCATCTTCTGCGCTTCTTGGTCGGCGGTCAGTTTGAAATTGATAGCTTCGGATATTTTGGGCGGAATCTGCACGTCGCGAATGAGCACGTTCTCAATGCTGATGTACTTGTCGGCCATGGCCTCTTGCAGGGCGGACACGATCTCGGCAGTGACCTCTTCTCGTTTGGTGGAGTAAATCTCCTCCGGTTTGTAGTTACCGGCCACGGTTCGGGCGATGCCGCGTATTGAAGGAGCGATGGAGACATTATAGTAGTTCGGCCCGATCCTCACCTGGAGCGAATCAAGCTTCTCGACCAGCGGCCGGTACAGAATGGAGACCTCCATTCTGATGGTGGCCCCGTCAGACGAGAGCACGGTCAGGTTTTCCTTGTTCTCCTGCAATTGTATTTTGTAGACGAACATGCTGTTCCACGGGAGATGCCAGACGAACCCTTCCTGGTAAATGTTACCGAATTCGGTCCCGTCTCCGAACTTGTAATAAAACACTCCCCGGTGACCCGAGTTAATCTGCGACCCACACCCGATCATCGACAGGGCAAAGACCGACACGAGCAGCAGCGGCAGGAGCTTGATGCGTTGGTTGGACATAATTCCTCCTTCTTATGGTTTTTGCACAAGCGCTTCTTCCCTGTTGCGAGCAATTCACACGCAAACAAATATACCACAGGAGACAGACGATATCCAACAAGAATCGGGCGCCCGGTGTGTTTGGCGAACACCCGGCAGCGACGGAAGCAGACCGCTACCGGCCGAACCGGCGGTGACACAAGGAGTTTCAGGCCGCGTTAGTAGCTTCGATAGGGAACGCACCAGATATCGCCCGGGCGGTCTGTCGCTTTGAACTCCTGCACGAAGACGACATTCCACACCCGCGAGTTGACGGCGGGTGTCCAGACGGTATCGACGTACCGGGCGTTGTCGGGTCCGTGCATGACTTGCAGTGTGCAGCCGCTGTCGGTATCGGCCGTGATCAATTGGTACACGGAGTTGGTGGC
Source organism: uncultured bacterium (assembly GCA_965603125.1). Lineage (GTDB taxonomy): Bacteria > Zixibacteria > MSB-5A5 > GN15 > FEB-12 > JAJRTA01. The sequence goes on along the minus strand of CBFDBU010000012.1, from coordinate 36,715 downwards.
GACAAGATCGCTGGTGAACACGAGGCGCTGACCTTTGGGGACGGTAGCGATATCGTCCAGGGGGCGGTAGGCGTATCGGCTGTAGCGGACCAGGGTATCGGTTCGGATGGCCCACTTTCCGTCTTCCGTCTGATAGCGAACGGTCATGTATTGAATGTAGCGGAATTCATCGAAACCGATGTCGTCACCGCGGAAGGTGGTGCCGTTTTCCTTGGTCACCTCCATGAGAGTTCCGCTGCCTGGAGATCCGCCGTTGAAGCCGTGCAGTTTCCAGCCCGAGAACCGCTGACTCTCGCTGCCCAACCTGAGGAAGTGTCCCAAGCGCGTGAGGAGCCGCCCCTGATGTTTGTAGCTGGTGTCGGTTCCGGCTACTCTCCGGATGCGCACAAAAAACAGGTCCTTGACTATGACTTCGGCGTCGTCGACTATTCCGTAGGGAGTCCCGAAATCCTTGTCCACCGAGTCAGGCGTGGGGAAGACGTCGTACCAGCGGTCGATGGAATCTACGAAGTCGCGATAGACGGCGCCTTCATCAAAAGGCTTGGCGTACGGGTCGTCCGGTATCAGGCCCTCGGTGCGGAAAAACTCCCTGCCGGTCGGGTCATCATGCACGTAGCGAATGAGTTCGTCGTAGTCATATACGTTGTAGACTTCCGGCTCGTCCCCGCAGCCGACCATCAGGGCCGCGCTCGTCAGTACCGCCGCCGACACAATCGCAGCGTCACACAGGGCAGATCTGCGCCGCCGGGGGTGACGCTGTTTACTCATCGCTCGAGACCCGGTCATTCTGCGTAGATTCACTTCTTATTACCTCGGCTTTTCTTGATTTCATCTTTGAGCCGTCTGATCTCATCGCGCATCTGTATGGCAACCTCGAAATCAAGGTTGTCGGCGGCCTCCCTCATGGCATTCATCATAAACGCCACCTGGTCCTCTTTGCTCATGCGGACGAAGTTAGACGGCTTCTCAAGATTCTTCTCCGGGACCGTCCGGGCATCGGCAAAGCTGGTGGAGCGCAGGATTTCTGCGCGCGTCTTGTGGATAGTCTCCGGGTGGATATCATGTTTCCGGTTGTAGGCCAATTGTTTGCTGCGCCGGCGATCCGTCTCGTCGATGGCCTTGCGCATCGAGTCGGTGATTTTGTCGGCGTAAAATATGACCTCGCCGTTCTTGTTGCGGGCGGCGCGTCCGGCGGTCTGAATCAAGGACCGTTCCGAGCGAAGGAATCCCTCCTTGTCGGCGTCAAGAATGGCCACCAGCGAGACCTCCGGCAGATCAAGACCCTCGCGTAGAAGGTTGACGCCGATCAGGACCTGAAACTCCGCCAGGCGCAGATCGCGGATGATCTCGGTACGGTCAATCGTCTCGATCTCGCTGTGCAGGTAGCGCACCTTCACACCGGCGCGGGAAAGGTAGTCGGTCAGGTCTTCGGCCATACGCTTGGTGAGCGTTGTCACGAGCACGCGTTCGCCTTGGGCCTGGCGTCGTTTCGCCTGCTCCATCAGGTCGTCCACCTGGCTTGAGAGCGGTTTGATCGTCACCTTCGGGTCAAGCAGCCCGGTGGGGCGAATCACCTGCTCGACAATCACCCCTTCGCACTTCTCAAGCTCGTACTGGGCCGGGGTGGCCGACACGTATATTCTCTCATTGACAAGGTTCTCGAATTCCTCGAAGAAAAGAGGCCGGTTATCCAGCGCCGACGGCAGTCGAAAGCCGTGCGCCACCAGTGTTTCCTTACGACTGCGGTCGCCGGCGAACATGGCGCGAAGCTGTGGAATCGACTGGTGGGATTCATCTATGATCGTCAGGAAATCGTCACCCAGAAAATCGATCAACGTGTACGGCCGCTCCCCCGGTTTCCGCCCGGCCAGGTGCCGGGAGTAGTTTTCGATCCCGGTGCAGTACCCGACCTCCTTGAGCATCTCCAGGTCGTACTTAGTTCGCATCTCTAACCGTTGAGCCTCAAGGAGCATGTTCCGTGATCGAAACTCCTCCAGCCTTGCGGCCAGTTCCTCCTTGATCGTCCCAATGGCGGCGTTCAATTGAGGCCTGGAGGTGATGAAATGCTTGGCGGGGTAGATCGCCGCCCGGTCCCGCTCGCTGATGATTTCGCCCGTGAGGGGGTTGATTTCGCTGATGCGCTCGATCTCGTCACCAAAGAACTCTATCCGGATGGCGTTCTCATGGTAGGCCGGGATCAACTCAATCGTATCGCCGCGTACGCGGAAGTTCCCCCGGCTGAAATCGATGTCGTTGCGGTTGTAGTGGATGTCTATCAGTTTGCGGATGACCTCGTCGCGGTCGCGTTGCCGGCCCTTCTCCAGCAGCACGAACTGGCGCTTGTACTCCTCCGGGGAACCCAGGCCGTAGATGCACGAAACGGACGCGACAATAACCACGTCCCTGCGCTCCAGCAGCGAGGCCGTAGCGCGCAGGCGCAGGCGGTCGATATCCTCGTTGACCGAGGTGTCTTTCTCGATAAAGGTATCGGTGGTGGGGAGGTACGCTTCCGGCTGGTAGTAATCGTAATAGCTGATGAAGAACTCAACGGCGTTGTTGGGAAAGAAGGCCTTGAGTTCGCCGTAGAGCTGGGCCGCCAGGGTCTTGTTGTGAGATATCACCAGGGTCGGGCGGCCGTGGCTCGCAATGACGTTGGCAATGGTGAACGTCTTCCCCGAGCCGGTCACGCCCAACAGCGTCTGGTGCCTGCGCTCCTGCTCCAGCCCCCGGACAAGCTCATCTATCGCCTGGGGCTGGTCACCTCGGGCGGTAAAAGGGGAATGGAGCGCAAACTCGGTGGTCGCCTGCTCCCGGCTGTGGTTTACTTCTGCGGACATACTCATATACCTAAGAAACGTCTGATAGGGCAATATATCCAATTCCTTGCCGGCCTGCAATTGCAATTGGGGGGCGGGCTAAGTGGAATCTGCGCTTTACGCCTACTATGGTCGCCAGAGCGACCGTTCACCTTCGGGGGATTAGTGATATGGTCAGATTATTGGAAGCAAGGGAATTGGAGTACGCCGGATGCATTATCCATTGGAGGGGGACAGGCAAACCGCCCGGCTCCGCGTGGTGCTGTAACGTATTGTGGTACACGAACATGGAAGGGGGCACCTCCATCTGTGTGCTGCTCCACAACAAATGTCTCATAGTTACATTCTCTGATGAGATTCACTGTTGTTCAATATATGAAACATGGAGACCCACTAATTTCCAATATTCTCGCATCTTTTATGGCAATCTTGCCTCTGATGCATTTGTTTTTTGACGCATCGACTTCTCCTTGTAACCTAAGTGTCAGTTGCCCTCGGTGATCAAATCGAAAGTGCTTGCCGACATCAAAAAAGAAATGAGGAGATGCCTCGGATACAGCCGCAATTATCTCTTCCTTACTGGCGATAGAATCAATTATCTCAATCTTTTGAATATGTTTATGTTTACCTGATCGTTCATCCATCATTCGTTCTTCAAATGCAGAGAGTGAGTCGTCAATTGCTTCACAACTGAAGTTGTCATAAAGTTGTGATTCTCCATATCCTATTGTAAAACTATCCCTCAATTTTACCTGAGCCCAGTCAATATAATAGTAATAGTGTATTCTGAACTTCTGTGTCGTATTCTCACCGCTTCCATATTTCTCAGCGGAGGTACGTATTACCCTAATGTGCCTATTAAAATACATATCACTCATTCCATTGGTTGCCTTAAGAGCACGTTCCCAAATTGGCAAATAGTGCTCTGACTCTATTGGAGCGTTAGTAGTGATCTTGTAGTCTTTGAAAGGAATGTCTTTCTCTGAGGGAATGTGATTTCGCCTAGGTTTTTCACCTTCACGGTAAGTGAAGTTATATTGCGGCATTTCATCTGAACAGCCCACACTTAATAGAATTGCTATCAGGGCAGAGGTGATGATTGAAATTCCGATGATTGATGTGTACCTAGTGTTATTGAGCATTGGGTTCTTTCATTACGAGTCTCTGAATATACTAATCTCCATAGGCCACACGCTAACGAATCTCAATCGCTGTTCACAGACCAGAAGGCGAAATCTGGATTAGAATAACTTCATCCACAACACTACCAAGAATGTGAGAACTCACTTATCTTGTGATCTCTAATATGCAACACTTGTGTCATTATTTGTAGCAATATTATAGCCAAAAAGTTCTATCGGGGACACTACCCGCAATTGCACCACGGGCGGGCTGTCGGGGCGATGCAATCGGCCTCGGGAGTCTACGCCCACCGTGATCCAGACAAATGTGGTGCAAACACCGCTACGCGGCGGCAAAATCCGTCTGGGTATCTGGAACTTCGTTTGCGCTTGGCGGTCTAAGCTCTGGCACAAGGTTTCCCTCCGCGGGGCACGCCTCGCCAAGAATTACCTTGACTTGCCGGGGCTTTGTGTTACTTTGCATGGCTTAAATGTAAGCTGGTTAACAACTTCTATTGCTGGAGGATAGATAATGTACGCCGTGTTTCAACTGGCCGGGTTTCAATATACCGCCGAAGAAGGAACCGTTCTGAAAATCCCTCTGCAGGCCGCCGAAGATGGCTCCCAACTCGATATCGGCGAAGTTCTCATGATCAACGACGGCGAGAAGTCGCTGGTGGGCACTCCCTTTGTGGAGGATGCCCGGATCGAGGCGGAAGTTATCGGCCACGGCAAGGCCGACAAGGTGCTGGTGTACAAGTTCAAACGCCGCAAAAAATACCGCCGCACCACAGGCCATCGCCAGGACTACAGCGAGATCAAGATAAACAAGATCATTTCGCCACAGGGCTGAGAATCTCACTTAAGATGCTGCGAACCAGAGCACGGACAGCTCTCCTTGTCGCACTGCCGATTCTCTTTCTCGGGCAGGTCATCCACGCGCAACAGCAGTTCAACGTGGTCGGTGTCGAAGTGGAAGGTAACCGCATCGCCACCGAATCGCTGATACTGGGCGTGGCCTCGATTGACGAAGGGATGTCGCTGACGCCGACGGCCATTACCGAGACTATTCGGCGGCTTTATGGCCTGGGCCTGTTCTCGGACGTGCGCATCGAGGCCGAACCGGTTGTGGGCGGGCTGAAGGTCTTCATCGTCGTCAAGGAACTGCCGAAATTATCTAACCTGGAATTTGACGGCAACAAGAAGATCAAAACCAAGGACTTAAAGCAGGAAGTGGCCCTGGCCGAAGGTGTCCACATTTCACCGTATCTCATCAGCGAGAAGAAGAACCAGATCGCTGAGATGTACGCCGAAAAGGGCTATTTTCAGGCGGACATAAGACCCGAAATATCGTACCTCGACGATTCGACGCTGGCCTCGCTGAAGTACCACATCGACGAGAAGTCCAAGGTCAAGGTGGAGAAGGTCGTGCTCAGCGGAAATGTATGCGTCAAGGACAACGACGTTATCAAGAAGATGCGTAACCGCAAGCGAGGTTTTCTGAGAAGCTCTGATTTCGCCCAGGACAAGTACGATGAGGACCTGGACAAGGTCATCGACGAGTTCCACCGCCGCGGTTACATCGACGCCTACCTGGTCTCGGACTCCATCTGGATCGACAGTACGCGAAACCGGATGACGATCTTTCTTGAGGTGTACGAAGGCCCCCGCTACTACTTCGGATCGGTCCAGTTCACCAGCAACGAGCGCCTGTCGGTGGATTTGCTGTCGCGGCTCCTGGAATTCGAGGAAGACCAGGTGTTCGACACCGAGAAGTATGATAAGACGCTGGAGGGGATCTACTCCGCTTACTACGAGGTAGGCCACCTGCACATCCGCGTGGCCGACATCAGGACTACCCGGGCCGACTCCATAGTGGATATCAACTACGATATTCTGGAGGGGTTGCCGTCGCATGTCAATCTGGTGAAAATTGTGGGCAACTACAAGACCAAGGAGAAGGTGATCCGCCGGGAGATTTCGACGCTTCCGGGACAGGTGTTCAACCAGTCGCTGGCGATACGGTCGGTCCGCGACGTGATGGCCCTGAACTACTTCGAAAGGGTTGTGCCCACCCCGATATCTTTGCCCAACGGCGACGTCGATCTCGAATACGAGGTGGTGGAAAAACGAACCGGGCAAATCATGGCGGGGGCAGGTTACAACAGCCAGGACAAGTTAGTGGGTAATGTCGGTCTGGGGATCCCCAACTTCCGTGGCAACGGCCAGAACGTCGCCTTCAGCATCGACTTCGGCCGCCGCCGCAATTCCTTTTCGCTGTCGTTCACCGAGCCGTGGGTATTCGGTCGGCCGACCCTGCTGGGAGTCAGCATATATACCGTCAATCAGCGCTGGTTTGAGGATTATACCGAGGGCCGCCAGGGCGGGTCAATCCGGGTGGGGCGAAGACTCCGCTGGCCGGATAACTACTTCCGCATTTACGGGTCCTATGTCCTGGAACGGCACCGGTTCTTTGAGTTCGAAGACTACTTCGTACGTCAGAGTTCCTACAAGTCGTCCTATCGGTTCGCCGGCAGCGTAGGCGGCATTAACTTGAATGTACCGTTAGGAGAGAAGCAGCACGGCCCCTATCCCGGATCGATCATCAACTACGACGAGGAATGGCTCACGGCATCCAGATTCGCGATCAACATAAGACGGGACTCACGCAATCTGCCGGAGTTTGCAACTTCCGGGTCGATTCTCTCCTACACCTTTGAGAACACCGGCGGGCTGTTGGGCGGTTTCTGGCATTATCAGAAGCACTCGATCGAACTGGCCAAATTCATACCGCTGGTGTGGAAATTCGCCCTGGCCGCCAAGGTTCAGTACGGAGTGGTGACTTCTCCCTCGGGTGATGATCGTATCCTGGTGACGGATCGCTTCACCCCCGGGGGAACGGACTTTGACGGGGTCGTGCGCGGTTACGATGGTGGTTCACTCACACCCGACACGATGGTGACGGCTTCCGACAGCACTATCTACTACTCGAACCCCCAGGCGGTGGTTGGTGTCGATCCTCCCGACAGTGTCGTCATCTCCCCTTTCCACACGCGGGTGCGCGGTAAGTACATGATCACGACTAACCTCGAATTGCAGTTCCCTTTCGTGGAAGGACAGATATACGGCCTGGCTTTCTTTGACGCCGGGAACTCCTGGCTGCACCGCCGTGACATCAAACCCCTGACCGGGCTGTATCGGGGAGCCGGACTGGGATTTCGAATCCTGATACCGGGACTGGGGACGTTCGGATTCGACTTCGGCTACGCCCTGGATGAATTCCGTGACAAGGGCAAAGGCTGGAAACCACATTTTCAGTATGGAACAACGTTCAGATAGGAACTCTCAATAACACAGGAGAATGCTATGCGTAACATCAGCAGAGCGCTATCGGCACTTTCGACACTGGTGTTTCTCAGTTCGGTTATGGCCCCGGCCGCAAATGCCCAGGGCATCAAGATCGGATTCGTGAATGACGAACAGATCAAGCAGGATTACAAGGCCTGGAAGGTAGCACAGGAAGAATGGGAACTGGAGTCCCGGGCCTGGGAAGATGAGGCCGTAACCGAACAGCAGGAGTTACAGGAACTCCAGGAGGAATACGAAAAGCAGAAACTGATCCTGTCGGAAGACAAGAAGCGGGAAAGGGAAGCCGCGATCAACGCCAAGACCGAGGCTCTGGACGCCTACACGCGCCAGATATACGGCCCCGGCGGCACGGCCGAACGAAAGCAGAACCAGTTGATTCAGCCGCTCCTGGAGAACATCACCAGTGCCATCGAAGAAGTGGCCATCGAGGGCAACTATGATATTATTTTCACTCTGCAAAGCGGCCTGGGGTATGTCAAGGAATCGTACGATGTCACGGAAGAAGTGCTGAAGCGTCTTGAAGACATCGAATAGAAACGTCTCCCTTTCACTGGGGGAGCTGGCCGAAAGGGTCGGGGCCAGGCTGGAGGGCGACGGCAAGGTCAAGATTACCGGCGCGGCGCCGATAGCCACCGCGGCCGAAGGTGAGATTACTTTCCTCGCCAACCGCCGCTACCTGAAGCACCTCGAGAATACGAGAGCGGCAGCGGTAGTGCTCGACATGGATACCGCCTGTTCGGGTCGTCCAGCGCTCCGCCACGTGAACCCGTACCTGACCTTTGCCAGAGTTATCGATATCCTCTATCCCGACCGCCGCCTCGTCGAAGGCGGCATTCACGAGAGCGCCGTGGTCGAGACCGGCGCTGCGGTCGATCCCTCGGCGGCGATCGGCCCCCTGTGTCACGTTCGGACAGGGGCGGTCATCGGCAAGAACACTCAACTCGTTTCGTCGATCTATGTCGGCCCGGAGGTTTCAATCGGCGACGACTGCCTGATCTATCCCGGAGTGAGGATACTGGCCGGCTCCCGGATCGGCAGCAAAGTCATTATTCATTCTTCGACCGTGATCGGGTCGGACGGATTCGGTTTCGCCGAGTCGGACACGGGCCTCAAGAAGATCAAGCAGATCGGCTGGATCGAGATAGACGACGAGGTTGAGATCGGTTCCAACTGTTCGGTTGACCGCGGCGCCCTGGGGCCTACCCGCATTGGACGGGGAACCAAAATTGACAACTTAGTCCAGATCGCTCACAACGTCGAGATCGGCCGCAACTGCATTATCGTGTCCCAAGTCGGTATCTCCGGGTCGACCAGGATTGGTGACGGAGTAATCCTGGCGGGGCAGGTGGGGCTTGTGGGGCACCTCGAGATCGGGGATGGGGTCAAAGTGGCGGCCCAGAGCGGAGTTTCCAAGTCACTCGCCCCGGGGTCGGCAGTTCTCGGCTCCCCCGCGCGTGAGATAATGGAGTCCAAGAAAATCGAGGCCGCCCTCCGAAGGCTGCCGGAGCTGCTGAAAAGGGTGCGCCGGCTCGAGAAAGAGAAGCCCGATTGATCAGGTTATAAGTCGCTCCTCGATGGCTGCTATCTTCTCCCAGTTGGCCTGTATCTGTTCTACCGCCAGCAGTGCTTTTCGGCAGTCATTCTCCGCCACGGCCCGGCGAACGGTTTCCAGCAGATCCCACTGCTGCCGGTTGATGATCTTCCAGCCTGTAATCTGATTGGCCACACCGGCTGTGGCGCGGTTCAACTCACGCGCCAGCAGTCTCACATGCTCGCTGCCGTCGTTGACGTTGATCCGCGAGGCCAGATCCCCGCAGGCCATCTCGGCCAGGCGATCCTGGAGCACCGTCAGCGACCGGGACACCCGCATCAAGGGCAGTATGGTTGTGATTCCGATAGCGGTGATGGCCGCCACCGCCGCCGATATCATGTAGGGCATTAGCGTTACTGCTGCCAGCTCAACCGAACTGGACGCATCAGCAAGCAACTCGCGATCAAGGGCCCGATCGAAACAGGCAATCACGGCGCCTGACAGCACGACTGCCGAAAAAGCCATCAGGCTTGTTGTCACGTAGAAACGAGGGGACCGGAAGCTGCGCCTCCTATCGCCGGCACCGCCGGTAGCTGGCATATGCTGCTCTCCTATCGCACCTGTAGTTGGCACCATTGGGCATTGTGCACTTCTCATGCCCGCCGCCGGCTTTTTTCGATACTGCCCGTGACTTGCCTTGCCGTTCAACGGCCTCGACCGGCAGAGCGGCCTGTGGTCGTAAATCTGCACCCACAAAAAAGGCTCCGCGACAGGTAGGTCTGCGGAGCTTTCGCACAGGGATGCGCGGAATCTGATCAGAAGGGAAGATCGTCGTCATCCGCTCCCGTTTCGCCAGGTGGCGGCGGTGACGCGTCCGGTTTTTCGCCCGGCTCCGCGGCAGGTCTCTGGTCACCGCGGCTGCCAAGAAACTGGATATTCTGGGCAACGACCTCGGAGATATACCGCTTGTTGCCGTCCTTGTCGTCGTAGCTCCGGTTGGAAATGCGACCTTCAATATAGACCTGCCTCCCTTTGGCAAGATACTCCTTGGCGGTCTCAGCCTGCCTGCCCCAGATTACGATGTTGTGCCAGGTAGTGCTTTCCTGTTTCTGGCCGTCCTGCCCGGTCCATCGTTCACTCGTCGCCAGGCTGAAGGACGCCACCGCCTTACCGCTTGGCGTGTACCGCAACTCCGGATCTTTGCCCAGGTTGCCGACCAATATAGCCTTGTTAACACTCATGGTTCCCTTCCGTTTGGATTTCGAATTGCCTTCCGCCAATATAAAACGCCCGGCGATCCGATGTCAAGGGCGCTTTGGCGATTCGGCCTGTCCGGTTCTGTTCCTCACCGGCGACCCTGGAGACGTAACGTCCGGGCGCTAACGTTTTTGCTTGATGTCTGCGCGCGCTCGCCATATCGTAACAGTGCAAGGAAAGGGCATTTAGGATGGATGCGGAATTCGACATTGATAAGGCGCGTACGACTATCAAGAGGTTCATCAGCGAGAAGCTCCTCGCAAGCGGGATGAGGGGGTACGTGGTCGGCCTCTCGGGCGGGATTGATTCGGCTGTGTCGACCGCGCTGGCGGTCGAGGCGGTCGGTGCCGGGAAGGTTCTTGCAGTCCTGATGCCGGATCGGTCATCACCGAAGGAATCGGTTTCCGACGCCCTGGAGTTGGTCCGAAGGCTCGGAATCGATCACCGGCTGGTGGATATTACCCCCATGATCAGCGCTTACTTCCCGTCAATCACCAGGCAGAATCGCCTTCGGGCAGGCAACAAGATGGCCCGCGAGCGGATGTCGATCCTGTTCGATATCGCCCACGAACTGGACCGGCTGGTTCTGGGCGCCGGCAATCGCACCGAAATCTGCCTTGGTTACACCACCTGGTACGGAGACGGGGCCTGTTCGATAAATCCTGTCGGTGAACTCTACAAGACTGAAATTCGGCGGCTTGCCGGCAGGCTCGGGATTCCCGATGCGATCAGAGAAAAGACACCCTCGGCGGACCTATGGAACGGACAGACCGACGAGGGTGAGATCGGCGTGAACTACGAGCAGATTGACCGGCTGCTGCGGCGAGTTGTCGACGACGGTGCGATTTCTCTCTCTGCCCTCGTGGCTGACGGTTTCAGCGCTGCCGACATCGACCGCGTGGTGTCACTGGTGAACCGCAACGCCTTCAAGCGGAGGATGCCTGACGTCGCTGCTGTCGGCAGGAAAGCGATACCGGATAAGATCCTGCTGGAGCAATAGGAATCGCCCATGAACCGTCCTCCCGGCAGATTGTACCTCGTGCCGACGCCGATCGGAAACATGGGCGATATCACCGGCCGCGCTCTGGAAGTGCTGCGAGATGCCGAGCTGGTTGCCTGCGAGGATACCCGGCACAGCGGGCTGCTTCTCAAGAAGCTCGATTTGAAAAAACGCCTGATAAGCTACCACGATTTCAACGAGCGCGCCCGGGCCGACCAGTTGGTCCGGCAAATAAGGGAGGGAGTTTCCGTAGCGGTCATTACCGACGCCGGCTCGCCGGGGATAAGTGACCCGGCCTATCGCATCGTAAAGGCGGCTATCGACAATGATATCGATATTGTCCCGTTGCCGGGGCCGACCGCAATCATCCCGGCCCTGACGGCGTCCGGACTGCCGACCGACCGCTTTTTCTTTGAGGGCTTCCTGCCCCACCGGTCGGCCGCAAGAATAAAAAAACTGGAGCGGATCGCTGACTTCCCACACACCTTAGTTTTCTTCGAGTCGCCCCACCGGGTGGGGAAATCACTTGCTGATATGCTGGAAGTGCTCGGAGATCGCCCCGCCTGCCTGGCGAGAGAAATCAGCAAGCGTCATGAGCAGTTCCTGAGAGGATGTATCAGCAGCCTGGTCGATGCGGTCACGGCGAAACCTGCCAAGGGCGAAATCGTACTGGTAGTAGCCGGCGCCAAAGCAGCCAGAAAACGCGGACAGTGACGGGCGAAAAATGAACAAAAGCGGCAGCACTAAGCTGTATCCCTTCGACTGGCTTATAGTCGGGTATTCGACGCTGATGATAGCGGTCATCCTGGCTGCCGGTCGCCCGCTGGCGCGTCACACTGACGAACTGCTTTTTTACTGCGGCACAGTGGCCATGGTGCTGCTCATCGCCCGATATGTCGACGAGAACCGCAGCCGCTGGTACGCCCTGGTACGATTGCTGTACCCGCTGTTGCTGTTCACCTTTTTCTATCGCGCCACCGGCGGTACCATGCACATTGTATTTGATCGGTTCTTCGACCCTGAACTGGTCGCGTTTGAGAAGGTTGTTTTTGGTGTCAACCCTACTCTCTTCATTGACCGGCATCTCCTCAATATCTGGGTCACGGAATTGTTTTCCTGGTGCTATTTCCTCTACTACTTCGTGCTGGCGGTTTTCCTGCTGGCTGTATTCTTCAAGAGAAACGACCCGGTGTTGAAGAGTTCCCTGACAGCCATCTGTTTTACTTTCTTTCTCTCGTACCTCCTGTTTTTCCTGTACCCCATCGAAGGACCTCGCTGGCATTTTGCCGAGCAGTATGTGAACCCGGTTGTCAGTCCCGTCGGCCGTCACCTGGTGAACCTGGCCATAGATAACGTAGCGGTGCGCGGTGGTTGCATGCCGTCGTCACACTTTGCCGTTGCCCTGGTGGTCCTGATCTACTTGCTTAAGTACTACCGCCGCGCGGGATGGGTCCTCCTGCCGTTTGTCACCGGGCTGGCTATCGGAACCGTGTGGGGACGATTCCATTACGTATCAGACGTACTTGTGGGCGGACTTATCGGCCTGGCGTCAACGCTGGTGGTGCTCAGGAAGATCCACCGGCCGACCGTCACACAGCAATCCCTGCAACCTCAAGAAGAACTGGAGCCTGAGAATGTACCCTGAACTGTTTCACCTGGGACCTATTCCCATCCGCAGCTACGGCTTGATGCTGGCCCTGTCATTTATCGCCGGCGTTCTCTATGTGCAATGGATCGCCAGACGCGAGGGCAAGCCGTTTGAGCCTTTCCTGGCGCTGTCATATCTGTTTATTATCGGTGGTGTCGTCGGCGCCCGCCTGTTCTATGTGGTTCTGCACCTCGACGAGTTCGCGGGGAACTGGACCGCCAGCTTCAACCCCTTTGCGACTGACTCGTACGGCATCTCCGGGCTCAACATATACGGAGGTGTTCTGCTGGCGGTTATCGGCGCTTTTGCATACTGCAGAATCAGGAAGATCCCGACTCTTAAAATGTTCGACTACTTCTCTCCCACGATGGGCATCGGTCTGGGACTGACGCGGATAGGATGCTTCCTGAACGGGTGCTGTTTCGGCACGCCCACCGATCTGCCCTGGGGAGTGCGTTTTCCGCAAGACTCCATGCCGTACTGGGTCTATGGCGACGCGCACATTCATCCATCCCAGCTATACAGTTCGCTGTATGGAATCATTCTTTTCCTGCTGTTGCACTTCATGATGAAACGGAAGAAGTTCGACGGGCAACTGATCGCCGTGCTGTTCATGGTTGAGGCGGTTTTCAGATTCGGTATCGAGTATGTTCGCTACTATGAAACGGAGATGTACTTCTCTATCTTCGGACTTGAACCGACGTACAACCAGTTGATCTCTGTGACACTCTTTATACTGGGGCTGGGGATATACGTTTTTCAGAAGCGACGGATGAGGGGGTAGGTTCTCGGCGCCGGCCACGGTTCCCGTATGGCCAGTACCTGGGCGCCCTCGTAGGTGGCGAACTCTACAGTGATGACATTTCCATTAACCTGCAGGAAATCACCCTCGAAAGAAGCGCCTTGCTCAATTCTTGACACCAGGATGCGGGTGTTGGTACCGTCGAAGTTGTGTATCACATCCATGCTGTCGGCCAGCAGGATCGGAACAACGTTGCCCTCAACCACAACAAAAGCCGCACCCATAGTTTGGTTGACCGAAATCACTCCATCGTTGACCGAGTAGCCAACGATATCAAGAAGGAGCATCTCGGGCTGAATGGCATCGCCGACGATTATGCGGGTCAGGTACACAAGATCGGCAAGCGTCAGCGTCAGGCCGTCGGCGTTGACGTCCGTCGCGGCCACCTGGCCTGCGGGAGCGTCGGTGCCAATGGTGAAAACACCGAGACCATGGATGAAGTAGTTGCTGAACAGAACCGCGTCGGCGATTTCATTCGCAACATCGTTCATATTGATGTCGCCGCGATGGTCGATCGGATTCGCACATGCGATACCGACACCGCCGCTGAGGAAATCCACCGACGGTACGGGCCGATACCTAGATGGGCGAAGCGGATCGGGCTCAAGACATACGGTCTGAACACCGGTATAGGTCGGGAAATCGGTGGACATACCCAGACCATAGTCGGAGCTAAGCGAATCGGCGTCTCCGATCTTGGTGTTGTCATAAGTGTAGACGTATCGCGAAACACCCTGAACAGCCTCGTAGTTGGGCGGAGCGACCGGATCATAGGCAAGGGAGTTGTCGCCACAGTCCATCCAGTAGAACGAGACAGGTACGAACTGACACTCATAGGTGCGGTCGTTCGTTACCAGGAAGTCCAGTTTGAACAACTCGTATGGTTTCGGAAGAGCATCCAGACAGGTGTAGTCGGGGCTGACAGGACCGTCGTTGGTATTACCAATACCGACCACGCGGAGCAGGGCGCTGGGACACTGGTCGCCGCAGTCACCGTTCCAGTTGTAACGGTAGTTGAAATACTCCCAGGCGGGATCACAGATGCCGAACGGAGGAGTGTAGAGCGCACCCTTCGACGCAGCTGTGAAGATCAGGGCCGAGGCATCGTAGCCGATCAGGATATCGAAACCACGCAGGTACTCGTAACCCACATTCAATGTAACCGGGATATCAACATGCGTACCCTGAATGGCGTCGTAGGCTTTCTTGATCTCGACTACAAACACCGAATCGGTCTCAGCAGGAACCGGATCCTGGATCACGTTGACCCTGCCTCCCTCACTGGTTGCCAAGTCAATACTCACAAGGTTGCCGACAGCGCGAAGGAAAGCTCCGGAGAACTCCGTGCCGACACTGAAGGAGAAAACGAGTATACGGGTGTTGACTCCGTCGAACTCGTAACTAATGCGTACATTGTCTGCAAGCAGGGCAGGCTTAACTTGGCCTTCAAACACGAGAAAAGCAGCACCGACAGACTTGTTGACTGTGATCTCCCCCCTATTCCCGAAAGTGACACGAGCGGAGTCGGGTTGCGGCACGGCATTCGGCACAGCATCACCGAGGACAACACGCAGTATGTACACGAGGTCGGCCACGCCGAGAGGGACGCCGTCGCCGTTCACGTCGGTGGCGGCGGCTTGCTCTGTCTCGTCCACCTCGAATACCTCGGATCCGTTCAGAAAGTAGTTCATCAGCAGAAGTGCATCTGCTATTTCGTATGGTATGCTGTTCAGGTTGATGTCACCGAGATTCTCGTTTACATCGGGACCGGTAATGTCGCCCGGCTCAGTGGAACATCCGGACAGAACACAGAGGATTACAGCGAGTAAGAGTACTACAAGTGATGAATGTACGTATTGGGACGTGCTCATGGCCCAATCTCACGTTACCTGTCTATTTGACGCTCCGGCATATGTCTGGGCCATCTTCGATTGCTTCATCCGATGGTATTGTCACTGGCTGCATTCAAGATACCGATAACTACTGAAAAGTCAAGTATATTGCTGAATCGTACGCCCCCGGAATCCGGCGGGGTACTTACTGTCGCCGGGATCAAAGAGGCCTATGAAAGGAGGGTGAATAGGAAGGTTTCCCCAAACGGGAGAAATGGTTCTACGACCGGGTTTTCAAAAGTCTCGATGCGGTAGCAATACAGCTTGTAAAGGTCCTCCAGCACTATCTGTCTTCACCAACAGAACTCAACTCATTGACGCTCTCCCCATGGTCGAAGCTTGATCAATGAATGCGCACCGGTATGAAAAGGTCGATGCCAAGGTAATTCCTTCAGTTTCTCCCTACGGGTATGATATACCTGTCCGGGCCACGACACAAAGATCACATGATATGAAACTCACCGGGCAGCTGGCCGATGGCTCAAAGGCAGGGGTCTGTATGAAATCGCGCGGTGTCAATCAACGACGGCCACGTCCCTTTCGCCCGCTTCTTCGCTTGGGTCTTTTCTTCCGAATGTGGGCAGCCTGTTCTCCTGCGTCACGCGAAGGTTCGACTGCTATCGGTTGCGGTGGGGGAGCGTGGAGGGTTGCCTGGTAGTTGTCATCCAGCAACATGGCCACCAGGGCTGATCCCTCTTCACTCTCACCCAGACTTCGGGCCAGGGGTAGAAAGCGCTGCATACGTTCGGTCTGCAGGGAGTCGCGCGAGCGCAGCCGCGCTTCCAGCAGGGCCGTGAGCCGCTCGGAAACAATGGCCTCAACATCCTCGTCAGTCGGCAGCGGGCGGTGCTGCAGGTCAATATCAAACCGCTTGCCGATATGGAACAGCTCTGTTTGTTCCCGTCCCGCCACCAGGGAGATGGCCACGCCGCTGGCGCCGGCGCGTCCCGTTCGCCCCGCACGATGGATGTACCCATCGGGATCTTCGGGTGGTTCATACAGGAAGACATGGGAAAGATCGATAATGTCAATTCCGCGAGCGGCAACATCGGTGGCCACAAGAAAGCGCAGGGCGCCCTGGCGCACACGTTGCAGCACCCTCTCGCGGGCCGCCTGGGCGAGGTCGGCGCTCAGTTCATCGGCGTCATATCCGAATCGCTTGAGCACCACCGAAACATAGTGAACCATCGCCTTGGTGTTGCAGAAGACGATGGCCGAAGCCGGGTTCTCAATCTCGATAATCCGCACCAGGCAACGATCTTTCTCCATGGCCGGGACTTCATAGAAAACGTGCTCCGTTTCGGCCACGTAGACGCGGTCACGGCTCAGGCTCAGCATCTGGGGCTGATGGAGGAACTCCCCGGCCAGACGCATAACGTGGGGAGGGAAGGTGGCCGAGAACATATAGGCGTTGATCCGACGAGCAGGCAGGTAACGCTGCACTTGTTTCATGTCCGGGTAGAAGCCCATCGACAACATGCGGTCGGCCTCGTCAAAGATAAGTATCTTCAGTTCCTCCAGGGACAGGGAACGTCGCAGTAGGTGGTCGAGCAAGCGGCCCGGTGTCCCCACAACCAGGTGAGCCCCCTGGCGAAAGGCGTCCAACTGCGGTCCGTAGCCGACCCCGCCATAGACGCCGATGGTGCGCACTCCAGTTGTAGCGCTCATGATCTCGGCTTCACGGGTTACCTGCCGGGCAAGTTCCCTGGTGGGCACCAACACCAGAGCCTGGCACACGGTGCGCCGGGGGTCGATCCGATCCAGGATCGGCAGCATGAAGGCTCCCGTCTTGCCGCTGCCGGTGCGTGACTGGATCATCAGATCGCGCCGGGCCATCATGTACGGGATAGTCATGGCCTGGACCGGCATGAGCTCCCTCCATCCCGCTCGGGCGACGGCAGCCTGCATCGACTGAGTCAACTCACCAAGAATCACTTCGGGCAGAGCGTCCTCCGGTTCGACGACGTGCTCTTCGTAAGAGTGGTCCCCACCGGATTTCAGGGAGTGATCAGGGCTGGTCGGTCCGGTGTCGCGTTCTTTCTCGCGCATGGTTATTAAACCCCACAGGTTTGTCAGGTTGTCTCCGGCATTCTATCTGCGGCTTGCTGCAGCCGAGCTGTGGCCGTCGGGTTTCTGAGGACCTCCTGCCGGCAGGGGGCAACAGTCGCCCGGACGACCTCCGCGTTATTCCTCTATTCCCATGACGTCCAGCACAAAGGCGTAGTCAAAGGCCAGTTCCCGGAGGTGACTGTACCGCCCCGATACGCCACCGTGACCGGCGCCCATGTTGGTTTTCAGCAGCAGACGGTTCCGATCCGTTTTCATGGCCCGCAATTTCGCCGTCCATTTGGCCGGCTCCCAATACTGAACGCGGGTATCGTTGAGCCCCGCCCTGATAAGCATGTCAGGATAATCCCCGGCTGCCACATTATCGTACGGCGAATAGGAAAGCATGTAATCGAAGTACTCCTTCTCGTTGGGATTGCCCCATTCCTCGTATTCGATCACGGTGAGGGGTATATCCTCGTCAAGCATGGTGTTCATGAGATCCACAAAGGGGACTTCTGCCACGACCGCCTTGAAGAGGTCCGGCCGCATGTTGACCACGGCTCCAATGAGCAGCCCCCCGGCGCTGCCTCCACTACACACCAACTTATCCGGTGAGGTGTACTTCTCAGCGATCAGATATTCGGCAACGGCAATGAAATCGGTGAAGGTGTTTTTCTTGTGCAGGAGTTTTCCGTCATCGTACCAGTAGCGTCCCATTTCGCCACCCCCCCGGATATGGGCGGTCGCGTAAATAAAACCCCGGTCGAGAAGACTCAACCGACTCGATGAGAAGTAGGGATCCATGCTGATCCCATAGGCGCCGTACCCGTACAGATACAGAGGGTTGCACCCGTCCTTTATCATGCCCTTCCGGTACACCATGGAGACGGGAACCAGTGTGCTGTCAGGCGCTACGGCATAAATCCTTTCCGACTGGTACTGCTCGGGGTCGTATCCGCCGAGGACTTCCTTTTGCTTTTTCAGTTCACGCTCCCTCGTTTTCATATCGTAATCGTACACCGATCTGGGTGTGACCAGCGACATGTACGTAAAGCGCAGAATCCCGCCGTTGAAGTCGGGGTTGTACTCTCCCCAGCAGGTGTATACCGGTTCGGGGAATTCAATCCGGTGCGTCTGATCGGAAGCGATATCCCTGATGCGGATCTGCCTGAACCCGTTCTCGCGCTCGTAGAGCGCCATGTAGTCCCGGAAGGCCTCGATCCGGTCCAGCTTGACATCCTTCCGGTGGGGGATGACTTCCTGCCAGTTCTCCTTCGACGGCCTGGTAACCGGCGTGCGCACCAGCTTGAAGTTCCTGGCCTCATCGTTGGTAACGATATAGAAATGGTCTCTATGATGAGACACCGCATACTCCATTTCGTGTTCCCGCTGCTGGATCATTCTGAAGCTGCCGGTCGGCCGGTCGGCGTCGAGAAAGAGTACCTCCGAGGACGTCTGGCTGCCCAGATTGATGAACAGGTATTTCATGTCTTTTGACTTGGAGACACCCAGCCAGAATGCCTCGTCGTCTTCGCGAAGGATGAGAACGTCGTCGCTGACCGGGTGGCCCAGTTCGTGGCGATAAAGCTCAAACGGCCGCCAGGTGTCGTCGACCACGGTATAGAAGAAGGTCTTGTTGTCATTGGCCCACTCGAACGAAGTGGCCACACTGTCAATGACGTCCGGGAAAAGCTCACCTGTCTCCAGGTCTTTCACCCGCAGTGTGTAGCGTTCGCTGCCGGAGGTATCGACCGCGAAGGCCAGCAGCCGGTGATTGGGGCTGACCTCATAGATACCGAGGCGCGTGAACTCGAGCCCCTCGGCCAGTTGGTTTACATCGAGAAGGATCTCCTCGGGTGCGTCAAGGCTCCCTTTCTTGCGGCAGTAGATGCTGTACTGTTTGCCTTCTTCGGTTCGCGAATAGTAGTAGTATTCGTCCCGTTTGACGGGTACCGACAGGTCGGTTTCCTTGATCCGGCTCACGATCTCCTGGTAGAGCTTTTCCTGAAACGCCCCGGTGTGCTTCATGAGCTTGTCGGTGTACTCGTTCTCGGCCTCGAGGTACGCGATCACTTCCGGGTTGCCGCGGTCACGAAGCCAGTGATAGTTATCGACCATCGTCCGGCCAAACAGGGTGTCGACTTTCGCGTCTACTTTGGCCACGGGCGGCGACACTTTCTCAACCAGGCACCCCGGGGACATCACCACCAGGGTAACAATTGAGAGTGCCGGGATTAGCATCAAGCGGTGTCTTGACATGATTCCTTGAACCTTTCGTGTCGTACAGGGTTTTCTCGGTACCGAGCCTGCAAGGTACGCCAGGCGAAGGCCGGTGTCAAGCATGTCGCCGGAGACCGGGGATTAACAGTTGCGGGAATCACGGAATATGTCGATATTGAGTCACAGGACAGATCACACGATGGACAATCAGGCGTCAACAGGAGTACCATGACCAGGCTCGGTATCGGCTTCAGACTGTTAGCTGCTTTGGCGGTAGTGATTCTTGCGGCACCATCTGCCGCTGAGGCGGGAGCGGAGCAAACGATCAGTTATCAGGGTCGCCTGACCGATGACTCCGGGAGTCCCGTACCGGATGCCACCTACCCGATAGCGTTTGCCTTGCATGCCGATTCCCTCGGCGGCGATCCCCTGTGGTCGGAGAGCGACGTTGTAACGACTGTCAATGGTCTGTTCTCGCATCTTCTCGGCTCGACAGAACCGCTACCGACGACACTGTTTGAACAGCACGGCCGGTTGTTCCTCGAGATTTCGATCGACGGCACACCCATGACGCCACGGACACGGCTGTCAAGCGTTCCCTACGCGCAACGGGCAGCAAACCTGGAAGTACGTGATTCCGATGACGCCGTGGCCATCAAGACATTCGCCGACGAACACCGGCTCTCCGTATATGATCGGAGCGGTCGGGAGTTGATGCGCCTTGAGGGTGACAGTGTCGGCGATGGGAGCGTTGTCCTTCCCGACTCATCCGTCAACTCTGCGGAACTGCTGGACGAGCCCGGCATCACTTACAATATCAATGTTTATCCGGTAATGTTAGTCACGATGGAGATGACGGACCTGGTAGTCGTGGAGATCGAGACGCCGGCCGACGGCTACATTGTGCTTGAGGGAAAATGTTACCTTGTCCTGAGCGGCACCACCGGTCCCAACACAGCACTGGTGCAGATCGACGAGACCGCGGGCGGAGGGACACAATTCCCATACTACTCTATGGGCGGGCTGAGCGGCTACGTCAACAGCGGTGACTGTTACTTCCCGGTCTATGTCTCGCGTGTCTACTACAGACCAGCCGGAGTCTACGAGTTCCGCATGGAGGGGCGTGCTTCATACCCGGCGCCGGCCAGGGCGTGGTCATGGGACCATGTCCTGAAAGCTACCTACTATCCGACCGGCTACGGCGTGGTCAGCCAGGTGTTCCACAGACCGGGCGAGAACCCGAGCGCCGTCCCGGTGCAGATTACCGATCCCCAGAACCCTCAGAGCCGCGACACCTACTATCAAATGGACCTGCGATACGACGAGCGGAAGTCCCGGACAGAAGGCACTACCAAAGAGACAGATTAGCATCGTTCGTGTGGTTGGTGTACGCTCTGAGGCTATCCCAAAGGTAGGTCAGGGGCAGACTGGGGGTTTGCCGCCCACGGAATTAAGGAGATATGGACAATGAACGATAACGAGCAAATGGAGTTCTTTTACGAGCTTTTCGATGCCTCTTTGCCCCGCCTTGGCCCTGGAGACGACCACTCAACTATGCAAGCGTTAGGCGTGCTACTTTCGGCGAGACCGAAACGTACGGATGAGCCAGGTCTTGTTAAGCTCAGAATTCTGGATATAGGTTGTGGTAACGGCGCGCAAACTATTCAATTGGCTAAACATATTGACGGGACAATCTTGGCTGTGGACAACCATCAGCCATACTTAGACGAGTTGCAGCGCCGTGCTGAAGCCGAGGGTGTTTCGGGTAAAATACAACTTTACCAGAGAGATATGTGCGATTTGGGGCTGGCCGAGGGTTCTTTTGATCTGATCTGGTCGGAGGGAGCTCTATATAACATGGGCTTCCGTGAAGGGTTGGCAGTATGTCATAATCTGCTGGCACCAGAAGGGCTGCTGGCGGTCTCTGAGCTTTCCTGGTTACGGCCAGACCCACCGGCAGAGTGCCGTCAATTCTTTGCCAACGAGTATCCTGTTATGGTGGATATTGATTCCAACGTGGCAACTATTAAAAACTGTGAATATGACCTTTTAGGGCATTTCACTCTACCGGAGTCAGCGTGGAAAGAGTCATACTACCATCCACTGGGAGATCGGCTTCAATCATTTCGGAAGAAGTATGCCACAGACCCGGAACGGATTGAGATGATCGATTCTGTCCAGATGGAGATCGACCTCTACCGCAAATACTCCAGCTACTACGGTTATGTGTTCTTTCTGATGCAGCATAGTCAATCATAGTATTTCTGAGTTTTGAAATACACTGGTTTTTGTTTTTCATAAGACCCCGTGGATTAACCTCTTCAGGGTTTTATCGTTTTTACGTCGTTAACACCGCCTGCGATGCTTCATACGGACGTCCGCTGGGCGCACAGTCGCTCACTTTCGGGGATCAGGCGAGGGTAGCAATTGTATCGGGGCCTATCTGACCAGGACCATTTTTCGAGATTCAACCACGTCACCCGCCGTAAGCCGATAGAAGTAAACACCGCTGGCGACGGGCGCCCCGGTTTCGTCGCGGGCATCCCAGAAAGCGGTATGGTGACCGGCTGCTCGCTCGCCGTCCACTATCGTTTTCACCACCTGACCGAGAAGATTGAACACTACCAGCCTGACGCTGGATCGCCTGGGAAGGCTGTAATCTATCCAGGTAAAGGGATTGAAGGGGTTGGGATAGTTCTGCCGGAGGACACACCGCTCGGGCAGCGGTTCGGTATCCCACTCCTCCACGTCGGTGAGCATGCCGTCCTGCAGGAAGTAGAGGTGTACCGATTCGCCGTTGGTGGTGGCCATGACGTTGCCATCAACCGAAAGGAAATCACCCGTACGGCCGCCGTAGTCAATCAGGCTCGGGTATAGACCGTCAAGGCTGAAAATGCCGACTCCCTCCTCGCCGACCGTATAGAGCCGGTCATCTCGGACAACGGTTCTGGTCACCGGAACACTCATCAGGACTGTCGTCTCAATCACCGGCAGCGTCAGGTCGGACAGGTCGACATAGTTCATCAGGTCGAATTCAAAATAGACAAGATAGTCATCGAGAAACAACAGTTCATGGACCGGGGCATCGATATTGATCGACGAACGAAGCTCCAGTTCAAGATCGGGGGTGATTCGGAAGACGTCTATCCGGTTGGCGTCGCCGGCCACCACCAGCACCGAATCCCGGAGGGCCACAGCGCTTACCTCATCCTCAAGGCTCCAGGCGGCGGTGAGTTCGATGTCCTCACCACTGATGCCGTAGATGCTGATCGTCTTGCGCCCCAGCACGAGCAGGCCGCTGCCGTCTTCCCAGCGATCAAGGTACTCTATGCCAAACGCGCTGGTATCGTCGACCACGAATGAGGCTTCCAAGAAATGATTCGGGTTTGAGCTCCTCCCCACTAAGGTCACGACGTTCCAGTCGGAATAGAGAATAATCAGAGTATCGCCGTTGTTGTCCATGTCGGCCACGTTGGTCAGGCCGTCGCCGATGGTGTAATTGAGCCGCGGTTCCGTTTCCGGGCCGACCGTGTAGACGTCAACCGGATTAGCCCGACCGCCGGTAAACAACCGATTCGCGTACAGAAGAACATCGCTGACAGGACCCGGACGATCAAAGGCCACAACCGGCCCGACGAAATCCTCAAGGCTGTAGAGAACGAGTCCTCCCTCGGCGCCGGGAAGCAGCATGTTATAGACTCCATCCAGGACAATCAGGTCTCCGTCGACAAGGTCATCCCCTATGGGTATGGTCAGGCGCTGGTCGTAATCGCTTCGATCGACAAGAGTTACAAGGCGGTCACTGACAAACACATACGCGCTGTCCGTAAACAGAGTTCTCTGCGGAGCCGGCAGACCGCCGATGGAGTCAATAATACCTGAGCCGACGTGGCCGAACTCTCCCAGGAGAACGCCGCTGCCGGCAGCCGAGATCAAAAGCAAGGCGTCGTCATGGGAGAATCCCGAAGCTCTGACCGGAATGTAGAGGTAATCTACAAAGCCGTTCAGGCTGCCGTTCGATACGTCGTAGCGCATTATGCCGTTGTATTCGTCAAGCACGTAGAGGGTGTCGTTCTCCAGGTGCAACTGGCTCACCAGAATGCCTTTCATGCTTGAGTCCGCAAACTGAGCGCTGTTAAAACCGTCCAGCGTGAAACGCCAGACGCCCTCAAACCAGGCGGAGATGTACAGGTTCTGTCCCTCGAGGATGAAGTCCGCAAACGGCACCCCCGGATCGAACTGGCCGAGAGCACTTATTTCGGGCAGGTGGCCGATGTCGACATAGAGGAGGCGTTCGTCAAGCGTCTTTACGACCAGCAGATCACCGTATGCCTTCATCGCCAGGGGGTAGTCGTCGAGGAACAACTGGCCTGCCTGGACGAATATGGCGTGGTCCGAAAGGTACTCACAGACTACTACCCCGTCTGGCGACAAAGCTATGGCATATCCATCGATCACCATCACGGAGGTGAACCGGTTCCACAGCAAGGTGTAGTCGGGAAAACGGTCGTTTGTCGGCCAGGCCGCCGCCGCCAGCGCCATGAGCAGGACCGTATGCAGGATCAGGCGTCTCATTTGAGCAGTACCATTTTCATCGTGAGCCGGAGATCATCGGTCTTCAGGCGATAGAAATAAACTCCCGTCGCGTGTCCTGTCCCGTCGAAAACCGCTTCATGCGGACCGGCCGGTAGCCTGCGATCAATAAGCGTAGCCACTTTTTGCCCGAGTATATTGAAGACATCCAGCTTGACATCGGCGCCACGCGGCAGGTTGAAGCGTATGATCGTTGTGGGGTTGAACGGGTTGGGATAATTCTGGGCCAGCGAGGCGGTCAGCGGAACCGTTTCCGGCTCCCCTTCAACGTCGGTCGGTTCCCCCACGCCAAGAGGCCAGACACCGCTGTTGAGATTATCCATCAGGAATCGCGCCTTGTTCCTGCCCTCGTCGTAGGAGGCATCGAAGTCCCATACCAGGACTTCCAGGCCGTCGCTGGCCATGATCAACTCCACTTTGTTGTCGCCGTCGATGTCGTCGACCAGAGGTGCGTACCGGGAAGAGAAAGTGCGGCTGGGCCTGGTGGGAGTAATCACCGGCCATTCGGGTATTGGCTGTGCCCGGTGGTCGAGAATGTAGACCATCTCGTTGCCGGTGCCAGGCAGAACATGACCGGAACGGATTATGATTTCGGGGTACTCATCACCGGTCAGATTGGCCACCGTTGGAGTGCCAAAAGTGACCGGCTGGGTGTAAACCTCCCCGGCGGGACGTCCCTCTCGCAGCAGGTACGGCGCTCCCTCGGCCGTGAAGATATAGAGCGAAGCCATATCATACTCAAAGAAAGTGCACATGATCTCCGGGACGCCGTCCAGATCGAGATCGGCGGCCACCGGGTAGGAGCCGATCCAGTGAGCTACCGCCGGCAGCGCCACCGGCCAGCCGGGCACCTCCTCAAGGCCCGCAGTGCGGACCCAGATTCGCGGAATCGACAGCGTGTCTCTCCCCAAGGTGATGATTTCGGGGAGGTGGTCGCCGTCGAGATCAGCTAGGACGGTGCCGTCCACGAACAGAATAGGCTGAACAACCGGGTCCGAGAGGCCGAAAGCCGGTCGACCGGTGCGGCCTTCAAAAACGCCGATTCCGGAGTATGGCGCCGGCGACGTGTAGGAAGCCACCACTTCGTTAATGCCGTTGCCGGTCAGATCGACCGCAGTAACAAACGGCGATGTCGAGCCGCCATAACCATACGAATCGGAGACTCGTGGATCAAAGGACGCAAACAGCCCGCCAAGTGAAAAGAAGTAGGAATCACCGTTGAATTCATACGCCAATATCTGGCCCAGTTTATTGATGATGACCACGGCGGAATCCTCTCCCGGCCCCAGGGCGGTCACGGTCGGATTGGGGTAACCATAACCCCCGCCGATCTGACCGGTGAAGCATTGTTGCGGCCAGCCGTCAGCATACGAACCGTCATACTTGAACGCGTGGATGCCGTCCGGGCCGGTGCAGATCACTTCGTCCTGCCCGTCGCGGTCAACATCGTAAATGGCCGGCACGCACCGCAGGTCCTGGTCCACGAGCACCGGGTAACCGGGAATCATCTCTCCGGAGGCCTCAAACAGGTAGAGTCCGCTGCTGGTGGTCACCACGATCTCATTGCGTCCGTCACGGTTGAGGTCGGCACAGGCCGCAGTAATACCGGCCCTTCCGGCCATCTTCTGCGGCCACCCGTAGGCGAAAGCGGTGACGATTCGAATCATCACCGAATCCTCAAGAACGCAGGAAGCATAGTAGCCCTTCAGGTGAAGAGTAAAACTGCCGGTATCCACTCCCGACACGGTCCAGACGCTCAGGAGGGAGTCGAAGAACTCCCCGGTGGAGTTGCTCAGAGCGACTTGCAGATCGTCGCTCCGACGGTAGAAAAGGCTCATCGAGTCATAACCGGGCCCATAGGCGTTGCCATGGACAGGGATATTGTACTTGAGTTCAGTTCCGGGCGCTGGAGATGTGATGGCCAGCCGCCGCTGCCTGACATGAATGCAGTTGGTGAAAGATCGGGAGCCGTATTGATTAGTCAGCCTGAAGTTGAGATGCCCCTCAATGGTGGTATCGTTGAACATGTAGAGCACCGCATCCCCCGGAATTGAATCGCCACCGGCCAGAAACATCCAGTCTTCACAACCGGGTCCCACCGAATAATCCAGCCGCCAACTTCCTTCGTAGTCGGCCACGGAAGCGACCTTGACAGGAAAATCCTCCGTGTACCGACGTCGTCGTTCCGGCTGAGTGAAAAACAATCCCCCGTGCTTGAGAAGTGACAGCGAAGCATCGACGTTGACATAGCCGAAACCGGAAATCGTGTCGCGGCCATAGAGCGTGTCTCCGGTATTGAGGGGGTCTATCAGATCGTCCGCTCCCAGCAGGAGGATTTCTTCCAGCGCCGAAAGAGAAAGGTCGGGTCTGATAGCAAGCAACAAGGCCGCCGCGCCCACTACGGTTGGGGTCGCCATCGAAGTGCCGTCGGCAAGGTAGTAGAGACCTTCGTCACCAATGATCCGGACGTGGGGTTCGCCGAGGCTGCTGTACATATCGGTGCCGGCCGCCCGCAGAGAGAGGATATCCAGGCCGGGGGCTACGATGTCGATATGAGCGCCATAGGTCGAGAAATCGGTCATGTAGCCGTCGGAGTTGCCGGCGGCGACAACGAAGGTCGAATCATAGGCGGCCGGGAAGAATCTGTCGCTGCCGCCGCTGTTGCCGGGAGCGATTGCGACAAAAACACCGTTCTGACGGGCGAATGCAATCGCCTCTCGCAACAGCCCCGATTCGAAGGGAGTCCCCCAACTAATGTTGATTGCCTGCGCCCCCGCGTTGACGGCATAGACTATGCCGGCGGCGCCCACCGCGTTGGTGGCGTTGGGTCGGATCTTGACGGGCATTATCTCGACCTCTGGGCTGATCCCGACCACACCCCGACCATCGGCGTTGGCTCCCACGATCCCGGCGATGTGGGTGCCGTGACCTAATGAGTCCGTGGGATCGTTGTCGCCGACAGGGTCAAAAAGAGTCATGAGGTCACCCGAAATATCATAGCCGATGGTATCGTCAACAAATCCGTTGTGATCGTCATCAACGCCGTTCCCGGGGATCTCGTCCCGGTTTTTCCAGAGGCGGCCGGCCAGCTCCGGGTGAACCAGATCGATGCCGGTATCGACAATAGCCACGACCACTCTGGCAGTCTGAACCGGTGGGTCACCATATAGCGCAGCGAGGTGGATGTCTTCGCCGGGAGTACCGCTCTTGAGCACCAGTCGATCGTTCCCGTTCCCCTCGAAGCGCTCGATACCGAGGTATTCCTGCCCCTCGTTGCGGAGATACCACTGGTTGGAAAACAGCGAGTCATCAGGATAGTCGAAGAACTCCAGGTAGTAGTCCGGCTCTACGTATTCGATGTTCTCCTCGCCAAGCATCGCTTCTACGCCATCGGCTCCCAACGACCGGCCCGAACAGATCAGCACATAGACCCGGTCCCAGTTCCCGCTTCCTTCAAGATTACCTCTGACGATAACGTTTGAGAACCGATACAGATGGTCTTCCTTGCCCAGGGACTGGGAAAGCATCTGGGGCCGGACGTTCGGTTTGAGCTTCACGATGAACTTGCCCGGAACCGGCCCGGTCGGTCCGGATGAGCGATAGACCGCACCGGCCGAAGCGCACAGAAGCGCCAGGAGAATAATGGCCGACGGCAGCGATTTCGGGCGGATTAAGTACATGGTCCCCGTCCCATAATATCCTTGGCTGTGAGGTGGGCGGATTCAAAGATTCCTGTTAAGAAAGACGGGCGCTCACCAAGGAATGTTCAATACCTTCTTCTCCCCACAAGATACTATCAATCATAAAGTTGTCAAGGCAATAGGTCGGTGCGCAGATTCAACGGCGCTTCTGGGAACCGATTCCCGGGAACGTTATCAATTCACGAACCAGGGAAAGGCATAAGTGGAGAGGAGTTATGTCCGATCAATCGGAGCCTGGGTGCATGCAGCATGGACTCCGCTAATCAAGCAGGTTCACGGTCAAATGGCGTATTTCTTGCGATTGACGGCAAACTGAGTGTCGCATGAGAAGATGTCCCGCCGGAGGGACAACTTGATATCCTCAATGTTGTCAGCCGACCTTCGGGTCATGACGTAGCACACTATCATAAACAATTCATAGGTCGGCAGCAGGCAGATGTCGTGCTGCTTGCTCAGTTCCAGGCACTTGGCATCGAACCAGTGCTCCCGCCGCTCGGGCTGCGAGCTGCGCGAGGCATTGCCGATCAGGATGCCTTTGAGTCCGACTTTCAGACTATTCGAATCTATCGACTGTAGAAGTTTGTGCAGTTCGGCCGCCCGGATCGGACCTCTGTTGCTGCTGGCAACCCTGACCAGGGTACGGTAGATTGTATCATCTCGGAACGAGGCCCCGAAGGTTTCCTGAATTATATTACCGGGAGGTTCAGCACAGTCGAAGCCGATCGTTTCCAGGCCCGTCCGCGCCGCAGCAACTAATTCGCCTTCGTTTTCAAACAGCAGATCAGCCAGTCGGTCTATATCGGCCTGCTTACACAGGATGATCCCCTTCTGTTTTTTTAGCGCCTCGATTTCCAGGTCCAGCTTTTCCAGCTCTGCCCGGTAGGGGCTGAAATACCGCAATTCGTTCTCGTAATACGTCAGCCAGCGCGGCCTGACCGACCCGGTCCCCCTGCTCTGACATACATCCCGGAAAGCCTTTATCAAATGCTCCGGTTCACCCTTGATAATGAACTGCGGAATCAGGTATACCTGGCCGGGAATGGTGTCGAACGTGATTTTCGATATAGCCGGAACGCGGAAAGTTGAGCCGGTGCCGGCTATGACTTCCCGCTTGCCTTTCCCCACCGCTTTCAGGGTCTGCAGGCAGTTGACCGCGGTTTCGCTAAAGACGTGGCGCAAAGGGTTCTTGGGCACGAGGAACTTCAACGTCCTGGTGTTGCAGTACTGAAAGGAGTACTTGCCGAGGAATTCCTCCAACCAGAAGAAAACCGGCATCACTGTCTCCGTATACCCCTTTATTGCGGCGGTGCTTTTCTTATGCACTTTGATGTAGCCTTTGGGGATGTTCGACCGGATTACCAGCGTACCGCCGCTCGCCAGAACGGCCTGCAAGCCCTCCGAGACTTTCTTAATACCCGCCAGGTACTGCAGGAACTCCGTCTCGGTGTGGGAAACGTACCCGGTTTCCGAGATGCTTTCAACGTTCGTCCATAGCTGGTGATCTCTCGCGAATTGCAGCGGGTCAAAGAAGACAAGGTCGCACTCTCCCAGGTCGGTTCCATCCAAAAGATCACAACACGTAACGTTCCTTTCATCCACGGGCCAGTTCACGAATGCAATCCGCAGCTTGGCAAGCCCGTCCGAGCCGGTGTCCTCTGTGCTCACAACCGAAGATGTCTGCGACACCAACAATCCCCCTGTCCTATTATCGTACCCTCCCTAAATCACACTGGTTCGCTGTCACCGGTAGCGACGGCAGCCCGCAAGGGAAGCGCCCGGACCGGCCTGCGCCTCTCTCTCGACCGTCTTGAGCTTTCGCTCCTGGTGGCAGGTACTATACTTGCATATCGGACTTGTTGCGAAATCTATGAGTCGAAGACTTACCGTTGCCTCAATGGATTCTTCAGGGCGCAATTTGTGATTGTAAGGCCGGGGCGCCCGGTCTATATTATTGCATGGATTTTTTCACCGACGGCGCGGAACCTGACGAGCAGGCCCGAATAGCAGCGACACCGCTGGCTGACCGCATGCGTCCCCGGACTCTTGACGAATTTGCGGGGCAGGAAAAGATTGTCGGGCCGAACACTCCTCTAAGACAGGCCATCGAAAACGATAAGGTAGGGTCACTGATCTTCTGGGGGCCTCCCGGTTCCGGAAAGACCACCCTGGCCCAACTGATTGCCAGGTCGACCCGAGGGCAGTTTGTGCGCTTTTCGGCGGTAGTCTCAGGTATCAAAGAGGTCAAGCAGGTGATCTCCAAGGCGGCCAGTTATTTCAAGATGTCCGGTCGCCGTACATACGTCTTTATCGATGAGATCCATCGCTTCAACAAGGCGCAGCAGGACGCCTTCTTACCGTACGTCGAGAAAGGAGATACCATACTCATCGGCGCCACGACCGAGAACCCGTCCTTCGAGGTAAACTCGGCGCTGCTCTCGCGGATGCGGGTCTGCGCTCTCCAGAGGCTGTCGCAGCAGGATATCAGAACGCTGATCGAGAGGGCCTTGAGCGATCGGGAGCGCGGTCTTGGCAATATGGACCTGGCCGTCGATAACACCGGACTTGATTTTATCGCCGCGGCTGCCGATGGCGACGCGCGCCGGGGACTCACCCTGCTGGAAGCTGCGGCGGCTTTCGTGGGCCGGGGCAAACCGGTCACCCTGGAGATACTAAGGCAGGTCCATCAGAAGGGGATACCCCTGTATGATAAGGCCGGGGAAGAACACTACAACCTGATATCGGCCCTGCACAAGACTATTCGCGGAGGCGATCCGGACGGTTCCCTCTACTGGCTGGCCAGAATGTTGGATGGTGGCGAAGACCCGATGTACATCATCCGGCGGTTGGTCCGTTTTGCCTCGGAAGATATCGGCCTGGCCGACCCGTACGCCCTCACGCTGACCCTCAACGCCCGGGACGCCTATCATTTCCTCGGTTCTCCCGAAGGGGAATTAGCCATTGCTCAGGCCGTGATTTACATGGCCTGCGCACCGAAGTCCAATGCCTCGTACACCGCCTTTACCGGAGCCCAAACCGACGCCGCGGAGATGGGTTCTCTCCCCGTGCCGCTCGGTCTCCGCAACGCACCCACGTCCCTGATGAAAGCGCTCGACTACGGCAAAGACTACCGTTATGCCCACGATTTTCCGGACGCCATCACCGACCAGGAATACCTGCCGCAGGAATTGAAGGGCAGGGAATACTACCAGCCCAATGATGTCGGCCGGGAATCCAGGATCCGCGAGTATCTCAGGAAATACAAGGAATACCGCCAGAAACTGATCAAGTGACCTTCCTGCGCCGCCCGCGCCGCAGGGGAATCATTGCCCTGGCGCCTCCATCTGTCCGGCCACAATTCAGGCACATGCCTTGAGCACAGTCGGGTGTTTCGTGTTGAAACGCTGGTCACTGGCAGGGATTCGCACACTGAAACGCCGCCGGATCCCAAGAACGCCTTTGCGAACAAGCCGCTAAGTTACTCGCTGCACGCGACCTGTGCGATTGGGGGCCGGGCGGTACTGCGTTTGCTTGCCCTGCTGCGGGCCGAACGACGGGCACAAGCCTAACCATGGAGAAAGTCATGAGAGATTTGCTGTTGAGCGACCGGTCAGCCTGGCGCGTCCTGCGATCGGTCGTAGCCGCGGGCTGTTTGATCAGCGTCTTGTGTATGCCGCCCCAGGCGCGGGCGCAGTTTCTTGCGAGCAGTGCTAGTCCCAATTCCATTACTCTGACCTGGACGGCGCCTGGTGACGACGGCGACGTGGGTACAGCTGCCGAGTACGACATCAGGTATTCCACTTCCGCCATAACGGCAGCCAACTGGAGCGCGGCTACCCTGGTCTCCGGCGAGCCGGCGCCACAGGCAACCGGGAGCCAGGAATCGTTTTCGGTCGGCAACCTTGATCCCGGTACGATCTATTACTTTGCCATGAAGGTTGCGGACGAGGTACCCAACTGGTCGGCTCTGTCGAATGTCGTCAACGCCACAACCGATCCCGAACAGGATGCGCCCGCTCCCGTGGCGGATCTTGAGGTGGTCAATCCCACCAGCAGTTCCTTGACGCTGACCTGGACTGCCTCCGGTGATGACGGAAACGTCGGCACCGCCAGTACGTACGATATCAGGTACACGACCGCTGCCATTACCGAGGCCAACTGGGACGCGGCCGTGCAGGTGACCGGAGAACCGTCGCCTGCGGTGGCCGGTAGCGCCCAGTCATTCGTGGTAAGTGGTCTGTCGCCGGGCATTGCTTACTACTTTGCGATCAAGGTGGGTGACGAAGTCCCCAACTGGTCCGGGCTATCCAATGTCGCCGGCGCCAGTACCGGCCCCGAAGAAAACGCCCCGGACGCCATTGCCGACTTGCAGGCGATTGGATTTACCAGCTCGTCCGTGACCCTGACCTGGACCGCGCCCGGCGATGACGGAGACGTCGGCACTGCCGGCGTCTATGACGTACGGTATTCAACGTCGCCGATCACGGAAGCCGGTTGGGATGCGGCCGCACAGGCTACCGGTGAACCTGCGCCCCAGGCTGCCGGCAGCCAGGAGACGTTCGCGGTAGCCGAACTGCAGCCGGAGACAACATACTACTTCGCCGTCAGGACGGCCGACGAAGTGCCCAACTGGTCGGCGCTTTCCAACGTTGTCAGCGCAATCATACCGGACCAGACTCCCCCGGACGCCATCACCAATCTTCAGGCAAGCACACCGTGAGTCTGAGGTAAGTACTCGTCCGCTATCAGCACTGCGCCGGGTAACGTTTATCGTGTCGTTGCCCGGCGCGCAGTGTTTGGGGAGAATGCCCGTTGCGCCTCGCGGCCGGGAGCGTGTTCAGTTTTAGTGGGAACTACCGATTCAACGCTTAGAGGACGGGGGCAATGTACCGTGACTGATCGGTGACGGTAACCGGATGAAAGTACAGCCGCCAGACGGAACCGACGGCCTGTGTTCACGGATTGACCATTGGTTACCAATGATACACCGGGCACCTCTTTGGAGCCGGGAGCGGGATTCCGATATGGATCCTAACTTCCTGATGGCGTGCCACTTGGACAGTTTCGACCGCCTCGGCACTACAGTTGCAACCAATGGCTGCAAGGAATGTCCAGGTTGCTGATAAGGGAGATAACTATGGGCGTAACGGGCTGCTTGTACCGTATCTTTCCGGGCCTACCCCAGATGGTGATCCCGATGCTGCTGATCGTATCCGCGCTGTTGGCGCCCAGCAGAGCATCTGCGGAATTGATGGCGCCCGACGCTACCTCGAACTCGGTCACGTTGAACTGGACGGCGCCGGGAGACGACGGCAACACCGGTACCGCGACAACGTACGACATACGGTATTCCACCACCGTCATCACCGAGGGCTACTGGAGTTCCGCCACGCAGGCCGGCGGTGAGCCGTCGCCAAAGGCCGCCGGCAGTCAGGAATCGTTTGTGGTCGATGGGCTGACGCCAAACACGACTTATTACTTCGCCATAAAGGCGGGCGACGAGGTACCCAACTGGTCCACTCTCTCGAACATATTGACGGTAACGACCGAACCGGCGCAGGGTCAGGAAGCACCAGCTACTATATCCGACTTGCTGGCTGTCGACCCCACGAGCACCACCGTGACCCTCACCTGGACGGCCCCCGGAGCCGACGGCCACGTCGGTACTGCCAGCCTCTACGACATACGATACTCGGCCGAGGTGGCCGACTGGGACGGCGCCAGGCAGGTCACCGGCGAACCCTCGCCGCAGCCGGCCGGAAGCAGTGAGAGCTTTACAGTTATCGCCCTTCAGCCGGGCACCGTCTATTTCTTCGCAATCAAGACGGGCGACGAAGTCCCCAACTGGTCCGGCATATCGAACCTTGCTGCCGCCGTTACGGTCGCCGACGACGATCAGACAGCCCCGGGAGCAATCACCGATCTCGTCGCCAGTCCGGGTGTGAGCATCGGTGAGATCGACATCGTCTGGACGGCTCCCGGTGACGACGGCAACCTCGGCACGGCGGATCATTACGTGATAAAAGCGTCCAACCTGGCCATAACGGAATCGAACTGGAACTTCGTCACCACCATGGGTAACCCTCCGTCGCCGCTTGCGGCCGGGTCGCCTCAGGCCTGGACCCTGACCGGTCTGACGCCCGGACAGTTGTACTATGTCGCCGTCAAGGCAGTCGACGAGTCCGGCAACCCGGCCGATATCTCGAACGTCCCCGCGGCAGTGGCGCAGTGGACACTCAGTCTTGATGTCGACGATGACCCCGACGAACTGCCCGCCCGGTTTCACCTGGCGCAGAACTACCCCAACCCGTTCAACCCAAACACGACTATCGCTTACTCCCTGCCTCGTGCCTCTCGCGTGAGACTGTCGGTCTACAACGTCGCGGGCCGACTGGTCACCATCCTGGTTGATGAAACGCAGTCGGCGGGTAATCACTTCGTTGACTGGAACGGAACCGATGCCGACCACGCGCCGGTGGCGTCCGGTGTCTATTTCTACCGTTTGGACACGGGCGAGTATTCAGAGTCGCAAAAAATGGTCTTGCTGAAATAGCGAGCCGCCCCTCTGCCTCGACCTGTACCCTCCCTGCAGTGTTTTCCCCGCTCTTGCTCCCCACGAGAGCGGGGTTTTCTTATGCCTGCCTTGTCGCTACCGTTTCATTGATGTAGAGGATGGGTGGTATGCCTCAAGCGTTGTACCATAGCCCCTAAACGCCCTGTTTGCAGGCAGTTCCGGCAGGGGGGAAGATTTGGGTTGGCTCCAAACGCAGAAAAAACTTGACACACCAGTCCAGTTTCCTTATACTAAAATGTAAGGTGGTGCACATCCAGGGTATATGGCTGTAGAGTTTCTCTCTGGATGCCTACTCTGGTACATGACACGGAGGCAGAATATGAAGCTTCAAAGAGGGAGTAGCCATGAAATGCGGTAGTGTGGTAATGGTTGTGTTGAGTCTGCTACTTGTGGCGAATGTCACCGCCCAGGGATACGTCTGCGGTGATATAAACGGCGATGGCGTTGGACCGGATATTGTGGACTGGGTGTGGATGGTCGATTGGATGGCGATCAGTGGCGCACCGCCTGAATCAATGATTGCAGCGAATGTTGGTGGTTGTGCTGGTGTAAACGTGCATGATTTGTGGCACCTGACGTACTTCATTTTCCATAGTTCCGCCATTGGGATGTACTGTGACGAAACCTCGGAGTGTGACGCCCCGATCAGCGGGTCGATCACACTGGACCATGTTGATGGTGAACTATACCCCGGGGGACTCATGTCCGGGAGGGACGCCACTTTTCACCTTCGCGTGACCAATGATCAGTGGCGACCCGTACGGGCCATGACGAGTGGATTTCGCGTATACTCTCCTACAGGACTTGAGTGGTACTCGACCACGGGAGGTGACACTGATACCAATTGTCATTGCCAACGACTATTCAACGTGGTGGCAATCATTCCGTTCAGTTGCGACGGTTCCGGAGCCGATACGGTCGGCTTCTTCGGCTTGGCGGAGTGCAGCAGTGGATTCCCAGCCTACTATGACTCGATAGCCTTCACTATTGAGTTGCTGTCAGTAGGGAATTGTTATAATGAGGGTGAGATATGTCTGGACACATGTTGGTTTCCGCCAGCCGGCGACTGGATGTGGGACGCCGCTACCGGACCGCTTACCCCCTCCTGGGATGGTCCGCACTGCTTTCACGTGGTTCCCTGTCCGGCTCCTAATGACTGGGATTGTGATGGTATCTACGACTTTTCGGACAACTGTCCCTCAGTCTTCAACCATTATCAAGAAGATCTCGACGGTGACGGTATTGGCGATGCCTGCGATCCCATATGCTGTGCCATCCGCGGTGACGTAGACCATAGCGGAGTGCCGCCGATCGATATTGCTGATCTTGTCTACCTGGTCGATCTAATGTTCAACGGTGGTCCCGCCCCGCCTTGCTCCGACGAAGGCGACATAGACGGAAGTGGCGTAGAACCGATCGACATCGCCGATCTGGTCTACTTAGTGGACTATATGTTTAACAGTGGCCCCGAACCACCGCCGTGTCCGTAGGAGGTAGCGACGCCCCCCTACCCCTCCTTGGCGAGGCGGGCGACGTCGGTGACGAGATCGTCACCCTTAAGTGAAATCAGCCGTACCCCCTGAGTGTTGCGGCCGATGACCTTGATGTCCCTTACCGCTTGGCGGTTGGCGATACCGTTTTTCGTGATCAGGATCAATTCGTCGTCGTCTAAAATTTCCTTGATCGCCACCACTTCGCCGTTGCGCTCGGAGGTCTTGACGTTGATGATCCCCTTGCCGCCGCGATTGGTGATCCGGTAGTCGCTTATCTGGGAGCGTTTGCCGTAGCCGTTTTCGGTGACAACCAGAAGAGAGCAGTCGCGCCGCACTACTACCATGCCGATACAGTAGTCGCCTTTGGCAAGGTTTACTCCCTTGACGCCGTATGCGGTTCGACCCATGCCCCGGACCTTGCTTTCCGGGAAGTGGATGGCCATTCCTTTACGGGAGGCCAGGACGATCTCGCAGGAGCCGTCGGTTATTGCGGCTTCGATCAGTTCGTCGTCCTTCGGCAGGTTCATGGCGTTGACTCCGACCACGCGCGGGTTGGAGAAGGCATCCAGCGGCGTCTTCTTGATCATGCCGTTGCGTGTGGCCATGACGACGTACTCGTCCGACGGGAAGTCGCGCACCTTGCAGAAGGCGG
>CBFDBU010000011.1:0-87832 GCA_965603125.1 uncultured bacterium | reverse complement strand
GATCGCTTGATCTTTTGCCGGGGACTGGTTATCCAGTCCCCGGTTTTTTGTGCGTGGGGTTTCAATCTACTCTTTCGTCATTCCGGGCTTGACCCGGAATCCATCATTTGTAGGGTAGGTTTGTCTTCAAACCTGCCGACAAAGGCGGGTCCGAGGACGGACCCACCCTACGGATGTGTGGGGCACCGGGTGGGCTGCTGCCCGTGCAAGAACCGGCTGGGTGGCACTCTCAAACTTGTTTGGGGGTGTCTCTTCCCGGGCTGAACCCCGTTCCAAACAAGTTTGAAACGGCCACCCGACGCAACCTCCCGTTGTCATTCCGGGCTTGACCCGGAATCCAGGTTGGATTCGAAGTCTGGATACTGGCTTTCGCTAGTACGACGGATGGAGCAAACGGGGCGCCTGTCGCACAAGAAAAAACCAGCAATGCCTGTCTGCAGCCCACGGAACAGCAAGCGTGTGGGGCACCAGGCTGTAGGTCAGAACCCCTGTGGTTCTGACACTTGAATCTGTCGAGACCGCAGGGGTCTCGACCTACGACTACCACAAGCTGTGAGGCACTTGGTTCGAGAAGATGCCGGCCTAATTTACCATGTCAGCGAGCATTACCCGCATCGTCCCATTTGAAGAGTTCCGGAATAGTACCGCCTTCCGTGTCGATTCCGACGCCGAAGTTGTCAAACCCGAAAGTGGAATCTGATCTGGCCGGTTGAAGCCAGAGGCTGTTGTCACCGGCCACAGGATGAGCCGACTCGCCGTCATCGTCAAATGCGAGATACCGGTCTGTGCCGCCGATGTCAATAAATCCGCCAAAGGATTTGGCGTAGGTATAGTACGGCGTCAGGCGCGAAGGTCCGGCGAAATCCGCGCGGAATGTCGCCTCGCCGAGACCGGGCGTGCCCCGGCCAAGATGGTAAACGTCATCGCCGCCAATGTCGATCAGGAAGGCGCATGAACGAATCTGCGCCAGGCCCATCGAGATCATCCTGGCGCGGTAGCTGTCATTGCCGCCCTTGTTGATGAGAAGAGCGTTGGTGTAGTCCCACCCGAAACCCAACCCCGCGCCGGCCGTTTCATAGAGCTCGTGGCGATCATGGCCGGACTCGTCAAGCAGGATGCCGTTACAATAGTGCGCCCCGGAACCCTGGGTAAAGTAGCAGGATTCATAGACATCGTCGCCGTAGCGGTCTACCGCGATGCCGGTCGCAAACCAGTAGCCGACTCCCAGCGTCCAGTTGCCGGAGTAGTAATGGTCGTCACCGTGGATATCAATTATCGCCCCTAATCCACCCGCCCAGGAATGGCCGTCGGAACCGTCGCCGCGCCGTCCGAAACCGGCGCCCTGGGCATTGTTGCCATTGATTTTGTGCTTGCTATGGTAATCGCCGCGATTGTGGACGTCGGAAAACGGCTCCGCCTTGTAACTGTCATCACCTTCAAACGACGCACATACGCCGACCCCGCCGCCGACACCACCCATCCCCTGTCCGTCGCCGTACAGATAGCAG
This sequence comes from uncultured bacterium, assembly GCA_965603125.1. Taxonomy (GTDB): domain Bacteria; phylum Zixibacteria; class MSB-5A5; order GN15; family FEB-12; genus JAJRTA01. The sequence continues at coordinate 86,324 of CBFDBU010000011.1, read as the reverse complement.
GTGTCCTCACCGGTTGCGTCGAAACAGAGCCCGATACCGAAATACCCGCATCCCTGCGCCGATAGATCGGCCCGGTACCGGTCGTTGCCCCGCCGATCCAGCAGAATCCCGACCCCAAAAAGCCCGGCACCCTGGGCAAAGATGGAGCCGTTATAATGGTCATCACCCTTGCTGTCGATCACCAGGCCCACTCCCATCAGACCAGCGCCTGACGATGGTGGGTATTTTTGCCTGCCGTAGCCGTAGTAATCATCGCCTCCCAGATCGATCAGCACCGAAATCGGGTTTGACAGCGATGAAGTCGCACCGGGGCTGCCTTGATAGATGATATCGCGTCCGAAATCAACCACAAGCAGACAGCCGGTGGCGTCATACTCGATATACCCCGGGAGCGGCGATGGGGCCGTAGCGGACTTGTCCCTGTCGCAGGTGCGGGAGAACACGGCCACTTTGCCGAACGGAGTGCGCAGTTCGAGTTCGAAGCCTTCGGGAATCTGATCGGCGAATCGGGCCAGTATCTTCTCGGCTTTCTCGGCGGCGGCGGCCGTTTTCAGGGCGGCGTAGTGCAGCGACGGCAGATCAATGGTGGCCGCAATATCATCCAGTTGCGCGTAATAGACCATACCGTCCGCCTGGGTGTCGGCCAGGTCACGGATGTTGAAAGCTGTCTCCATGTCGAGCCGGTCGCAATTGCGAAAGGCCATCTGTCGCCACTTTATGGCCTCGGTCAGGTTGACCAGCAACTCCGCCAGGGTAAGTCGGACGGAGTCGGGCAGGGCGGCGACGTGCTCGCTGATCTCCCGTTTGTAGTCGGGCCAGTCCGCTTTGTTTCCGAACGTATAGAACTCCGTGGCGCGACCGGCCAGCGCGAATATCCCGTCGATCGCCGTCACCAGCGGCTGATCCCCGACCGGCGCCGGCAAAAGGTTCGCCGAATAGGAGCGAAAGCCCCCCAATCGCTTGTCTACGCCCAGGTTGTACACCAGCTTGTAGAGGCCGTTGTCGGCGCTATCGGCATACGCAGGGTCGAGATAGAGCTCCACTGTGTTGGCCATCACTGCGGCGTAGTCGTAGAGCTTGAGCGGTTCGGCAAAGAGGGCCTCGAAGGAAGTCAGCCGGTGGGGGATATCGAGAGGAAACCTGTTCCAGTATCCGGTGGGACGGTAGCCTAAGTCTGCTCGTTGAAAGCCTGCCTCGGAAAGGACACGGCCAAGCACGTCGGAGCTGTCCTGCGCCGGGGCGGCGGCGTCCAGCCACAGCAGGATTATCAATACTGACACGGTTGTCTTCATGGCGCGCAAACCTCCGCTAGTGATTGTATCGCCAAGGGGAATAAAACAACGGGCCCTTGCAATCTGCAAACAGTTTTGAGGATGCTTTTCGGGAGAACGTAGCCGCCGCCGCCCAGTAGTCCGTTTCTCGTCCGTCAGGCAGGCGGACTCGTCTGTCTGCCGGTCGGCAGCAGAAAGGCGCTGTCTCAACACAGGAGACAGCGCCCGTAAGCCTTTGGCAAGCTGGGTTCCGGCGAAGTGCGATCACCTTCCGCCAGTGGTCGTTTCCAGCAAAGTACCGTCCTCTCCGACCGCCCAGCCGAGGTTGCCGTTGACCAGGGCGATCCCGGTCAGATCAAGGCCCGTCTGAGTCCCCTGCTGATCCCACAGAACGCCAGCCGACGCCGTAAAGAGAATCAAGCCGTTCGATCCGACAATCCAGCCGGTATTGGCGTCAATGAATGTTACTGCGCTCAGGTCCGGCAGTTCCTCGTCGTCGCCCGCGGTGAGACTCTGGTCGGTCCAGGTCAGGCCACTGTCGGCGGTGTAGTAGATGGAGCCTGCATCGCCGACCACCCACCCGGTGGCAGCATCGACAAAGTCCAGGGCGTAAAACGAGCTGGTCACAAGCTGCGTCGTAGTATCGATCTGCGAAATGTCAATCGGCTGAACCAGCCAGTTGGCGCCGCCGTTAACGGTGCGCATTACCAGTCCGTCATGACCAACCACCCAGCCGGTGTCAGCCCCGATGAAATCGACCGCGTAGAGTTTGTAATCCGTGGAGTCCTGTTGCGCCCAAGTCTGGCCGCCGTCGGAGGTATGATAGATCCTGCCCCCGACAGCGCTTTCCCAGGAACCGCCCACTGTCCAGCCGTTCTGTTCGTCGGCGAAGGCTATCCCCAACAGCGCAACCGACTCAATCACATGGGGGTCCCCCCAGATCGCACCGCCGTCAGCAGTACTTATTATCAGGCCGTCATAGGGGACCACCCCGACAGCGCCGACACTCCAGCCGGTGGTGGCGTTAAGGAACGTGACGTCCATCAACCAACTGTCGGTTCGGTAGGTCTGGTGCTCCCAACTCTCGCCGCCATCGGTAGTGCGCAGCAGACTTCCGGCGAACCCAACCGCCCAGCCGTTTGTTTCATCGACAAAGACTACATCTTCCAGTGTGTTCAGAAAGGGATCGTCCCCGAAGTCAAGTTCGTTCAGATACCATCCCACCTGTGCGCCATCCCCGCCGGTCGGGCTGTCGTCATCATCGCTGCATCCGGCAAACAGTATCGGCAGTGTCATCAGGATGCAAATCATACCCGCCGCGTGGGCCGTTAAAAACCTGGTCTTCTTCTCCAAAACAGTATAACCTCCGGCCATTTGGTAATTGACTTGAGCCACAATAATATCGCATGATCGGTCCCGTGTCAAACGAAAAGGGGGGCAAGGCGCGCCTTTGCGCGCACTCCGGACAGGAACGGAAATGCCGGACGGCGATCCGTAGCCTCGTCTGGCCGGGTGGAAACCGGACGTTATAGTCTTGTCTATGGTAGCAGTTGTTCTACCTGACCAAGGGAGACCGGCCTGGCAGATAATCAGGGGTATTCCTCTTCCAGTTCGCCGATTATGATATCTTCCAGCCGCTGTCTGCGAACTTTGGGTCGATCACGACCCTGGCACTGCTTTCCATCGTCGTTGTCCGTGATCTCCGAGAGGCGTCTGCGGATTTCGGGCTTGCTGCGGTGTTTCTTGTTAGACCTGTTCCTACGCTTCCACTGGTCGCGCATCCTTTTCCTCCAGGCGAAAACTCAAAGTAGATGAAATAAGGTTGCCATTTCTATCGGCCTTGTCGCGTTATTGTTTTGTATTTCAGTCGCCCACAACGGTATTCGTCGGTATGCTGCGCAGCAATTGGGCAGCGGCCCTGTGGCTGCGGCGTTTGCAGATGCTTACACATACTGAAACGGTCCTGGCAGACAGGCAACGGGTTGCGTGGTGGAGATCAGTAGGCGGGGTTGCCGCCGGGCCGCGGTCGCTCGGTCGTAATCCCATGTCCGCCTTGCTGATAGGGCGCTGCTGCGGTAGGCAGGGGCGATTTGCCGACTCCCGGCACAGGCTGTGCTCGAACGGTGGTAGACAGACAGCCTGCGAAGGAGTTCCGATGTTAGATGGCAAGTTTCAGCGAGGATTCTCACCCGAAAGGTTGGCCTCCACCAAAGAGCCCAGAGTCCGCAAGGACGAGAGGGGATTCTTCCTGATGTCGCTCTCAGAAAACACGAAAGTCTACTTCGAGGATTTCTACCGATTCCTTGAGGCAACCTATTCCCGGGCCGGGACCAAACGGGAGATACTCAGTCAGAAACTTGCCGTCACCAGGCCTGAGCACGTCGAAACCATCGCTTACTACCGGTCCCGAGGGGTGATCATCGACCTGCTGCTTCAGACGATCCGGCGCTTTTACACCGACGGCGCCAATTTCGGCGTTATTATGACTCCCTGGTGCTTCGGGACAGTAATGCTTGAGAAGGTCGAGGTTCACCGCGATCGGCTGAGTAAAGGAGAGATACACGACGGCAATATCCCGGATTATCCTTACTACGTTATCAAGTATATTGACGAGACTTACAAGACAACCCTTCTGGAACTGTTTGATTTCCCGGAAAAAGCCTTCCAGATGCGCTGGCAATACTCTGAACTGTTGAAGAGGTACTCACGGATTCTGACCAACATCACGTCCTCTCTCCACTCCGTTCTGGGGATGATAAAAAACTACGGTTCGTAAACCTTGTCCTACGTTCCTGTATTCCCTCCTGCGGTTCCCTCCGGCTTTCGCCGGAGGGTTTTTTTAATTCCGTTCGCAATCGTGCCGATAAGAAAAAGATAGGGGCGCCGTCGCAGGTGGCGGCGTGGTCGTGATCGATTGAGGATACGTTCAGATGACCGGCACAGTTACCAAAACCGTCATTGAAGAGAAGTATGTCCCCATATACCTTGATTGCCTCAGGGTGGACTCGGTCCTGGACTTTGACCTCTACCTGTACGTGAACAACAGACTGGTTCTTTACCGATCCGCTGACCTGGCGTTCAACGATCGGACGCGGCAGAAACTGCTGGAGAACAGGGTTGACCGCCTCTACATACGCGGCGACAGCAAGGACAGCTACCAGCAGTATATCGAGAAGAACCTCGACAAGGTGCTGGCCGACCCGGAGATTGGAGAGGAAAAGAAGGCAAGCATCCTCTACGAAACGTCCACCACCCTGGTCAAAGATATACTCTCCAATCCCACCTACGGAGAGAACATTCAGCGCACCAAGAACATGGTCAGCAACACCGTTGGCTATATCCTGAAGGGACGCGAGGCGTTTATGAATCTCCTGCAGATCACTGCCTTCGACTACTACACTTATACTCATTCAGTCAACGTCTGTACGTTTTCCATCGCCCTGGCCCAGCAATTGGGTTTCCGTGACGAGCAGTTTCTGCATGAACTGGGAGTGGGGGCGCTGCTGCATGATGTCGGTAAGTCGAAAATCTCGGAACGCATTCTCAACAAGCGTTCAGCCCTGAGTCCTTATGAGTTCGAGATCATGAAGAAGCATCCCCAATGGGGCGTCGACATGCTAAAAGAGACCAACCAACTGGCACAGGTTTCATACTACCCGGTGTTGCAGCATCACGAGCGCGGCGATCGCTCCGGATACCCCAACGCGCTCATGCTGGACGAGATGCATGTATTCTCGCAGTTGGTGGCCATCACCGACACCTTCGACGCCATGACCACCGACCGCGTTTACCAGAAGGCCACCGATACATTCCCGACTCTCAAGATCATGTTCTCGCTCAAGGGAGCCTACGATCACGACCGCCTGCGAGCGTTCGCCGAACTGATGGGGCCCAGCGGCCTGGCGGACATCTGACAACCGCCCCGGCCATGCGGCCGTCGTCCGACCCGCCGCATTTCCCATGACCAGCTACGCACCGCCCTGGTGCCGAAAGCCCTTGCGCCGGGCACAGAGATCACCTAACTATGGCTGGCTATAACGATGGAGGAAACATGAAGCAGATCATAGAAACCGATCTAGCACCGGCCGCGATTGGTCCTTACTCGCAGGCAGTGAAAGTCGCGTGTGGTACGATGATTTTCTGCTCCGGCCAGATACCGCTTGATCCCGACACGGGAGAGATTGTGGGCGAGACCGCCGCCGATCAGGGTCGCCGGGTGATCGAGAATCTCCAGGCCGTTCTGAAGGAAGCCGGCGCTGACTGTTCCCAGGTGGTCAAGACAACCCTCTACCTTGCCGACATGCGTGACTTCGCCGCCGTGAACGAGGTCTACGCCGCCTGCTTCTCAAGCATGCCCCCGGCACGGGCGGCCATAGCCGTCCGAGACCTGCCCAAGGGAGCGAAGGTTATGATCGACGCTGTTGCGGTGGTGTGATCGTAACACTGCCGCAACGCCGAAAGCAACCGCAGGGAGGATGGCGCGAAACTATCCTGTGGATCCGAAACGCGAACGGGAAATACATGGCCTACAGCGACCTATGTTACACATGTTTTTCTGCGTCGATTCACACTATTTGCTTGACAAGCTGTCTGATGATACTTAGGCTGGTATGGATTTGTGCCGACTCATCACGCGGCGGGACCAGACTGCTGCGTTGGTGACGACGACAAGAGTTCGATTGGTCGGGAGAAGGGTATACCGTTCGAGTTGCTTGATGTCGGGACTTACCAGTCGTCGACGGCGGGGAGATGATCATAATTATTGCAGCTAATTGATCCGTGACATTAAAGCTTTTAAATGACAAACTTCGAGGAGTATCCATGAGCAGGAAATTAACGGTTATAGTCGTGGCGCTTTTATTGGGGGCTGTGACGGCTGTCGCGGCTGAGCAGACTGTGTCAGTCCGACCCTATCTGCAGTTTGGCCGCCTGATGTCGGCACCTTCAGCGGACGATTTAGGCTACGAGGATGTCGATGGCGCTAGCCTTGAGGAATATCTTGATGTCGACAAGGGTACCATGGGGGGCGGGGCACAGCTCCTGTTCGTTGTGGGACCACAACTGAAAGTCGGCGCCGATCTGGGTTTTCGCAAACTGTACGATTCAAGGTTCGACACCGGAGCAAGCGACTTGGACTATATCTACGAGTCCTATCAAACGGACAAGGAGTCGACAATCTACTTGATGGGCGTTGCGCAATACTCCCTGTTGGATTCGCCGGTTTTCCTTCAGGGTGGACTCGGAATGCACCTGGTATTCTGGACATGGGAGAAGAAACACTGGAGCGAATACGGGCGTGACGACAAAGAGAGCTCAGATACTGAAGTCGGTCTTGGCTTCATGGTTGCCGGCGGTGTCAATCTGCCGGTGCATGAGAATCTGAGTTTCCCGATTATGCTGCGTATCGATTACATGTTCCGTCACGGCTCCATGATTCCGGTGAGTTTGATGGCGGGCGCCAGCTTCAATCTGTAGGAAAACAGGCTCAATTCTGAGGGCAGAGGCGTGTGTCGCTTCGGCCCTCTTCTGTGTACCCTGGGCCGCGACGGGTTTCCTGTGGACTCCCCCGTAGCGTGACGCCTTTTCAAACCGCCTGTTGGCAGCAGGAGAACACGCCCCTTGCCTCTCGCGCGCTCCCGCGACGATATCGGGTTTAGGTTCAAAAGACCTTGTGATCGCAAGTGAAAATCCTTATTATGTATAGTTATGCAAGATCGAGGACAGAACCTCATTATGCGGCCGGACGAAGAGTTGAAGCTCGCAGCCGCATGGGGAAGCCCCGCTGTGTGGATGAGTCCAGTGCGAACCGGCAAGGGCTTCCCGAATTCCCGGCTGGGGAGAGCAGTGATTAGGCGGCCTGTATAAACAGGCTGAAAGAGAGTGTTATTCATAACGAAACCCGCGGCTGAGATGGGAGTTGGCCGGGACAAGCACAAGAGCGACGCGGGTTCAAGAGCGGTTTCAGGGGATACTGTGACAAGAGCAACTACTGTGATTTCACTGGCAACTGTGGTGGGGGTACTTCTGGGAGGTGCGGCAGGTTACTTCTGGCCGGAAGGAATGCTGTCGCTGGGCTTTATCGGGGAGCTATTTCTTAACGCCTTGCGGCTGGTGATTATTCCACTGATTGTGGCCGGCCTGATTACCGGCGTGGCATCAATCGGAGACATCCGGAAAACCGGTCGGTCAGCCGCCACCGCCCTGGTTTATTTCGTCGGCACAACGATCGTGGCGGTGGGCATCGGCCTGGCCCTGGTAAACATTATCGGCCCCGGATACGGAGTCGAACGGTCCGCCGAGATTGCTTCCGGGCAACTGCAGGAGGCTGGCCGAATGACGGCGGGTGAGATCGTCTCAGCCCTGATCCCCGCCAACCACATCGAAGCCATGTTGAACGGGCGCTACTTTGGAATTATCCTGTTTTCTCTTTTTTTTGGCGCCGTCCTGACGACCATGGCCTCTCGCCGGCAACCGGTGGTTCAGTTTTTCCGCGGCGTACAGGAGGCGGTCATGAAACTGACTCAGCTTCTGCTCTATATCGCGCCGGTGGGACTGTTCTGCCTGGTGGGCGCAGCCGTGGCCGACAATGCCACTCACGGAGGGATACTGTTTGAAAACCTAGGGCCATACCTTCTCGTCTTAGGGATCGGCTTTGCGATTCACGCCGTCGTTGTTCTGCCCCTGGCAGTGAAGTTCCTGGCCCGCCGTTCTCCATGGACATACCTGCGCGATATGGTTCCGGCCTTTTCGACGGCGTTCGGGACCGGTTCGTCATCGGCAGCCCTGCCGGTAACCTATGACTGCGTAATGGATAAGAGCCGCGTGGACAGCCGCGCCAGCGCTATGACGCTGCCGCTGGGGACCACCATCAATCTTGACGCCACGGCGATGTACGCGGTGATAGCGGCGATATTCGTGGCCCATGCTTACGGCATTCCCGTGTCTGCGGGGCAGATGATTCTGATGGGGCTGATGGCCGTGGCCGCATCGATTGGAGTTGCCGGCGTTCCCGGGGCCGGCCTGATGATAGCAGCGGCTGTGTTTGGAGCCGGGGGTTTCCCGGCGGAGGCTTATGCCGGGCTGGGGCTCGTAGTCACGGCCGACTGGCTCGTTGACCGCGTCCGGGCGGTGGTCAATGTCTGGAGCGACGCGACTGGAGCGGCCGTCGTGGCCGAGCGCATGAGACCAAAAAGAACCGCGACAAAACGAAAGAGCGAATCACCCCGGCGTTCCGAGCGGCGCTCTTCAAGGCAACCTCGCCGCGTTGACGGTGAGCGCCGTCGCGACCGGGCGGCAATCGCGCGGAACGAACAGCGAGAGTCGCGTCACCCCAAGCACCCGCCCACCGACAAACCGCAGAGTCGGGAACGTTCCCGACCTTCCGCGGGACGTAGCGAGCGCGACGGGTACAGCCGACCTGGTGACAAGACCAAAACCAAACCGGTGGCCAAACCTTCCCCCTTCGAGATACCAGCCGGCAGGCAGCCTGCTGTCGATCTCGAAAGTCCCATACCTGCGGCAACCGTCGAATCCGGACGCGACCGTGGAACTAAAGCGGCGAGACCATCCCCGTTCAGGATTCCCGCGGCTGACCCACCATCGGGCAAAAAGACATCCAGCGAAGCAGTCGTCGGATCAACGACCGGCGCTGATCGAACCGACAAGCCTGTCCGCAAGACGTCGTCCCACTCATTCGCCAAAGACAGGCCAACCGGTGGCAGCTCTGCACCCAGGTCTTCTCGCGCAACCAGGTGGCAAGGCGACAGAACACGCAAGGTCAACAACAACTCAAGTGCGAAACCGCCCGAGCTACCGAAGGAAACCGAAACAGCGCCGGCGGAACTGACAGATGACACCATTGAGCGCGAAAGATCCCGGGTGGTAGCGCAGTTGGCCGAGATGAAGAAGATCGAGGAACTGCAGAGAGCTGACGCTTCTGCCGGTCGCGACGACCACTTAAGTCCGCCCGGCCCGCCGGATTCGACCAAGCCGGAACCGGCAGCAGAGCACGCCGACTCTCCGAGAATCGACTATCTATCCGAGACCGAAGCAGCGTCGGAGCCTCGCTCCGATATCACTCCCAAGGGGGTCACCGGTGTTCCCCCGGCTGCCAAGCGCGAATCTTCGGAGACGCCGACCGACACTCCCACTGTTACGTACGGGCGACGTACGGGGAAGAAGGGGGCCGGACCCGGGAGTGCCAGTACCGAGAGCGACCGGCCACCGGCCCCGACGCCTGAATCGACCGACGGATACACCCTGGAGAACCAGACGTTTGGGCGCACCAAGAAAAAGCGCACCAGGTAGCATGGCCGAAGGACGGGGATGAATCCCCGGCGGAATCACATCACCGTGGCTATGGCCGGCAGGTGAGGCTGCCCGCCACCGATCCGGGCAGCCTTCATAGGTGATGGACGGTCCATTGGTGGTGAAACCATCGGGCTGCCTTTCCACTACAACGGGATAACGATGTCAAAAACAGTTGATTCCTGTCGGCCGATTCGCATAGATTACCGCACGAGGTGATAGTGTGAACGGATTCAAGGTCTTCCTTATGATGCTCGCCCTCATGGTCATCTTCATGTGGGTTGGTTATGCAGTCGGAGGCCGGGGCGGCATGATGCTTGCCTTTCTTCTGGCCGGCGTGATGAATTTCGTCAGCTACTGGTATTCGGACAAGATCGTTCTTCGCATGTATCACGCGCGTCAGATATCCGAGGCAGACCACCGCAGACTGTTTCAGGTAGTCAAGCGACTCTCCGCCCAGGCTATGATTCCCATGCCGAAAGTGTACATTGTACCCAACAAAGCTCCCAACGCCTTTGCCACCGGCCGCAATCTCGAACATGCCGCGGTCGCGGCAACCGAGGGACTCCTGGAAATCCTCAACGAGGATGAACTGGAAGGGGTGCTGGGTCACGAAATCGCTCACATTATGAACAAGGATATGTTGATCGGTACCATCGCGGCGACTTTCGCGGGGGCGATCGGCATCCTGGCTTCCATAGCGCGCTGGGGGGCCATCCTGGGCGGGTATGGTCGCAGTGACGACAACCGGGGCGGTGGTATCGGGCTTCTTATCGCCGCTATCGTGGCGCCGTTGATGGCCATCATTATCCAGATGGCCATATCCCGACAGCGCGAATATCGGGCCGACGAACAGGGTGGACGGATAAGCGGAAAACACCTGGCGCTGGCATCGGCGCTGGCCAAACTACACCGGTCACCGGCCCGAAGGCAACTGAGCAGACACCGCTCGACGGCCAACCTTATGATTGTCAACCCCCTATCGGGCAGAGGTCTCTCGTCGATCTTCTCAACCCACCCGCCGGTAGAGAAACGCATCGAGAGGCTTGAGAAACTGGCTCTGGAGGCGCCGTACCAGCGTTATGCAGGATAGTGAACCCAGCGACAACTCCGACGTTCCCCTGCCGCTGACGGGAGTGTTTCCCTGACATGGACACCTCGTTGCTCATTGAGGTGCTGGCCGTATTGCTGTTGATCCTGGCCAACGGCTTTTTTGCACTTTCGGAGTTCTCGGTCATCGCCAGCCGCCGCAGCAAGCTCAGACAGAAGATTCAGCAAGGGAAAAGAGGGGCCGCTGCAGCGGAGAAACTCCACCGCAACCCGGACCGATTCCTGGCCACGATTCAGGTGGGCATTACTCTCTTTGGCACCCTGGCCGGTGTCGTCGGCGGTGCGACCATCGTCGAAAAACTTGAACACCTGTTGCAGCAATCCCCCATTGCTTTTGTCGCCGGCGCCGCCACGCCCATCTCGGTTGCTGCCGTAACCGTGGCTATCACAATCACGGCTGTCGTTCTCGGCGAACTGGTCCCCAAGTACCTGGCGCTTTCCTTCCCGGAACGTTACGCCCGTTACGTCGCCCGCCCGGTATCGGTCTTCACCACCCTGACATCCGTCTTCTCACGTCTCCTGAGCGGCACCGCCAATCTGATCGTTCGTCTCCTCGGCGTGCGACCGGACCCAAGCCGGTCAGCCGTAAGCGAGGAGGAGATTAACCTCATGATCTTCGAGGGCAGAGAGAAGGGCGTCTTTGACGAAACCGAGGAGAAACTGATCAGATCGGTGTTCGATTTCGCTGACTCGACTGTCCGACGGGCCATGACCCCGCGCACCGACGTTGTCGGAATCGAGATAAACACCAGGCCCGACCGCATCGTCGACACCGTCATCAGCCACGGATACAGCCGCTACCCGGTCTTCGGCGAGACAATCGACAACGTCATCGGCGTCCTGTACACCAAGGACCTGATACTCCAGAAGCTGGACCCGAAGTTGATCATTCTGAAGGACCTCATCAGGAAACCGACCTTCGTCCCGGACTCCCTGCCCCTATCGAAGTTGCTTCAGGAGTTCCAGCGTCGCAAGGGTCAGCTGGCCGTCGTTCTGGACGAATTCGGAGGGACGGCGGGAATAGTTACGCTGCAGGATATTCTCGAAGAGCTGGTTGGAGAAATCCAGGACGAAGACTCCCTGCGACCGGCGGAACTGGTCAAACACTCCGAGATTGTCGCCTTCGCAGACGGTTCGGTCTGGCCCGGCGCCATCAATGAACTGATGAACAGCAGGCTTCCCGAGGACAAGGCGGAGACCCTGGCCGGGCTGTTCATCGACACCTTAGGGAGGTTGCCGAAGAAGGACGAGACTGTCCGCATCGCTGACATGAAAGTGACCGTTCTGGAACTGATAGACAAACGCCTGGCCCGACTCAGGCTGGAGAAAGTGACGCCCGATCAAGACGCCGGGCCCGGTGAACGGCGATGACGGCAATACTGACAGCGCCTTTGCGCTGGATGCGCTCCCTCTACGACTGGGTACTTCAGTGGGGTGATTCCAGACACGGGCTGACAGCTCTTTTCTTTCTCTCGCTGGCGGAAGCGTCGTTCTTTCCGATTCCACCTGACGCGTTGCTCATAGCTCTCTGCATGGGGGCTTACCGGAAATGGTTCCGCTTCGCGCTGGTATGCTCGTGCGGTTCGATTGTCGGCGGCGTGTTGGGTTACCTTATCGGTCACTATGCATTCGAACTGATCGGCGAGAAGATGTTAGCGCTGACAGCATCGCTCTCCGGCAGCGATCCCGCCGAACTGCTTGGTAGCGCCCGCTACTGGTTCAATGAGAAAGAGATGTTAGGGATGCACGTGGGTTCCTGGGCGGTGGGCATTGCCGGTTTCACGCCCATACCGTACAAGGTGTTCACGATAGCAGCCGGTTTTTTCAATATGGCCTTCATACCTTTTCTTTTCGCCTCCGCCATCAGCCGCTCCCTGCGGTTCTTCATCGTGGCCGGTCTCATTGGCCTGCTGTATCGCAGGTATGGTGAACGTATCCGGCAGTTCATCGACCGATACTTCAATCTGCTGGCTATTGCGTTTGTGGTGTTGCTGATACTTGGATTCGTTGTGGTGGGGTCACTCGGCTCGGAGTGAGCTTACTTTGGTATGGGGATGGTGTGCGGCCTATGAAAAGGCCGCCCTTTGACGGACGGCCTTTGTTGCCTGTGCTGGTTGCAACACCGCGCCACGTCAGGGACAGGGCGGTGGCAGGGGGCCCCCCGAGAACATGTAGTCCACCAAATACACCAGGTCGCCCATGTCTATGGGAGGTATCCCGCTGCCATCCACGTCGCCCTCGTCCCAACAAGGCGGTGGAGACCCCTGCACGTACATGTAATCCACCAGGTAGACAAGGTCGGCCACGTCTATGAGTGGGGCGCCATCGTGGTTCACATCACCTCTCCTAATGCAGCAGGAGGAAGGTTGCATTATCTTGATGACCATCCCGGCGCGGTTGTCGGGATTGCCGGCCTCCGACGAAGTACCGCCCAGGATGAAGCCGCCATCATCGGTCGCTGCGCATGATTGGCCACATGCCGTTTCGATTCCGTTGTACATCCGCCACCACTGCTGTTCACCCTGTTTATTGGTCTCTATCACAAAGAGATCGAAGGCTACTGCGCCTGGTCCGTCTGTGCAACCGATGAGAAGAAAGCCGTCAGCGGTGGGGATAGCGGAGGCCATGAACTGGTCATCGGGGCCGCCGTAAATGCTGTCCCATAACACCTGACTACCAGAGGTGTTGATCTTCATCAATCGCATGTCCCAGTTATTGCCGGACCTGATCACGTTCCCGGCGATCACATAGCCTGAACCCGTGTCCTCAAAAACAACCAGCGGCTGATCGGTATCCAACCCATCGTAGGTTTGGTCCCATTCGACATTACGCCCGGCGTCCAGTTTGACGACGCGAATATCGGTACCGGTGGGGCCGCCGGTAGGCCAATCGGTAACGAAGATTGTCCCGCCGTCGGAGGTTTCGCGAGCGTCCATACCGTTGTATGGACCGTAGGTGAAAGCGCCCATGTCCCTCCACCACGTGAGGTTACCATCAGCGTCGCGCCACTCCAGAAACCTACTATCGGGATAATCGCTGCGAATCGTGGCCAGGTATCCACCGTCGGACGTCTGATGTACACTGAAGCCAGGCCAACCATTTTGGACGTGCTGGTACCACTGCTGGTTACCGAGGTGATCCAACTTCACCAGTGCGAGTGACCCATCATTGGTCAGCACGATGAAGCCGCTGTCAGCGGTGGGTTCGACCATCGGATGCTTCTGGTAATAGTTCCGCTCATCAGAAACGGCACCAGTGGGAAGGGTATGTTTGTTGCCGGGAGTAGTTTTGAACGGAGGCCCGCAGCATGGCCGATCCCAGATAACGCCTCCGCACGGGTCCACCTTCCACAGATGGTAATAGCACCCGGCCACCGGGTCCGGCTGACTGCCGGCCACGAGGTAGCTGCCGTCATACATCGGCAGCACCGATTTAGCGTCGTGGAAACCATCAGTACCGTAATACAGCGCACTCCATTCTCTCAGCGCGGCCGAATCCTGCTCCGGGTTGTACGTGTAAGGGCATATGTCCATATCGTCATCTATCCCATCACCATCCTGATCAACAGGTGCGAGCACCGTGTACGCATACTGCACCTGCAAGGGCTCGCAGGGGAACCAGCCTACATGTCCCCCCGAAACGGTATACACGTCATATACGTATGTTCTCAATGTGCAACCTGTGGTGGTCAGTGATCCATCGACCACGCCGACATAGCCGGCATCTGAGTGAATCAGCGCGTCAGAATAACCAATCGATGCGTTGCCACGACCCCATACTAACGGCACCTCGGCATACTCGTGCGGGAAAGTCACATCTGTTCTGATCTCATGGCAAAACGTCCAGTAATTGACTGGCGCCAAGCCGGATACATCCAGGAACCATTCATAAGAATAAGGATGTGTGTAGTGAATCCCTCCGCCCGTTGTCGTGAAGTGGTCCAGCCGATAAGGCGGCTCCAGAAACTCCAGGGCCTTGCGAGCATTGATCCGCCCCCAACCGGTGCGTTCATCATAGCCTACATCTGCCGGATCCTCATCAATGTCGTCGGCCGAGTACCTTATTATGTACATAATGTCGTCGTTGTTGAGCGTGGGTTCATGGCTATGAAGAAGGGCGGCAAGCCCGGAGACATGTGACGCAGCCATAGATGTTCCGGACATCCAAGCGTAGCTGGAGGGAGTCGTAGCCATTGTGGAGAGGATTTCTACGGCAGGGGCGCTAACGTCTATGCCTGCGCCGTAGTTTGAGGATGGCCAATAAAAATCCTCTGACGTTGACCCTCCTACCCCAAAGGCGTGCTCATAATCTGATGGATAGTGGACCGAACCGGATCCATCGTTTCCTTTGGAACCGACGAACACGCGGTTCATTTTGTAGGCATAAGCTACTTCGATGAAAAAGAACGAATACCAGGTGTAATTGCCATAACTGTTGTTCAGGATGTGGGCTCCGGCATCCACAGCTTCCCTGGTTTTCGTGGCACTTATCGACGCATCATTGTTCGCATACTTGTTGAGTAAGGAAGCGCACCAATGAACTCCGGCGATACCTGTATCATTGTTACCTGTGGCCGCTGCGATTCCCGCTACATGGGTCCCGTGGTCGCTGGAGTTTGCATCCCCATAAACTCGCCAAGACAGGTCCTCATGAGACGACAGGACACCCTCATCGATTATGGCTATGATAGTATTCTCAGAGCCAGTCTCTATATCCCATGCTTCAGGTGCGTCAATATCATGGTCGTATTCATCATCCAACGACCATTGCATCCAGAAGAAAGGATCGTCCGGGACGACACATGGCACTTCGGGCTCATTAGGCTCTACCCATAGCACATCAGGTGTCCCCTGCAATTCATTCAGTATTTCATCCCTGGAACCTCTGTCGCCGAACGTCAACACGAATTCGCCGGAATGGTTCGGAACCCTGACCGCAATCCCGTACGGATTATATGTAACGCTGTCTCGGCGCATATACTCCGGGAAAATGTGACGGATGTTGATTAGATTGGATTCGAGGAGCAGTTTGCCCGCCGGATGGTCCGGCAGCGAGATTAGCTCACTGCCTCCTGATTCGATACCCTCCGGCATCACGATAATCGGTGCCGTGAACTTCACGAACAGCTCACGCTCAATTTCATTGATTGACCTGGATGGCGTTGCTGTGTACATGAAGCACAGACACACTATCACAATAGCCACCCAGGAACATATAGCCTTTTTCATGGTTCCCATCCTCCTTTTGTCTCAGTTACATACGATTGCATTACCACCCCGGCACCGGCGTTTTACCGGAGCCGTCAGCGTTCATGATCCATAGGTTCCCTCCTCCCACAGTTGGTTTTACGTAGACTACTTTCTGACCACCAGGTGACCAGTCGGGTCTTGCTCCACCATCAGATGTGAGAGCACGCCGAGAGGATCCATCGGTTTTAATAGTCCAGACATTCCAGTCAATTGACCAGACGATTTCTTTGCGCTCGCTGGAAAAACGGGGGTACCTGTAAACACTGTAAGGTTGTCCTGTCGTCCAACTGTAAACGGACCTTAGCGACGAGTCCGGTATGTTCAATATTGCAAGGTGTGACCTCTTTGACGGTGAGTCGGTACGCTCTATAAACAAGATACTGTCGCCTTCTGCAAACGACGGCGACGAGCCGTGTCGTACAACAGACCTTTTAGATCTTCCGTCTTCTCTCATAATCCAGATTCCGGAAGAATCCCCTATGGAAATCCGGTATGCGATCAGCGTATCCGAATCCGCCCAGTCAGAATGGAACTGACGACTTGAAAACGTCAACTGTGTGAGACTGTCCCCGTTAGACTTCATTTTGTATATCTGGGCACTGTACGAGAAGAGCAGCCATTGCCCGTCCGGTGACCAGTTTACTGTCGAGAACGTCGAAAAATCGTCAACCACGAAGAGCTCTGTCGTTTCCCAGGTAGCGGTATCGATAAGGTAGATACCGTGCCTTCGCGGGGGGCGACCACTCCAGCATACGGCAATCTGCTCACCGGACGGCGACCAGGCGGCGTTCATAGTGACCGACGGCATATCAACCGGAGTCGTGTAAGAAGACGACTTGCGGTCGCAGGAGCAGAATGTTATCAACAGTCCCAGTGTCGCCGCCACTAATAGTGCTTTTAGCATGTGCTTCCTCCGCTTGTATCAGTTACATACGATTGCCTCTACCACCCCGGTACCGGCGTTTTACCGGAGCCATCGGAATTCATTATCCATAGACTCCCTCCTTCCACAGTTGGTTTGACATAGATTATCTTGCGCCCATCAGGCGACCAATCGGGATTCTCCCCTCCCCCGGAGGTGAGAGGACGCAGGTTGGCGCCATCCATCGTCATGGTCCACACATCCAGATCAATGGACCAAGCGATCTCTTGTCTAGCGCTGCTCATCCGTGGGTAACTATACAGATCGTACGGTCGCCCTACTGTCCAACTGTAAACGGACCTGAGCGACGAATCCGGTATGTTTAACATTGCAAGGTGCGCCCTCTTTGATGGAGAGTCGGTATACTCTATAAACAAGATACTGTCGCCTTCTGCAAACGACGGCGACGAGCCGTGTCGTACAACAGACCTTTTAGATCTTCCGTCTTCTCTCATAATCCAGATTCCGGAAGAATCCCCTATGGAAATCCGGTATGCGATCAGCGTATCCGAATCCGCCCAGTCAGAATGGAACTGACGACTTGAAAACGTCAACTGTGTGAGACTGTCCCCGTTAGACTTCATTTTGTATATCTGGGCACTGTACGAGAAGAGCAGCCATTGCCCGTCCGGTGACCAGTTTACTGTCGAGAACGTCGAAAAATCGTCAACCACGAAGAGCTCTGTCGTTTCCCAGGTAGCGGTATCGATAAGGTAGATACCGTGCCTTCGCGGGGGGCGACCACTCCAGCATACGGCAATCTGCTCACCGGACGGCGACCAGGCGGCGTTCATAGTGACCGACGGCATATCAACCGGAATCGTGTCAGGCGGTGGCTTGCGATTGCAGGAGTAGCTCGCGATCAGCGTGCCCAGTACCGCCGCCACTAATAGTGTTTTTAACATGTGCTTACTCCGCTTGTTGTTCGCCCACGCTTTGGACGCCCTGTTCTTCCAAATTACGTTCCAATCTATGAATCTGTGCAACCCCGGTCAATGATTCTTAACCGTCTCCGTTCTGATAATGTAGGAAGCCGTGCGAGTGCAAAAAAGGCGTTTGATGCGTCCCTGCCCTTTCACCAACTGTACTCGGCGCTGACACGGAAGGTCTCGTCCAGATCACTATGGTGCAGGTAGGCAAAATCAACCGTGAGTCTGCTTACGTCGATCCCGACACCGGTGGTGAACCGACCCATGTCGAAACCAAGTCGCCCGAAGACCATCCCCCGGTAGTCTATCTCGCATCCGAAATGGCCGTCAAGCGACGCCGAGCCGGCGGAAAGCTGGGCCGCCTCGCCGAGGTTCTCGAACTTCACGTCACCGGCGGCGGCAAAGCGACCGGTGAAATCGCGGTGGGTGTGCTCAAGCAGGAGGCCCGGCTTGATGGTGGGGTAGATCGACTCGGTGCTGCCGGAGGTTTGAAAGCCCTCGCCGGTGTAGCCCGGATATCGAATGAACCCGGTTGTGATATCGGTCACCATCAAACCGAGTCGGAGATACTCGCGGGGTTGGTACAGCAGCCCGGCGTCAACTGTCAGTCCCTTGCCCGACACCGGCCCGATGTCGCGGTAGATGATCTTGGCGGTGAGACCGAAGTCGACCTTCCCGGCGATCCTCCCCGCCACCGCCGCAGCCAACAGATAGTCGCCGTGCGATTCCTCGCGCAGAACGTAGGGGCGCTCGAACTCGTTCAGCTTTGTAATTTTTATCCCCCCGCCTCCCAGGTAGTAGACGTAGAACCCGAACGACCGGATAAACGAGTTCGCCCCGACACGGGAGTTTGTGTAGGCGGCAAAATCATGGTTCAACAGTGAACCGAATGTCTCGGCGTGCATGGCGGCGAGATGCCGGCCCTCGAGAAGATTCATCCCGGCCGGATTCCAGTAGGCGGCTGTTCCATCGAACGGCCCGGCGGCAGCGGCGCCCCCCATCGCCAGCGCGCGCGCGCCGACACCAAGCGAGAACGGATCACCAGCGTACTTGGCCGCCCTCAGACCGGGGCTGCCGAGGGCTAGCACTACCAGGATCACCAGAGCATGTCTGCACATGGATACCATAACTGTCCACGTCTTATACCATCGAACCGCAGCCGGGCCGTAAGGCACGACAGACAACCACCCAATTAGCATAATTAGTAACTTTCACGCCAATTATGCAAGCCTAACGGCAGGCGGTGGGCGATACCTATATTCCACGCCGCTATAGTCACAAAAAAAGGTGGGGGCAGATAGCCGTTTCTTGAGGGGATTCTCAAATACGAAGCCACCGCCGAGCGTGAAATATGACGCGTTTTGGGAGAGACAACAAGCAACAGCCTTCCGCCGCGGCTACTGCTCCTGTGAAAGAAGTTTGAAAAACCGGTCCCGGTGTTCTTTGGGCACGGAGCCTGACGGGAGATCAAGCACCTCGATTGTAACCGGGTGCGTACCTCGAATTGATATGACATCCCGGACTTTCACCCGGTAGGCCGGTTTTGCCTTGCGGTCGTTGACCAGGACGAGGCCGTTACGAGCCAGTTCCTTCGCAATTGTGCGCCGCTTCACGACACCCACGGTTGAAAGGAAGTCATCCAGGCGCATCAGTCGTCCAGGCGGTACTCGATGTGGGTTTTCGTCTTGATTTCATCGATCCAGGAATCGACCAACCGACCGGTCTTATCCTGGCGGGCCATCTGCTTGATCTGGTCGAAGTCATCTTCGAGCGTATACTTCTTGTGGGGCTGGTGGTCAAGCAGCTTGAGAACATGCAGTCCGAACTGGGAGCTTATCGGCCCCCTGAATTCACCCACGGCCGTCCACCCGGCCACCTCGGCGAATTCCGGGGGCAGTTGGGTGACGGCAAACCAGCCTAATTCTCCCCCCTGAACGCGGCTGTCGTCATCGGCAGAATAGACTTTGGCCATTTCTTCAAAGGAAGCGCCCTGCCGGGCGGCCTCAATCAGTGAATCGGCCAGTGCCGTGGTCCTGGCCGTGTCTTCCGGAGACGGCTGCACGGCCAAAAGGAGATGACGCAGCTTGAGCTGGTCGCCCCGCTTGCCTTCACACTTGATAACGTGATAACCGAACTGGGTGCGGACGACTCCTGAGATATCCCCCGCCTGCAACCTGAACGCCGCCCGCGCGAATTCATCGACCACGTCCGAGCGGGAAATATAGCCCAGGTCGCCACCATCGGCCCCGGCGCCCAGGGAAGAGTGCTGCGCCGAGGTGGCGGCAAAGTCCGCCCCGTCGAGGATTTCCTGCCGCAATCGGGTAGCTAAGGCCCTGGTCGAGTCCTCCACTTCAGACGATGGCTGGATGGGCAGCAGGACGTGAGCCAGCTTCACCGCTTCCGGTTGCTCGGGGATGGAGTCCTTGAACTCGCGGTAGAACTCCTCCACCTCGCGCTTTGAGACTGAGACGTTGATCAGCCTGCTCTGAATAAAGCGTTGCTTGAGGATCTGGTTCTCAACTTCTCCACGGAATCTCTTGCGAAGGTCCCTAAGTGATATCCCCTCGGCGGTGAGGGCGGCCAGGAATTCCTCATGGGAGGAGAAATTTCCGGCGATACCACTGATTCGATTGTCCAACTCTTCGTCGACTTCCTCAGGTCGCACCGAAATGGCGGTGTCCTTCTGGGCGGCGATAAGAAACAACTGATCGGAGATCATCTGCTCCAGGATTTCCGTCTGCAGTTCATCCAGTTCCTGTTCGGTTTTCGGTTCGCGCCCGGTCTGAAACGCCGTCCACCGTATCTGGTTGGCCAGTTCGGAACCTAATATCACCCGCTCGCCGACGACGGCGACGATTCGGTCGACCACCTCCCGCTGGGCTGCCGAGGGAAGGCCGGCGAGCATCACCAGAAGCAGGCTCGGAATCATCGTGGACCTCAGGGGCATACCGTCCTATTCCGACGTGCCGGCGCTATCCACGGCGGCGTACATGTTCATGTCAATCAGTTCCCAGATGGCGTCCTCTTCGACCTCAACGGACGTGACCTCCTTGCGTTCTTCAACCCAGGTGGCAAAAGCGGCGTGCCTCTGCTGATCGGCCAGCTTCTGGAATATCTCGCGTTTGCTCCCCAGGAAATCCTTCAACTCCGGTTCGATCTTATCTACTACCCAGAATATCGAGTGCTTGCCGCGAGTCACGACAGGACCGCCGATCGACCCGACCGGTGTTTCATACGCCACGTGGAAAAGATCCGGGTAATTCTGTTTGTGGATATAGCCCAGGTCACCCTTCAGGACTCGCTTGCCGGATCGTTCCGATACCTCCAGCGCTTTCTCCTGGAAGGAAGCCAGGCTGATCAGGCTCCCCTTGAGTTCCCGTGCCTTCAGTTCGTCACTGACAAGTATCTCGTAAACGTGCACCTTGGCCGGCGTAGTGAACTCGTCGTGGTGTTCATCATAATACTGGCGCACCATCCCCTCGTCCGGTGGGAGCGGCTTGGGGAGTGAGTCGTTTCGCATAAGATCCGCCATCGTCAGCTCCTTGAACAGTCTGACCTTGCGAATGTACTCGGGATCGCTGTCCAGGCCGCTCCGGTGGGCTTCGGTCACAAGTACGTTGGGCCTATTCATGGCATGTATCAGCGAAGCCAGCGAGTCGTACTGATCGAAGTCCGGCCGTACATTGGCAGGCACCTTCTGAGCCTGCGTCAGGTATTCATGTACCGTCATCTGTCCGCCGTCCCAGGTCGCCAGCACCAGTTCCTTTTCGTTGCGATCGAGCTGCTCCATGTCAAAGTCATTTCGCGGCAGAGTCTCCAGGAGCATGGGAGGGTACATTGTCTCACGCTTGTGGAGCAGGTAGGTGCAGGTGGTGGTGTCAACGGTTACCTTGTACTTCTTTTCCATCGATTCGAAGAACTTCGTACGCAGTGCAAAACCCTTGCGGCTTCTTATCTGTCTTTCAATGTCCACCTTCATGGCGTCGAATTCCCGGCGCTGGTCGTCAGGGAGCTTGTCCACGAGCTTAACGATATGGTAACCCAGCATGGACTTGACCGGCGGCGAGATCTCACCGGGCTCCATCGCGAAAGCAGCTTCCTGCAACTCGTCAACCACCGCTCCCCAACTGAAGTAACCCAGGTCGCCCTTGTTCTTCCTGGCCGATGGGTCAATGGAGTATTCGTAGGCCAGCTTCTCGAAACTCTCCCCGGACGTAATCCGCTCAAGCAGCGCCTGGGCGGTGTCGGGATCGCTGACCACTATGTGCGAGGCCCTGATTTTGTACTCCAGGTGATTGTAAAAATTCCTAATTTCGGTCTCGCTGGCATCGATCTTGTCGGTTATCTCTTTCTTGGCCAGCACGTCCAGCAGGAACTTGTCCTTGTTGGCCAAAATCACTCTCGCCAGTTCCTCGGACTTGTCGAGACCGATCTCGTAAGCCGCCTCTATCAGCAGGCGAGATATAATCAGGCTGTCCAGTACATCGCGTTTCCTGTCGAACTCGTCCTGGGCCGTGGGAAAGGCATACCTGGTCGGGGGAACCAGTTCCTCGAACTCCTCCACGGTGATCTTGTAGTCTCCAACCACAGCCAGGGTCTTTCCCCCCGAGCCGCCACAGCCTGACAGAATTCCGGCTGACAGAAGTACAAAGGGCAATAGCAAACGTCTCATGGTTATGTTTCCTCCTTGGTCGTTTCCACTTGTACTTTGCATCGGTTTCCAGGTTCCTCTCGGTAAATGAGACGAAACGATGGAGTATATACCGGAAGTGCGTCTTTTCCAAGTCATTTTGATGGGAATCAGCCCGTTAGAGCCGGGGTTATTCGAAGTCCGCCTCGAGATAGCCCAAGATCTGAGACTGGCGGCTGATTTTCTGAGACAGCTTCTTGGTGAACTCCAGCGCCGAGTTGCCGCCATATACTTTGAGCATATGGTTCATGGCGATCACTTCCGAGATCACGGTGATGTTCTTGCCGGGTGAGATCGGCACTCTTACGAATGGTATCTGAACCCCCAGGATGGTCGTTCTGCGGTCCTCGACGCCGAGACGCTCATAGTCATCCGTTTCCGACCAGAATGTCAGGTTGACCTCGACCTCAACCCGCTTCTGCATCCTTATGGCTCGAATACCGAATAGTTTTTCGATGTCGATTATCCCCACGCCGCGGATCTCCATGTGATGGCCAAGCAGTTCGGAGCCGGTTCCGATGATTACGTCAGGTACCGTCCGCGTGATCTTGCACACATCGTCGGCTACCAGGCGATGTCCCCGTTCCACCAGGTCCAGGGCCACTTCAGACTTGCCGATACCGGACTTGCCGGTATACAGAAGCCCTACTCCATAGACGTCGACCAGCGTTCCATGCACGTTGATGGAGGGGGCGAACAGGTTATCCAAAAAGACCGACAGTCGGTTGGTGAGTTCGGCCGTGGAAAGACGGCTGGAGAACACGCCGGTGCTGTACTCATCAGCGGCAGCAATGAACTCTGGCGGCGGGATAATCCCTTTCGAGATGATAACCAGGGGAATGTCCGCCTCGAACAGCGTTCGGGAGACCTCGCCCAGGCGCTCCGGGGGAAGCTGGCGGATATAGGTCAGTTCCGTTTCGCCAAGGATCTGAACCCGCTTACTGGCGAAACGCTCCAGGAAACCGGTCAGTGCCAGACCAGGGCGGTGCAACTCCGGGTTGCCGACGACTTTCTTCATCCCCGCCTCGCTGTTCAGAAGCGTAAGTTCCAGATCCTGAGTGCGCGAGGTGTAGAGCTTCTCCACGGTGATGCTTGGCATACGGCATCCAATATAAACCGGGGTCTTCCTTCAGAGCAAGCAAGAAAACGGGCAAAATGGAAGCCCCGGCAGCCGGGGCTTCCATATCAACAATGCGCTGGTCAGGCGGGCCACCGGAAGCGGCCACCGCCGATCTCAATCCAGCTTGAGCCTGATCTCTTTCAACTCTTTTCTGAGTTCCTCCAGATCCTTTCTTAAGCACTTCATTTCGTGCTCGAACTCCTCCTTATCGAAAATGAGTTCCTCATCCGAGAAATCACTGTGCAACAGTCCCCGCATCCTGGGCACATCGATATCGATATCGCCGATATCCGGAACATCCGGAAGGCCAATCATGTACCGGTAGTCAAACTCGCCAAATTTGTCGCGTTCCTCGACCTCCACTTCGAATGTCGCCTCTTTCCTGTTGCGCAACACGACGATTTCTACCTTCTCTCCAGCGTCGGTGTCGCCGATGATCTCGATAACGTCATCTACGTCTCGCACTTTCTCACCGTCGACGGTGACAATGACATCGCCGGCTTTAAGCCCTGCCTCCTCGGCCGGGGAGTCTTCTTCCACTTCCCGAACCAGGACACCGCGGCCCTTTTCAACGCCGAAGTATTCGCCCAGCTGCCTGTTGAGGCTCTCAAGGTTCACACCGATAAACGAACCGCTTCCCTTGAAGCTGTAGAAACCGTTGTCGAATGCATCCCGCGTGATAACTTGTACGCGCTTTCGCCGAGACTTCTCATCCAGAGTAGCCTTCAGCTTCAATTTCTTGTCATCGCGCACGACTTCGAGTGATACCTCGTCACCCTCGTTGAATTCGGACAAGGCTTCGGAGAGATCGTCGGAGTCGGTGATTTTCTCGCCCTCTAAAGCGATAATCACGTCCCCCTTTTGAAGGCCGGCTTCGTCGGCCGGGGAATCATCCTCGACCCAATGGATGTACGCACCATACTTGACCGTCAGATCATGCTCTTCGATCAGGTCGTAATTCACCGACTGGTTGCCCACCCCCAGCCAGGCTTCTTTTTCAGACCAGTGACGCCCACCGACTGCCGACCCGACAATGAGCACTGCCAGCAGCAGCGCCAAAGCAAGCATTACGGATTTTCTCATGACCACCTCGTCAACTTTTGGTTTCCATTTACATTTCGCCCTATTATACGCACCGTGAACGGACTGGTTTCACGTTTGATTTGGCGAGGGGGCGAGGGGATCGCCGGGCGGTGTGTCATAAAATCCATTGACAATTTGCCGAGAACTGCTAACATGGGCTTGCCTTTGGTGGTATTGGTCATGTACTCCCCTGTAGCTCAGTTGGTAGAGCAACTGACTGTTAATCAGTGGGTCGCTGGTTCGAGTCCAGCCGGGGGAGCCATTCAGGCACTAAGGGTGTCCCTGGGACGTTGCCAGAGTGCGTTGGGTAATGAGAGTGCAAATTCAATCAGCAATTGAAAGTAATGCCTTGAAGGCCATGTGCCTTATTGTCATTATCGTCCTAATGTGCGCTACTGCTGTTATCGGCAATGATCTCGGTAATACCTATAAGATCCTCCTGCCTGGAGTTTTCGATCGATCGAACATTGGGAGCATTGACAGTCTGGGATGGTATGGCCTCTTCAAGACAGACAGTGGTCATGTACTTGAATCGGTTGAAATAAGGACCAAATCATGCCCGGCACCCTACAGCAGCCAGCCCGGTGACACAACCGGAGTTTCGATAACTGTGGACCACCCCCTGAAGCCTCTGTTTCTAGTTCAGTGCCCTCGCGAGTTTGAACCGGGTTTGGTAACAACTCATTTCTCTGGAGACAAATGGATCAATCCTGGGCAGCTCATCATGCTGGGGGAATGCGGCCTGTCAGCGTTCGGCCAACTGACTGATGAGGGATTTCGAAGCCCAAGAGAACCTCTTGTCCTGGATTATCAAGTCAAGCTTTTCAAGTATCCTCTCTGGTATGGCCAGCGCCAAGTTCTGGTCGAACACGACAGGGCTTGCGCCGAGGACACACCCTCGATTATTTGGGCGGGTGATCTTGATCGGGACGGGCAGGTAGACCTCTTCCTGGACATACTCAACCATTATGCGGGGCGACACTACGCCTTGTACCTGTCGTGCGAAGCGGACGCAGGCGATTTGGTTAAGCTCGTCGCCGATCTGTTTATTCATGGCTGTTGAGGGAATCGAAAAAACCTGACAGCAGAATTCCGCCTTTTGATTGTTAAGTAGTGAAAGGCAGCGTCCCTCCTGTCACTCAGTGGGTCGCTGGTTCGAGTCCAGCCGGGGGAGCCAAATTTACAGCCGCCAACCATGGCGGTTTTTGTTTAACGCAAAACCCCGACGGAGCAACCGGTCGGGGTTCTGTTGTTTCTGTTTGAGTGACGCGGGGTTACCCTCTTAAGAACATCATCTATGATTCTCCGTTCCGAGACGTTCCTTCCGGGGCGAGAATCGAACTGGTCCCTTTGCGTTCGATGCCCGCGAAGATCTCCTCCTAATTCTCCGTTTCTCCATTTCCAGATTCCCGCTGGTTAACAGGCCAGTGGCCTCAGCTGAACCCGCCTCGACGATTCTCGAATACTTCCGGTATGTATCTATCGCATGCCGGGACCGACAAAAACCCCGGCAACACTTGATCAACCAGACAGCGGGATGATCGTGCATCCGCTGCGACGGAGTAGCATATGGACAATGATGATAACCTACCAACGGAACCCGAGGAGGTCGTAACAGAGATCGCTTCGATCCTAGCCAGAAGTAGTTTCAGACATCTCAAGTCGAAACGTCAGTCGGTATCATCTGAGCATTCAGTGAGCGTTGCCGATGTGGCGCAAGTCGAAGAATCTGAGCCGGTTACGGAGAATTGCCTTGATAGTTCGGGCCGCCGAAGCCATCATTCAGAAGCAACTTAACGCTTCGAAGAATGGAGGTTTGAATATGAACGCTGAGACTTACAAGGAGATCCAGGCATTAGGCAGGATGACCGTTGGCGAACTCAAGGAAAAGTACCTCGATGTGTTCGGCGAGGAAACACGTTCCTACCACAAGGAATTCCTGCGGAAACGTATCGCCTGGCGACTGCAATCCTTGTCGGAAGGCGACCTTTCCGAACGGGCGCGCTGCCGGGCCGAAGAATTAGCCAATGACGCTGACCTGAGAATCCGCACTCCGCGCGATCCATACAAGTACGGATCTGCCGAGATGCGCAGCAGGACGATAGGCGGACGGCTCGACCCCTCCCGCGATTCCCGTCTGCCTTTACCGGGCACGCTTCTCGTGCGGGAGTTCAAGGATAAGACGGTCGTGGTCAAGGTCCTTGACGAAGGCTTCGAGTACGAAGATCGCCGTTTCAGGTCACTCAGTGCTATTGCACGCGAGGTAACGGGAAACAAGTGGAATGGTTTCGTTTTCTTCGGGCTCACCAGACAGAAAGCATCTGACAACACGAACCGCGAAACCAAGAGGGCGGATCAACGAGAATGAATTCAGGAAGCAAGGCCTATACCCTATCAGAAAACTTGTGCCGGAGCGACAACGGAACCGTGCGCTGCGCGATATATACTCGTAAATCCACAGATGAAGGGCTCGACCAGGAGTTCAACAGCTTGGACGCCCAGCGGGAGTCGGCCGAATCGTTCATCAAGAGCCAACAGCATGAAGGTTGGGTTTGTCAACCCGATGCTTACAATGACGGCGGCTTCACCGGCGGCAATATGGAACGCCCGGCGCTCAATCGACTCATCTCCGACATTGAGGGAGGAGAGATCGATTGTGTGGTGGTCTACAAGGTTGATCGTCTGAGTCGCTCGCTTCTCGACTTCTCTCGTATCATGGAGCTTTTCGACAAGCACGATGTGAGTTTCGTCTCGGTCACCCAGCAGTTCAACACTACCAGTTCTATGGGACGCCTAACCCTCAACATCCTGCTGTCCTTCGCGCAGTTCGAGCGGGAGATCATCTCCGAGCGTACGCGCGACAAGATATCGGCATCGCGGAAGAAGGGCAAATGGACCGGGGGAATGCCGGTGTTGGGCTATGATGTTGACTCACAAGCTGGTCGACTTGTTGTCAACCTCGAGGAAGCGGAACGGGTTCGTGCGATTTTCGACTTGTATCTTGAGCATGAGAGACTACTCGCAGTCGTGCAGGAACTCAATCGACGTGACTGGCGTACCAAACACTGGGTCACGAAGAAAGGACATGAACGCGGGGGCAAGCCGTTTACC
This sequence comes from uncultured bacterium, assembly GCA_965603125.1. GTDB lineage: Bacteria > Zixibacteria > MSB-5A5 > GN15 > FEB-12 > JAJRTA01. The sequence goes on along the minus strand of CBFDBU010000011.1, from coordinate 58,532 downwards.
AAGAACAGCCTCTTCCGTCTGCTCACAAATGTCGTCTATACTGGAAAGGTGCGATACAAGGATTCGGTTTATCCCGGAGAGCATGAACAGATTATCAGTGAGGTCCGGTGGCAGCAAGTCCGGGACCTGTTGCGGAAGAATGCTCGCAACGGCGGGACGAATATGCCCAGCAAGCACGGAGCGATTCTCAGAGGACTACTCTATTGCACCCCCTGCGGTACCGCCATGATGCACACTTACACCGCCAAAAAGAACAGGCGCTACCGCTACTATGTTTGCCTGAATGCTCAACAACGAGGGTGGTCGGCGTGCCCATCGAAATCGATCAACGCCCAGGATATTGAGTCGTTCCTCGTGGAACATATTCAGGGGATTGGCTCCAACCAGGAGATCATTGCAGAGACGGTGAAGCGGGTTCGAGCAAAGACGGAAAGCCGCCTGGCGGACCTGAACCGAGAACGACGTATCCAGAAGACGCAAATTCGGCGTCTACATCTAAGACTGCGGAAGCTTATCGGGGAACCGGCGGGGATTTCAGTCGATAGCCCCGCGATTGACCAACTGGCCGATCTCCAGGACCAGATTCGTAGCGCCGAACAGCGGATGACAGAGATCGAAGAGGAGATCATCACACTGCAGAGAGAGGCAGTAGACGAAGAGGACATAGCCCAGTCTTTGTCGGCCTTCAAGCCGGTTTGGGAGTCCCTAAACTCTCGGGAGCAATCACGGATCATCAAACTACTTATCGAACGGATCGGATATGACGGCAGAGACGGCAGCGTCAAGGTGACTTTCCGGTCGCTAGGTATCAAGGCACTCTGCGAAAAGAAAGGCCAGTCCAACGGGGAGGAACTACGATGAAACATAACGACTTGACAGAAAGCGATCCCGGTTCCAATGGTCTGGACGTGACCTGGACCTTCCGACCTAAGAGCGGGAACCAGTCCAGGGTGAAACGGGCCTTAGAGCCGGATTCTGAAAGGCGGAAGGTCGAGGCCGGCAATGTGCCTCGCCTCTCAAGACTGATGGCACTGGCGATTCGGTTCGCCGGCCTGATCCGCAACAACGAGGTGAGTGACTATGCCGATCTCGCCCGCCTGGGTTACGTGACACGTGCCCGCATCACGCAAATCATGAGTCTCTTGAACCTCGCACCGGACATCCAAGAGGAAATCCTGTTTCTCCCTCGGACGACCACGGGCCGTGATCCGATTAAGGAGAGAGACGTCCGTCCCATCGCCGCCGTCCCTCACTGGCACCGCCAGCGCAAGAAGTGGGAAAAGCTGGTCTTCGATCGCTCCCGGTCTCAGCAATAGCTCGTCTAACTGTACGCCTCTCCGCTTCCCGGCACACCCGTCATTTCGTCGAACGGCTACCCGTAACCCCTCAATTCACAATGGATTACGCGATCACCTATCTCCCAATGTGTTTTGTCGGAAAAACGTGTTGACAAGACTTCTGGTGTTTAGTATAAAGTCCACAAAATACATGGCGCCAGTTGGCGTATCGATGTGAAGGAGAAACAGTATTGGCGAATAGTAGTACACACGCCGCAGCTGGAGCACTTGCCGGGCTGGCCGTGTACGGCTTGGTAAAGCGGTTCCAGAATGAGGAATGGACTCTGGGAGGAGCAACCGCCGCATTGGGATTTGGAGCTGCTATCGGGATCAGCGCCGACGTCCTTGAACCAGCTTTGTCCCCTAATCACCGAGGTCCTTTTCATAGCGTCGCTCTGCTGATGGGGATTGCGTACGCAAACAACAGAGCCCTGGAGTCGACGCAGATGACTCCTAAGCAGAAGATGGCGACGGTAGTGGCATCGGCGGCCTATGTCAGCCACTTGATCCTTGACGCGGCAACGCCCATGGGATTGCCCTTGCTTGGCATTGGAAGCTAATCAAACGGAGAGTGCGGTCATGGCAGGAAACAAGAAATTTGGCGATCATCTCCGAGAACTTCGAGAAGCGAAGCTCAAAACAGACTCGACTTTCACATTGAGGAAGTTCGCCGATGCCGTTGGCATCAGTCCGACGTTTCTGAGCAAGGTTGAGCGCGGTGAGTTCGACCCGCCGAGGCCGGAGAAGATCAAGAAAATGGCTGAACTCCTCGGTGTGGACGCGGACGAATTACTCGCACTTGCGGGGCGGGTTGATCCTGAGCTGAGCGAGATTATCCGCAGGAGACCCTCCGTGCTACCGGATTTGCTCAGAAGTACGCAGGTAATGTCCGACAAACAGCTTCGCGAGCTTGCGAAGCAGGCACAGAAGAAGAAAAAGAAGTAGTACGTGAGGCGGTAATGACTAGGGTCAGGTTTTTGCCCATAGACAAAATCGAAGGTGCAAGCCTGCGCCTGCTTGGCGAGTATGGCCAGGAATACGGTGTCGTTGAGAGGCCGCCCATCCCGGTCGAGGAAATCCTTGAAGCACACCTGGAACTTAGCCTGGGTTTTGACGATCTGGCCAAGCAGCTCGGCCTCTCGGATGTGCTTGGCGCTACGTGGGTCCAGGACCGACGTGTGCTAATTGACCAGTCACTCGATCCCACTGACAATCCGACAAAAGAGGGACGCTACCGCTTTACGGTCGCACATGAAGTTGGACATTGGGAGTTGCACCGGCACCTTTTCATGGAAAACCAAGACCAGACTTCGTTATTTGGCAAACGAGAAGAACCGTCAGTTGTGTGTCGGACCTGCTCTCGCAAGGAACCGATTGAGTGGCAGGCAGACACGTTCGCCGGTTTCCTGTTAATGCCAAAGGACATGGTGTTCCAGGCATGGGAGTCACAGTTTGGCAGCAGGACTCCTTATGTCGCAGAGGAAGAGATGGCTGACCTTTCGGCGAAGTGGGGATTGGCGGAGGATGAACGCCCGACAGTAGAAATCGCGCGTGAGCTCGCCCGCGAATTCAACCTTTCCGGGCAGGCTATGCAAATACGTTTGATCGGGCTCGAGCTGATTAAAACCGAGCAGCCGGGGCCTAGTCTCTTTACCACTTAACCTCAACGGTTATAGGAGGACATTGTCATGTCAGAAAGCAGATCACACAAACAGGGCAAAGGAAAGGCCGCGCGAAAGGAAGTGCCGATCTCCGGTGGGCGCAGACTTGATGCGATTCGTGGGAACACCGCCATCGAAGTCGAACGCGGAGGTACTCCGACAAAGATTGATAAGGCACTGTCTCGATTGGCGACGCAGACTAACAAACAGAAGATATTGCGAGTCCCGCAACCGGATATGGATCTGGCAGTGGAACGCGCCCGGCGGAAGAACATGAACGTCACCGTAACGAATCTGGCAAAGACCAAGCGGCGGCGGTCATAAGTTGGTTTCTCTTTTTTGGCCTAGACGTTTAGTGTTTAGGCCATTGATTACAGCTAGCAGAGGAGAATGAAACGATGGCTCAACAGTTCAATCCCGAGCTGGTTTTGCGACAGAGTAGTAGTCCGCCGGTTGCCAGTGGCCGAAAGCAAAGGCGTTGTAGTGGCATCGCTCGGCGATGAGGCAGCAGTGAAGCGGCTCTACATCCGTGACGAGATAATCGCACCAAGGCCGGGGATTCCAGATCACGGACCGATCCCGCATGGACCCGACGACGGACATCGAGTCCCTAGGAAGATCGTCGCAGTGAGGCGACAAATGTGATTGAGGCAGGACGAAGATGATCAAGACAAACGATGGTCTCACCATAACCCATTTCGAGTCTGGTGTCAGAGAGTGTTCGGACCATCGCGCGGCAGCGAAATGGGCTTGGAAGCGCCTGAAGGATCTAGCAGCGGTCTTCTGCGAGTATCACTGCATAGGGTTCTCGTGCAGCGAGTTCCGCGATTGCGTCAAGTTATCCCTGTTTCAACAAAGGACTGCCTCTAAGCGAAAGAGGGAGAAGCGATGGAACGACGTACAAAGAGATCTACACGAGGCACTGGCGCATCTACCTGAGTTGAACACCCTGATCGGCGCCTGTCCAGCGTGCGCCATCGTGGAGGCTCTCTCGTCTTACCCTCGTGTTGCCGAGTATTCACCAGTACTGCCTGCAACAATTGTAGAGAGGCATGTGATTTCCTACCCTAATCGTAAGGATATCGACAGTGATCAGGTTTTGTCCGTACCGTGTGTTATCATCAGGCCCGATATTACTCTTTTTGGGGATGAGACCGAAGAGAGGCTTCGTGAGTCAGCTCTTCTCACTCTCGATGTATCAGACTTGCCTGCCATACCACCCAATGAGTATGACGAGATCAGGAAGAAGCTCATTCCCGGTCAGAAGGTCGTGAAGCGCCTGGATGAACTCCGCAAGAGACACAAGACAGCACTCGGTAAGGCGGAGGCACATGGAGATCGACCTACTTGCAAACCGGCCAGGAGGAAACGCATGAAGCGTGCCCCACGCACCGCTATCATTGACGCTATTAAGAAGGCACTAAGAGAGCACCTCCGGGCAGCGCGCGATTATGCTTACAGTTCGCGCGATCACGGGACTGGTCCCGCCCTGCTGCCTCGACCAACCCAGAAGCAACTTGCAGCTCAATTGGGTGTCAGCGTGTCTTCCATATCCAGAGCGATTAACGATCCTTCCGACACGGAGATCCGCATTCTCTGGGAAGCAGCCAACGATCTTGAACAAGTCATGAGCTTCAAGGGATAACCTTCCACATTGCAGTTTGCATGGTTTCCTGCAACTGCAATTCCCACATTCACACGCCGTAGTTCTTTTCGCTGACGAGGTTACGGACACCTCCACACCCCCTGCAATCATTTCCTGCAATTGCTCCGAAGGGCAGCGAGCTGGCGCACAGTGCGTCGCTCTTGTGACCACCCTCATATCGAAGGAGTGACATGCAGGAGACCAGACGTAACGCTACGAAGTCTTCCCTCTCGCAACCGAAGATGGAGTTCATAGAGATGATGCAACACATCAATTTCGGTCGCATCGAAGGGATCGTCATCCGGAACGGCGAGTTGGTTCTTGATCCGCGGCCGCGGGTGGTCCGGGAGATTAAGTTCTGCGCGGAAAACGGTCCGCGACCAGAGGCCACCAAACAGGACTTTCTGCTCAAGGCTCAAGTACGCGACTTCTTCACGCAAGTTGGAGCATTGGGTAACGGAGTAATCCACTCTCTTGAAGTCAAGCGCGGCCTTCCTTTCAAGATGATCGTTGAGGAGAACACTGCCTGAGAGCGGGGATCGGCTCCCCAATCGTAAACAAAGCTTTTCGCTACCTGACAACTAACCGGCCACGAAGTGGAGGCGTTGTGGGTGCCGCAGATGCGGTGAGCCTGCAACGCCTCTTCTCATAGTAGCCACATCTTCCGTCGGCACCCACGCCCCCTCGGCCACGAGGAGGTCCAGATGGGTTTCGACAATCACCCCGAAGCAGTCGACGAGTATGCCGTTCGACTCATCAAGTACAAGGCGAGGCAATTAGTTGGACGGGTTGGATTCACAGAGTCCGACCGCGAGGACCTGGAGCAGGAAATGCTGCTGGACCTGCTTCGCCGACTGCCCAAATTCAATCCCAAGCGTGCACAGCGCAATACCTTCATCGCCCGTGTGGTAGAACACAAGATCGCCACCATTATCGAATCACAGAAAGCCGGCATGCGGGACTATCGCCGCTGCCGGTGCTCCCTGAACGACCGGTTCGATGACGAAGAAGGCGGCTCTGTGGAACGCATGGAGACCATCGACCAGGAAGATTACCTGCGCCGCACCGGTAAGCTCGCACGACCCGCGTGGGAGTTGCGAGATCTTTCCCTTGACGTGCAGAAAACAATTGAGAAACTGCCGCCCGAGCTGCGTGAGCTGTGCAAGCGTCTCGATACCGACACCGTCACGGAGATTTCCCGCGACACCGGAACTCCGCGGGGCACGATCTACGAATCCATCAAGAAGCTGCGCGCGATCTTTGAGGACGCCGGACTGAGGGACTACCTCTGACCGTCCGACGGTCCAGGGTCGCTTCCGGTAGGTATTGACCGGGTCGGATGCCAGCGAGGCGTTTGAGAAGCCCCAACGACATCCGGCCCGGGCGCGCCCTCCAACGGACCGCACTAAACGGAATGGAGGCATAGATCATGAAGCGAGAACTCTACCGATACAACTTCGATTCCAAGGTCCCGATCCAGGACGTCGAGGAATCCCTGCTACTGGCGGTACTTGCCGCCGAAAGCCTGCACGGTCGCTCCCTGATGCGCCTTGATGCGTCCTTCTGCCTGGACTCGAAAAAGCGCTCCTGCGTGGTGGACGCGGCGACCGATGTCGGACGCGCTATCGCCAGGATTTTCACCGGGTTCCTCTCCCGTGAGTTCGGTGAAGAGGCATTCAAGGTCGAACGGATCGGAGAGGGTCGTGCGGTCGGTGCCGGGGGATGGACAGAAGAAGAAGCCCGTGCCTGCGAGTAAGTAAACTCCTTAGATGGAGGAGTAGAGCTTGCCGTATGAAAGCGATGAGTATCTCGGTAAACCTCGCGGTACTAACGAGATCGACCTTGCGCAGTTCGACGACGATTTCGCGTAAGCTGAAGTCGAAGATCGGGAGTTCGAACCGATTCCCGACGGCAAGTACCAGGTGAACGTCGAGCGAGTGGAACTGACCCGGGCGCAGACCTCGGGCAATCCAATGCTCAAGTGGACACTGCGCATTCTTGCGCCACGGTTCCGGGGAAGGCTCCTGTGGCGCAACAACGTGATGGCCACCCGCGAGAACATCAAGTGGCTCAAGACGGACCTGCACACCTGCGGGCTCGATCTCGAAAAGCTCTCCGAGCTTCCCGACAACCTGGACAAGTTGCTCAACGTCAAGATCGAGGTGACCAAGCGCACCCGGGGCGAAAACGAAAACGTCTACTTCAACCGGCGCATCGTGCTTGAAGACAGCGGGGACGAATACGATACGGCGGCTAAAGATGCTCTCGCGCCGTTCTGACGAGGACCGGATCACCGTCGTCGTCGACACGCGGGAACAGGAGCCTTACGCCTTCGATCCCCAATGCGTGGCGGTCATCCGCCAGGCTCTCCCCGCCGGGGACTATTCCATCGAGGGACGCGAGGACTCGGTGGCGGTGGAGCGCAAGACCCTCGAGGACTTCGTTTCCACCGTCATCCGTTCCCGGAAACGGTTCAAGAAGGAGCTTCAGCGTCTTGCCGGGTATGAGGCCGCATGCATTGTGGTTGAGGCCAACCTCAGCGACATCCTCGGCGGACGTTACCGTTCTGGTGCGCACCCCAACGCCGTTCTCGGAACCGTTCTTTCCATCGTCGTCGACTTCGACATTCCGGTCTTCTTCTGCTCCGACCGGCAGGCTGCCTGTCGGTTTATGGAGGGCTATTTGATAGGATGTCAGCGGAGCAGACACCTCTCGTCAGCCGCGGCTAATTGCCTCTCGAAAAAAGAGCCCAGTTAAGTGCAATCACTGAGTATTGTATTAGGGTGAAGGCAGATACTTAAATGAGGAGTGATGAATCACAGGTATGCCGTCGTAAGGTGGAATTCTAACACCGACTGTCTCCGATTGGCTAGGGCGCATGCGAACGCCTGACCCAAAGGCATTTCAATAGACCTGTTATACTGATCCGCACGAACCTACACCACGGCCGGCTTAGCGGGATGGTCAGCACGACCGGTAGATTGCTACGTAGCAACAACCTCCTTGACGATCGAACCGGAACCGTTTACCTGCTATTACTCACAAATGACCAGCTTCAGCTCGCCTACCGAGCCTCCTTGAACACTTGCCACAGCCCGTGAACACTGCAACCTTGCGAACCCTCGCGATGCAGGGGCGGCCATGATCTTCTGAGGGCCTATCGATTGCTGGGTCCACTTACTCGTCACGTGGGCCTGCGTAGCATGTCATCGATGTGTCCACGCTTCCTCAAGCACGCCTCGCCCAGGCCTGCACAAAGTCAAGACGAGTATCTCGTTGGTAAGTATTGTGGGCACGTTTTAGCGACCATCTGGGCATCTCGATAACCTGGAACCCGCCCTGCTTCAAAACCTCCTCCAGTTGGCCTGGTGTTTCGTACCCTTGAATGAACCGGAGATCTGGATCGAATCCCGTTCCCCGACCTAGCTGTGCATCCACGAGCAATACTCCTCTCGGCACCAGAACCCTGTGAAAGCCACGTAGAACGTCCAAAGCTGAATCTTTGGCCAACGGGATATGCTGAAATGCTGTGACGCACAGAACGCCCTGAAACCTCCCATCCCATTCATTCGGCAAGTTACGGATGTCTCGCATACGTAATTCTACATCCCCTTTCTCAATCGATTCTGCACATCGCTCGTTCGCCAACTCAAGCATTTCCTCAGCTAGGTCTATGCCAACTACTGAGCAACCGCGCCGAGCCATTTCGAAGAGATAGTCACCTGCACCACAACCAGCATCGAGAATCGTCGGCCTCTTCACTGATGGAATCAGAGACAACGTCTTGTCTATGTAAGAGTCCAGGACTCGCTGACGCCTTGAGTCCCCTGCACGCCTGACGTGCACTTCAAAGAAATCGGAAGCAGACTGACCATATGCTTGGCGCGTCAGCGCGACTTCAAGCTCAGCGCGACCTCCCGCTGCCTCAACCGCCTTCTTGGTGCAGTAGAGGTTGGCCCACTTGGAAGTGAGTTTCGGTTCACCGTATGTGTTGGTGAACTCCTCCTTCTCAAGTGCGTAGTCAACGCGAAATCCACTCTCGACTGCCAGTTCTCGTAGCCGATCAGTTGACTCGATGTATGCATAGAACCGACCGTCACGTGCAATAACCCGTGAATCCCGTATGGGTGTACTGAGGAACAACTTTCCGCCATCCTTGACTAGGTCCTTTAGCCACAGCAGCACCGTTTTCTGTACGTTTTGTGGAACGTGTGCAAGGGTACCACTGCACCAGATGGCATCGTATTTAGGCGACGCCGGCACGTGACTTCGCGAGGTTTCATTTAGGATGTCTACATTAAAACACTCGAAGCTAGCCCCAGAAGCAGCTCGTACTCGATCACGCGCAATCGACAGCAGAGGAGAAGAACCATCGAGAAGATCCACTCGATGACCATCGCGGACCATCTCAGCCGCGTATTGTCCCACACCACAACCGACATCCAGTATGCATCCAGCGGAAGGCAATAGGCTCATGAAGAGTGCGAGAGTAGTCCGATCTGCCCTGTCTTCCCAGACGTGCTTGTACCTTCGCACAAACGATGCCCTCTGATATACGTCCAGAGTCTTGCGCGCCACGGTCATTGTGCCATTGGTGCCAAGCCGCTCCTCGACGTATAATCCTGGGCGCAACCTATCTAAGAGGAGGCGCTGCAGGGAGTACTCAGAGATCTGAATGGCAGGACTCAGTCCGTCACTCGCAACGACTTCACGTATGGCTCTCGCAATCCTGTGTTCGGACAGAACTGCTTCAATGGAGTTGTCTGCGAGACGTGTTGGAGGGTGGGGCGTAACGGCCTGCCGGCAACTGCTAATCAGTTTCTCATGCAGATCTGGGTGATCATGCACAAGCGCAGAGGCAAGCATGCCTGGATGGGTTAGGTCAAAGAGCTCTGGTGCAACGAGCCATCGATCAAACAGTAGGGTTAGATCCTCGATCAGATGCTGTCGCGCGATGAGCACCTTTTCGGCCGGCGCATCGTTCCACAAACAGGCACATAGGTTCGCATCCCTCAGCGTACGAAGCAGCAATGCAGCTATACCCAGGTCTGGATGGGGATTCCCGTCATCTGAGAGGAACGCACTGGGGCTCGCATGTATGGGCTGGAGCGCGTCCTTGTGAGCACATCGAATCGCCTTCGACCAAGTCGATAGGTAATCTTCAACTATGAACTCGATTGCCTTTCGCACGCGATCTAGGAGATTCGCTGGCATTGTCTGATGCAAAAGAGGAGCTGCCGTTAGCAACGAGTAGGCCTCCATCCTGACGAATTGCCCGTACGGAATCGTGAGCGGGAACAGAGACAAACGACCTCTTGGTAGTTGGGAAGGTTCCGGTCGTGAATACTGGCCGGTTAATGCCCTGTCAAGCAGTGCCGAGCGCATCCCCTCCCATGCGTCGCACACGTGAGAGCGCTGCTCAGGCGTGAAACAACCTTCCCAAAGTGCGGTCTCAATAGCCCGGGTTACATGCCACGCACACAGGTATAGCAGCAGAGGGTTTCGATCCAGATGCAAAGCGGTGGGCCTGCCACCGGGCGCCTCCAGGAACAGCGCTGCGACGCTAGTCTGAAACAACTCGCGGAGTTCCGGAACATCATGGCCGACCTGGCCTAGAACGGTTCCAATGAGCCATCCAACCAGGGCCGTATGGCGCGGGTGAGGCTCCACGGCATAGCCGTTGCGTGAAAGGCTGAGGGTCCCGAAACCCCGGGGAGTATGTCGTTCTCGGAGGTATTGGAAGGCTCTGGATCCTTGCATTTGATAGAGACGCTCAGGTCCTAGAAGCCTGCTAAGGATCTCCAGATTAAAGATTGTCGTTTCAAATCCGCCCTCGTGATCCATCACTGGGTTCGGTACGATATGAGGTACGTCCTGCCATACTGCGTTCATCCAGCCCGGAGTTGAACGACCCCAGCTCCCCCGAGGGAGTTGGTCAAACATCAGCCACATATAAACGAAGCGCTGGAACGCCTCAAGGCGACGGTAATACTGCTCATCCTGGAGTGGGTAGCCAGGTAGATTATCCACACTGAAGCCTTCTCCTCTATGAGATGCGCTGAAAAGGCTTATCGTTCCAGATTGCTTGGGCAGTTTACGCTGTCCGAGATCGAAGTACGAATAGTCAGTTTCGCCAGCGAGTCCCTTGACTGTCTCGGTCACTGTGACAGCACCTGGGCTCGCAGTTGGCTCTATCCTGGCAGCTAAGACCAAGGCCCCTCCTTCCGGCACATGGCAGTCGCGGAGGGAGTCAGGTCTCCACGTCAAGGGGCCCGAGGCGAGACCCATTCGTACTGAGGGCGGCCGACAGATACCCAATTGGCGCCAATCGTGCTGCCGCAATCGGTCTCGAATAGTGAGAGCGTAGTCTAGTGCCTGGGATGCAGACTCAAACACGGCAACTAGGGCATCTCCCCAACTGTTCTTGTATCGTTCGCCCGAAGGCAATGCGCCGCATTCCTGCAAGACGTCGTCTATCCGCTTCAAAGTGGCTTGCTCACTCCCCACAAGGTCTGCAAGGAGAATTGTAGCGTCCTCCATAGATCACTCCAAGTCCATAGGTCTGTGGTCAGCAACCTCCGTCCACCTCCAGCCTCAACTGTAGGGTTGGCTGAAGGCGTTAGTCAGGTTTCTCCTATCCTCACGAGACGTGGTCCCGGTTTGTTGGACAGTCTTGCGGCTGATTTAAGGTGGATTCTCTTTGTTCCATTAATACACAAAACGCTTTGCCTGGTTAACTCTCATTCACCGTGTTCATTCGGCGCCCATTCTGGAGCCCGATAACCACTACATTGATCCGAATGAGACGCAGAACCCACATTTCCCGCTGACACAACATGCCGTTCGACAACGCTTCAGAAGCAAGCCAACGCATGCACACTCAGACACTTTCGTTCCATCCCCCAATTCACCATGGGGTCTTACGCGAATCGGCACAAAACTCCTCCTCCAATTCCCGTGCCACATTCTCTCAGAACAATATAACTTCTCGAGTCCCTCAAAGTCAAAGCCAATTCCAATTCTCCCAACCGACTAGCCTTCCGACAGTCCGCAAATCATTCCGGTATGTGAACACTGAAGGATGGGCACGGAGTCGCGCTGTGCTGTGCGATTTGCTGAGAGGCGGTTATTTGAAGCACGCTCAAACGACAATTCGGGGACGGATCAATGCAGTCTTCTATGCGGGCCCACGGTTCTCAGCGGGTCGGCTGGTAACACCTTCTGGTGACGAGATTCAATTCGCTGGCAGGCTCTACGCCCGCGAGCAGGACCAGGTCGTACTAAACGGACGTTGGTCCACGCATCCCAAGTACGGTCGCCAGTTCGATGTCAAGGCCATGGAGTATGACCTCGAACTGGATACCGACGGCCTGGCAAACTACCTGGCCAATCACCCGGAAATAAGGAGCATCGGACCGGTCAAGGCGCGCCTTATCGCCGAACACTTCGGGCACGACTTCGACCGGATAATCACCGATGAGCCGGAACGAATCGCCGAGGCTGCAAAGTTGCCGGCCCAAGCCGTACAGAATCTCCGAGCGGAATGGCTCAAGACGCGGCGGACGAACAAGGCAATCACATGGCCGGCCGCTTACGGGCTCACACATCACCAGGTGACGACGCTGGTCAAGAAGTTCGGCAATGACGCACTGAGTCTGCTCAAGACCGACCCATACATCATCGTCCGCGAGGTGCGCGGTTTCGGGTTTAAACGGGTTGACAAGATTGCCCGCAAGATGGGAACGGCTAAGGATGACCCGGCCCGCATCCGCGCCGGCATCATCCATTGCGTGTCGACGGCGCTGGAGCAAGGCGATTGCTGGATCGAGTTCGAGGAGCTGATCGATCAGGCCAACACGTTGCTTGTCATGGACGTCCTTGACCGCCGCGACCGGATCGAAGAAGCATTGAGTAAGCTCATCGATGAAGACACTCTTTCTTGCTCCGCACACGATGGACGATTCTTTGTCGCCAGACCGGACATCCGCAGGATGGAGGAGAACTTGGCGGCTCTGTTTCGGCAGGCTCCTCGACCTAATCCTCATTTCAGCAACACCTACGATCTCGAATCCCTGGTGCAGAAGACTGCTCCCCAACTGAACAACGGTCAGCGGGAAGCAGCGCTCACAGTGTTGCGACACTCAATCTCCCTCGTTTCCGGCGGTGCCGGCAGCGGCAAGACCTTCACCGTTTCAGCCGTAACGAACATATTCGAGGAACACGAGCTTCGAGTGGTCCTGGCAGCCCCGACAGGAAAGGCGGCCAAGCGACTTGAACAGGTCGTCGGATATTCCGCGAGCACCATCCACCGACTCCTGGGATTCAACGGCAAGACGTACGCGCGAGGTCCCGAAGACCCTATCGACGCCGATGTCATTATCGTTGACGAGGTCTCCATGGTGGACATCCCCTTGGCTTGGCGTCTGTTCCAAGCGATCAATCTGGACAAAACCGCTGTCGTCCTGGTCGGCGACCACAACCAGCTCCCTCCGATAGGCCCCGGCAACCTGCTGCGGGACCTCGTCCAATCGCGAGTTGCGCCGGCGGTCATTCTCGACAAAGTTGTCAGGCAAGCCGGCGTACTCAAGGAAAACAGCATCGCGATTCTGAATGGCGAGGTGCGAAAGACCAGCGAGCCAGAAGGCCCGGGCCGCCGGGCGTGGTACGTGGTGGATCAGTTCACAGACCAGACGGACGCGCAACGCTTCCTCCTCGAGCTGTTCGAAAATGTACTTAATGAACGGCTGAGTTACGACCTTCGAGAAGACGTCCAGGTATTGACACCGACCCACAAAGGACCGCTCGGGACCAAAACGCTCAACACAGAACTTCAGCGATTGATCCAAAAGAAGCTCTGGGACATTGAAGCACCGGTTCCGAAACCGGGCCGAAGACCGAAGTTCCTGCTCCACGACAAGGTGATCCAAACCCGGAACAATTACGATCTCGGCGTGATGAACGGCGCGATGGGTAATGTGATCCGTATAGACCGCGACGGTTCAATTGCCATCGAATTCGATGGCGTGCCGGTAGATATCGAATCGGGCTCGCCGAACATGCAGGACTTGCAGTTGGCTTACGCGCTCACGATACACAAGGCCCAGGGCTCAGAGTTTCCCTGCGCCGTGGTGATGATCCACAAGGCCCATGCCTTCATGCACCACCGCAACCTGCTTTACACCGGTGTCACCCGGGCCAAGAAGACCGCCGTGGTCATTGGCGATCAATGGGGTATACAGAACTGTGCCAGAAAGCGGAAACAGGATGAACGAAAGACGTTCCTCTCGCTGCTCCTCGAACCGGCTGGAGCGAGATGGTAGACCGCGCACAGTATTCGATCTTTCCCCATGAGATCACATACTCATAAACTCAACTTCCTGCCTGAGGAACATGCGACACTGCACACCGAAAACCCCAATCACGGTTCCAAGTCTCAGGGTCTGCCCGCGCATAGAGGGTGGGGCATAAAGCCGCCTCGCGCCTGTAGTCCCACGACCCACTACGCAACACACGCTTTGTCTCTTGGGTAGGTCCGGCACGGTCGGAATCAGACGAGTAATGGTAAGAATTCATAGCACACCATTCCCGGACATTACCTTCTATATCGTGGCACCCGCAGGGGCTAACGCCGCTAGGATACTGATCAACTGGGGTCGTGCCCCGCAACGACAAGTTGCATCGGGTTCTATCCTCTTGATTTCCCCATGGGTAGTGTCGACCATCGGTGCCATGAGCAGCCTTCTCCCACTGTGCCTCGGTCGGAAGGCTCTTGCCTGCCCACTTGCAGAATGCGACAGCATCATGCCAGCTCACATTGACGACCGGATGATTTTCCTTGCCTGGGATGGACGCTTTTCGCCAGTCCCCTTGTGCTTGATAACCTGACTCGCTCACAAACCGCTGAAACTGGGCATTGGTTACTGGATACTTATCAATCCAGTAATCATCCAAATGTACCTGTCGCTTATTGGATGCTTGGAAGTCTATCAAGAACTCTCCTGCTGAAACAAAGATCATAGGGAAATCAATGGTCTCTAAGGGTAACAGGATGCGCTCGTCCATCGCAGCATTGAATCGCCCCAGACTGCCATTAAGCAGGCGCAGGATGGGTCCCAGTGGGTCTAAAAGATGGTCGAGCACTTCTCTATCCGCTGCCCGTGTTAGTCCTATAACGGCTGCCAGCGCGATGGGCGGCTGTCCCTCGGCACGTACTTTCTGAACCAGATATTCAGTCGCGCCCCATCGGGCTATTTCGGCAAGGGCATCGGCAGCCTCTTGGCAGCGCTGTGAATCCTCCTCCATTAAGTGCGTTAGCTCAGCGATAATCTTGCCAGCAACCCTCTCAAAGGGCTCTGTATGCACAGGGCGGGCATCGGCAAGGGCAGCAGCCCCCAGCAGGACGTCGTGCCTTTTCAACCTCTCAAGGAGTTGAGTGGCATCGCCCAGAAGCCCCACGAACAACAAGATAACCTCACGCCACCAGGGGTCATTCAAATGTGTGAGAAGCGACTCAGCATCTCCCTTCTCGTTGAAGGCAGCGGCCGTGAAAAACTCCTGAAAAGTCAGATGGGCGAAGTCGTAGGAGGTTCGGGACTTCTGCCTAAGCAAGCCGCTGCGCCCCATAATCTCCTTGAGGAACTCCCTTTTGTGCGTGCCGGGATAACCAAGGCTGGGCAGCACCTCTGCAAGGGCAGTCAGGAGCGCCTCTTCGGTGAAGATGCGAACACCTTTTTCGTGGAAGTGGGTGGCAACAGACTGAAGCGTACTCCTCTTCTTCTCTGGGGGAAAACGCGCCTCGGTATCCAGTCCCTTCAGACGTTCTAATTCCTTCAGCAGGACTTGCGCGCACTCCTCGTATAGTTCCACACGCCTCTCGGGCAGGGTGAGTTTATTCTCGTAGAGCAGGGCTATGATGGATAGGAGAAGAGGATTACTCGTCAGCACCCGCATCCGAGGGCTGCGCCCCAGACAGCGCAACAGTCCGTCCACTCTGGTTTCCTGCTCCTCGGGTGGGCTATCGGCGAACCAGTTCCTAGTAAAGAGTGCCACCTGCTTCTCGTTTAACTCCTGCACCTCTAACTGAAGAAAGCCCTGAAGCAAACCCCGAAAACTGGCAATCCTACAGGTCACGATAATCTGGTTGCGGTGATAGGCAAGGGCGAAGCGGTTGATTTCCTTTGCGACCCGGCGATAGGCCGCTTCGTCCACCACTTCGTCCAGAGCATCCAAGAGGATAAGGCACTCTCCCCTATCCAACTTTCGCTGGAGAAACCGCTGGGGACGAGCGAACCCCGCTTCCAGTAGCGTCCTTGTTAGGTGCACTTCTAGGAGTTCATCACTCTCGGCTAGGTCATTCAGAGTCAGATGCAATGGCAGCGGATAGCGTGTCGAACGCTCTCGAAGCCACTTCAGCACTGCCAGAGGGGGCTGAATCCAGAAGGGATAGAACGCCATTATCAGGGGGACCGCCATCGCCCCGACGGCCAATAACGGCACAAGCCCTGCCAAAGAGTAATACATTAACAGCCCAATGCTCAGCGCCGTGAGAATTCTTGAGGCCCTGAGGAAAATAAGCAGCGGCATGACGAGCAGAACGAGTCCTAACAGCACCGCGAACAGTGGATGCGGAGAATGGAACAGCCCCCAGATCCAGAAACCCAGGGCAACAGGACCACACAACTCAACGACGCAACCGACATTTACTATGGCTAAACGCCCGTGAATGCGATCTGCCAAACGGGGGAGCCAGTTGAACACTCTCTCACGGGCGTACTCACTTAAGGCAGGGTCTCGCCTAGCGACGCGTAGGGCGAGATATTTTAGCAGCGTCGTCTTGCCGCCGCCTGGCTCACCGAGCACTGCCAAACGACGGTGCAGCCGAAGCGCCTCAGGCACCTCCACTGTGCCTGAGCGCTGGCAAGGCAATTTCCCCGACACAGTCTGCATGGGTTCATCTGGTTGAAGTTGCCGTGGCACGTATTCTCCAACCCTCAAGGCGATGTAGATTCTCTCAAGATCAAGGGGTTTCGCTCGTCTAAGAAAAGTAAAATACTTGTGCTCTTCAATGAGTTGCTCAAGGTAGTTGCGCAGCGCCCTCCTTTCGTTTCTGCGCTCTCGGATTAGCGGTTCTGGCTCGGAGGGGTGCGGGGGCTCGGGTTCCTTTTGATGGATCTGGTGTACACTAAGAATAATGAAGAGGACAACAAGCACGCCCAAAATGGGCCACGATAGCCACAGGTAAGGCTGAAGCCAAGTTGGCATCTGACCTGTGGCGACGTTGGTCATGGCCCCAACAGCCACAGTCAGAATCGCAAGCAGCAACACGTAAAACTGAGAACGAGTCAGCCTCATGTGGAGTTACTCCGCTAACCTTTAGGTATGGAGACGCCCGTTATTCGATTCAGGAAGTCTCGGAGTCTTCCCAGATCGTCCATCCGGCCAACTTCTGTTTCATTACAGCACCGCCATGACGGTGTTGTTGGGTTCGCCTTCGCCGGTCCGCCGTGGCGGATTGACAGCGATGACGCGGTATTCCCATTCCTTGCCGCGTTCCTGATCGGAGAGGGTGGTTTCGCTTTCGATGGCCATGCCGGCGTCACGCCAGGGGCGTTCGCGGCACTGGAAAGAATGTCCGTGGCTTTGTCTTGGTATTGAGCCACTATACTCTTTTCCGTACGCAACGATGTTCTCGAACCGGCCTTCCAGTGGCTCTTGCTTCTCTTCGTGCATCAGCCAGGGAATTACATGGACCGAGCCATTGACCATTTTTCTTACCCAGGGGATTTGGGTGACAGCCTTGTCCGTGGTTGCAGTTACCACAACTTCCCTGATGAATAACTGCTTTGTTTTCTGCAGTCCAGTTTTCATAGATATAGAAACTCATAGTCTCTTCCCTTAATCTCCATACCAAAATATATGATAACACTTCAGAGCACGAGATCAAACACAATATCCGATCCCCGTCAAAACTCGTTTCGGTTCGGTAAGTATGAATCAGCGTGGAAATCAGTGAAGGCGGAGCCGAAATGGCATCGGAGCAGCCCAACAACGTGAAGGACTATTACCGGCGGATTACCGAGGTGGATATCGGCGGAATCGCCAGGGAACTGCTCGGCGCTCGCGTCCTGCATGAATCCGACCGTCTGCTCCAATGCGATTGCCCGAACCACAAGAGCCAGTCTCACCGGTCGCTTCATGTCATGCTGGACAAGCAGGGATGGTACTGTTTCGGCTGCGGCGTGGGCGGCGATGTGCTGCATTTGGTGGAGTTCATCCATTCTGGTGTCGTAACGCGGGGTCAATCCGGTCCCATGCCGGAGAGTCACCAAGGTGCCCGCGATTTCCTGGCCGCCAAGGCGGGTCTTCCCTCGTTATCCAGCTATGGGTTGTCTCCGGAGCAAATGGCGGAAGCTGAAGCTGCTCGGAGTCTGGAGCTGCGTGTCCAAGCTGCACTGACTGAACTTGCTTCGTTCTATCACCAACGGCTCAAGGAAGCACCCGAAGTGTTCCAATGGCTTCATTCTCAGTACGGGATCACGGATGAGACCATTGAAAACATGCTTATCGGCTATGCGGATAACAATGGGGATACGGAAAGCCGTGTAGGTGTCATCGCCACACTGACCAATAAGAAACACGGCTTCAGCTTGCGGGAGCTATCCGCGACTGGAGCGTTCCGCCCGACCGGCCAGGACGGCCTTTTCCCATTCTTTGAAAAACGGATCGTTTTCCCTTATTGGAGCCGCGGTCGCGTGGTCTTCATGATCGGCCGCAAAACGCCGTGGACTCCGGACCGGAACTGGGAGCATGGCAAATACAAGAAGCTCCCGGTCCACAACGACAGTTCGAACAAGCACATCGCCCCCTGTATCAACAACGGCTATCTATTCAACGAGGATTGTCTGCTGGCAAATCCTGAGCGGTTGATCATCACCGAGGGCGTCACCGATTGCATTTCACTCATGGAGCACGGGTTCGTAGCGGTGTCGCCGGTCACGGTCCGTATCCGCGGCGCTGACTGGGAACGGCTGCTGCCGCGTCTGCGCAGCGTCAAGACCGTCTACATCTGCCAGGACAACGAGATTTCCCAGGCCGGATTGCACGGTGCGCTTAAAACCGCGTCCGTTCTCGCCGGGCACAAGATTCAAACCAGACTGGTGGTCCTTCCCCTCGACGAGCATCGGGAAAACGCCCGTCAAGAGCTCAAAGAGCGTTTTGGCCTGGATACCGCGCTAGGTCCGCGGGATCTCACCCAGCGCCTTGACGGACGTTCGGAAAAAGAGATCAAGGAAGCCGAAGAACTTCTGGCCGCGGCCAAGATCGATGTCAACGATTTTTTCGCCGCCGGGCACACCGCGGCGGATTTCGAGGGACTGATCGCCGAGGCGAAGATGCCACTGGAGTTCGGGATTTCACGCCTGCCCGCCGACGTGTCCGAGGAGGAAAGGAACCGGTCACTTGGGCCGGTGTTGCGCGAGGTGGCCCAGCTTGTTCCTCTTGAACAGAACCGGCATCTGAAACTCATCCAGGAGCACTTCGGGAAATCCAATCTTTCCCTCGCCATCCTGCGCGACCAGATTCGCGTATTGCAAAAGGAAAGACGCGCTCAGACCAAGCAGGAGAAGAAACGGGAGAAACGAACGCCAAGCGCCCCAGCCGGCTCCTGCCGGGCCCGAATAGAACAGATCATGTTTGAAACGGAGGAGGAATCCGGATCACCGGACTATCCCCGTGTGGCCGAGGCCGCTTACGATTGGTTTGCCGCCAATGGAGCTCGTTTCTTTCGCACGCCACAGGGCGAGCCGTTCATGTTTTTTGAGGACGCCATATTTTGGATGGACACCTCGGACCGCGGACGCAAGAGGCTCTACTCCTCGGTCATCTACAAACATACAGGGCTCGTTCAGACCACCGGGGGCGGTCGGACCTTCTACGAGGTGCTGGCGAACCTTGCCGTTGAACGCGGGCAGGTGCGGGATCACTTTTCATGGCTTCACACGGACGTGGCGCGGAACACCATCTACTTCAACCTAAACAACACCGATCACGAGATCGTCAGAATCACGGCGGATGAAATCGAAGTTCTCAAGAACGGCGGTAATGCGGATGGCATTATTTTGGACGGCTCACGCAAGATGGCTCCGATCCGCTTTCTGCCGGACGCCGATCCAGACGAAGCCGACCGCCTCCTGGTGGGGTTGATCCTGGACAACATGACCTGCGCTCCGGGCGAAAGGTCTCTGATCCTCTCGTGGCTGTCCTGTTTTTTGCTGATCGATTTCGCCGGGACGCGACCGATGACACGTTTCGAAGGTCCAGCCGGCTCGGGTAAAACCACGGCCAGCAAACTGATCTCTGCCCTGCTCTACGGCGAGCCCCAGCAGAAGAAGAGCACTGACGCGGCCAACTACACCGACGGCTCCCAGAACCCGCTCATCGTCCTCGACAACATCGAGGTCAAGCAGATGACCGAGGACCTAACTACTTTCATCCTGACCAGCATCACCGGCATCGCCAAGGAGAAGCGCAAGAGCGGCACCGATACCGAGACTGTCATCGAGCGCACCAAGTGTCTGCTGAACACCACCGGCATTGAGCCGCTGGGTGGGGAACTCGCGGAAATCCTGTCGCGCTCGTTCATCATCCGCTTTGAAATGGACGAGCAGGCCAGCGATTGCTTCCTCGAAGCGAAAATACTGGCCGCCATTCGGGAGCACCGCGACCTCATCGTCTCCGCCATGATGAAACGCACCTGTCAGGTGTTGGCCATGCTGCGGGACGGCGCGCAGGAGAAGGTGATGCGCCTGCTCCATAGGACCCTGGGCAACCACGGCAAGCGCCGTTGCAACGACTACCTCAGCCTGATGTACCTGATGATGCTGGCCGGCGAACTGCCGGAAGTGATCGACCAGGCCCTTGATGAACTCCACCCGCAGTTCCTGGACCGGATCGCCTCGCTCAACAGCGTCAGTATGGAGACCGCGCGGGAATCCAACCCCATTGCCACCTGCCTGGCGGCGCTCTTCAAGGCCTACCGCCATGCGCTTGAAGCTGATTTAGAGTGCACCACCGTCAATGTCGCCAAGACGAACAAGGCGGCGTTTCTCGAACGTTACCAGATTGACTTCCAGGACGAGACTACCATCAAGGGCGCTCTTGCCCGTGACCTCTTCGTGGCCATCAAGCGTCTATCCAAGGACTTCGGCCTTTCATTCCACATGAACTCCGTCCAGCAGTTTGCCCAACGGTTCTCGAATGACCTGGAGACGATCAGGGAAGTGGGGTTCGAGATTACGGTCAACCGTTCTTCGCACTCGGTCCGTCGCACTGCCACCTACGACATTACCTTCCTCATCTGAAGAAACCCATGTCTCTACCGGGACGATGCGAAGGGTACCCTTCGCAAACGGCGAAGGACCTTCACGCCCGTAAGCCCCTCCATAGCAAGCCATTATGCTGATCGCGCGAAGGCGCGAAGGGTTTCGGGGGTCCACCCCCCTTACCTGAGAAAAAAAACTCACATGTCATGGCCGCCGCCTGACTAATCCCCTTGTGTTTCTCTGCTCACACGTGAGTAACTCTACCTACTACCTTCGCACCTTCACCTTCTCTTTATCATATCTATCTTTCTTATCAATCAGTTACAGCAATGCGAAGGCTCCTGCGAAGGTTCTTTTCATGTTCTTGACCCTTCGCACCTTCGCAATTCGGCACTATCCGGTTCGTTCCGGTAAGTATCTCGGGAGGAAATTCTACTAAGTGGAGTACCGAAAGTGAGCCTTCTCAAACTCATGATGGAACAGACGGCGGGGGCCACGATACCGATTGATGTCTCTGAAACCGAGTCAGAGAACCAGTCCTGCGCGGAGGACGTCACGGCTGGTGATGAAACCACGCAGGAGGCGGCACTCTATGTGGCCACGAACCTTGAATCATGGGAGACGTTGACGCCGAAGTACTACGCCCGGGACGTCAGCATTGATGACACCTGTTTCCGTCGGCTCGATCCGGACTACTACGCTTGGCTCAAGCATAAGATGGCATTGGCCAGGAAGGCAGCGGACTTGGGACGAATCTCATCACCTGCTTTCGACAAGCTGCGTACCCGGTTTGATGATATCCACACCTGGGCAGTGAATCGTTTTGGTGAGGACACACTTCGTTCTGCGATCCAGTCGCTGGACCCGAAGACATATTCTCCGCCGGTGCTCGAGACATTTGGACAGGGTATTCAATATGCACTCAAACAAGTTGCACCGGAGGAGAGGCCCCTGCCGGGCTCACGATTTCTCTATCCGAAGAACGGCGAGTGGCAATTCACGCAGGAGGTTTCTACACGGGCCATTGCCAAGGTGGACGCCATACGTGATAAAGCTCTTTCCCTCGGATGGAGCGAAGCCAGTCTCTACCAGAACCGAGGATGTCTTCGTTTCCCTTATGGTCAGGACTACGGTCTGGTGTGTTTTGTGGATGGCAATGTACGTATCGGCGAAGTCACCAGGCAGTCAATCGAGATTGACGGAACGACATCGAAGGAAAACCGTCTGAGGTTCTATAACCCAGATGTGGATCAACCATGGCTGAGAAGAATGAGGAACGAAAAGTGAAACGAGACTATGCGAATGCCAAAGACGTTCTGCCGCCCGAACTGCTGCGTGCTATCCAAGAGCACTTCACCGGCCTTCTGTGGGTGCCGAGCGATACCTGCTTCTACCACGAGCGTCGCAAACTGGTGCTTGCCCTGAAAGACCAAGGAATCTCCACACGTGAGATCGCCAGACTTTCCGGCGTGACTCCGCGTCGCGTGCGTCAGATCGTGGCGGGAGCTTCTACTTCTAATTGAAGGAAGAGGATGGAATATTAATTGGTCATCAGATGGGATTAGCCCATAAAAGCTCACCTGCCGCTATGGAGCGTAGCGAAATAGCGGTCAGGTACAGCGCTTTGTTAGCCGTCTCCATTGCACATTCCCTCCATACTCAGCACTTCGATGAGCCTCTTACTTTTTCTCCTAGGTCCGTTTTTCCAATATCTTCTCACTACCTGCAAGGAAGAGCATTACTTCTTGCTTTTCCCCAAACAATCGTGAAAACCAAGACATGATATCCCCTTTCGCCTAACGCGGGAGCTGAGGGGCGCGGTTTACTGTGTCGTCTTCAGCTCCTTGTTAGCTTCTGTCTTTTTTGCTTATCCAGGCTGATATTAGAGAAACCGCTTTCTTTAGATCGAAACTTAACCCAGCAATTCCTGGCTTGACCTCGACAAGGTCAGTCCAACCTTCTTTCTTGTCTACAAGTAAATCCTGGAAAAGCCCATCCCACTCGTCCTCTGGATTCAGGAAGAATCTCTGCATTCGCTTTGAATCAACCCTTAAGTCCTGTGCTTGCTGTTCCAAGGACCCGCGTAACACTTCGAACTGGTCGGCCGCCATGTTTGCCTGCCTATGTGTTTGAAGATATCCTGCAGCATCAGTGCTGAAGTGAAAGATATTGCTTGCGTCAGTACCGTGTAATACTGCAAGCCTTTTGCCAATCTCCATAATTAGTTTCGGGAAGCCCTGCTGGAAGAACTCCACAATTTCCTCCTCGGAATGTAGATCTGGTAAGGAAACAGAAATATCCAATGATCGAATTGCGTCTTGAAGGATTGACTTCGTTTCGTCAAGTTTGCTGACGGCGGATGTATCCTTTTCTATGGCGAAATTGACCAAGCGTCCCGCGAACATCTGAAACAGAATTCCCAGTCGGTGTGCTTTCTGTCCAATTTGGCTTGTCACGATTGTTCTCCCTGAATATTCATCTATGAAGCTAACAATGATTATACAGTCTGTATAATACGGCAACCATAGACTGTTCTTTTCCACATAAACCGCCATCGCGCGTTCTTGACTGTCGATGTAACGCTTTTCGCCTTCAACGGCTTATCTCCCTCCATCCCGCGAAGGCGATTTGTTCCACACTGGTCGTACAAACTACACTCGAGTAATATATTATCCCTACGGCAAATGTCACACCGCTTTTTCGACATATCACGACTCCCGCCGGTAGGTAATGGTGGGGTTCTCCCCACGGGTGGCGAAATTCGCCTTCCGCCCCGAACCCCGGTTTGGGACCACGAGCGAGAGGACCATGGTAGATACAGCGAAACAGAACGACGGACATCTCAACAAGAAGGACGAGATGCACCTGGATCGCTGGCAACGGAACTCGGGAGCCGAACGGAAACACGGCGCTCCGGAAGGGAACCTGAACTCAATGCGCCACGGCATTTATGCCAACCGGTTCCTCGCCGACGACGAGAAGCCCCTTTTCGAGACCACCATCGGCCAGCTCTATCAGGACTTCGTGTTCAACAAGAGTTCGGACTTCATGCAGGTCGAATTGGTGGCGGTCTATTTTCTCAAGCTGGGCCGAGCCCAGGAGGCCGGCGACTGGGACGCCGCCGAGAAACTGGATCGCATGATCCGCTGTCACCTTAAGGACTTGAAGGCAACGAAGATCGCCCGGGAGGGCGAGGCGGCCAAGGGACCGGAGACTACCCCGGCGGAATGGGCCACGGCGCTGCTGGAAAAGCTGACCGAATCAAAGAAGAAACCGGCCAAGTAGACGGCCAAGGGAACGAAAACGCGAAAATGATTGCCGATAACACCAGGACGGCCTGCGGAACGACCTCGGAACCACCGGGACTTACGGCGCTGCCAGCCGTAGGAAGTTCCTATAACCCCTGTTCCAGGAAGTTTCAATCAACCGTTTCTTCCGTACAGCAGGCCCGCCCCAAAGAGGAAGCACCGGAAGGCTTCGGGAATGTGTTCGGACACGGGGACTGTGGGATCACTATCGGAAGAGTATCCACCGCCCCGAACGAGAACGCGGTCCCAAGGGACCGCAAGGCTCTCGTGCCCGTCTGCGGGTCAGAGCCGTTCGAGGGCCTCTTCAAGGGCTCCGTCCACCAGGTGGGTATAGATCTCCGTGGTCGAGATGTCCCGGTGGCCAAGCGCTCGTTTGACCACGAGCAGGTCGCACGTGGCGGCATACAGGTGAGTGGCGAAGCTGTGTCGCAGCCCGTGAGGCCCGAGACTCTTTTCAATACCCGCCTCGGCCAGCCAGAACTTGACGCGGTTGGCCACCTGCCTCGACGAGAGACGCGATGTACGGTTGGAGAGGAAGAGCGCAACGCTGGCGGTGCCCTGCTTTCGGCGCTCCGCGAGGTATCGGCGTAGGAGGGAACGAAGGTTGGACTTGAGGAACTTCACCTGCGGCACGTTACCCTTGGCGCGGATGCGCATATGCTTGGCGTCGAGGTCAACGTCGTCGATGTCCAGAGAGACAAGCTCCTGGAGCCGGATGCCGGTTCCCAGGAATAGCTCGACGATGACCCGATCCCGTCGTGCCAGTATCGATGACCGTCCGCGGAGTTCCTTGAGCAACCGGCGCTTCTCAGCCTCAGTGAGAAACACCGGGAGCGTACGCGGCAGTCTGCGCATAGTGACCGACCGGGCCGGGTTTTCCGGAACAAGCCCTGTCTCCTCGGCCCAGGCAAAGAAGGACCGCACAGCGGCCTTGAATCGGTGCCGTGACGCGGCTGAACGCGGCGCACCGCCCGCTGTCTCGGTCACGGTCGGATCGGTAAGGACCTTGTCGAGTATTCCAGGGGTCACCTGGTCCATGGAGAGGTCAGGACAAATCGAGGTCAGAACTTTGGCGAGCGTGCGCAGGTCTTGCAGATACGCGCTCACTGTGTTCGGTGAGCGCCCGTGCGCTTCGAGTCTGCGGCCGAAGGTCTGGATGGCCTCTTCGACAAGATCGGGCGCAGGCATCAACCGTACCGCACGAGCAGCGATACTATTCATTGTCCTCGCCTTCCTTCTGACTTCGGCCCATGGGCGTGTCCTTGGGCAGCGGCAGCTTGTCGATACGGCCAGTTTCTTTGGCCCAGATCAGGAACATCCTGAACACCCGCCTGGTCTTCTCCACGGTGGGCTTCGCCCGCTTCTTGCCGCTGGGCAGTTTCAGGAGCGCATCCGATTTGAAGAATTTCCCGACATGCTGTGTGAGAATGGCAGCGAGCTTCCGCTCCGCCCCGAAGAAGGACTCGATCTGCTCGAAGTCCTTCCCGTAGGTGTAGAGCGTCCGCTCCTTTTTGCCCTGACCCCGAAGGTGTTCCAGGTAGGCCTGAGCGGCATCATGCAGTGTTTCACTCATAGAGTTTCCTCCTTTCAGGAGATTCAACTTATTGTATATCATAGCGTTACGCACATCTACACACAGGCCTTTAATGCGCTGGAAGTCAAGTCATTCGATACATGTTTCGCGAGAAAGAAGGGCTTTCATGGTCGTCCTGAGGCGGACGCGTTGCAGGGCTGGAGGTAGTGAAGTGAAAAGGACTTCGGGCCGCAGAAGGCTATCAATTTGGAGCGCATTGCCGCCCTATCTAGGAGGGAAGCGGCGTCTTTGTCCGCTGATCTTCAGGGAGCTGGATCGTATCCTGCCGAGGCGGACATGGCCGAACCTGACCTTTCTGGATGGCTTCCTTGGCGGCGGGTCGATCAGTCTGTATGCCAAAGCCCAGGGCCTGAGGGTGGTGGCAACAGACATCGCCGAACGTTCGATCGTTGTTGGCCGGGCACTGATAGAGAACAGCAGCGTTCGGTTCGCCCGCGAGGACATTCTACGGGTCGCAGCCGGGAACGGCAATCCACCAGGGCCGATTCAACAGAGATACGTCCCGGCCGTATTCACACAATCACAGGCGCGACTGCTCGACCGCATTCTGGCAACTGCAGCAGAGGCCCGGGACGCGGTCAAAGGCGCACTCCTGCAACTCCTTGCGATCCGCGTGGCTTTGCTGGCACACTCAATGTCCTCGGTACGTCGCGGCACGATCCACCGTTTGACAACAGGCGAGTTCGAATCAATCACTCCGAGCTGCGTTGGTGACTATGTGAACGGACTTCGCCTTGGCCGTCCCGAGCGGTTGTGGAGGCTGGCTGAGCAGATTAACGGTGGAGTCTTTCAGGGAGAAGCGAAGGTTGTGAAGGCTGACATCGTCCAGACCCTGCCGACGATTTACGCTGACATCGCCTACTTCGATCCGCCGTATCCTGGAGTTGCTTCATACGAGAAAGAATACAAGATCATCGACGAAATCCTGGAAGGTTCATCTCTTGAGAAAAGTCCGTTCAGTGCCAAAGGCGGCGCCGCCATGCTCGATTCACTCTTCGACCATGCGAAGCACATCCCGGTTTGGATTCTGAGTCTTGGCAATGCCGAGGTGACGCTCGAGGAGTTAGAGCAGCGAATGCGAAGGCATGGGCGAGAGGTTCGTTCCACCGCAGTCAAGTATATGCACAAAGCCTCCGTGGCGAGCGAAGAGAAGAGGCGGCAGAACCGGGAGTTCATCCTGGTTGCATGGAACCCGGCTGCCAAGCTCCTGCTGGAATCTGTGAAGGCAGAAGGAGGAATGAGAATTGCCTGAAAACAGAGATATCGCTTCGACACCAGCGCAACACATGGCAACGCGGGTCGGCCCAAGGCAGATTCGATTATGCGACCTCGTGCCGCACCCTTTCAACGCTAATGTCATGTCCGACGAGATGCGGGAGAAACTGAAAGTCCACATCAAGCGCACCGGGCGTTACCCGTATCTTATCGTCCGGCCGCAACCTGAGCAGTCGGACAAGTATCAGGTATTGGACGGCCATCATCGCATTGCGGTCCTCAAGGAGTTGGGTCATACCGAGGCTCTATGCGATATCTGGGAGGTTGACGACAGAGAGGCAAATGTGCTCTTGGCCACCCTGAACCGACTCGAGGGACAGGACGTCCCGATCCGCCGCGCTCAGCTTATCCATGAGCTGCTGGGTGATATGAGCATGAGTGACCTGGCTGGCCTGCTACCTGAGACGGATGGACAACTGCAGGACCTGCACACCTTGCTGGAGTTCCCGGCCGAGGAAGTAGCGGCCCTGCTGGATGAGCAAGCCGAGGAGGAGGAAAAGGTACTGCCGCGTGTCCTGTCGTTCGTAGTAACTCCGGATCAGGAACAACTCATCGAAGAAGCTGTGGATCTCGCGAGCGACGGCACGCCCGGCAGGGATCGTAAGGCCAGAGGTCTGACCAACCTGGCGGCGTATTTCATGAAGGGGCATCATGAAAAAGAACCATAGGAAGCTGTGCGAGCGGGCCCGCCAGATGTTCCTCACTGGAGAGTGGGATACCAATGCGGATATAGCCCGACAGCTGCACGTTAAGCCCCACACAATAGGTAAATGGCGCAAGGACGAAGACTGGGATAACCTGAGATTCAAGGTCGACCGACGAGCAGCCGAGATGTTCGTCGAGAAGATTGCCGACGATCGAGTTACGCTCAACGTTCGTCACTACCGACTGTGGGAACTGCTGCTGGCCAAGCTCGCCGAAGACCTCAAAGGTCGGCAGATAAGCGACATCCGAGAGTTGGAACGCATCGCAGGCATCCTGGAGCGATCGCAGAAGGGACAACGTCTTGCGAAGGGCCTTTCAACGACAGGCGAAACCGAGGAGACGATCCGCGCCCAGTCTCAGGCTGAGATCAGGCGCGTGATCGATACGTTTATCGACGCAGTCAAGGAGAATGTACCAGATGAGAAGACACGCGACCGCATCCGTCGCCAGATTCTCGCAGCTCTACCTGAGGAGGAGGGTACCGGAACTGGCAAGTCCAGCGATGCGGGCAATCAGTGATCCGCTTGCCGAGTGGGCTGTGGCACGTATCCGTTTGGAAGGCCGACCGTTGCGGTTCGAGGGGCACGAATACCTGCGGGCAATCTATGACGACACATCTCCTCACGTGATCCTGAGCAAGGCGGCACAGATCGGTGGCACAACCTGGGCGATTCTCAGAAGTCTGCACGCTTGTCTTACCGGACTCAATGTTGTCTACTTCTTTCCCACCAGGACCGATGTGATTGAGTTTTCGAAATCGCGCGTGAGCCCGCTTCTCGAAGACAATCCCTTCCTCTCTCGGATGATGACTGACACCGATACGGCCGGCTTGAAGAGAATTGGAGAATCCTACCTGTACCTCCGCGGCATGCAGTCAACTGTCGGAATGAAGTCAGTACCTGCGGACATGATCGTCTTCGACGAGCTGGATGAGACATCTCCGGCAGCCAAGGCGATGGCCAAGGAACGCCTTGCTCACTCGGATTACAAGCGTATTGTCGAACTCTCGAATCCCTCACTTCCCGATTATGGCATCGATGAACAGTATCAGAAATCGGATCAGCGGCACTGGACACTGCGCTGCCCGCGCTGTCGGCAATGGACGGCTCCCGCTAAGGAGTTCCCGACTAAGTTGGGCGAGGAGGTCAGGATCATCCGTCCTCGGCGGGATGGCACGCATTACCTTGCATGTCTGAAATGCAACCGCGAACTTGATATCGCAGTCGGTGAATGGGTTGCTGATCTGCCAGGTCGAACGATTCACGGATATCGCATCTCGCAACTGTTCTCGTCCAAGATCGATCCCGGTGAAATCCTCGAGGAGTATCGGACAACACGGTTTCCCGATCGGTTCTACAATCTCAAGATAGGTGTTCCCTGGGCTGATATTGAGAGGCAGCTGGACGTCATGTCCGTGCTGTCCCTGTGCACCGACACTCCGATGCAAGAAAGCAACGACGATGGCACGTGCTTTATGGGGGTCGATACCGGCAAGTACCTACACGCGGTGATCCTGCGGAGGGAAGAGAACGAGGAGCGCAATGATAGCAAAAAGCAGCATCTGATACACCTGGCTACATGTCGCGATTTCTCGGAACTCGATATCTTGATGAAGCGGTTTGACGTTCGGCGGTGTGTGATCGACGGCCTACCAGAGACTCATGCCACTCGCGACTTCGCGCGTCGGCATCCGAGGCAGGTCTTCCTCTGCTTCTTCAACGAGAACCAACGCGGGAGGCCCATGTGGGACAGCAAATCCTATACAGTCCAGGTGAATCGCACGGAGGCGCTGGACGCATCCAGGGCGGCAATTCGTGACAAACAGGTGATTCTGCCGCGCCGCCAGCCGATCGTCGAGGAGTTCGCGCAGCACATGGCGGCGGACGCCCGGATGCTGAACGAGAACGAGGAGACCGGAGAGAAGAGGTACAGGTATATCCGCACGGGAGTCGATCATTTCAGCATGGCGTTCACGTACGCCTGGTTGGTAGCGTCAGTACATCGTGTCAGGTTGGCCATGAGCTCGGTGAGGGTGACGGTCATTGGAGGCGATAGGCGATCGACGCTTGGCTAAGTGCGATTTTGCGGCATCTCCATTTTGGAAACGCGCGATTTCGCGGCACCCCCTGTTTCGGAAGTGCTTGTCTTGCGGCATCGGCCTTTCCGGAAGTGCCGAAAACGCGGCATCGACATTGTCAGGAGACAGCAAGTCGGCACTGGGTTGGAAGTAGTTAGATCTGATTATACCGTACGCCGTAGTAGTGTTTACGCGAATCCGCACAGATTGGAAACCTACAGAACGGGTAAGATCAGCCGGTTTTCCTACCTCCGGAATGCCCCTGTGGCTTCTATTTCTCTCCGTGATTTCATTCCGCTACAATCGGCGGAGCAAAAGCATCCTAAAGGGCGGTCGAAAGGTGTAGCACCCTGGCTCTAAGTTAACGGTCTAATCAGAGACTGTCAATCGCATTCTACGAT
This sequence comes from uncultured bacterium, assembly GCA_965603125.1. Taxonomy (GTDB): domain Bacteria; phylum Zixibacteria; class MSB-5A5; order GN15; family FEB-12; genus JAJRTA01. The sequence goes on along the minus strand of CBFDBU010000011.1, from coordinate 28,210 downwards.
TCCTCGCTCCTCACTTCTTGACCTCGTTCTTCCATTGGTTGCTCTCCTGGTACTTTCCTCTGATCCCTGGTTTTTTATTGTTGTTCATGCTCAGGCCGAGGTAGCGGCGACGGAGGCAGCGGCGCGGCGGAACCAACCGTCTTTTTCTTCAGGCGGCGGACCGCCTCGGCCAGGGATTGATACCGCTAACGGGCATCCGGCGGGGCATCGGCACCGAGGCCGAACGGGACGCGGCTATCCCCAACCCGGCCCTCGGCGACGAGTGGTTCAACACCGAGCTCTCCGGCGGCGGCAAGTGGGAGAAATATGCCGGAACTGAGTGGAAAAAGAGTTGACCGCGAAACCTCGCTGTTGACAATCTCAAGACACGCTTCTCACAAAGCAGTGTCACTTTCAGAAGAGATATAGCTGAAGTGACCGCAAGGGCGGGTTCTCACACGACCCTGAGATTTCCCTTGATTTTCGTTTTCAAGTGTTATAACGTATGCAATGTTGACTGGTAACCTCGGTGCTCTATGCCCACTATGCAGAGGAAGAGTCGATGGCTCCTAAAGAGAGAGATTATCCCACGCTGGTAAAAGAGGTTCGCAATCAACTCGGCCTCAGCCAGGAAGACCTTGCACGTGAATTGGGCGTAAGCTTCGCCACTGTAAATCGATGGGAAAACGGCCAGGCTAAACCATCGAAACTGGCGAAGGCCCAACTTGACGCCTTTTGCGCCAAGAGGACCAAGCAAGGCAGCCTGAAGCTGCCCTAAGGGATCAGGTGGGAAGGAAGAGGTATCGGCGGAAGATGCGGAGAGAGAATGAGGAGCGGTCGTGAATAACTTCGGCGATAAGGTTAGCTTCATTTGGTCTGTGGCTGACCTCCTGCGCGGGCCATACCGGCCCAACCAGTACAAGGACGTCATGCTTCCCCTGACCGTCCTGCGTCGGCTCGACTGCGTGTTGGAACCTACCAAGGAGAAGGTACTCGAAAGACAGAAAAAACTCTCAGGCGGCAAGGTCAAGAGGGTTGACCCTATTCTCTGCCGGGTCACGGGAGTGCCATTTTACAACACCAGCCGCTACACCTTCGAGAAGCTCAAAGGCGATCCCGACAATATAGTCAGGAATCTAACGCATTACATAAAGAGTTTCTCCACCCGTGCCCGAGAGATCATCGAGCACTTCGGTTTCGAGGAACACATCGCCAAGCTCGACAAGGCTGACCGCCTATATCTTGTGGTCTCGAAATTCTGCGATATCGACAAGATCGACCTACACCCCGACAAGGTGTCCAATTTGGAAATGGGTTACATCTTCGAGGAACTCATCAGGAGATTCAACGAAGCGTCGAACGAGGAAGCCGGCGATCACTTCACGCCTCGTGAGGTCATTCGTTTGATGGTCGATCTTCTCTTCCTGCCGGACAACGATATTCTCACTACCAAGGGCATAGTCAAGACACTCTACGATCCGGCCTGCGGAACCGGAGGTATGTTATCCGTTGCCGAGGATTACGTCCGCGAGCTTAACCCAGATGCCCGTCTGGAAGTCTTCGGTCAGGACTATAACGCCCAAGCATATGCTATCTGCGGGTCGGACATGATGATCAAGGGCCAGAACATAGACCACATCCGGTTCGGCGACAGTTTCACAAATGACTACATGGCCGGTAAGAAGTTCGATTACATGCTGGCCAATCCACCTTTTGGCGTGGAATGGAAGCCTGAAGCCGATTTCATCAAGCGAGAACACGAAGAGCAGGGCTTCGGAGGTCGGTTTGGTGCTGGGCTACCGCGCATAAACGACGGGTCTCTCCTGTTCCTGCAACACATGATCAGCAAAATGAAGGACCCGAAGGAGGGCGGAACGCGCCTGGCCATCGTCTTCAATGGTTCGCCACTTTTCACTGGCTCGGCAGGATCGGGAGAGAGCGAAATCCGTCGTTGGATCATCGAGAATGATTGGCTTGAGGCCATCGTCGCCCTGCCCGATCAGCTTTTCTACAACACCGGCATCTATACGTATCTCTGGATCGTTACGAACCGCAAAGTCAAGCAGCGGCGGGGTAAGATTCAACTGGTGGACGGAACCGGCTTCTTCAAGAAAATGCGCAAGTCCCTCGGTAACAAACGCCACGAAGTTTGCGAAGACCAACGCGACGACATCACACGGCGCTACGGGACTCTCAAGGAAGGAGAGCATATCCGTGTCTTCGACAACGAGGACTTCGGCTACCGGCGCATCACCGTCGAACGACCTTTGCGACTCAACTTCGCGGTGGACGAGGCTCGAATCACACGCCTCAAGGAGACCGCGCCCTTCGCCAACCTCGCTACCAGCAAGAAGCGCAAGGATACGAAGGCAGCACAGGCCGAGATTGAGGAGGGCTTGAAACTCCAGAAGTCCATCCTCTCGGTGCTCCAAGGTCTCACTCCTAAGGGCGTGGTGAAAAACCGCAGCGAGTTCGCGGCCATGATGAAGGCGTTGTTCAAGGATACGGAGATCAATGTTCCGGCGGCTCTTTTCAAAGTAATGCTCATATCCCTGGCTGAGCGGGACGAGACGGCGGATGTCTGCACCGACGCCAAGGGCAATCCGGAGCCTGATCCAGAGCTGCGTGACTACGAAAACGTACCTCTCAAAGAAGACGTCGAAGAGTACATGAAACGCGAGGTGCTGCCGCACGTTCCGGATGCATGGATTGACGAGTCAAAGACCAGGATCGGATACGAGATCAATTTCAATCACTATTTCTATAAGTACACGCCGCCCAGACCGCTGGAGGAGATCGAGGCCGATCTCAAGAAGATCGAAAACGAAATCGCGGACATGCTCGCGGAGGTGACGGAATGAACGGCGCTAAGGAAACTTTTCACAGAGCTATCGAACGGGCTAAGTACATCCAGATACTTGCCAGGGGGCTCACTGACCATAGGAAACGAAGAACTCGACAAGACTGGGGTAACAGTTTCAAGAAGCTCATGCACTGGCCTATAAGACACAAAATCGAACGAATTGATAGTAAAGACATGATCCTCGTTCTTCGAGATGACAGTAAACTCGATAGTGAATATTTCTCATCTGAGGCTCTTGATGACCTATTGCGAGCTTCATTCGTTATGACGCTATCAGCAATGGATGCATATTTTCACGCTAAGATCATTCGTCATGTTGTTCAACACTCAAAAGCCTGCGATCCCTCCAATCGCTTACTCAACGAAAAAATTCTTGTATCCGATTTCATGGCAGGACAAAAGTATAAACGCACAAATCAGGCGTTGAGAATTGCCATAGATCGCAAGCTTTCTTATCAGTCCCTTCAAACCCCAGATAAGATAGCTGATTCACTTCAGCTTATTGGAGTCAATTCGTTCTGGGATTCTATTGCTAAACAGATGAAGACTGATCCTAAGAAGCTCAAGAGTCAGGTAACAATAATAGCCAAGCGACGCAATCAAATAGCCCACGAAGGTGATTTATCCCAAAGCAAGAAAGCTCGCAACAAGTCAAGAAGTATCAGTCATAAAGATGTGAATGAAGCAATTGAACTGGTTTCTAATGTGGTTTCTGCTGCTGATCTGATCATCAACAAGTCAATCAAAGAAGGCACAAAGAAACAACACTCGAAAAAGGGCACTCGGAAAGTGAAGGCCGTAAAGAAGGACAAGGCCAAGGCTAAGCCACGCAGGAGAAGCGACAAATGAGGCGACCGTATCCGAAATACAAGCCTTCCGGCGTGGAATGGTTGGGCGATGTGCCAGAGGATTGGGACGTACATCGCTTGAAGTACAGTTCCGTGCTTATCAATCAAAAAGTCGACGGTTGCGAGTCCGATCTGCCGTACACCGGCCTGGAACACATTGAGTCCTGGACGGGGAAGCGAACCGCCCCAAACGGTGAGATGTCAAGCGAGGGGCAGGCGAACCTCCACAGACGTGGTGATGTGCTCTTCGGCAAACTCCGGCCGTACTTGGCGAAAGTCCATGCCGCAAACGCAGACGGCATCTGCACGGGAGAACTACTCGTCCTTCGCCCGAAAGCCGTTCAGCAGCGGTTTCTCCTCAATTACCTCCTCAATCCAGACGTTATCACTGTCGTTGATTCGTCCACCTATGGGGCAAAGATGCCTCGCGCCAACTGGGATTTCATTGGTAATCTGGCAGTGCTCCTTCCCCCTAAGGCTGAACAACACGCCATTGCTGCATTCCTCGACCGCGAGACGGGGCGAATCGATACGCTGATCGAGAAGAAACAGCGGCAGATCGAGTTACTCCAGGAGAAGCGATCCGCCCTCATCAACCACGCCGTCACCAAGGGCCTCAATCCCAACGCCCCGATGAAGGACTCCGGCATCGAATGGCTGGGCCAGATACCGAAGCATTGGGATACTCCTCCGCTTTACGCGAGATACAGCGTCGAGTTGGGAAAGATGCTCGATGCGAAGCGTATCACGGGCGAGCACCTCTTACCGTACCTGCGGAATGTCGATGTCCAGTGGAACCGCGTGAATATAGAGAACTTGCCGGAGATGGATATTGCCCCAGGCGAGTACAGCCGCTTCACGTTGGCGGCGGGAGACCTGCTTGTTTGCGAGGGCGGCGAAGTCGGCCGAGCAGCAATCTGGCGTGGCGAACTGCCGGTGTGTGCCTTTCAGAAGGCGATTCACCGCGTTCGGCCTCGGAGCGGGCGAGACCTGCCGCGTTTCTTCTACTACGTCATGCGAGCAGCTGCCCACAGTGGTGTGTTCCTGGCCTATGGTAACCCCAACACGATTCCGCACTTGACAGCTGAGAAGCTGCGCGTCTACCGCTTCGGATTCCCACCACGCGACGAGCAAGACAGAATAGTCGAACATCTCGACTGCGAGACTCGCCAGATTGACGCGCTGATTGCGATGGTCGGTGTCAGCATCGAGAAGCTGCGTGAATACCGCACGGCGCTGATCTCGGCGGCGGTGACAGGCAAGATCGACGTTCGCAAGGAGGTCGCGTGATGGCGGTGCCGAATCCAACGCCGATATTCCGCTTTATGCACGTGGACAGCCTCCCCGTGTGCCTCCAGCGCGGCGGCTTGCACGCACCGATCCACACACCCGATGACGGGCTGCAGTACAAGAGGATTCACAACGTGGACATACAATCAGAACGCCACATCAGAGAAATCGGGTGCGGGCCGTGTGGGGTTGTTCACGATTACGTAGCGTTCTACTTTGGGTATCTTTCGCCGATGCTCCTTCAACTCAAGACCGGACAGGTTGCTGGCTACAATGAGGGCCAGGAGCCATTGATCTACGTAGTGTCCACGGCCCAGGCCGTAGCGAACAGCGGAGCCGGCTTTGTATTCTCGGATGGGCACGGCATTGCAGCATATACGGATTGGTATGATGACCTAGCTGACCTGGACAAGGTCGATTGGGATATGGTCTACGAGCGGTACTGGGCTGACAACGTGAATGACATGGACCGCCAGCGTCGCAAACAGGCCGAATTCCTTGTGCACCGGTCTTGTGATTGGGAACTGATTGAGGAGATCGCTACTGTCTCCGACCGGATGAAAATAAACGTTGAAGCTATTATGAGCCAGTTCCCGCCTAGCTTGCACCGCCCTGTGCGGGTAAGGCCGGAATGGTATTATTATTCATAGAGGAGGCGTCACCATGATAGAGATTGCCAAAGGCAACATTCTCAGAGCCGAAGCAGAGGCATTGGTCAACACGGTGAATTGTCTCGGTTATATGGGCAAGGGCATCGCCCTTCAGTTCAAGAAGGCCTTCCCCGACAACTTCAAGGTGTATGAACGCGCGTGCCGAGCGGAAGAAGTGCACCCCGGAAAGATGTTCGTATTCGAAACCGGCGCCATGCTAAACCCCAAATACATTATCAACTTCCCCACCAAACGGCATTGGCGCGGCAAATCGCGGTTGGAGGATATTGAATCAGGGTTAAGAGCACTAATTGAAGAGGTTGGGAAGTTGAAGGTGTCGTCCGTCGCTATCCCACCGCTGGGCTGCGGTCTTGGTGGTCTGAGTTGGAGCGTTGTCCGTCCAATGATCGAGAAGGCCTTTTCATCGCTTCCCGAAGTTAGGGTGCTGCTATTTGAGCCTCACGGAGCGCCGGAAGCCAAAGCCATGCCGATACGGACGCAACGCCCTAAGATGACCGTGGCCCGAGCGCTGTTCATCACACTCATAGCGCAGTACAAGGAAATGGCCTATCGTCTGACACTGCTCGAGATTCAGAAGCTCGGGTACTTCCTTCAGGAGGCGGGTGAAAATCTGCGGCTGAAGTACGAGCCGGGCCTTTATGGACCCTATGCGCACAACTTGAACAAGGTTCTGGAAATAATGGAAGGGCATTTCACCCAAGGTTACGGCGACACACAGAAACCGGACGTGGAGATCGAGCTGCTTCCCGGTGCTTCCCAAAAAGCCGGCGAATTTCTGGAAACACAACAAGAGAGTCGAACACGTCTGGGACAAGTGGCAGAATTGATTGAAGGCTTTGAAACGCCTTATGGCATGGAGCTTCTATCGTCAGTTCATTGGGTCGCAAAGCACACGGACAACCCTGCGCGGACGTCTGATGAGGCGGTGCGACAGGTTCACAGTTGGAATGACCGAAAGCGGATGTTTCGTCAAGAACATATCCACGTCGCATGGAGGCGTCTGGCCGACAAAGGCTGGGTATCAGAATCGGAAAAGGGTCGATGACGGAGGCTATTGTAGAACGGGGATCGCGACGGTGATTGCGCACCACCCCAATACGGCGGCTGTGGCAGGCGAGATCGGCGTGAAAAAGGAGACCACGTGATACGTGTCGATGTCAAACCTGAATTGCTGCGCTGGGCATGCGAACGTTCCAGACAAACCATAGGTGGCCTTGCCAAGAAGTTTCCTAAACTTGAACTCTGGGAGCGAGGTGAGGTTAATCCGACTCTCAAACAACTCGAAAGCTTTGCCAAGGCCACTCGTTTGCCTGTCGGTTACCTGTTTCTCCCGGAACCGCCAGTCGAGACCGTCCCTATTCCCGACTTCCGTACCATCGGTAACGAGTATATTGGCCACCCCAGCCCGGATCTGCTTGACACTATTTACATCTGCCAACAGCGTCAGGAGTGGTATCACGATTTCGCTCGATCCGTAGGAGAAGAGCCGCTTTCATTCGTCGGGTCCGCTGATCCGTCAAGTGACATTGTCACAGTTGCCGCAGCCATTCGGCATTCATTGAGGTTTGATATTGAAGAGAGACGACGACTACCCACGTGGACCGAAGCTCTGCGCCGCTTCGTTGAGCAGACGGACAACTTTGGCGTGATGGTGATGGTAAGCGGAGTTGTAGGAAGCAACAATCGGCGCAAACTGGACCCGGAAGAATTCAGAGGTTTTGCGCTTGTGGATGAGTTTGCACCGCTCGTGTTCATAAATGGTTCTGACACGAAATCCGCTCAAATGTTCACACTCGCGCATGAACTGGCTCATCTTTGGGTCGGTGAATCCGCGCTCTCCGACGTGGGGCCTGTTACTTCACCGTCACATCATGTCGAGAAGTGGTGCGACCAGGTTGCCGCAGAGCTCTTGGTGCCCCTTTCGGTGATTAGGCAGGAGTATCGACAGAGTGATGAGTTAGATGACGAGGTCAGCCGTCTGGCGCGGCTTTTCAAGGTGAGCACGCTCGTCATTCTACGGCGTATCCATGACGTAGGCGGCATCACCCGCGAGGTACTCTGGGATGCCTTCTTCGCGGAAGTGGAACGGCTGCGGGCGATTCCAAAAGGTAGCGGCGGCAACTTCTATTGGACACAAGCTGCTCGAGTGAGCAAGCGATTTGCCCGCGCACTTGTCATCAGCACACTGGAGGGTCAGACATTACATCGCGACGCCTTCCGTTTGCTCGGCTTCTCAAAACTTGCGACGTTCCACGAACTTGGCCATAGCCTGGGGGTGCTCTGATGGCTTACCTACTTGATGCCAATGTGTTTATTCAGGCAAAGAACCTCCATTATGGCCTCGATTTCTGTCCGGCTTTTTGGGAATGGCTTGCCGTGAACAACACAGCGAAACGGGTTTTTAGTATCGAAAAGGTTGGTGATGAGATAGAGGCGGGCGAGGATGATCTTGCAATTTGGGCTGTGCAACGCGGTTCGAGTTTCTTCCTGAAACCCGATTCTGCAATTTTGCCTGCCCTTGGTTCAGCCAGTGAATGGGCGACGAGCCAAAACTACGAACCTGTTGCTGTGAGTACATTCCTTCAGGTTGCCGACTACTACCTGGTGGCCCACGCCCTGGCTCACGGAGACACTGTCGTGACCCACGAGATTGCATCGCCTTCAACAAAGAAGATCAAAATCCCGAATGTTTGCATTGGCCTTGGAATAAAGGTCATGACACCCTATGAGATGCTCCGACACGAGCGAGCCCGCTTCGTCTTGGGACCAAGCAAATGACGCAGACAAACGAGAGGGCATTCGAGACTGCCATTGAACACCACCTGACGACAACAGGTGGTTACGTGAGATGCGATCACGACACTTTCGACCCGGAGCGTTGCCTGTTCCCGCAGGAGGTGCTGGCTTTTATCCGGGAGACTCAACCCAAGGAGTGGGAGTACCTCGCCGACCTTCAAAAGGAGAATGCTGAAGAGACTCTGCTTGACGACCTATGCCGGGCACTCAACTCCGAGCACGAAGGCTGTCTCTCCGTCCTGCGACACGGATTCAAGTGCTTTGGCAAGCTGTTCCGCGTGGCCTACTTCGCACCTGCAAGCGGGATGAACCCAGACACCCAGAAACTCTATGTGGCCAACCGGCTCACGATCACACGCCAGCTGCGCTACTCGGCCAAGCATGGCAACACTCTCGATGTGACCCTCGCCCTGAACGGCATTCCTGTCGCCACGCTGGAACTCAAGAATCCCATGACCGCCCAGACCTGGCGGCATGCGGTGACGCAGTACAAGAACGACCGTGATCCGTCTGATCTGATCTTCCAGTTCAAGAAACGTTCCCTCGTTCATTTCGCCGTGGACACTGACGAGGTCTACATGACCACGCGTCTTTCTGGCCGGAACACGAGATTCCTGCCCTTCAACAGGGGCTACGGTGGCGGAGCCGGCAATCCCGAGAATCCGCATGGTTGCAAGACAGCTTATCTGTGGGAAGATGTGTTAGAACGGCACAGTTTCCTCGATATTCTTGCGCGGTTCATTCATCTCCAGACCGACGAGAAGAGACTCGGAAGCAAGAATGTTAAGCGTGAGACGATGATCTTTCCGCGCTATCACCAGCTTGATTGCGTAAGGGAACTCGTGGCTGATGCGCGCGAACGCGGCACCGGAACCAATTACCTTGTCCAGCACTCAGCTGGCAGCGGGAAGTCGAACTCAATCGCGTGGTTGGCTCACAGGTTGGCGAGTCTCTATGATGACCAGGATGAGAAGATCTACGACTCGATCATCGTGGTGACCGATAGGGTCGTACTTGACCAACAGCTTCAAAACACAATCTATCAGTTTGAACACAAACAGGGTGTTGTTCAGAAGATTGACATAAACTCGACCCAATTGGCCGAGGCCCTTGGGTCCGGGGTGCCGATCGTGATCACGACGTTACAGAAGTTTCCCTTCGTCACCGAGAAAATGGGCGATTTACCCACGCGCCGATATGCGGTGCTGGTTGATGAGGCGCACAGCTCCCAGGGCGGCGAGACGGCGACCGAACTCAAGGGTGTGCTCGCAGGAGCGGCAATCAAAGAAGAGGCCAGGGCGAAGGCCGAGGAGGAAGGGCTGCCCGACTACGAAGAGGAAATCCTCAAGACCATGGCCAAGCGCGGCCACCAGTCCAATATCAGCTTCTTCGCCTTCACCGCGACACCCAAGTACAAGACGTTGGAGGTGTTCGGCACTCCTGGCGCGGACGGCAAGCCTCTTCCCTTTCACCTTTATAGCATGCGGCAAGCCATCGAAGAAGGCTTCATCCTCGACGTGCTCAATAACTACACTACGTACAAAACCTACTACCGGCTGATCAAATCTATTGAGAATGATCCCAGGGTGGACAAGCGTAAGGCTGCCCGGGCGCTTGCACGGTTCATGAGCTTGCACCCTCACAACATCGCGCAAAAGACCGAGGTAATGGTCGAACATTTCCGCCACTTCACCATGCACAAGATTGGCGGAAAAGCCAAGGCGATGGTGGTCACCTCCAGTCGCCTCCATGCTGTCCGGTATAAGCAGGCATTTGACAAGTACATCGCCGAAAAAGGTTACACAGGAATTAAGACGCTGGTTGCTTTCTCCGGTAGGGTTATTGACCCGGACGCGCCGAATGTCGAATACACCGAAGTCGGAATGAACAAGGGCATTCGAGAGAAGGAGCTGCCGGAGCGGTTCGGCACGGACGAATATCAGGTGCTTCTCGTGGCCGAGAAGTATCAGACAGGCTTTGACCAGCCGCTTCTTCATACTATGTATGTAGACAAGCGGCTGGCAGGCATTCAGGCCGTGCAGACACTCTCGCGCCTGAACCGCACCCATCCCGGCAAAGAAAACACGTTCGTCCTAGATTTCGTCAACGAACCGGATGAAATCCTGGCGGCGTTCCAGCCCTACTACGAGCAGACACTCATCGGCGAGCGGGCCGACGCAAGACAACTCTACGAACTCCAGGCTAAGTTAGACGCACACCAGGTCTACTACAAGGCCGAGGTCGAGGAATTCTGCAAGGTCTTCTATAAGCCGAAACGCAGCCAAACAACCGCAGATCACGCCCGGATGAATGCCTGCATCGATCCGGCTGTGGGTCGATACAACGAGCTTGAAGAGGAGGTCCGGGAGGAATTCCGCAAGACGCTTGTCGCCTTCCGGAATCTGTACTCGTTTATGGCGCAGGTAATCCCCTTCCAGGACTCGGACTTGGAAAAACTATACTCCTACATTCGATTCTTGCTCACTAAATTACCGAGAGGTGACCGAGGGCCGGTCTACAATTTCGACGACGAGGTGGCGCTTAAGTACTACCGCCTCCAGAAGATTGGCGAGGGATTAATCAAGTTGGAAACCGGCAAGCAGGAACCAGTATCCGGGCCAACTTCCGTAGGTACAGGCATCGCCCGGGGAGATGAGATCGAACTGTCCAAACTGATTGATATCCTCAATGAGAGATTCGGCACCGAGTTCAAACCTGCTGACCAGCTCTTCCTTGATTCCATCCTGGGAGATGCTGTGGCCGACACCGACCTGCGCCAAGCGGCGCTCGCCAACACGATGGAGAACTTCGGTTACGTGTTCCTGAAGGCGCTGGAGGGCCTCTTTATCGACCGGATGGAACAGAACGAGGAGATAACCGCAAAGTTCATGAACGAAAAGAAATTTCAGGACATCGTCGGCCAGCACCTGCTCAAACAGGTCTACGAACAGATTCGGGATGAGGAGAGTCAACAAGAATGAGATACCAAGCGGCCTCCGACAATAATCTCATTGCTGAGGTCGCTGGATGTCTCCGTCAGTACTGCGGAGGGACCTCCAACGCCATGCCGGTTGGCCGATTAGTTAGACTGGCAGCGTCTATTGTCCGGGAAAAGCTCTGGGGGCGGCTACATGCAGCGTCTCAAGCTCAGGAGACATCGGTTGAGCAAATGGCGACATCCGTCCTTTCAGGTTTGTTCAGTAAGGACGCGCCAGATTCGCCTTTGGTAAAGGCACTGGCGAACATGCTTCAGTACGATGATACCCCCCTGTTCCTGAAATTCAAGTCCGTGGTGGTCAGAGCCGCATCACAGGAGTTGTTCCACCGGTGGGGGGAGAACGATGCTCTGAGCGCTCGCCTCTGGAGGAATCTTCATCGAGTAATTCGCCAGGATGAGCGCGTGGTGGTTTTTCCCGTTGATAAACCCGAATGGGTCACCCTGACAAATATAGCCGACTTCAGAGCGAATGAGACTCCTCTAAGCCATGACGAGTTGGTCAGGATCATCAACGAGCAAGGTGCGCATTACGGGAATCTCACGGATTTGGTCCATGCAATTCTCTTGCAGGTCGCTCGTACTGCTGGCCTCCAAAAACCTGTTCAGGTCGAGATACTGTTCTCTGCCCTGCGTGAAACCACTTCTGAGATCAAGGCCCAACAATTGGCGAATGAGGTTCCCCGCAATCGCGATGACCCTCTTCTGTCGGTGGCCATTGACCGTGCGACCGATCAGGCTTTTCAGAATGTGGAGATCAAGCTCGCTCGATATCAGGATACAGGAAAGCTACATCCAGATGTCGTCGAAGTGTTTAGGCTAGCTCTTTCCGATCTGGTAGCCGATTGTGCTGATGGTGGCCCGGCACAGAGTTACTATGAGTATCTTCACGTGCACAAACCAAGCCTGACCCTTGAAGACTACAGGCAGACCCTGCGAACCAGATTCGAATACCTGGCTGAGTCAGTCCAAAAGGGCTTCATTGAAGCCATGAGGAAACAATACTTATGAATAGAAATCTGCAGGCGTGGTGCCCTGCACCTATTACATTGTGACAGGTTGGAGGAAGTAATTCCGTGTTTTGTTGAGGAAGCGGGAAAGATAGTAGTATGCAGAAATGGGAATGCCCAACCAGCGAGCAGTGGGAGAGGTATCTGCTGGAGGAAGACGCCCCAAACCAGGTAAGTCTGGAGCGCCATCTGGAGGACTGTCCCCAGTGCCGGTTCACGTTGACTCAGCTGAACAAGGAGCTGGAGCGCCTTCAGGCCGTTTGGGATGCTTCGGCGACGCCAGATATTATACGCCTGATGCCCTTGCCACTGGACGCTACCCCGGGCGGACCGACACCGCTGAAACTGGCCGCACAGGGTGCGCAACGAGACACCGAGAAAGATGCAATCACGCTTGCCTCGGAAGATCAACAGGTCCTGCTTCGAGCCGTTCGAGACGCTCATACCAAGGAAACATGGCTGTATGTCGTGGCTGATGATCCTACTCTGTATGAGAACGTCCTGGTGAAATTGCCCTTGGGGAATCAGGAATTCGTAACTGACACTCAAGGCCGCGTGAATCTGGGTGTCGTTGATTGGCCTGAGAAGGAGCTGTCTGCCGCCGAAGTGAGACCGCCAAAGGCCACTTTTATCTTGAGCCCATTCGGAGCCGACGAGACGGGGGACACTGCCGAACTCAAGTCGACCAGTGGTGACCGCGTCAAAGTAGCGTTGACCGGTGAAGGTCATAACTACCGTCTTGACATCCAGATTCTTGAGTTGTCGAAAGTGCACATGAAGGCGACTCTGAAGGTAGCAGTTCGTGTGGCTGGAACAGAGCAATTAGTTCAGATACAGCCAGTGGTCTCCGACCAGGCATCTTTTGGCGATATTGATGCCGTCGAGAAGCTGGAAATGTATTTCTATCAATAAGATGGGGGGCATGGGGAGTTGAATTCCATATTAGAAATCGAAAGGGCGGCATCACGACTTCGCCACGACCTGAAGCTGGCACAGATGCCTGAACTGAGGTTACTGTGCGGGCTGCGGTTCTTTGATCCCGTTGCGTCCCATCAAGGTGCAGGGATTGAGTCCTACTTCCGTGAGTTTATCCCGACTCTCGCCATCGCAGCCGGCAAGAGTGATCCCCAGGAATTCCTACCTGAGGAAACTGAATCTGTTGAGAGACTGGTTGATCTTCTGAAGACACAGCCAACTGTCGTCGTGTCTCCGGATGATATCGATGCCTTTTCGTGCCTGGCTGGCAAGATCGATATGGGTGCGGAAAAATCTCCGCTTTTACATTCGTCGCCGGGAAGTTCTGTGCGCATCACCTGCCTTTTCGTGGAACATTATCCGGATTTGGATCTGCTCCCAAGAGGCCGCATATTGAATCTGATCGTCACCGCCTCCAGGATATCCTCACAAGCAGAAGACGATGACGTCGTTGTTCGCAATCCGGTGAGTGAACCCGATGATCGATTCCTTGCCCAGGCTCGCGATTCCATCAAGGCCGCACGGGCATTCCTCGAAACTCGATACGGGTTGCCACACAAGAAGCGCTACCGATTTGATTATGCCGTTGACTCTTCCGGTGCTAGATTTACAGGTGATTCCCTGGGCGTGGCTTTTGCGGTTGGTGCCATCGCTGCCATGACTAGAACAGAGGTATTCCGCGACAAACTTTCGGTTTCGCCTTCGGTGGCGTTCAGCGGAGCCCTGTCAGCCGATGGCAGACTCAGTCCGGTAGATAGCGATGCTCTCAAACTCAAGATCTATCGGGCCTTCCATTCGTATCTGAGTCTCCTGGTGATTCCCCGCAAGCACCTGGCCGACGCACAGACACAGGTATTGGAGCTGGAAAAGAAGGATCCTGGCCGAAGGCTCGATCTGGCCGGAGTGGAGACCATCGGGGCCGTGGTCAACGATCCCCGTTTGATATTGGCTGAGCGGTCTTCAGCAGCCGCTTATGTCGCACGCAGGGCATGGAAAGCAAAGCGGTCGGTTTGGGTAGAGGTTCCGGCACTGCTGGTCATGCTGGCTGTGTTGTACTACCTGGTGGCTCCGGCCAGTTACATGCCCTGGTTTGACGATAATCCTGTCTATGCCATCGCCAACCCAGCAACTAACGGACTTGAAGTCTACAACCGGGACAGTACTTTGTTATGGGCTGACGTGCTGTCGTGTCCTATTTCCAAGATCACCAGCGATAATCTCTGGGCCACATGTTTTGGCCGGTTGTATGATTTCGACAGCGATGGCAAGAACGAGGTCGTCTTCCTGCCGAGAATCGATGAAGTATGTAACGACAGGGCGCTCCTCCGGTTCTATTCGCATGACGGGCAGCTTCGGTGGATGCGAAACGCAGCCATTCTGGGAAGATATCCGAAAGACACCACAGGAGTGCAATATGATGCGGGCTATCTAGGGATTGCGGAGACGAGGAACGGACCAATAATCATCTCCACGGTTTACCAGGAGCTACCGGCTCGCGCACATCTTCGACTGTGGAATCCGAACGGCGACTCGCTGGGATGGTATATTCACTGGGGGCACGGGGTCGTCCAGAAGATGATAGACATAGACCGCGACGGCCAGCAGGAGATTCTATTTACAGGATTCTATAACAGGAAGAAATGCGTTGCCTTGCTAGTACTGAGACCTGATTCCATTCAGGGTTTCTCGCCCATCGAACCTGGTATAGAAAACGAATACCCCTGGTGGATTCCAGGAAATCAAGTGGGCTACATTCTCTTTCCCAAATCAGACATTGGTTGCCTTCCCGGCGAGCTACCTATGGGGTACAACTCCCCCGGCCCCAACGGCATACGATTGGCTGACGACGGCCAAATTCAGGTCCATATCTCCGAATCCGTCAAATTCGAGTACACGCCTTCGCTGATCTATACCATTGATCACCGCCTGCGAGTCATCAAAGTTGCCATGAACGATTTCCTGATAACCCACCGCCGGCACCTGGTCGCAGAAGGCAAACTGCCACCGATTGAGGACGCACGGGCGTATTACGGCTCTCTCCGCGACGCCGTAACCTACTGGACCGACTCCGGTTGGGTCACCGAAGGCCAGCTTCGCATGGTCGAAGGCCGAGAATAGCCGCATTTCTCAACAAAACTGCCGATTTCTCCTGTCTGATTCTCTGCAACTGCACCACGATGCAGCTATAGAGGGTTGAATGGACAACGAAGGAATCCGAGTAAGAAGTGAAACACAAGTCTTGGAGGGTACAATGAGAACGTTGATATTGATTTCCCTGTTTTATGTGATAATGGCTTCCCCTGTATTTCCAGCGCAGGTACTTTCCGATGGAGAGGTTATTAACATCTTGGGATACACTACGCCGTGGTATTTCAAATACAATCAAGGTGATTATTTCTGGGCTGTTGTAGGGGTTAGGCCAATGAGTGGCGATGATTGGGATATTCAATTATATACTGAAACTTCATTTAGCAACTTGGTGGCATCGTCTGAATGGTCAGGCGATGCAGTGGATTATGTTGTGACTGATTACAATCATTCACCAACCGGATGGGAGGGGATAAAGATTAAGAAATACAGTGGATCAGTCGGGTGTTACGTTGAATACGAAAACGGAAGCGAATATCTAGACCCACCCGGAAGATTTGGAGCCTATAATTGGGACTCATATCATGTGGTCAAAATCTGGGATGTTTATTTAGAAGCAGGGGAGACATTTACCTTTACATTGGATATAACAAATGGAACAATTGATTTAGGGGTGGCATTATTTAAATCAGAGAACAGCGCATACTACGCCACCCGCTCTGCACAAATCAGGAAGTCAGATGTTAATGGCATATCGGGGGATGAGACCTTTACTTATACAGTGCAGTCGACTGACTGGTATGGTTTGGTAGTATGGTGCAATAATACGGCAAGCGGTGAATACTTTTTGGATATAAACTGCGAAACCCCCGGCGCACCGGTGCCATTGGTACCACATAACACAACGGTTTGTGTTAATCCGTCGGTACCTATCGACTGGTCGGACGTCGGGGATGCGACAGAATATCATTTGCAGGTAGATGACAATTCAGATTTTTCCAGCCCGGTGATAGACGTCTATACATCCACATCACATTATTATGCAAGCGGCCTTGATCCCTGGAAGACGTATTATTGGCGGGTGGCGGGATGCAATGATGATTGCGGTTGTGGCTACTGGTGTTCAACTCGTAACTTTTACGCAGTCGATGTTCCCGGCGCACCGGTGCCATTGGTACCACATAACACAACGGTTTGTGTTAATCCGTCGGTACCTATCGACTGGTCGGACGTCGGGGATGCGACAGAATATCATTTGCAGGTAGATGACAATTCAGATTTTTCCAGCCCGGTGATAGACGTCTATACATCCACATCACATTATTATGCAAGCGGCCTTGATCCCTGGAAGACGTATTATTGGCGGGTGGCGGGATGCAATGATGATTGCGGTTGTGGCTACTGGTGTTCAACTCGTAACTTTTACGCAGTCGATGTTCCCGGTACACCGGGCACACCGTCGGCTTCGCCCAATCCGGTATGCGTGAATTCACAATACTGCCTGACATGGGGTTCGGTGTCGGGTGCGACTTCGTATGAGGTCTGTGTGGGAAGCAGTTGTCAGAATGTCGGCAATACAACAAGCTGGTGCACGTCGAAGCCGTCCCCGGGCGAATACTGCTACACAGTAAAGGCAAAGAACCAGTGTGGGACCAGCGGTAATAGTCCTCAGCGATGTGTGACGGTGAATGGTCCCCCCCCTCCACCTCCTCAGCCCACAGCGTCGCCGAACCCGGTGTGCGTGGATAACGAGTTTTGTGTGAGTTGGTCACCTGTGTCTGGCGCCACATTCTATGAGATTCGGGAGAATGGTGGTTCCTGGGACAACGTGGGCAACGTGAGTCAGAAGTGCTATACCAAGAATGTCATAGGTGATTACACCTACGATGTCCGGGCATGTAACGATTGTGGTTGCAGCGGTGATAGTCCGGACAGGACAGTGACGGTCATATCGGCGCCGCCTGCACCGTTGTATGTGAGTCCGGATAGTGAGGCAAGGAAGCAGTCTCAGCCGGTCCATCTTGATTGGAGTGATGTCAGTGGTGCGGACAAGTACCAGATCCAGGTGGACACCAACCCCGATTTCAGTTTGCCGGTGATAGATGCCCAACCGTCTTACTACAACGCCTCCGGTCTCGCTCAAGGCACCAGGTACTACTGGCGTGTTCGTGCTCATAATGATTGCGGCTGGGGTGATTGGAGTTCGCCCTACAGGAACTTCTGCACGCCTGGGTTTGAGATCAAGGGCTGGGCAAAACATTACTGTGACCCTACCCTTGACGATGCTACCCCTATTAACGGTCTGTATGTGTGCCTCGTGAACACGCTGACGGATAGCATAGATACTGTCACGACTAATGCTGCTGGTGTATACTCGTTTGAGGACGTTCTTGCAGGTAGCTACAGAATCTTTGTCCGTAATTGGCCAAGTGTTCCGCTCTATGAGAATTTAGACGTGAAGGAGAACGAGAAGGGCTTCAATATTGTGCAAGGTTGCATGGATGATCAGCCTCGGCCTGCACCAGGGGATTACAATGATGCAGAGAATCCAAGCGAGAGAGAGTTACCAGGATCGTTCTTCTTGTCGCAAAACCGCCCGAACCCGTTCAACCCGATTACTGAGATCAGGTTCTCCTTGCCTCGGGGATCCCACGCAAAGCTCGAAATCTACAACGTCATGGGGCAGAGGATAACAACTCTGGCAGATAAATACCTCAGCCCGGGAGAATACTCATGTACCTGGGATGGCAGCGACGTCGCCAGCGGTGTTTACTTCTACCGTCTTGAAGCCGGTGAATTCGTCGAAAGCCGGAAGATGGTGCTGCTCAAATGAGTGCTCTGGCTGGCGCGCGTTCATTTTAGCCCGTTGCAGGACGCTGGTCGAACAAGACGCGCCAGCCCACAGCGAGGGGGATTGGGCCCAGAGTGGCAACGCTCTGGGCCTAAGCTACGCGGCCCGAAAAGCTGCCCGTTCTACCGAGCTGGTGCCACACGCAAAGTACCCGGCCGCCGTGGCATGACCTGGGAAGAGGAAGACTGGGTTGACGAGGATACCACATCGCACAGGGGGCCGGACGAATGAAGACCACTGAGATTGCACGTCTTGGCGGGATAAAGGATGTTGAGGGAACTGGAATTGATGTCGTTTCTTGCCCTCTTCGAGCGGCGCTCTCCCCACATCCTGCTGACATCCTATTGATATTAGAAGACTTACGGTTAGCGGCGGGAGAGTGAGAATGATCGGAAGCGGTTATGTTGGTCGTTGCGTTCGGGGAGCCAAAATTATAGCCGCCAACTCTGGCGGTTTTTGTTTAACGCGAAACCCCGACGGGACAACCGGTCGGGGTTTTGTCGTTTCTGTTTGAGTTGCGCGGGGTTAAGCGCATCCGTACATCATCCCTGATTCTCCGTTCCGAGACGTTCCCTCCGGGGTGAAAAACAAACCGGACGATATGCACCCGATGCCCGCGAATATCTCCTCCTGATTCTCCGTTTCTCCATTTCCAGATTCCCGCTGGTTAACAGCCCGGTGGTTTCTGACGAACCCGGTTCGACGATTCAAGAACACCTCCGGTAGGTATCTATCGTATGCTGGCGCTTTTACTGCGAAGGAGAAACACATGGATAACGATGATCACCTCCCAACGGAACCGGACGAGGTCGCAACAGAGATTGCTTCAATCCTGGCTGGAGGCTGCTTCAGACATCTCAAGTCAAGACGTCTTTCACCATCGCCCGAGTACCCATCAATCCCTACCGATGTGGCGCAAGTCGTAGAATCTGAGCCGTTTACGGAGAATCACCTTGATAGTTCGAGCCGCTAAGGCCTTCATTCATAGGTAACTTAACGCTGCGAAGAGAAGAATGGAGGTTTGGAGATGAACGCAGAGACGTACAAGGAAGTCCAGGAATTAGGCAGGATAACTGTCGGGGAGCTGCGGGAGAAATACCTCGACGTCTTCGGTGAGGAGACTCGCTCCCACCACAAGGAGTTCCTACGCAAACGTATCGCCTGGCGACTGCAGTCTCTGGCTGAAGGTGATCTTTCCCAACGGGCCCGCCGCCGGGCTGAAGAATTAGCCAACGACGCTGACCTGAGAATCCGTACTCCCCGCGATCCATACAAGTACGGATCGGCCGAGATGCGCAGTAGGACGATAAGCGGAAGAGTCAGTACCTCCCGTGATTCCCGTCTTCCTCTGCCGGGCACGCTTCTTGTGCGGGAGTTCCGTGACAAGACCGTCGTGGTCAAGGTTCTTGACGAGGGGTTCGAGTACGAAGATCGCCGCTACAAATCACTCAGCGCCATCGCACGTGAAGTGACTGGGAATAAATGGAACGGCTTTCTTTTCTTCGGTCTCACCGGAAGCAAAGTACGTAGCAATGGAAACCATGAAACCGAGAGGAGGGATGAACGAGAATGAATTCCGGAAGTCGGGCTTACACTACGCCAGGAGATATATGCCCGAATCACAATGGAACCATCCGCTGTGCAATATACACCCGCAAATCCACAGACGAAGGGCTCGACCAGGAGTTCAACAGTCTGGACGCCCAGCGGGAGTCGGCCGAGTCATTCATCAGAAGTCAGCAGCATGAGGGTTGGGTCTGCCAACCCGATGCTTATAACGACGGCGGCTTCACTGGTGGTAACATGGAACGCCCCGCACTCAGACGCCTTATCTCGGACATCGAGAATGGTGAGATCGATTGTGTGGTGGTCTACAAGGTAGATCGCTTGAGTCGCTCGCTGCTCGACTTTTCTCGCATCATCGGGCTTTTTGACAAGCACGGTGTGAGTTTCGTTTCGGTTACCCAGCAGTTCAACACGACCAGTTCAATGGGCCGCCTTACCCTGAACATCCTGCTCTCCTTCGCCCAGTTCGAGCGGGAGATCATCTCCGAGCGCACGCGGGACAAGATATCGGCAGCGAGAAAAAAGGGCAAATGGACCGGTGGGATGCCGGTGTTGGGTTATGACATTGATTCACAGGCTGGCCGACTCGTCGTCAACCAGGAGGAAGCTGAACAGGTTCGTGCGATTTTCGACCTGTATCTCGACCGCCAGAGGCTGCTCACCGTCGTGCAGGAACTCAATCGACGAAACTGGCATACGAAACACTGGGTCACCAAAAAGGGACGGGAGCGCGGAGGTAAGCAGTTCACCAAGAATAGCCTTTTCCGTTTGCTTACCAATGTAATCTACACTGGAAAAGTAAGATACAAGGATTCGATTTATCCTGGGGAACACGAACAGATTATTAGCGAGGACCTGTGGCAGCAGGGCCGGGATCTGCTAAGGCAGAACGCACGCAGTGGCGGAATAGACGTGCGCAGCAAGTACGGAGCGCTTCTAAGAGGGCTACTCTATTGCGTCCCCTGCGGCACTGCCATGATGCACACTTATACCGTTAAGAAGAACAGACGCTACCGCTATTATGTCTGCTTGAATGCTCAGCAACGAGGGTGGTCGGCGTGCCCAACGAAATCTATCAACGCCCATGATATCGAGTCCTTTATAGTGGAACATATCCATGGGATCGGCTCCAACCAGGAGATCATCGCAGAGACGGTGAGGCGGGTTCAGGCAAAGAGTGAAACCCGCCTTGCGGAACTGAACCGTGAACAACGAGTCCAGAAAAAGCAACTCAGGCGTTTGCACATAAGACTGCGGAAGCTCATCGGGGAACCATCGGGCATTTCAATCGACAGTTCCACTATTGACCAACTGGCCGATCTCCAGGATCAGATTCGTAACGCCGAGCAGCGTATGACGGAGATCGAAGATGAGATCATCACCCTGCAGAGGGAAGCGGTAGACGAAGAGGAAATAGCGCGGTCCTTGTCGGCCTTCACGCCGGTTTGGAAGTCACTTAACTCTCGGGAGCAATCCCGGATCATCAAGCTCTTAATCGAGCGCATCGGCTACGACGGCAGAGACGAAAGCATAAAGGTGACATTCCGGTCGCTTGGCATCAAGGCGCTTTGCGCGGAAAAGAGCCCGTCCAATGAAAAGGAATCGCAATGAAACAAGATGATCCGACAAAGGTCGATCCTGGTTCAAGCGCCCTGGAGGTTACCTGGACCTTTCGACCCAAGAGCAGGCACCGAGGCAGAGTGAAACGGGCATTAGAGCCAAACCCTGAAAAGCGAAACGTCGAAGCTGGCAACATGCCTCGTATCTCCCGGTTGATGGCGCTCGCCATTCGGTTCGCCGGCTTGATCCAAAACAGCGAAGTGAGTGACTATGCCGACCTTGCCCGCCTGGGTTACGTGACGCGCGCCCGCATCACGCAAATCATGAGTCTCTTGAATCTTGCTCCGGACATCCAAGAAGAAATCCTGTTCCTTCCCCGCACTACTACGGGTCGTGATCCGATCATGGAGAAAGACGTCCGCCCCGTAGCCGCCGTTCCTCACTGGCACCGCCAGCGCAGGATGTGGGAGAAGCTGGTCCAAGATCAAACGGACTGATCACGACCATCACATCCGCGAGTCTCTTTTCTCCAACTTCCCCCTATCCGCCAGCGGTCTTTATCTCTCCACCATGCCCTAAAATCGTTATTTGTGGTTTTATGTACATTTTCCTATTGCCCTGACGTTTATCAGGTCTTATAATACTACCTTATGAATTCGCCGTGGTATGCGCCGACGGCACACCTCGGCTCGAATTGTTGGTGGAGAACGGAAGTGTCGTTTAGGAGTTCAGCATCGTTCGGCAAACGCCAGGAGTTCGTTGCAATCGCAGAACTGCTGCGTCGTGGTTTTGACGTTTACCTCACGCTGGTGGATGACCAACAGATTGATTGCGTGGTTCGCAAGGAAGTGGATGGCGATCCGACATACCTGGATATCCAGATCAAGGCGCGTTCGAAAGACTGCAATCCAAGAAGTGCCGGAACGTTCGCTGCTATGGAAGTTCGAAACCCGAGGTCGAACTTCTTCTTCATCTTCTACTCTGAACAAGCCGATCACTATTGGGTCGTCCCCTCCCTCGACCTTGTGAAGGAGGCAAATCAGAACAAGACAGGGAAGAACGCAGGGAAGTATCGGATAATGTTCACGAATGTCAGCCGGAAGACCGGCCAGGTTACGCCTCGCCCCCGCTTTGAGAAGTACCAAGACAATTTCAATCTTCTGAGAGACTACGAAGGGTGACTCTCATGAATAGCAAACCAAGAGGCAGACGCCCCGTTCAGGAAATAACCGACCCACAGCGTAGGACATTGAAGGATATCCGTCGATTCTTACACCAGCGAGGATTTCCTCCAACGATCAAGGAACTCGCAGACATCCTCGGGATATCGCACGCCAGCGCCCATGACCAAGTGAACCAACTCGTGCGGAAGGGCTTTCTGCGGAGAGAACCACGCAAGGCGCGGGGGCTTGCTGTCATTTGCGAACCGGAGGATGAAACCTCGAATTTATTGCCCGTGCCTATTGTCGGCCAGGTAGCTGCAGGACAACCGATTCTCGCTGAGGAGAACATCATCGGCGAGATCTTGGTCGAAGATAGAATCGCACAGTCGGGGCGTTGTTTCGCGTTGGAAATCGCCGGTGACAGTATGGTCGACGCTGGTATCAACGACCAGGACTTCGTAGTGGTCCGCCAGCAGCCAGTGGCTGAGAGCGGAGATATCGTGGTGGCCTTGCTTGGCGACGAGGCGACTGTGAAGCGGCTTTACATTCGTGACGAGAAGATCGAACTTAGGCCGGAGAATCTGAAACACCAACCCATTCCGATTGGGCCTGACGACGGATTTTGCATCCTTGGAAAGGTCATCGGAGTGAGGCGGCCAATCCGAAAAAAGTGAAATCAAAATGGCCATGACTAAGAACCGTTGCGCCAAATCCCACTTCGACGTTAACTTCCAAGAGCATTCAGACCGACGCGCCGCAGCGCGATGGGCTTGGAAATGTCTTGAGAATCTGGCATGGGTCTTCTGCGAGTATCACTGCAAAGGGTTCTCGTGCAGCGAGTTCCGCGGCCGCGTTGAGTTATCCCTGTTTCAACTAAGGACTGCCTCTAAGCGAAAGAGGGAGAAGCGATGGAACGATGTACAAAGAGATATACACGAGGCACTGGCGCATCTACATGAGTTGAACACTCTGATCGGCGCCTGTCCAGCGTGCGCCATCGTGGAGGCTTTCTCGTCTTTCCCTCTCATTGCCGAGTACTCGCCAGCACTGCCTGCAACTACTGTAGTGAGACATGTGATTCCCTACCCTGGCGGCAAGGATCTCGACGGTGATCAGATTATGTCCGTACCGTGTGTTATCATCAGGCCCGATTCTACAGTCTTCGGGGAGGAGACGGAAGCGAGGCTTCGTGAGTTAGCTCTTCTCACTCTCGATGTTTCGGACTTGCCTGCCATACCACTCAATGAGTATGACGAGATCAAGAAGAAGCTCATTCCCGGTCAAGAGGTTGTGAAACGTCTGGATGAACTTCGCAGAAAGCGCAATACGGGGCTCGTCAAGGCCGAGGCAACTGGGAACCGGGCTACACGCAAAGCGGCCAAGAAGAAACCCAAGAAGCGTGCCACACGGACTGCTACCATCGATGGTCTTAAGCAGGCACTAAGAGAACACCTGCGGGCAGCACGCGATCACGCATACAAATCACGCGATCGCGGGATTAGTCCTCTACTGCTGCTTCGACCTACCCAGAAGCAACTTGCCGCTCAACTGAATGTCAGCATATCTTCCATATCCAGAGCAATTAACGATCCTTTAGACAGGGAGATCGGCATTCTCTGGGAAACCGCCAACGATCTTCAACAAGTTATGAGGTTCAAGGGGTAACCTTCCTCATTGCAGTTTGCACGACTTCCTGCAACTGCAATTATCATATCCACGCGCCGTAGTCCTTTTAGCTAACGAGGTTGCGGACGCCTCCACACCTCCTGCAATCGTTTCCTGCAATTCCTCCGAAGGGTGACGGGCTAGCGCACGGTGCGCTGCTCATTCAGAAGACCCTCGGATTGAAGGAGTCATATGCAGGAGACCGAACGTGACGCTACGAAGTCTTCCCTCTCGCAACCGAAGACGCAGCTAATCGAGTTGATGCAGCACATCAACTTTGGTTGCATCGAGGGGATCGTCATCCGTGAGGGCGAGTTAGTCCTTGATCCGCCGCCGCGTGTGGTCAGGGAGATAAAGTTCTGCGCGGAAAACGGCCCACGACCGGAGGCCACCAAGCAGGATTTCGTGCTCAAGGCTCAAGTGTGCGATTTTTTCACACAGGTTGAAGCATTGGGTAACGGAGTCATCCACTCGCTCGAGATCAAACACGGCCTCCCATTCAAAATGAATGTCGAGGAGAACACTGCCTGAGAACGGGGGGTTGGCTCCCCAATTGTGAAATGAGCTTTTCGCTACCTGACAACTAACCGGCCACGAAGTGGAGGCGTTGTGGGTGCCGCTGACGCGGTGAACCTGCGACGCCTCTTCTCATAGTGGTCACTGCTTCCGTCGGCACCCACGCCCCCTCGGCCACGAGGAGGTCCAAATGGGTTTCGACAATCACCCGGAAGCAGTCGACGAATATGCCGTTCGACTAATCAAGTACAAGGCCAGACAATTGGTCGGGAGGGTCGGATTCACCGAGTCCGACCGCGAGGACCTGGAGCAGGATATGATGCTGGACTTGCTCCGACGACTGCCGAAATACGATCCCAGACGTGCTCAGCGCAACACCTTCATCACCCGGGTGGTAGAGCACAAAACCGCCACCATTATCGAATCGCAGAAAGCCGGTATGCGGGATTATCGCCTCCGCTGCTCCCTGAACGACCGGTTCGAGGACGAAGAAGGCAGCTCTGTGGAGCGCATGGAGACCATCGACCAGGAGGACTACCTGCGCCGCACCAGCAAGCTTGCACGACCCGCGTGGGAGTTGCGCGATCTTTCCCTTGATGTCCAGAGAACAATCGAGAAGCTCCCGCCCGAACTGCGCGAACTGTGCAAGCGCCTCAAAACGGAAAGCATCACCGAGATCTCCCGCGATACAGGGATTCCGAGGGGAACGATCTATGAGTCCCGCAAAAAGCTGTGTGCAATCTTCGAGGACGCCGGACTGAGGGACTACCTCTGACCGCCCGACGGTCCGGAGTCGCTTCCGGTAGGTATTGACCGGGTCGGATGCCGGCAAGGCGTTCGAGAAACTCCAACGGTATCCGGCCCGGACGCGCCCTCCAAACGGACCGCAATGAACGGAGGAAAGACAATGAACCGCGAACTCTACAGATACAACTTCAACACCAAGGTCCCATTCCGGGACGTCGAGGAGTCTCTGCTCCTTGCCGTGCTCGCCGCCGAGAGCCTGCACGGTCGAGCTTTGGTACGACTTGATGCGTCCTTCTGCCTGGACTCGAAAAAGCGTTCCTGCGTGGTGGACGCGGCGACTGATGTCGGACGCGCCATCGCCCGGATTTTCACCGGGTTCCTCTCCCGTGAGTTCGGTGAAGAGGCGTTCAAGGTCGAAAGGGTCGGAGACGCGCATCCGGTTTCTCCGGAGCTGAAAGCCACGGGGGCCGCGTGATGGGTGCGGCGACGATCACCACCTACCAACGGCAAGGAGTACATCCTGTTCGCTGGTCTGCTCGACGAGGCCCACCGACAGGGGCTGAACGCGGTCAAAACCTGCCTGTTGCACATGCCGACAAAAGACCAGCCGCTGGCAGTTGTCTCGGCCGAAGTCACAACCAGCAAGGGCACTTTCCACGGTCTGGGCGACGCCAGCCCTGACAACGTGAACGAGTGGATCGCGCCGCACTTGATCCGCATGGCTGAGACCAGGGCCGTGGCCAGAGCGTTCAGGTTCGCCACCAACGTCAGCATGACGGCCTATGAAGAGCTTGGTCGTGACAGCACAGGCAACGGCTCTGTAGGTGCTTCTGCGGTGTCAAACGGCTCCAAGAAGCCCAAGATGACTCAGGAGCAGTACATTCGCACGCTGTGTGACCAGCGGGAAGTGCCGATCGAGCTGGAGCTGGAGATACAGAAACTGTTCGATCACAAGGCGAAGACCGGCAAGATTCCCATTGCGGGTGGGTCACACGCCATCGACCAGTTGAAGCTTTGTCCGAAGAAAGGCAAGGTGGGGTAGGTTGCTGCGCAGATCATCATGAAACAAGGGGCCGGTGCCGAGTAGTGCTGGCCTCTTGTCCTTACTGTTCGGGCGAAGCCTGGGTGGCACACTTTTCGACCGCCCCTTGGGACACTTTTACTCCGGCGTTTACAATATTGTTATACATTTGAAATTTCGCACTCAAAGGGATGTTTTTTCTGCAAAAGACATAGAATGTGACTATTTATCATATGACGGAGTCAAGGACGAGGAGTTAGTTAAGGTCCGGAAACCCTCGTCAATAAGGGCTTTCGGGATTGACAAGCATGAAAGTTTGAGTATATTTCTTTTATTGGGAAGATATGCATCTTGGTCCATCACTCCTGAGAATAAACCGTAATTGGAGTTATTTATATGGGCTTACTCGACGATCCAGAAGTTAGTCAAATTCAAAATCATATATCAATAGAGCACTGCAGCCCGTTGGTTTTCAAAACACGGGCTTTTTTGATGTTTCTGAGAAATCAATCTAAACATTTAGGATACAGGGGGAAGCTATGAAGGTATTTATCTGTATTTTATCCGTTGTAACAATAATATTGTTTGTGAGTGATGTTTCTACGGCTCAAACCTATATTGGTGGAGCCATAACTACGAATACTACACTAAGCATAGATGGCAGTCCTTACATTGTCACCTCTCATCTTCATGTTTATCACGGTGATTATGTCGCCACATTGACGATCGAGCCTGGGGTGGAGTTACGTTTTGAGCCGGGGACAGGTCTTTATTTAGGCAGGTCTTTTTCTTATTTTAAGTATTACGGTCATCTTGAGGCCAACGGGACTCCTGATAACCGGATAGTTTTCACTTCCAATGCACCTGTCCCCCAGCCAGGTGACTGGGTTGGGATAAAATATCACAGTTACACGCTTTCCGATAGTTTACTTTACTGTGATATCAAGTATGCCGGGGCGGTGGATACCTTGTTCGGTGTCGCTCAGGCTGGTGTATATTTCCGTGGTCAGGCCGACAAGCTAAAACAGATTAAGAGCTGCACGATTGATTCCATTCTTGGATCAGGCGTGTTTATGGGTGCGAGTACTGACACTCTGGAATTAGTCGATTGTTCCATTACTAATTGCACCGGTTATGGTATTTATGATTACGGTCGATCTGCTTACAGTTCAATTGAAAATTGCACAATTTCTTCCAATGACAGTGGGGGCATCCATTTAGTTAGCAACTACTTTGACGATGTGGTTTATCGCAACAACACTATCAACTACAATGGTGGTTATCCCATTCAGTTGCACAACCAACGCTATGTTGTCAATCTTGAGAGTAATACTTACGTAGGCAATACCAATCAGACAATTCGGTTGACCACTCCATCGTATATGCTTAACACGACAATTCACGATGATGGTTTACCTTACGAGGTGGCTTCTCATCTTCATGTTTATGCGGGTACTGGTATGTCCACATTGACGATTGCGCCCGGGGTGGAGTTACGTTTTGAGCCGGGGACAGGTCTTTATCTGGGCAGGTCTTTTTCTTATTTTAAGGATTACGGTCATCTTGAGGCCAACGGGACTCCTGATAACCGGATAGTTTTCACTTC
>CBFDBU010000010.1:0-97412 GCA_965603125.1 uncultured bacterium | reverse complement strand
TACATTTGCGAGAACAAGCCTGCCGCTTGACATAAGAGAGGTTCTTGTCAAGCCGACAGGCGGCTTGACCTACATTTGCGAGAACAAGCCTGCCGCTTGACATAAGAGAGGTTCTTGTCAAGCCGGCAGGCGGCTTGACCTACGATTACTCTCGCGTCAAGCCGACAGGCGGCTTGACCTACGGTTACTGACGGCTTATCTTGTTGTCTGGGTGTTATGTCGAGACTGCGTCGATACTATTCAAAGAACAACACGTATTTTGTTACATCGGTTACATACGCACGAAGACCGATACTTCTTGAACATGCTGATCTGATCTCAGCAGCTATCAACGCAACGAAGAAGAGAGTGGATTTCGACCTGATTGCCTGGGTGGTTTTGCCGGATCACATACATTTGGTACTCGATCCCCTAACGTCGGACTTGTCGGGCATACTGAAACGAATAAAGCAATCGTTTTCGATGAACTATCGCAAGCGAACCGGATATTCGGGTCGGGTATGGCAACTGAGATTCTGGGATCACATTATACGTAATCAGGATGACATGAACACACATCTCGATTATACTCATTATAATCCTGTAAAGCATGGTCTTGTTGACGATCCTCTTAGATACCCTCACTCATCAATACACCGATTTGCCAGGGAAGGGTATTACCAACCCGGTTGGGGGGTACAGAAAAAGTTGATATTCGAAAGCGAATACGGTGAGTGAAGCGGGGAACCTGTCGCGGACGGGTGACCGAAGGGGATATCCGCACCATCGAAAACGGTAGGTCAAACGGCCTGCCGTTTGACGAATGTGTGCTGCCGTTTGACAAAAAGAGACTCAGAAAAAACGAAATAAAATAGGTCAATCCTCCACAAATCACACATTCGGTGCCTACTACTATACTAAAGAAGGATTGCTGGAGAAAGGGAATCACGCGGACGAAGAATTGCTACATGTCTTCGACAGACGATCCAGGCGGAAATACCAAAGGAGGAATATGTATTGAAATCACTACGTCAAGAGAACGCAAACTGTTGGGTTTTGTCCCAGCTAAACTCATTTCCATAAAGGAAGGAAGATTCTAATGAGATTCGGGTCTGTAATCAAATTGTTGCTCATGGTTGTTTTCATCTATTTGTCACCAATTGTCAACGCCCAGGACTCCCTGCTGTACAGATTCACGGGCGAGGCAGTGGGTGATAGTTTTGGATCACCTGTTTCAGGTGCCGGTGATGTAAACAACGATGGCTTTGATGACCTAATTATCGGTGCTCCCGGGAACGATGCTGGTGGGATTTGGGCGGGAAGGGCCTATGTCTATTCGGGAAAGGACAGCTCATTACTTTACATGTTTACGGGGTATACGGATCATGATTTCTTGGGTATAAGAGTCTCTGGAGCTGGGGATGTTAACAATGACGGCTATGACGATTTGATTGTCAGTGCTCCTCAATCCATTGGTACATCCTATTGGGGGGCAGGTATTGCATATGTATATTCCGGCGCCAATGGATCATTGTTGTATACATTTACAGGCGAAGCAGAACATGACCGCTTCGGTTGGGCCGTTTCTGAGGCCGGAGATGTAAATAACGATGGTTTTGCCGATGTAATCGTCGGTGCCCCACACAATGACATGGGTGGGACTAATGCCGGGAGGGCTTACGTATTCTATGGCGGTTCAGGACCATTTCCGGCCACAATTGCTGCAGCTGATGCCGACATTATATTTACTGGTTACAGTGCGTACGACGTATTTGGCTCAGTAGTAGATTACGCAGGTGATGTCAACATTGACGAGCACGATGATCTATTCGTTGGCGCTCCTGTTTGGAAGTCTCTTGGCACAGGACCCGGTAAGGCATATGTCTATTCTGGTTCGGACGGTAGTATACTATATAATTTGATTGGCGAAACTGAATATGGCTCGTTTGGTCAATCTATATCGAATGCTGGCGATCTTAATGATGACGGCCGCCCAGATTTGGTTGTGGGCGCTTACAGGAATAGTACTGCTGGACATTGGGCAGGACGCGCGTTCGCCTTCTACGGCAGGCCGGGGCCATACCCCATCACGATCAACGCTGAAGATGCAGACTGCATATTTACAGGCGAAAACGCTGATGATCAATTCGGCATTTGTGTTTCGGGTGCGGGAGATGTTAATCTTGACGGCTACGACGACCTGCTTATCGGAGCAGACGGATACAATGACCCCTACGAGTGGTCAGGAAGGGCATACATATACTCGAGCGTCGATTGTTCCCTACTCCACGTACTTGAGTGCGAAGAGCAAGGGGAATATGATGAGTTCGGGGTTTCAGTATCCGACGCTGGTGATGTAGACAACGACGGCTGGCCTGATGTGATTATTGGTGCCCGTGATGATCTCAACAGCGGCCCCGGTAAGGCATATGTCTATTCATTCGCTCCATTCGCTATCCCCGCCTCCCTCGACATCAAGCCCGGGTCGTGTCCGAATCCGCTCAATGTCAAGGCGCATGGTCGCGAGATGTACATCGAAGACAAAGACAATCAGAACCTGATGGCGGCCAAAGAGAATCCCGCTCAGAGAGACAAACCTACGGGACCCAGGGCGGTGCTGCCGGTGGCTATTGTCGGCACCGAGGAGCTTGATGTGGCCGACATTGACCCAACATCGCTCATGCTCGAAGGAGTGCCCGCGCTGCGGTGGGGCTTCGAGGATGTAACCACTCCACTCCACGAGCAGGCCGAAGAGTGCGAATGCAACAACCTCGGAGCAGACGGGTTTGTTGACCTGACGTTGAAGTTTGACCGGGCGGCGATCATCGCAGCCCTCGGCGAGGTGTACGACCGGGATGTGATCCCGCTTACTATCACAGGCGAACTCTACGACGGCACGCCGATTGAGGGAACGGACTGTGTGCTCATTCTCGGCGACAGCGCGCCGGAAGCCGCGCCTGCCGGTGCGCCGAACGTCGCGTCCGCAGTCGGTCTGTCCAACTACCCCAACCCCTTCAATCCTGCCACGGAGATCGCCTTTACTCTGCCCACAGCGGCTGAGGTCAGGCTGGAGGTCTACAACCTCATGGGGCAGAAAGTGACCACGTTGATCGACAAGCAGATGAATGCGGGAGAGCACACTTGTGTTTGGGACGGCAGCGACGTCGCCAGCGGTGTCTATTTCTATCGTCTTGAGACGCCGGACTTTGTCGATACCAGGAAAATGGTGCTGATGAAGTAAAGATGGGGGAGAGGCTCTCGATCGCGCATGCGATCGACAAGGCGGCAGACAACGGTGTTTGCCGCCTGCTTTTGATCTTGTGGCCGGAGTACGTCCTCGTGCAACGCATCAATGGTGGTGGGGGAAGGATTCGAACCTTCGAAGGCTACGCCGACAGATTTACAGTCTGTTCCCTTTGGCCGCTCGGGAACCCCACCAAATAGTATTGTCATACAATATCGGCCCGAATGCCGATACTCAAAGCTACAATAAATGGAGCGCCCGACAAAAATCAACAGAAATGTGGCACCATGTGCTTTTGTCGGACACGATGTGCCTATGTGGATTCCTGTTTGTGGGCTTGGTAAAAAACGTACTCCAAGGGGTGGCATCGGATGTCTCTGCCCGACGCCTCTATGGATTTGCGCTACTGCCAGGCAGAGATGCCTGGCAGCACCAGCATCAATGCTTCGGCTGCCGGCTAATGTGACTTTTTCAACAGGCCCTTGTGCAGGAATGATAGTCGATTGCCCACGGTGGGAAAAGTCGTCACAGCGGGGCAGACTCCAAACATTATATGACGGTTCGTTTCAGGCAACCTGTCGCCCTGGACATCGCCTCGCGCTCGGCTTCCCAACCCGGTTTGCCGGCCAGCGCGAACATCGCCTTCTTGTAGGCCTCGACGGCCGGCTGCACAAACGGATTGTGCCCCGCCAGGTATCCCGAGAGGGCCACCGACCGCTCCATTAGGTAATAAAACTGCCCGATGTTAAAGGCATTGCGGCGGGGGATGGCGATGGTCATGTTGGGCACGCCGCCCTTGAAGTGGGCATAGGCCGGGCCATCGATAACCAGCTGGTTAACAAAGTTCAGCTTCTTCTCGGACTCCGGCAGGTAGTTCAGTTTGTCGGCGTCATCGCCATCGACCGGGATTTCCATTTCGTTATCGCTTTCCACCAGGCGCAGGAAGGTCTCGAGGATATTGCGTTCCCCGTCCTGCACCATCTGGCCGTTGGCGTGAAGTTTCTCGGAATACATCGCAGGAGAAACCCACATGCCGAAACCGTTATGCCCTTCACTCTCGGGGAAAAGTTGCTCCATCCATCTTGTCAGGTGGTAGATGGCCGCCGAATTGGTGGCCACAACTTCGATCTTCCTGCCCTTCCGGTGGGCGAGGTGACGCACGGCGGCATGAACCATAGCCGGGTTTGACCAGAAATCATCGCCGTCGGTGCGCTCTTTCATGTGGCGGAATCCGGCCGTGAATTCATAGATATCGATCCCGGCCATGGCCAGCCCGACCAGGCCGACGTCGGTGAGAACGGAGAACCTCCCCCCGACATTGTCAGGAATGATAAATGATCTGTAGCCCTTTTGCTCGGTCAGAGAGCGCAGGGCACCTCTGTTTCGATCGGTGGTGGCAATGATCAACTCAGCCGCGCGGCTCGGATCACGATCTTCAAGCATTCGGCGCAGTATGCGAAAGGCTATCGCAGTCTCGGTGGTCGTCCCCGACTTGGAAATGACATTCAGCCCGACTCGTTTGCCCTGCAGCATATCGAGAGTATCATGGAAGAAATCCGGATCGGTGTTCTGTCCCAGGAAGTAGATTTCAGGCGCGCCATTTCTCCGGTCTCGGGAAAGCTGATTGAAGTAGGTGTGGGTCAGGGCCATGAAAGTCGCCGCGACCCCTAAGTAGGACCCTCCGATGCCGACCGAGATAAAGGCATCGATCCGATCGGAGAGTTCGGTTGTGGCCGCCGCTATCTCGTCCAGGTGACTCCGCGTGATTTCATCCGGCAGTGACTGCCAACCGAGCATGGGAATGTCGCCGTCCCGACAGTCGCCCTCGCAGTTCTTGAGCCGGCGATGATGCTCGATGACAATGGGCGCGAGATGATCAAGTTCCTCGGCGGAGATGAACGGCTCTTCGTTGTCCGGATTCACGATGTAGGTGATATCCAGGTTGATTCGGTTCGCCTCGACGAAAGCAGGATCGGGCATAAACAGCCCCGTACCCACGGCGAATTCTCTCTGCCGCTCGAGAGCGTCGTTCTGTTCAGGCGGGGCGGACATCTTGGCGCCGTTCGTTTGAGCTTGCAATCTGAGCTCGTCCGACACTGCCGAACAACTCTATCTTCTGCCGGACAACCTCTGCGACGGCTTCACGTGCCGGGGCGAGGATTTTCCTGGGATCAAACAGCTCCCGTTTCTCGGCGAGGGTTTGGCGGACGGCGGCAGCAAAAGCCAACCGGAGATCGGTGTCGATGTTGATCTTGTTGATGCCGCATTCAATCGCCCGGCGGTAAGCTTCGTCAGGGACACCTTTGGCACCGGCCATCACCCCACCGTAGAGCGTCAGCTTCTCGACCAGTTCCCGGGGGACACCGCTGGCGCCGTGCAGAACGAGAGGAATACCGAGCCGCTTCTTGATTATCGAGATGCGGTCGAAATCAAGCCTGGCTTCTTCCTTGAACTTGTAGGCCCCGTGACTGGTTCCCACGGCGACGGCCAGGGTGTCACAGCCACTCTCTTCGACAAACTGTTCGGCCTCTTCCGGATCGGTGAGAAAAGCATACCGCGCGTCAACCTTCACATCGTCTTCAATGCCCCCCAGCCGTCCCAGTTCGGCCTCGACCGTGACACCGTACTTGTGGGCGTAGTCGACGACTTCCCGGCTGACCCTGATGTTCTCCTTGAGCGGATGGTGAGAGCCGTCGATCATCACCGACGTAAACCCGGCCTCGATACACTCCTTTGCCACCTCGGGCGAGGGACCGTGATCAAGATGCAAAGCGACCGGCACGGTCACTCGATCGGCTTCGGCCTTCACCATCGCGACCAGGTTGTGAACTCCGGCATACTTGATGGCACTTTCGGAGACGCCGAGGATCACCGGTGCCTTCAGTTCAGCAGCCGCTCTGACAACGGCCTGGGTGAATTCGAGGTTGCTGACATTGAAATGGCCGATGGCGAAGTAGTCGCGGTTGGCCTCGGCGTAAACCTCACGAAACGGTACTAACGGCATCATAACCTCTCTTGTCCGGCATTTCGATTCGCAGTTGTCCCGGTTCATTTCCTTTTATGAACCTCGTTGTGTTTATCGGCAGGTGAGCAATATCGAGCCACAGCGTGAGTGGGCAGGGAGACTTCCGGCGACTCCGCGTGGGAACGGGCCCATCGTGCCAGTGCCTAAGCTATCACCCCCCCGCCCAGGAGTGAGTCCCCACGGTAGACCACCGCCGACTGGCCGGGAGTGATCGCCCGCTGAGCCTGCCCGAAAGTAACATGGAGAGAATTGCCCGACACGACGATCACGCGTGCCGGGGCGGGCGGGTGCTGATAGCGAATCTTGACCTCGGCGTCAAAGCACTCACCGGTGGCGGGCGGAGCCATGCTTACCCAGTTGACCTGCTCCACAACCATCTCCGTGCCATAGAGCGAGGCGTCATCGCCGACAATCACACGGTTAGCGGCTGCGTCGATGCGCTGCACATAGAGCGGCGTGGGGTGCGATATACCCAGTCCGCGCCGCTGGCCCACAGTGTAGAACGCCACGCCGTCGTGCCACCCTAATACGCGGCCGTCCTGGTACACGATTTCTCCTGGTGTGAACTCCCGGCCTTGGCTGCTTTCGTATTCCCTGAGGAAGCGCCGGTAGTCGTCGTCCGGCACAAAACAGATCTCGTGCGATTCCCTGTTCCCGGCCGTGTGGAGCTTGTGGCGGGATGCAATTTGGCGCACCTGCGATTTCAGCATTCCCCCCAGCGGCATGAGCGTTCTCGCCAGCGCCTCCTGGTCAAGCCCCCACAGGACGTACGACTGGTCGCGGGTGCCGTCGACACCTTTTCGTATGCAGTAACGGCCCCTCTCTGATTTCTCCACGAAGGCATAGTGCCCGGTGGCGATATGGTCGCAACCGACCTCGTGCGCCTTGCGCAGGAACTCGGCCCACCTGATCTTGGTGTTGCAGCGGATGCACGGGTTGGGGGTGCGCCCGGCGCGGTATTCGGCGACGAAATTGTCGATGACGACGTCACGGAAATACTCGGACAGATTGAGCACGTAGAAAGGCGCGTCGATACTATCGCAGACCAGACGACAGTCATCTATGGGATCAGGCGAGTTGCAGCGACCGTCGCGGTAAATATCTCCACCCACTTCGGCGTAGTCCCAGAGCTTCATGTGAGCGCCGACCACGTCATACCCCTGCTCCTTGAGCAGCAGGGCGGCCACCGATGAATCAACCCCCCCGGACATCGCTACCAGGACTTTCGTGGTCATACTCACATCGATAGAATCAGGCCGCGGCGCAGCTTTAATTCAATTGCAGGTCTCTCACGATTGGGAGCGACGATAGCCGGGCGAGAGCGACCGCAGCCGCTCGACTTCCGGCGGGAGGACGGAGAGTACATAATCGATCTGCTCTCTTTTCGTAGCGCGCCCCATCGAGAAACGCACCGCCGCTCGGCCTCGCTCGAGCGGGATACCCATCGCCGTCAACACGTGCGACGGTTCCGTCGCGCCCGATGTACACGCGGAGCCGGACGAGACGGCGATGCCCTTCATGTCCAGCGACAGGACGATCGACTCTCCTTCGGCGCCGGGGAACGAGAAGTTGACGGTCTGCGGTATGCGCCTTGTTGCGGGACTGTTGAGATGTGCGCCTCCAACCAGAGTTGCGACGCGCTCGATAGAATAGTCCGCCAACTCGCTCAGTCGGCGGTAGTCCTCCTCGCGGTGCTGCTCGGCGACCTCGAGCGTCTTCGCCAGCCCGACCGCGCCGGCGACGTTTTCGGTCCCGGGCCGACGTTTCTTCTCGTGCGCGCCACCATAGAACAACGGCGCGATTTTGACACCCTGGCGAATGAAAAGCGCCCCGACGCCCTTGGGGCCGTATATCTTGTGCCCCGTCAGGGAAAGCATATCTACCCCGAGTTCCTTGACGTCAACCTCTATCTTGCCGATTGCCTGCACGGCATCGGTGTGAAAAAGCACACCCCGTCCACGCGCCGTTTCAGAGAGGGTGGCGATATCCTGAATTGTTCCGGTTTCGTTGTTGGCATACATCACCGAGACCAGGGCGGTGGTGTCACGCAGGAGTTCATTGAGTTTCTCGGCAGAAGCGAATCCTTCGCTGTCGACAGGCAACAAATCGAGCGTGAATCCTTCCTTCTCGTGAAGAAACTCTGCCGGCTCGATCACGGCATGATGCTCGGTGGCGCCGACAACGAGGTGCCTCTTCTGCGCACGATACTCGAACGCCGTTCCGAGCACGGCGATGTTGTCCGATTCCGTGCCGCCGGACGTGAAATACAACTCCGACGGCAGGCAGTTGATAAGAGCTGCCACCTGTTCCCGGGCATTTTCCAGGGCAACCTTGGCGTCACGACCGACATTGTGCACCGAACTGGCGTTGCCGAAGTGTTCAGTCAGATAGGGCAACATCGCGTCCACTACCCGGCGATCGACAGGAGTCGTGGCATTGTGGTCAAGATAAATTGGTTTCATCCGTCAGCATTTCCTCAAACTGAAATACACGTTGCCTGTCGGCAATTCCGGCATTGCGGTTTATCTGTATTGTCGATCCACCAAAGTGGTGTTCGACATCCTCATCAAAAGGCATATAATATAGTGAAATGCCAGTAGGAATCAAAATCTATTGTCTCAGTCCTGATGCGGCGAGCGTAGTCGATGCGTATCGGCCCGGCGGGCGAGACGATCTGCACACCGGCGCCGTAGCTATAGGCCAGGTTGCGGAAGCTCATATCGGCGGCATTGCGGTAGCCGTTACCCATGTCGAAAAAGACCGACTGCCAGAGAGGCCATACTCCCAGGATATCCTTGAGGACGGGCAGGAACTGAAACACCTGGAATGTTTGCCAGCGGAACTCCTGGTTGAAAAGGGCGATGAAATTGGCTTTCTCGAGGGTGCCGTCGGGCAGCATGGGGCCCAGAGTGTTGACTTTGAACCCCCGCACGGTGTTGGCGCCGCCGAGGTAGAAGCGATCATCGAGCGGCACCCTGTCCGATGCTCCGAACGCGTTGGCCCATCCGACCTTGAACCTGGTGGCGGAAATCCATCCCGGCCACACCGGCTGGTAGCTGGACCATCCGGCCTCGAACTTGGAGAAGTGATCGTCGCCTCCGAGAAAGCCGCCGCAGTACTCCCCGGCGAAATCAGTGAGTGAGCCGCGTCGCGGCACGAAAATATGATCCCGGCTGTCACGCCGAAAGATGAAGTATATCTTCCGGCGTACGGAGATGCCCTCTTCATCCTTCAGGAGGGCCGCTTCGTCGAGCGGCACACCGAATATCCTGACAGCCTCGTATTCCAGACCGAGGCTGGCCTTGTACTCCTGACCGAAGTTCCTTGTCGTAGAGGCCGAAAGTGACCAGGACTCTATACGGTAGTTCAACTCCGGGTCCTTGACGCCGGGTTCATACCGAGCAGCCAGCGTCAGCGGCATCCTGGTACCGAGTAGCCACGGCTCCGTGTAACGGATCCGATAGGCATGTTCCAGGAGACCACGTCCTCCGCCGACACCGAACTTGAGTTGCGCCGACAAGTCGTACCGGCGTGAACCTAGGAAATTGCGCTTGCCGAAACCGGTCGAGAAATCCCACTCCAGGTCGCGCGCCTCGGACTGCCCGGCACCGGTGGTGAACGTTGCATACATTGGTTTGCGCTCGCGGACCCGAAGCACGAAGTCGGGATGCAGCCGGTCTGAGACAGTATCGGCCCTGGTTATCCTGGCGGTGCTGAAGTAGCCTGACTCCAGAAGGCGTCGCCGGGAATCGATGATGTTCTTTCGCCGATACACGTCGCCCGATCGGATCCGCGACTCACGCGCCACCGTATATAGGGGATACCGCTCGACACCGGCGATAGTGACGTCGCCGAACCGGACCAGGGAATCCGATTCGACCTCGAAAGTAATGGGACAGATGGTGTCACCGTCGATTGTGTCCAGAACGAAGCTGACCGAACCATAGGGGTAGCCCTCGTTGGCCAGCACCGTTTTCATATCAAAGATGGCTTGGCGCAGATCAAGCAGGTTGACTTTCTCGCCGCTCTTGAAATCGCCTCTTACGTTGTAGAACTCGCCGCGGAGACGCTCTTCAAACGACCCCGTGATCCCGGTCGCTCCGTAGACATAGCGCCGTCCCTCGTGAATTGTGACGGCAATGTGCGCCGACGAATCGTCCGGCACCACCTCGATCGCTTCCTGAACCCGGACTCCCAGGAAACCGTTGACAAGATAAAGATACTTGATCTCGAGCGTGTCACGCCCCAGCGATTCGCGCTGTATCCTGGTGCGGCGATCCCCTTTGAGAGTGGCCCAGAGCGAGCGCTTGCGGGAATACATACGCTTGACGATCTCCGCCTCCGAGAAGTAGTCGCACCCTTTGATCGAGATGGACCTGATAGGGGGCTTGTCTCGCAACCAGCGCCGCTTCAGGCGATCCTGGCGCTGGTCGGCGACGGCGCTCAGGGGAAACGAAAGCAACAGCAGCAGTATGACAGCGAGGCGGCCCATTAGAAATCCCATTGCAGTTTCAGGCTCAGGCGGTAGAGGCCGTCTTCATCGGCCCGCCCGTCCAGTAGAAAACTCTTGTTGAAGCGGTATTCAAAGCCGACTTCCTGCCCGCTCTGCAGCGAGAGGGCCGAGCGACCGTAGACGTACAGGTTTGAAGCCGTGTAGAACCCCACCGTCACCCGGGCCTTGAGCGGGTCAAACTCACCCTGGTAATAGGGATCGATCTCAAACGTCTCCACTCCCAGGCGACTGAGCCGCTTGGAGCCTATCTGGGTGATCTGGGAGCCTATCACGCCGGTGATGCGCTCCTCAAACCCGCCGGCAGATGACCTGTCATCCGAACTGTAATAGTTGGCCACAATCAGCGGCAGGATGTCGTCCTTCTCCAGTCCCAGATCGGAATCCTCCACCGGGCCGATCTCCGGCGTTTCCAGCGTGCCGGTCACGTGAATACCGACCTCGATCTGCCCCTGCGCACTCCCCTCATCCTCCAACGGCGACTGGTTGACAACGGCAATGCGCGTCGTGCCTGTGAGGTCGAGCCGGGCGTTAAGACTCTCATCGCCTTCGAATATCACCCGGCTGCCTGGCTCTATGTGAAATGTCTTGTCAAACAGGAAACCCCGCCCTCGCAGCACCTCCATCTCACCGACAAAGCGGTACTCTCCGGCATCGCGCACCAGGTTGATGTGCCCGGCGAATTCGGCATCGATGGCGTCGTTCTTGATCCAGTAATTGGATAGGATGTCCATATCCAGATTCAAGTCCCATGAGTGTTCCGCCGTAAGCGCCGACATGATAGGCGATCCCTCGTCGGGCTCGGCGAAGTTGACCAGGTACCTCATGGAGATGAGGTCCAGATCACCTGTTACCAGGGGAGGACGGTCACCCTCGACGTGCAGATTTCCCGCGATCTTCCCGCGGATGTCCTCAAGCTCGTATGAGAAGGGGAACCCCTCGGGAATGCTCACGTCCAGGTTGTAATGGAGATTCTCCAGCGACTTGAATGTCAACTCACCCTGCAGAAAGGCATAGCATTTCCTGTCCTTCTTTCCCTCATCCAGCGTGTACACCTGAACGTGGTCTATCACTACAAGGTTGTTGCGCATGGTGACACCGGCGGAATCGGTGTAGATGGGATCTTCCAGATCGAAATACTTGAGACGACCGTCCCTGATAAAGGCGCTCCCTTCCAGGATAGGCGCGCTGGGAGTGCCGGAGAGACGGAAGTCGGCTGAGAACTCGCCGTCCAGTTGTTCCACCGAGGGCAGAATGAGATTGACCAGGTCAAAACGCCGATCACCGGCGGTAATGCGAATGTCCATCGGCAGATCCGGAAAACGGTCGGTCGGATCGGCGGTGAACGCCAGATCCGTATGCAGGAAGCCCGCGGCATGGTACGAGCCGGCATCAGATGCCACCACCAGGCTGTCGACCGTAAGAAGCTTCTCCCGATACTGCCCCGCATAGGTCACATCCCCCAGCATAAGATCGCGGTAGGTGAAGGAGTCGACCCTTCCGGACACCTCGAACCGAGGTTCGTCCAGGTATCCACCGACGAAGGCCCGGCACGAGACCCGGCCGTCAATCGCCAGCAGAGTATCATGCAAACTCAACCAGGGCGCGACGGGAATCTGCTCAAGGGCCAGACTCAGATCCAGCGCTTCATCGTAGTCGGCCCGACCGGCGACAGAGATCGAGGAACCGTTGTTACCGATCGTGATTCCCCTCAGATCGAAACCGGCCGAGTCGATTTCAACATCCAGCTCCCCAACGTTGTAGAAGTCGTTTTCAAGGATCCACAGGGACAGCGAGTCAATCTCCAGTTGCATCGGTACCGCCTGATGGTCCAGCACACCGCGAGCCGCAACGTCGGCACGCCGGTTGTACAAGTAGACGGAGTCTATGCGGACCAGATTGGAGTCAACCGTCAACAGGCTATGGAGAGTATCATAAGGCAGGCTCCACGCGTGTCCATCCAGGCACCTGAGTTCCACCGTGCCCCGCTTACCGGTCAGAAAACGGCTGATGCCCACGTCGATTACGAACTCCCTGCTGAAAAGCCCGTAGAGCCACAGAGAGTCCGACACGAAGCGGCCATCCAGGTCGGGGTCGCGCGTCTTACCCGATATGCTCGCGACAGCCTGCCCGCGACCGCCGGGCTTCTCCAGAAACAGCTTTCCCCGGTAACGGTCAAGATTGACCAGGTCAGCCCGCACGCGCAGATCGAGTTCTCCGTCGTAGTCAATCGGCCCACTGACGTAGAACACGTTCTCAAAATAGTCGAACCGAAACGAATCGACAAAGACCAGCGAGTCGCTCGTTATCATCAGGTCACCGAGGGCACCATGGAAGTGATAGTCGTGGAATACGGATTCGTGGAGTGCGGTATTGATGTTCAGCACCATCGTTCGTTTCTTGAACGACTCTCCAATCAGACTGATGCGCCCGTTGAGATCCGAGTGGAAGCTGGAGGTGACCAGTCTTCGCAGGTCGAAGTTCCTGATATCGGCGTCGAGGCGGTATTGCTCAGGACGGAGCGAGAAGTCGATCTCGCCGTTGCCGTCAATGGCGCAGGAACCGAAGATCATCCCGTACAGCGTGTCCAGCACCAGGCGGCGGTTAGCCAGATGAAAACCGGTGTGCAGGTTCTCAAAAGATGCAAACATGAAGTCGCCGCCGATATCCACCTCCCCCTGCAGATGCCCCTTCTCAAAGGTGACAACGCCGTTGAGGTCAAGCACGCCTCGTAAGCGCGGGCCGATGTGGGCGGTGATCTCGGCCAGATCGACATTGTCGGCCGCGAAACTCACGCAGCCGGACGGCTCGTTACCGATCCTCACGTTGCCGTCCAACCTGATGCGCGTATCCTCACTAATAATAGCTAAATCCTTAAAGAGCAGACTTCCCTTCGAGTAGGTCAGT
Source organism: uncultured bacterium (assembly GCA_965603125.1). Taxonomy (GTDB): domain Bacteria; phylum Zixibacteria; class MSB-5A5; order GN15; family FEB-12; genus JAJRTA01. The sequence goes on along the minus strand of CBFDBU010000010.1, from coordinate 83,747 downwards.
TTGCCGGCGGCGGCATTAAGCTGGAAGCGATTGTCTGCCGTGGTAAACTCAAACCTCTCGACATCGACAGCATACGTTTCCTCGGCCCCCTGGAGCGCCAGCGACACCACGATATTCTCAAACGCGACGGTGTCGCCGTTGTACAGGAGTATTACGTTGATATGATTCAGACCAAGGGAGGCAACGGAGAATTGCGGCATAGCCGTCTCCCCGGCAGGCTTTGCCTCACGACTGAGACCGGGGAATAGCCAGCCCTCGGCGCTGTCGCGTACAAGGGAAATCTCAGCCGAGTCAAGGTACAGGTATTCCAGGGCGTAATCCTCACGCCAGACGCGGGAGATACTGTACCCTGCGGAGATCTTTGGAAAACTTGCCAGTCGGAAACGGTGGCAGGAGTCAATATACGTCACTGTCACATCGTCAAGGACAAGCTCGGAGAAGAGGTTTCCCGACACCCGCCCAATGTCAACATGCAGATTATGCGGACCAAGAAGAGAAGCGACGCGATTGTTGACAATCGCTTCCAGTCCTCCGAACTCGAAAACGTAGAGGAACAAGCCGGCCAGGATCAGCACGATGCCACCCAGCCCTGCCAGCAGGATTCGCCGGCGGGTCGTCATCCGTTCCGCCTCAGCTTGTCCATTATCGCCAGGGCGCTGCGGTGACCATCACCGGCGGCGGGACCGAGGTCGCCGACGACCGTCTGCAGGAGTTGCCTGGAGGCTCCCACGTTGAGCGCGCCTTTCATGTGCGAGAACAACTGCTTGGGCAGGTTTTCGATCATCAGGCTGGCCACAATGCTCAGTTCCCTGTCGACAATGGCCAGTCCCGGACGAGAGAGAACCTTGCCGTATCCTTCGACTATCATCCACCGGAAGACCTCCGGCGCGACCGACTCGACTCTGGCCTTGAGCGGCTCGTAGCTGTCCCCGTAAACCCTCCGACACAACCCTAGGCCGTTATCAAACCAAGTGGCGGATTCGTCGCCGCCGTACGGTTGTAGCGTCGAGTTTCCCTGGTAGTCCGGGAATGCCTGCCCGAGAACCTCGGCGGCGATCAACATCCGCGGATACCCGAGAAATAGATAGCTCTGCAGGAGTACTTCGTACAGTTGATCGCGTCGCACGGAATACCGGCGGCTCAAGGTAACCGCCTCGACTAATACATCCGTCCGACCGACGGCGATGGCCGCAGAAAAGAGGGCCAGCAACCGCGTGACCTTGTCCTGCTTCGGCCGAAAAGCCGTCAGGATGTCCAGAAACCCGTCCGCATCGGCATTGTAACCCATCGTTGCCAGTAAAGCGAAAAGCCGAGGTAGTGGCAATAATTAACTTAGCGGTGGAGTGTTCGCAGCCTGCTCTCCAGGTGTCGCAGGGTCTGCTTGAGGCGATCGATCTCACGATAGAGGGAATCAGCGGTGGTTGCCTGGCTGCGGTCCGCGGTGGTTCCACCTGATAGCCAGCCGCCCGAGGTCAGTTCTCGCTGACCCACCTTCAGCCGTGTGAAGTAGGAACTGTTTCGGCGAACAAAACCGATCTCCATGACCGCGCCCGGCCTTCGGCCACGAACCTCATTCATCAGTTCGCTGACGCATGTAACGGCGCTGTCGTCAACTCTGAATATGAGATCACCCTTGCGGAGTCCCGCTCTCGCCGCCGGTGAAGCGGGGACAATGTCCGTGATGAGGGTACCCCTGTCGATAACCGCGTAATGCCCCGCGCCGGCTGCGGCAAACCGGTTGGGAGATCCGATTTCGATACCGGGTGATATCTCAATGTCCACCGTCGCCACGCCGATGTACCCGGCCATGCGGTCGCCCTCGGCAAGGACGTGTTCGACAACGGGGCGAATCTTGTAAGCTGGCACGGCCAGGCCGACCTCAGCTGGTTGGCCTTCGCCGATGCCGCCCGTGATTACGCCCACCAGCGAGCCCGACAGGTCAAACAGACCACCGCCGATAGTCCCGGACGTTATGGGCGCCGAAAACTGCATGGCTCCGTCCGGTCGGGTGCCGGCGCAAAACCCCATGGATGGACAGGCTCGCAATCCATAGGCGTTGCCGACGGCGAGCACCATCTGCCCGGCGCAAGCATAGTGCGGAGAGAGTCTCGCCGGGAAACCGATACGGCCCTCGACACCCAGCACGGCCAGTCCGGTATGGTAGTCGATGCCCATCAGCCGACCCGCCGCAACCCGGCCTTCAAAACTGACCATTATGCGATCCCGCCCGGCCACTGACGTCGCCGTCACCAGTATGTGCCCCGCGCTGTCGAAGACTACGCCCGAAGATATCAACCGCTGCACGGCTTCATCAGCAGCACCTTCAAACAGACTGGCCCGAACGCGCCGGGAGGCCTCGACCGTTACCACCGAACGCGACACCGAGCAAACCAGCCTGCTTAACCCGTTCTCAAGCGAATACAAGCTGCTGTCCCCGGCGGAAGTCCTGTCAGCAAAAAAGACCGCCAGGAAACATGACAGGATGATCACGGTGGCGGTCGGTAAACGAGTCTTTAGCATATTAGTACGCGTGCAAACCCTCCTTCTCAGAGGTTGAACGTGGTGAAGAGTAGATTTTCACAACCGGCCGCATTCGGTAGTAGTCTGCCACATATGGCATCGGTCTGGCGACGCCGGAAGTAAGCCTGGCCAGTTCATGGCTCTCATCCCAGGAACCAAAGCCGCCAACCGGAGCCAGCGTACGCGAAATGCGGTCTATCCTCTCAGCCCGGGCCAACTGGTGGCTCAAAGACCAGTCCTCCCTGAGATTAACCGTCAGGTTGGGATTGGTCACCGGCTGGGCGGTAAGGTACGAATCATCGAGCGTTCTGCCCTCAGAGGCGATCACCGCCGGTCTGACATCTTCCTGCGACGTGGGCAGGGTGGCCACAATCGCAAAAAGCGCTACGCACGCCATAGCCAGAGCTGGCGCCAGCCGCCGCCAGAAGAAGGACGGCGCCGAACGGGGCAGGTAGGCCCTGGTGCGCGTCTCGGCAAAACGTTCCTTAGCGATGCGGTTAAGAAGAGCGGCATTGAAATCATCGGAGAGCCTGATCCCGGGGAGTTCCCGGGCAGCGCCCGCCATATCTCGATAGATGGCTTCCTCTCGACGACAATTCGCGCACGTGAGAAGATGCTCTCTGACCGCCTGCTTCCTGCGGCCGTCGATTTCGCCGTTACAGTAAGCCGACAGGTAGGAGCGTGCCTTTCGACAACGCATTGTATTCCTCCATCCTCGGTTGCAGTTTGTCACGAAGCATCATCCGGGCCCGGTTCACACGTGATTTGACCGTGCCCAGAGGGACCGCCAGGACCTTGGCTACTTCCTCGTACGACATCTCCTGCACATCCCTCAGCATGAACGCCGTTCGGTACTTTTCGGGAAGACTGCCGATCGCCGAATTGAGCGCCTGCGGAAGATGGCTGGGCAGCTTCATCTCCACCGCCAGTTCCATCTCACTGCCCTGTATGTCCGTAATGTCATAGAACTTGAATTTCTTTCTCTTGCGCAGTTCGTTGCGAGCTAAGTTCAGGGCTATCGTATAGATCCACGTGGAGAAACAGTGTTGGAAATTGAACGACTGCCGGTGCTGATAAACCCTGACAAACGTCTCCTGAACGATATCCTCCGCCTCCTCACCTGAAGAGAGCATGCGCCCGATTACATTCATTAGTCGCCCCTTGTAACGATCCACAAGCTGACTGAAAGCCACCATGTCACCGTTCTGGATAGCTCGAATCAGGGAGTAGTCAATGTCCTTCTCGGTTTGCTTTACCATCAGTAACCTTGCGTTTGCTCGTCCTATTAGATACTACCCGCCAGTGGTGTCAAAGTTCCGTGTTTTTTCGTCGGGCCGGAATAGTCACTTCGTTGCGTCCCAACAAGTTAGCTGTCAATTCCGAGGTCGTCTGGCGGGTCTCCTGTTCTATCTCTGCTCAACTTGACCGGCAACGCCACTACTGCCCACTGTCGACGAACAGGGGCCTTGAAATAGTCATTGGTCAATATAAGGCAAAGATACGTCGGTGAAAGCATTATTCCGACGTAGCCGGAGATGTAGGCCGGCAGAATCAGGGACGGGGCGATTTCCGGCTGAAAGAGGACAGAGGCGAGCACTAAGCCACTGCCGGAACGATGAGTGTTCCGCTGTCGCCGCGCCGACTTGACAAACGGCCCTCGGCACATACTTTGGTGCCTGGAATGGAAAACCCTGCCACAGCGATCCAAGCAGCAACCGACCTGAGAAGGCTCTTTGCCCCCCTTGCAGACCAGCCGGGCGCTGTCTGGCTTGATTCATCGCTTGGCTTTGGCGATCGCGGTCGGTATTCCTTTATTGCCCGTAACCCGGCCGTGGATGTTTGCGTCGATGGAGAGAACCTGGCCGTGCGCAAGCCCGGTGGGAAGCTTCAGGTTTTTCACCAAAGCAGCACATGGGATCTTCTTGAGCGACTCTGGGCAGACGAGAGGCGTTTCTCAATTGGTTATATCAGCTACGAGGCGGCATTGCCCTTTGTTGGTCTTGAGTCCGTCAACCGATCGGGTGCGACCCCGTCGGTCAGGTTCCTGTTCTACGACTCGGTCCTGAGACTGGATCATCTCACACAGGAACTGTCCGCCACGAACCCCGCTGTTGATGACTACTCCGATCTGACCGACACCGACCGGCCCGATACGACTGCAAGCGCGGCGGACCCGGGAGTGGTCCGTCCGGTCATCTCGCGGCAGGACTATCTGGAGCGCGTCAGGACAATCAAGCGGCATATCCGCGAGGGCGACATCTACCAGGCCAATTTCACGACGAGGCTTGACGTCCGAAGCTGCCAACACCCCTTCGATGTATACGACCGACTGAGGCGCCTGAACCCCGCTCCTTACAGCGCCTGGATGAACTTCGGCGACTGCCGGGTACTGTCTTCCTCACCGGAGCGGATGTTTCTCAAACGCAATGACGGCATAACGACCGGGCCGATCAAGGGAACCATCGCCACCGGCAAGAGCGAGATCGAGACCCTTCGCAACCAGCGCCGGCTTCTCGATTCCGACAAGGACAGGGCGGAACTCCTGATGATTGTCGATCTGGAGCGCAATGATCTGGGCCGAATCGCCCGCACCGGTTCCGTGCATGTCGACGAACTGTATCGGCTGGAGACGTATTCGTCGGTGATTCACCTGGTCAGCGACATTAGCGCCAGGCTCCGGCCGGGGACGACCATGAAAGACATACTGGCGGCGCTGCTGCCCGGAGGTTCGATAACCGGCGCCCCCAAGAAAAAGGCGGTGGAGATACTGCGTGAAGTGGAAACCGCGCCCCGCTCGGTCTACACCGGGGTAATCGGGTATGTGCATGGCGACCGGGCTGACTTCAGTATTGCCATTCGGACTATGACTCACAAAGACGGCGTGTTCCATATATATGCCGGCGGCGGTATCGTGGCCGACAGCGAACCTGAAGCAGAGTACGACGAGATGCACCTTAAGGCCTCGAACATGCTGCGATCCCTGGGGGTGGAACCGGAGGACGTCAGTTGGTAACAACAGTCACTTCGATTAACGGCCGGCTGGTTGAGCGCGAGGACGCCCGGATATCGGTCTTTGATAATTCCCTTCTGTATGCCGAGGGACTGTTTGAAACGTTGCTCGCCATTGACGACCGCCTTGTCTTCGCCAGAGAACACCTGCGGCGACTCTATCGGGGCGCCCGTGTCATCGGCCTCGAGATACCGGTGTCCCCGGAGAAACTGACCCGCTGGATGGTCAAGACTGTACGCGCCCATCCCGACCATATCACCAAACTTCGTCTGACCGTTACCAGCGGCGAGGCAGCCAGGTGGGTGGGACGACAGGGAAAGCCGCAGGTCGTATTGAGCGCTTCGCCACACCGGATGCCCGAGAAGCCGTTCCGGCTGCATGTATCGGAATTCAAAGTAGACCAGAAATCCATTTTCCGAAGGATAAAGACGATCTCGTATGCAATTCACGCCGCCGCCCTGAAACAGGCCCGGCAGAAGGGCTGCGACGACGCGCTGCTCCTGAATCAGAACCATCAGGTCGCCGAAGTTACGTCCGCCAATCTCTACTGGGTCAGAAAAGGCCGTGTCTTCACGCCACCCATCGGGTCCGGCTGTCTCGAGGGCATAACACGGAAGATCGTTCTGCGGGAAGCTCGGAAACTCGGTCATGTGATCACCGAGAGGAACGCTTCCCTGGACCGCCTGCTCGATGCGGATGAGGTATTCATTTCCAGTTCGTTGAAGCTCATCGTTGGGGTCTCCCGCATTCGCGTCGGCCGCAGAAACCATTCCTTCCGGCCCGGGCCGATAACAGGCAGGTTATCGGAGCATTTCCATCATCTGGTACGTTTGAGCCGAAGTCATTCGATTTGATCCGATCGTCATGCGCTCGTCGCGCAAAACAACAGTCTGCCCCGCGGTGAACCCGCCGCTACGGACACCTCAAGACCTTCGCCGTTTTTTATTTTGACTCGCTCGGGAGAGGTCGTCTATCTTGCCGATAAGCTGTCGACGTCGTTTGAGTTGAGGATTGCCTGATGAGCAAACTGCTGAAATACATGCTGATCGCAGGTCTGTTTCTGGCCGTATCGCCGAGACCGGCGGCGCAGAGCGAGTACCTGGTCGCCCAGGGCAGCCTGTACGATATCCCACCCCGCTGGCTGGTCGATATGCCCACCGCCGGCACGCTGCCGCGGGGACACTTCGATGTCGGGTTTCGCTTTTATCCCAACGGCGGGGCGCTGACTCATACCGACATCGGTCTCTCCAGCCGCATAATGCTCGGTATCTCGTTCGGTGGCGAGGGCGTAATAACGGCGGGTGATCCCGACTGGAATCCGAAACTGGAGTTCAATGCCAAGTTCCGCATTGTCGACGAGATGGAGTTCTTTCCGGCGGTGACAGTCGGGTTCAGTTCGCAGGGTCTGGGCGCCTATAATGACGAGTTCAAGCGTTACAGTTACAAATCGCGCGGGTTCTATGGTGTTATCAGCCGCAGCTTCTATTTCTACGGCTGGACGTCGGGATGGCACGCCGGAATCAACCACTCTCTGGAAGACGAAGACGGCGATAAAGATGTAAACGTCTTCTGCGGATTCGACGCCACTTTCAAATACAACCTGGCCCTGCTACTGGAGTTCGACGCTGCCCTCAATGACAACAAGTCCTATGATTTCGCCGGCAAGGGTCGCGGTTACTTCAATACTTCGATCAAATGGCTCTTCACCGAGAACCTCGAACTGGAACTGTTGTTCAAAGACCTCCTAGTGAATCGGCGCGAATCGAGTACTGTAACACGTGCCGTGCGCCTGACCTACATCGATCGCTTTTAGGTGGAACGCTAAACCGCGGGGTGTGTCCGTCTTCGGGCCCGCCTTTGTTGGCAGGTTTGAAGACAAACCTACCCTGCTTCTATTGCTGAAGTTGTCTAAACCACTGCGGTTTCGACAGATTCAGGAGTCAGAACCACAGGGGTTCTGACCTACGGGACCGGAGACGAAACGGCTCAGGAATTCGTAAAACTCCTCGGTTCGATCGGTCATGGGACAGTGGCCGGTTCTTTCAAAGGCCCTGACCTTGAGGTTGTTCTCTTCAATGAACTGCAGAGTCTCTTTTCGCAGGCTGTCGGTTCCGTGGCAGAATACCCTATGGATTCCGAGTGAGCAATAGATACGACCGATCTCACTTTGGTAATGCCCGGACAGAGAACTGTTGCGAGCAACTATCTCGATTGCGTTCTCTATGAACGCCCGGGGCCTGCAAAAACACAGAGAGGCATGATACAACCGCCCGGAACGAAGCCTGCCATAGTCTTCATATACCGTCTTGTCCACGAATTTCCGGAACCACGGGTCAAACCGCCCTTCTCTATCCGCCTTCACGGCTCTCCCGGATATGAACAGATCGAACTGAGTCAGCACTCCTTCGATATTGACGAATCCCTCGATAACACCACCGGTGTCGGACCGGCACAGGAGAGTTGACAAGTCGCCACCCATGGAATGCCCGATGACAGTCAACGGCGGCAGGTTCCAGGCCCGGATCAAATCCCAAAGTCGAGCGATATGAGACTCGAAACCGTATCCGTTCTGTCGCGGGCAACCGGAACTGCGACCGTAACCCACGAGGTCGGGGACAACGAGATTGAAACCGTCAAAACGGGCATCATCGAACACATCCTCAAAACTCAGCCCCGAATCACCCAGACCATGAATGAACAGGAGCGTTCTCCGCTCCGGCCCCGGGTCGTTGTGCCTTACGTATAACAGCTCATCACCGGTTTTGAAGAAAGCCTCCGGCATCTTTTCTCCTGTTTTTCGATCTCACAGCAAGCTGTCCGGCGCTCGGGTGCGCTTACTCTCCGATTATCTTGACAATCACCCGCTTTTTGCGACGGCCGTCGAACTCGGCGTAGTAAACCTGCTGCCAGGGACCGAGATCGATCCGGCCTTTGGTCACCGGCAGCATGACCTGGCTGTGGATCAGCAGGTTCTTCAGGTGGGCGTCGCCGTTGTCCTCGCCGGTGCGGTGATGGTGATAGTCCGGCCCCCGGGGGGCAAGCTTGTCCAGCCATTCGTCGATATCCTGAATCAGTCCCGACTCGGCGTCGTTGACATAGATCGCCGCCGTAATGTGCATGGCCGAGACAAGGATCAACCCTTCCGCAATACCGCTCTCGGCCAGAGTCTCTTCGACCCGGTCGGTGATGTTTATGTACTCCCGCCGCCGGGCGGTATTGAATGTAAGATATTCGGTATAGCTCTTCATAATACACTTGCCGGGACCGCGTCCCAAAGCGCAGTCCCGGCGTTCCTCATGTTAGGTGGTTCAGCAACCGCCACCGCCACGGGAGTAGATGTCATCCAGGACAGTCCCGCGGCAGCGGTTTCAAACCTCAGTGCGACTGCCAGTCGACCCAGGCGCCGACGGAGTATTTGTCTTCCAGTTCGTCTTTGAGTTGACCGGCCTCCTCGGGCGTCTCAAAGATTCCGAGCCGTACTCGGTAATATATCTGGCCATCGACCTCGACCGTAGTCATGTAAGGCTCGTAACCACGGTCGGTGTACTTTTCCACGAGGTATTGGGCGTAATCGGGCAACTCACACGCGGCCACCTGTACCGTGTAGCCCGATCCCTCCGGGCGCCGGAGCGCATACATCGGCTCCTCTTGTTGTGACACTTCCGGCTGCTCCGCTGCCGGGTCCGAAACCGTCTCCGGGGGTGCGACGCCGGCGTCGACCTGCGAGGTATCGGTCGCCTTCGCCTCCTGCTCCATCATCTCCTGTTCTAATTTGGCGGCCTCTTCCTTCTTCTGGGCGCATCCGGCAGCCAACAATAGAAGTAACACGATGGATATTAAAAGTCGAGCATAGTTCATCTCTCCTCCAGTAACTGAACCGATCCCCATAACCGGCCTGCACAAACACGCCACACACTCGCGGGGCTCGTCTTAATGAAACCTTCTGCGCATACCTACGCCGTGCGCCGAACGCTGTCAATATAAAAACGAGGCCGCACTCCGGGCGGTCAAACATCGGGATACGGCCGATTCAGGAACGATCAGCCGGGGTCACGCCCCAGTGCAACTTGCGCTTGAGGACCTTGTAGAACGTGTTCTCAGGAAAGATGATGATCTTAAGCAGGAAGGGCGCCCTGGTGACGATTACCTTATCGGTGTCGATCAGGGGCGCCATCACCTGACCGTCGAGCGTCAGTCCGGCGACCCCGTGCTCGGAATGGATTTTCATTTCCAGCACGTCGTTGGCGGAGAAGATTATCGGCCGGGTGGACAGTGAAAACGATGCGATGGGTGTGGCGATTATCGCCTCCATCTTGGGTTGCACGATTGGCCCGCCGGATGCCAGCGAATAGGCCGTGGAACCGGTCGGCGTCGACAGAATCAGCCCGTCCGCCTTATATGTCACCAGGTCCTCGCCGTTCACACACAGGTTTATGTCTATCATGCGAGCCACCGGCCCGTTGTCGACGACAACATCATTGAGAGCATAGGGATTGTCCAACCTCGGTTTGCCCTCAATCCTGGTTTCCAGCAGTATACGCTCTTCTATCTGGTATTCTCCCGCCACAATGGCATCCAGGGCGGTTGTCAACTGATTAGCGCGCAACTGAGTGAGAAATCCCAGCGAGCCAAGATTGATGCCGAGAAGCGGCGTTCCCACGGCACCGACCTCGCGGGCTGTGGCCAGGAACGTACCGTCGCCGCCCATGGAGACCAGTATGTCGACGTCGTGAGCTATCTGGTTGTGGGCCGCGCTCGGCAGCGATTCTCCGGCGATATCGGCAAGCTCCCGCGAAAGCACCAACTGGTTGCCGGATTCCCTCCCCCAGGTCACGAAAGTAGCAATGGCGTCGCGTGCGCCCTCATGTTTCATATTGGCTATCAGCCCGAAGCGCATGGTATCACCTTACGTACCGTCGTCTGCCGCGACCGGTTCCGTTCGATGGGTCACGGCCTTTTTTCTGCCCACTCCATTCCTGCGGAACATCAGCTTCTGCAGGAATCCTCTTCCCTCCTTGTCGCCTGGCGCGACGATATCCGCCACCGCCCGAGCTACTCCGGCCGCATCCAGACCCAGTTCCTTGAGCAGCAGAGCCCGGCTGCCGTGAGAAACGTACCGGTCCGGAAGCCCGAGTGCCTTGAACTTGCCCTGATACCCGTAGTCAAGCAGGACTCCTCCCACAGTCTGGCCGAAACCTCCGCGCAGCGAGTTCTCCTCGATCGTAACGATAGCCCGCGCCACGCCGATGACACGTTGCAGCATTTCGCCGTCGAACGGTTTCACGAAGCGGGCGTTGACCACGGCCACCGCCAGGCCCCGTTCAGCAAGCATCTCGGCGGCCTGTCGCGAGACCGATACCATTGATCCCGTAGCAAGCATCACCGTGTCCGAGAGCGGAGACAGCAGTTCCCATTTCCCCCATTCGATTTCGGCGACCTCGGCCGTGATGTCGGTCGGGATTTCCGCGCGCGGGTATCGCAGCGCTACCGGTCCGGGCAGTCCATGATCGATAGTGTAGAGCAGCAGGGAACGCAGTTCGTTCCCATCCGCGGGGGCCGCAACCGTCAAGTTGGGGACATTACCCAGATACGACAGGTCAAAAGCGCCGTGGTGAGTAGGACCGTCCTCGCCGACCAGTCCGGCGCGGTCTATGCAGAAAACCACCGGCAACTCCTGAAGAGCGATATCATGAATGATCTGATCGTACGCCCTTTGCATGAAGGTCGAATACACGGCCACATACGGCCTGGCCCCGGCCGCAGCCAGACCAGCGGCAAAACAGCCGGCATGCGCTTCGGCGATACCGACATCAAAGAAGCGCTCCGGGAATTCATCTGCGAACTTGTCCAGCCCGGTGCCGGTGGCCATTGCCGCCGTGACGGCAATGACGCGGTTATCTCTGCGGCCAAGCTCAACCATTGTATCGGAGAAGACCGCTGTGTAGCTTGGCCTGCCTGACGATTTGTTGGCCAGCTTGCCGGTGACCTTATCAAACCTGCCCACCCCATGATAGCGAGTGGGGTCGCCCTCGGCGGGCTCGTAGCCTTTACCTTTGACGGTGGCCACGTGGAGCATGATGGGTCCCTGTAGATTTTTGAGCCTTTGCAGCGTCTTGATCACCAGCGGCAGATCGTGACCGTCTATCGGCCCGAAGTAGCGAAACCCGAAGTTCTGGAAAAGCATGCCGGGCACCAGCAGACCTTTGACCGACTTCTCGATCTTGGCGATGGTCTCTCTTATCTTGTCGCGCCGCTTGAATCTTCCGGTCAGCTCCCAGATTTCATCGCGCAGCCTGTTGAACTTCTCATAGGACATGATATTGGTCAGGTACTTCGATATGGCGCCGACGTTCTTGGAGATTGACCAGGTGTTGTCGTTGAGAACAACCAGCAGGTCCTTTTTCGAGGAACCGGCGTTGTTCATGCCTTCAAAGGCCAGCCCGCCTGTCAGAGAACCGTCACCGATAATCGCCACTACCTTGTAGTCCAGGCCGGCGTTGTCGCGGGCCGCCGCGAAACCGAGCGCGGCCGATATCGAGGTCGAGGCGTGCCCGGCGCCGAACGGGTCGCAGTCCGATTCGGAACGCTTGGTAAAACCGGACAGTCCGCCGTGCTGACGAAGAGTGTGAAAACTGTCGCGCCGTCCGGTCAGCAGCTTATGAGCGTACGACTGATGGCTGACATCCCAGATGAGCTTGTCCGACGGTGAGTCGAACACGTAGTGCAGAGCGACCGTCAGTTCCACCGCGCCTAAGTTCGTGGCCAGATGACCTCCGGTGTGGGAAATGGCCGAGATGATTTCGCGCCGGATTTCCTCCGACAGCTCGGCCAGTTCCTCTTCCGAGAGCGTCTTCAGATCACCGGGAGAGTCTATTTTGGAGAGGTACTTCATTTGTTAACAACCGCCGCCGGTCAATTTTGCCGTCGGCCAATGAACTCTGCAAGGTACTTGAGCATATTCTCATGCGATTCGTCAAACACGGCCAGCGCCTCGTCGACAAGGCGGCGCACGTCGTCACGGGCCGTCTGTAAACCCACCGCTGCGGGATAAGTGGCCTTCTGCCTTTTACTATCCGACCCGACTTCCTTTCCCAACAGATGCTGATCTCCGGCAATGTCCAGGATATCGTCAACAATCTGAAAGGCAAGCCCGATTTTCTCCCCGTAAGTAGTCAGGGGGGTTATCAGGTCTCTCTCAGCGCCGGCCAGGATAGCGCCGATCCGAACGGCGCCGCGAATCAGGGCACCGGTCTTACGGCGGTGAATACCGATCACTTCTTCCCGGCTTACCCGGCGACCCTCGGCCTGAACGTCGGCCATCTGCCCACCCAACATCCCCTCGGTGCCTATCGCGCAGGCAAGTTCGGCTACCGCCTCCGTGGAACCGGCGCGGGCCAGAAGCCCAAAGGCGATATCGTGCAACGCATCACCGGCCAGAACGGCGGTGGCCTCGTCGAACTTCCTGTGACAGGTGGGGATTCCGCGGCGAAGGTCATCATCGTCCATGCACGGCAGGTCGTCGTGAATCAGCGAGTACGTATGCACCATTTCGAGAGCCGCCATAGCGTGGTGGATGGGCAGGTCCTCGCCTTCGGACACTCCCCCGCAGTACTCGTAGGAGGCCAGTGAAAGCAAAGGCCGTAGCCGTTTTCCGCCCGCCATTACTGAATAACGCATGGCGGCGTGGAGCCGTCTCGGCTCGGTGGTCTCCGGGGGCAGATAACGATCCAGAAGGCCGTCCACCAGACGCCGGCCTTGCTGCAGAAAGAGCTCGCCGTCAACGGCCCGGGCGGGCATCAATCGTCAACTCCCTCTTCATCGAAATCCTCCTCGACCGGTACACCGGTGTTCTTGGCCACTAACTTGATTTTCTTGTCGGCGGCTTCCAGCTTCTTGTGGCACTCACGGGCGATTTCGAGACCCTCACTGTACAGATCGATGGAGTCCTCCAAAGACGCCTCGCCGGATTCCAGCAACGAGGTTATCTCATCCAGTCGAGCTAACGCCGACTCAAAGTTCTTGTACTTCTTTGCGGACGGCATCAGTGTTCTTTCCCCTTATCTTTTCCACTACCGACAGAACCTGACCGTCGGTGAGAACCGTTTCCATCCTGTCGCCCGGTTCGATATCTTCCACTTTACCGATCACCCTACGATCCGGCAGGCGGCGGCTGACAGAGTAACCACGGGCCAGTATCTTCAACGGAGACAACGTCTCCAGCCGGGCCACCGATAAAGATAAGCGGTTTCGGTGCTTTTCAAAGCTGTTTTTCCCGACCGAGACCAGCGAGCGCAGTAACTGGTCGAGGTACTGCCGGCGCTGGAAAACCAGGTCGCGGGGCCGAGCGAATACAGGCCGATTGAGCAGACCGAGCAACTCCTGTCGGGCGCTTTGGACGAGGTTCCGAAGCACCGTCGCTTGGCGGCTGACGGCCTGGTCGACCAACTCGACGTATTCCCGCTGCGACCAGACAGCCAACTCGGCCGCCGCTGACGGTGTCGGGGCGCGAAGGTCGGCGGCGAGGTCACAGAGCGTAACGTCGACCTCATGCCCCACCGCCGAGATGACCGGGATACCGGATGCGGCCACCGCCCGCACGGTGACTTCGGTATTGAACGGCCACAGGTCTTCCAGAGAGCCGCCGCCGCGCCCGACGATGATCACATCGATGTCGGAACGGCTGTTGAAGTACTCGATTCCGGCGGCAATGGTGTGCTCGGCGCCGTCCCCCTGCACCTGGGTGGCGTAGACAACAAGCTCAACACAGCGGTTGCGCCGCCGGGCGATTTGAATGATGTCGCGGACAGCCGCGCCGGTGGGGGAGGTAACCACGCCGATCCTGCACGCGTAGTCGGGAATCGGCTGCTTGCGGTCGTCGTCAAACAGCCCCTCGGCGGCAAGTTTCTCATGAAGTTGGCGGAAAGCCAACTCCAGTTCACCCACTCCCACCGGCACCAGCTTGCGACAGTTCAACTGGTAGTTGCCGCCCTTTTCGTAGACGGCGATATCACCATAAGCAAGCACCTTCTGACCGTCTTCCGGCTCGAACTTGAGATAGCCGCCGACGGAACGCCAGATAGTGACTCGGATGGTGGCGCGGTCGTCCTTCAGGTTCAGGTAACGGTGCCCGGAAGTATGGTGGTGGTAGTTCGATATCTCCCCTTCGATCCAGATGCCCTGAAACGACTCTTCCAGCCGCTGCTTGATCAGGCGCGTGACGGCGCTGACGGTGTATACCTCGGGACTGTTCAACATGATTCAGTATACTCGTGCTGCCGACGTCCAGGCAAGGACAAAAGGAGGATGCCGTTTGGAGCGCGCCTCGTGTCTCGCCCAGTTCGGGGGGTGACTTGCAACCACGGACGCCGAAGTGTTAGGCGCCTGAGGCGTCGCCCTACAAATGCTCCAGTATCCGCTCCCCCAGGGCCGCAGTGATACCTTTCAGCCGGGTGAGTTCTTCAACCGAGGCCTCTTTGATGCGCTTGACCGAGCCGAATTCCTTGAGCAGCAGTTCCCTCCGCGCCGGGCCGACGCCGGGGATGCCGTCAAGCGCGGATTTGATCGTCCGCTTCGTGCGGACCTTGCGGTTGTAGGTGACGGCGAACCGGTGCGCCTCGTCACGCACCTGCTTAAGCAGCATCAACGCCGGTGAGCGGCGGTCGATCGTTATCGGATCGGAGACCGAGGGGACAAAGACCTCTTCCAGCCGCTTGGCCAGACCGATCACCGGCTGGTCGGCAAACCCCAGCGCCGTCATCTCGGCCAGCGCCGACGACAACTGCCCCTTGCCGCCGTCCACGACGACCAGGTCCGGAGGGGAGAGAGACTCGTCTTCTCTGATGCGATAGAAATAGCGGCCGATTACTTCCCGCATCATCTTGTAATCATCCTGTCCCTGCGTTCCCTTTATCCTGAAATGACGGTACTCGGATTTTCTCGGCCGGGCGTTCTGGAACAGTACGCACGATCCCACGGCGTCGGTTTCGCCGGTGTTAGAGATATCGAAACAGGCGATCCTCCGTGGCGCAACGCTCAGCTTCAGGGCATCCTTGAGACTGGTGACCATCTTGCTGGTACGTTCGGCCTGTCCTCGCTTTTGAATCAGCAACTCATCCAGGAGCAGGCGGGCGTTGGACGCGGCCAGGTCGAGAAGCCTCACTTTCTTCCCGATCTTGGGAGTGTGCACCGCTACCTTCGAGCCTTTCATACGCCTGAGCCATTCCCCTAACAATTCGATTTCCGGCAGGCTGAAAGGCAGGTGGACTTCCTGCGGAAGATTGGGCTGATGGTTGTAATACTGCTGCAGGAAGGTTTCCAGCACTGTTTCGTCGCTGTCGTCGATGTCCGTCGCCAGTTGAAAGTCCTGACGCCCGATCAGCACGCCCTCGCGAATCTGCATCACTACCGCCACGGCGTCCCTGCCTTCGCGCGCAAGGGAGATGATGTCGCGGTCTACCAGTTCGCCGACATCCACGTGCTGCTTGATCATGGTCGACTGAATGGCCTCGATCTGGTCGCGCCTGCGCGCCGCTTCCTCGTATTCCATCCCTTCCGACGCCGCCTGCATTTTCTGACTCAGTTGCTCTATCAGCTTTTTCGATTTTCCCGAAAGGACCATAATCACCGAGTCTACCGACTCCCGGTACTCCTCTTCGGATTGCAGACCCTCGCAGGGGGCGCCGCAGCGCTTGATGTAGTAGTCGAGACAGACCTTCTGTTCCTTGCCGGAGGGATGGGGAATGGTGAGATTGCAGGTGCGAATGGTGAAAAGACGCATCAGCAGACCCACCGTCCTGCGCATAGCCTTGACGTTGGTGTAGGGGCCGAAGTACGTGGCCCGATCTTTCTCCAGGCGTCGTACTATCAGCACCCGCGGGAACGGCTCGGCGGTGGTGATCTTGACGTACGGGAAATGCTTGTCGTCCCTGAGGTCAACGTTGTAACGCGGTTTGTGTTCGTGGACAAGGTTGGCTTCGAGTATCAAGGCTTCTACTTCGCAGTCGGTCACCAGCAATTCGACGTCAGCCGTGCGGGCAACCATGCGGAGTGTTTTGCGATCAAGGTTCTTCGATGACCCGAAGTAGGTCCGCACCCGGTTCCTGAGGTTTCTTGCCTTGCCGATGTATATGATTTTGCCGGCGGCGTCCTTGAACATGTACACCCCGGGTGAGGTAGGCAGGTTCTTCAGTTTCCGTTCCAGTTGCGGAGTCATCAGGGCCGCCTTTCCTCTGCTTGATCTCCGACCAGAACGCGACGAGCGCCGACAAAACGCCGGCTCCAGTGCTTTTCATTCATGCTGTTGATAATAACTCCCCGGGATGAGGAAACATGGATGAACTGATCAAACCCGACATATATGCCGACATGGGAGACCCCGCCGCTGCCGGAACGGAAGAACACCAGGTCGCCATAGCCGACCTGGCTGCGGGAAAGATGCCGCCCGCTCTGGAACTGCTGCGACACCATGCGAGGAATCAACGTTCCGTCAAACTCCCTGAAGACCGCCCTGGTGAAGGCCGAGCAGTCGACGCCTTCCTCGTATTGTGATCTGCCGGCGTACGGCTTACCCAGGTAGCTCTGCATGATGCCGCCGAGACGGATGTAATCATTGGTGGTGTACCGGACGTTCTGCCGCATCTGTCCGGCAGGTTGTCCTTCGGCGTCGGCTCGGTAACGCGGATGCGGACGGCATCCGGCCAAAAGAACGAGAGCGGTCAACAGCACTACCTTGTTCAGCATCTTTCCCGTCCTTGAACGGCTGATCGAATCTATTGATCTAATATATCCGCCATGTGGACGGCAGAGCAACCAGAAACAGCACTGGGGATGCACAAAAAGCACTACCAAGCTGTTGAAAAGCTCGGGACAGAATGCAAGACAGCAACCGCCTTCCATTACAGGTCATCTCTGAGCCTCTAGGTCATTCCCGCTTTTGGGCTTGTTGAAAAAGTTGTTTAGGTCAGCGTTGAATAGTGTTGATTGTGGTTATGCCAACAAGACGAGAGCAATATCGGGAGGGAATGACGCTCCTCCCGCCGTTGGAGAGCCTGATACCGAAGGGTCATTATCTCTATCGACTGAATCGTGTTTAGACAGCTTGTTAGCGCCATGATTACATCGTCCGACATAAAGCGCCTGGCTGCCGAAACTGGGTTCGACCTCTGCGGGATCACTGTAGCGGATGTCATTCCTGACGCCGTGGAGCAATACCACCGGTGGTTGGCCGCGGGTTACCATGCCGACATGGATTGGATGGCGACCTCCGCCGAGAGGCGTGAAGACCCATCGACGTTGATGGATGACGTGCGGTCGATTATCATGCTCGGCGTCAACTATTACCTTCCGAACTCCCCGGAGTCGCCCGCCGGGTGTGGACGAGTGTCCCGTCACGCCCGTGGCAGAGATTACCACAAGGTGGTCGGGCGCATGACCGAGAGCCTGATCAGGCGCATCCGGTACGAGATGAACAGAGAGGTTGTGAGGCGGCCCGACACGGCTGGGCGGTTCAAGTGGTGGGTGGACTACGGGCCTTTTCTCGAGCGGGCCTATGCCGAGAAAGCGGGGCTGGGGTTCATCGGCAAGAACGGCATGCTGATAAACCGGCAGTTTGGATCATGGATTATCCT
Source organism: uncultured bacterium (assembly GCA_965603125.1). Lineage (GTDB taxonomy): Bacteria > Zixibacteria > MSB-5A5 > GN15 > FEB-12 > JAJRTA01. The sequence goes on along the minus strand of CBFDBU010000010.1, from coordinate 65,591 downwards.
TGCGGAAATCGTGACCTCGCTCGAACTGGAACCGGACCACGTCCGGCCCGGCGATCACGGCCGCTGCGGTACCTGTCGCCGCTGCATCGATGCTTGTCCCGCGGGAGCCATCGTTGATGAGAAGACGATAGATTCGCGGCGGTGTCTTTCCTACTGGACAATCGAGCGCCGCTCGCAGATACCGGACGAGTTTGCCGGCCGGATGGGAAACCGGATCTTCGGCTGCGACATTTGCCAGGAGGTCTGTCCGCTAAACGAGAATGCGGAGGAGATGACCAGCCACGCCGCGCTTCTGCCGCACAGCGGCCCGGGAGAATTCATAGACGCAAAACAGATACTGAACCTTCGGACAAAAGAAGAGTTTCTCAGACTCACCGCGGGAACGTCGCTCACCCGTCCCAAGTTGGAGGGCCTCCGGCGCAACGCGCAGATCGTACTGGCCAACCAGGAATCCGTCCGGTAGAAGATTGCCACCCCCTTTTTGATTGCGTTGTCTGCCGATATTGACGATCTTCCAGCTATGGCCAAGATTGCGCCGTCAGTTCTGGGGGCGGATTTCGCTCACCTTGCCGATGAAGTGTCCAGCGCCGCCTCGGTCGGAGCGGACATGCTTCACCTGGATATCATGGATGGTCACTTCGTGCCGAATATATCGTTTGGGCCGGCTGTCGTTGAGGCCATCAGCCTCGAGACAGACCTTTTCCTGGATGTACACCTCATGCTGTCTCAGCCGGAAAAGCACGTCGAACCGTTTGTCAAGGCGGGCGCGGACGCTGTCACATTCCACATCGAGGTGCACCCTCATCCTGTTGAGTACGCCAGAAAGATCAAGGCGCTTGGAGTCAGGAGCGGTATCTCGTTGAATCCGGACACGCCTGTGGAGGCGGTATTGCCATATCTGGCGGATTTCGACTTCTTGCTCGTGATGTCGGTCTTTCCCGGATTCGGCGGGCAGCGTTTCATAGACTCGGTTTTGCCCAAGATCACCGCTGCCCGCATGGCGATAGACAGGTCCGACCTGTCTACCCGGATATTGGTCGATGGCGGGGTGGACACAGGCAACGCGTCGCGTGTGATATCGGCGGGAGCGGACATACTCGTGATGGGCACCGCCTTTTTCCGGGCCCCCGACCGCGCCGCCCTCGTGAAGATGGTGCATGGGCTTTCAAGGTGACTGCTGCCGACGACTTCGCGCCGACTGTGAGACATCTCGGAACCCGCTTGGCAATCGAAACGGAACCGACCAGACACGCGGGTACACTGGATGGCTGAGACCGAACGGAGCAGAACCATGTTAGCAGGATATGTTTCCGGGACGACAGTAGACCTGGCCCGGGTCAGAGAGCGCAAGGGCGAAGTATATCTCTACGACCGATCCGCCTTCAACAACAGGGACTTCTCGGATTTTGAGGGTATTCTCAGCCGCTATCTCAAGCAGTACCCCGGCGATGGTGAGGCGTTGTGCCTCGGTGTGGCGGGACCGGTGATCAATGACGAAGTGAGAACCACCAACCTTCCCTGGTATCTGAGCGGCTCGTCGCTTCAGAGGAAGTTCTCGTTTGAACGTGTGCGGCTGGTCAACGATCTGGTCGCCACTGCTAACGGGCTGTTTGTCCTGAAAAAGGACAGGTTTTACACCATCAACGAGGGCATCCAGGCTCGCCAGGGGAATATCGGCCTGCTGGCGGCCGGAGCCGGGCTTGGTGAGGCGCTGATCCTGTACGGTGGCGACAGGTATATCCCGTATGCTTCGGAGGGGGGGCACGCCGGTTTCGCGCCGGGCAGTCAGGACGAAGTGGAACTGTGGGAATACCTTTACGCGCAGCACGGCTATGTCGAGGTCGAGGACGTGATCAGCCTTTCGGGCATGGTATCGATCTACCTGTTCATGCTCGAGCGCGGACGGGCCGTCATGCCGGACTGGTTCAAGAAAGCCCGGGACAAAGCCTCGGCGATCATAGAGCATGCGCTCTCCGGCAGGGACCCGGGCGCAGTGAATGCGCTCGATCTGTTTGTCGGGTGTTACGCCTCCGAAGTGGCCGGTCTGGCTTTGAAAGGCATGACTCTGGGCGGCGTCTATCTCGGCGGTGTGATTGCGCCTCACATTATTACGGCCATGGATCACGGGCGTTTCTTGCGCCGCTTCGTCAAGAAGGGCAAAATGGAAGCGCTGCTGGCCGATATCCCGGTCGGAGTGATCCTCGACGATAAGACGGCGCTGTTGGGCGCGGCTGCCATGCTGCTGGCTTCCTGATACACATGAAGGATTGCACACTCTTTCTTCACGGTTCCTACTACCGCCGCCACGTTGATTTCTACCGGCGTCTGTGCCGGGGGAAATATCTCGTGGCAGTCGACGGCGGGTATCGGTTCTTCAGGAAGGCCGGTCTTGTGCCCGACCTGCTTATCGGCGATATGGATTCGCTGGGGAAGTTCCCTGCTGATCTCTCGCCGCGCACGAGGGTGGTGACGTTCCCAAACCGCAAGGACAAGACCGACGCCCAGTTGGCGCTGGAGCATTGCCTCGAAGCCGGAGCTCGAGTGGTCGATATAGTATCTCCCGGCGTGGGGGAGATTGACCACTTTTTGGGCAACCTGATGCTCCTTGATGTGGCACCCCGATTTCGCAAGAGACGCCCGCTGCTCAGGGTCAGGCTGGCGGCCGTTCGCTGGGAGGCGATACTGGTGGACGACGGCGCTAGGACGTTTGTGGATTGTGTCGGCGACACGGTATCGGTGATACCGGTTTCGAGCACGATCCGTCTGTCATGCCGGGGAACGGAATACACCGCCGGGGATGTCATGATCAGACGCGGTGACAGTCGTGGTTTGCGCAACCGCATATCGAAACCCCGGGCTGTTTTCCGTATCAAGGGTAAGGCGCTCATCGTGCGGCGGTTCAGTGGGTAGAGCGCCGCCGCCCGCTTCAACCCCGCCTGTTTCGATGGGGGCGGTTTCTTGCCCGCGGCGTGTATATGCGATCGCGATAGGGTCTTGACAAGCGGTTGCGCTTTCCTATATTTGGTTGGTAGCTGATCAGCACGGTTCAGCGTGCCCGGCGGCTGCCGACATAGATACTGTACTGGGAGATAGTCCAATGGTAGGGCACACGGCTCTGGACCGTGGAATCGGGGTTCGAATCCCTGTCTCCCAGCTTATTGTCACCTGCGCAAAACCTATCATCTTGGCCAGTTGCGCATTTCTTGGTTTCTGGAGCGCTATCACGGGATCAAGGTTTCCACAGGCGGGGTTTATGGAGTTCTCAAGCGTAACGGTATGAACCGCCTGCTCAGAAACGCCAAGAGACGCACGGTGCAAACTCACCGGTACGAGAAGCAGGTCCCGGGGCATCATATCCAAGTCGACGTGAAGTTTCTGCGATTCCGCGACATGGCCGGCAGAAAGATTCGCCGCTTTCAATATACTGCCATTGACGATGCCACTCAGGTTCGCGCCCTCAAGGTTTACCGGCGCCACACTCAGGAGAACGCCATCAAGTTCATGAACTATGTGATTGTCAAGTTCCCCTTTCGGATACATACTGTGCGTACGGATAACGGCCACGAGTTTCAGGCCAAGTTCCACTGGCACCTGGCCGACTTGGGCATCCGGCATGTTTACATCAAACCTCGAACGCCGAGGCTAAATGGCAAGGTAGAACGTTCACCTGGCACTGATGAAGTTGAATTCTATCAACTACTATCGTATGGGGGCGATGTCGATCTTAACGCCAAACTCGACCAGAGGGAGCGCTACTACAATCACCACCGACCCCACGGGGCTCTGAAAGGGAAATCACCGTACGAGGTGTTGCGGAAAACAATTAAATGCCAGGAAACTCTGTCAACCGAGGCATAGGTCATCACACTTTTACATTGATCGTACTTCGCACGGCCCGGCGCCGACGACATCTTCTGTCGCATCCGACGCTCTAAATGGTACACTTCGGATATGTTCAACTCCCGACAGCGCTTCTTCGTACAGCGTGAGCGCAACTGACACGATCCACAAATCGAAACACTACCACAATACACTCGTCTGGTGATACCAGACCTGCTTCTGGTGTGACTATAAGACAACTGCTTACCACCCGGACAACGGTAGCTGTCGGTGGAGATATCTCGTCGGAATCATCACCCAAGTCATCAGCCTCACCAGCCACCTCACGCTCCAACTCGGCTCTGAACTGCCTGGCAACTGATCCTCCTTCTTCTTCGATATGGTGCCTTTGCCCGACGCTGACGCCCGCAGCTTCGTCGCCTGATCGCAAAACGAACGACCAGCCTCGCTGTAACGACCATACCGTAACCCCAAATCAAGACCATCCACTACCCGGCCAAACGTCAACACTAATGGCTCCTCAGCCGCTAACTCGGCCAGGGAGATAAAACAGATCTGACGTGGGTCTTCCGGTTGCAGGATTATATCAACAACTCCTATGTCACTCGCATATCTATACCCACAGTCCTACCCCATAACTCATAATTCAACAAAATTGATCTCTTCGGACGGCCTCAGAATGCCTGATGGCACGCTTATGACGAATCCGACTGACTCCATATATGTCAAAAAGTGCTTTTTCAACAAGCTACTAAGGGCGTTTCGCGGAAGCGGCCGCGTGATATCCGAACGTCGGGATTCCCTTCTCCACTATAGGTGAACGAGGTCCGCAGGCCTCAGACGCGGCTCTTTCCACTTGACAGAAGCGGATGGGCTCCATATATTTAAAATGTCGGATACGGTTAATGGGGTGTCGCGGGCGACTCCTCTAACTTACCAGGGGTTGCAGCATCCCCACGGTCCCGCGTTACGGATCGATACAGGAGTCAGGGCCAGAGAAATAGCTAACTCTAATTATAGTATGCAGGGAATAATCCCGGTTCCGGCTTGAGGCCGGAGTAAATGTAGACGCAACGGCCATGTATAGGCCAATACTCAAATCTGATCGAGATACGTCTTTTTCCTGGAGGAGGTTAAGATGACAGGAGGAGTTTTTTCACGGACGATGATTACCGCATTTGCCGTTGTCATGCTGGTTGCTCCGGTTTCGGGGAAAGACTCCCCGCAGGAGAGCGACATTGCCAATCCCCATGTAGCGCGGGCGATGCAATACGTGTTTCCGGATGAAACCAGGTCGACAGCCGCCCCAGACAGAAGCGCACCGGCTATGTCTTTAGGCGGTGCCGGGGTCGCCACGGCATCTCCCGGAGTCAAGGTCGGTGAGACCTGGTACGACCAACAGCGTAACGGCTCGATGGGCCGCATGGTCGACTGGGGTTGGGGTCCTGACTTGGGTGACGGTATGGATTATGGCTTCGCGATTCATTACTGCTATATGCAGTTGCCGGGTCCGGTTCTGGAAGATTATCATATCTACTACAACTGCTACATGGGTCAGACCGGCACGCAACTTTATCCTGGCCTGGGGGTGTCCGTTCAGTCTCCGAGTGAATATGCCGCAGGCGGCGGTCTTGATGTGACCCAGATGCTGCGGACTGAGGGTGAAACCATTCTTCAGGCCGCAAACCAAGCCGTCATAATCTGCCACAACAACCAGGGGAGCGGCTGCGCTAGCCAGGTGTACTACGATTACTGTCCGATGTGCGCCTATTTCGGTCTAACTTCCCGTGTGCCTGACAGTGTGCAGTCCTATCCCGCCATGACGGGGAATTCGGCGTCCTGGCCGGCCATGCGTTATCATGACGTGGCCGGGCACGAGCCGGTAACACACGTGATTGCGCAATCCTCCTCACCAGGCGCAGGTGACCAACTGGTGATCTACTATTTCCGCAAGGTGGGAATTGGAATGGATGGCGCCTGGGATTATCCGCCTTACGTGATCGACACCATTTATGATCTCTCGCAGGATGTGGCCTGCTCCATGACCGACGGCAAGATGGCCCTGGTCTGGACGGGCAACCTGCCCAATGACGGTGACTGCGACACCTGTTCCGGTACCTCGCCCTTTGTCCAGCTGGACAATGATATCTACTACCAGATTTCGGACAACTACGGCGCTGACTTCAATCCTCGTGTTAACGTGACCAAGAACGTTGACGGTGAGGCTGGTTTCCGTCCTTACACCGACCTGTCGGCCCTGATCACGCAGGATGCGGCCAACGGTGTTAACGCTCTGCATATTGGCTGGAGCGGCCGTATCTGGCCGGCTGACGCCGGTAGTGGCGGTTACATCGGTCTGAACTGCCGTATGTTCCACTGGGGTGAGAACCTGGGGACTGGAGGTTTCGACGGGCCTGACCCGCAGACTGACAACGCCATCATTCGTACCGCCGGGAACCTGGACTGGAACCAAACGACCTGTAACGGTGGCGCCTGGCAGATGAATGGTTCCAAGATGACCATTTCCGAGTGCAACGGCAGGCTGTATTACCTGTGGGTTCAGTTCAACGATCCCAATATCATGATGGACGACTGTGCTGCCCGTGCTCAGACTGGGGACGTGGTAGGTTCGGCCAACGGCGAACTGTACCTGGCTGTTTCGGACGATGGTGGTCTGACCTGGGATCTGCCTCGTAACCTGACCAACTCGCATACGCCGGGTTGTGACTCCGCCAGCGGCACGGGTGGTCGCTGTGAGTCGGATCACTGGCCGTCGATGGCGCGCTTTGGCACCAACATTGTCGGCGACGACATGACGGGAGCTGAGATATTGCTCCCTGCGGGGGATCTTGCCGTAGACAACGGTTGGTATATGAGCGTGCAGTACATCAGTGACCCGGATGCGGGTGCTATTGTCCAGAATGAGGGCTCTTGGCAGAATGCTAACGTGCAATCATTCCAGTTGGTCTGTGTGGACCCGGAGGCGACGCCTCTGCTGGCGCCGTCGTGGACCTCAATTGGTTTCCCCTCCTGGTCCCATCAATACGTGATCCATGACACCGATCTGGTGCTGGAGAACACGGGTAACTCGGCTGCTACCTTCACGGTGACACCTGAAGAAGATGAAGGGCCTGCCGGCTGGCTGGATGTTTCGGGCAACTTGCAGGGTACCGTCGTCCTTCCGTCTGGTCTTGCCGGTATTATGACCGGTCAGGTGTACATTAATGCCCTGGGTACGGTTGGTGGCGACCCGGGCATGGTGACTATTCTTTCCGGTCGTCTGATCATAGGCGGTAACCATGTAACCGGTCCCGACACCATTGAGATCGAGCACCGGGTTGTGGACACGGTTATAACGCCGGTCTGGGATACCATTTATGCCGGTGACGAAGACGCATGCATGGCTCTGACTGTTGGCAACAACGGCAACTGGGGTCAACAGGGCATCGGGCAGGTCAACATGGATTACTTCGACTATGGTGACTGTGACGACGCCGAGGAAGGCAGTCCGGGTGACACCATTCCGGGTAACGCCACGATCTATGTCAATGACGCCTCACCGGTGATCTGCTGGATGGATGCGACCGACACGGTCCGCTGCAACTGGTCGATCTTCGGCGACGGTTACCTCTCTGATAATGGTTTCTTCCCATGGAGCCACACGCCGCCGACCGACATGGGCGACTACGAGGTGTTCCAGTCTTCGTTCGTGACGCGTGACTCTGGTATCATGTTTGAGAATAACTGGATTGCGCCGCGCGCGGCGGTTGACAGTTGTCACTTCCTGATTCAGTACATGAAGGTCTACGCCCAGGATGGCGAGACGCACGAGGGTCTGGCCATTGGTGAGGCGATCGATTGGGATATTCCCTCCGACTCGGCGGCTCGTAACCGCTGCGGTTTCGATCCCGGCCTCCGCCTGATTTATCAGCAGGGTTCGGAGTGGGACCAGGATGATGCTTACGAGTGCATGAACAACAGTGATCGTTACGGCGGCATCGAGCTGCTGCAAATCTTAGAGAACGGTGAACCGGCGGGTGAGCAGTACGGCTGCTACACAATGGACAACTCGACCCAGGTCTATCCCGCGGGCGCGTTCGTTCCGGATTCGATATACATGTACATGGCCAACAACGAAGGTTATGTGCTCTCGGATTCGGTTGATGCCGATCTGCACGCGGTGATGACATTCCGCTGGGATTACACCCTTGGCCCGGATGACACGTTAGAGGTCTACAAGTGCATGATCACCAGCAACGTCAACTATGCAGCCTTTATCGCCGATGCTGAGGCCTGCCATCAGTGGTACGACGACCATATCAGGCCGGAACCGGTCTACGTCTGCGGTGATGTCAACGACGACAGCCGTGTTAACGTCGGCGATATCACCTACCTGGTTGCATACCTGTTCGGGAGTGGGCCGCCGCCGCCGATAATGGAAGCAGCGGACATGGATGGAGTGCCTGGTGTGGATGTGGGAGACCTGACGTACCTGGTGGGCTACCTGTTTCAAGGCGGTCCCCCCCCTCCCCCTCCCATCGGCGGAAAGCAGACCAGCCGCTCTACGCAGCCTGGCGGAAACGTATACCTTGACTACGTTGACGGGCTCTATCATTCAAGCCGCTACATAAGAGCGGGTGAACCGATCACGTTCCACATCAGGGTCTCGAACGTAATCGCCACCAAGGGTACTGATATCCCCGGCCTGACGAACGGTTTCCGCATCTACTCGCCCACCGGAACTCCGATAAGTGTGAGCAGCGCAGTCAGCACAAGCGGTTTCGACGATTCCACCAGCCTTGATGGCGGCCGGTTTGTCAATAGTTTCGGCGCGAGTGGCGACACTACCGGGTTTGGAGGATACGCCCTGCAGGGTGTCGGCGTGCCTAACGGTCTTGACATAGTGGCATACACTATCACCCTCGATCCTATTGATGCCAAGTTCCGCGGCGCTGAAGTCTGCCTGGATTCGACCTGGTATCCTCCCAGCAACGAATGGATCTGGGCGACGGGCAGCGAGACCTACGTACCGGATTGGGGTGGACCATACTGCTTCACGGTTGTTGACCCGATCGACCTGGTTGCCGACTTCACGGCCACCCCGACGGCCGGTGATACGTCGACGGTGTTCCAGTTCTACGCCGATACAACCGGCGCCCCCGATTGGTGGGACTGGGACTTCGGTGACGGCCAGCACAGTTCCGTCCAGAATCCGACCCACAAGTACGGCTATCCCGGACGGTTTGAAGTCACTCTTACAGTGCGCAACGCCGTGGAAGAATCGAACCCCCACAAGAAGCTTGAGTTCATCCAGGTGCGGAACATTCTGTGGTCCGATCTGTACGCCGAGGTCAATATCAACGCCTGGGGTTCCCGGCCCGGGTATGATATCTGGTACTGGTGTTCATTCCACAACGCCGGCAATCTACCCGCCGAGGACTGCACTCTGAAGGTGCTCCTTCCGGCTGCGATGGCGTTTGAGGGAATCAGAGATTCCTCCGGGGCCGTCATAAACCCAGGCCAGTACAGCTTTGTGGGTGATACGATAGTAATGTCGCTGGGCACGATTGAACCTTCCAATGACTGGAATCGCATCGTACCCTATGGTACGCTGTCATCCCAGGTAACGCCCGGTTTTGACACGCTGGTCACGGAGATGTGGCTATCGACTACTACCGCGGACGGCAACAGCCGCAACGACTACGTTCGCCACGCCCAGATCGTGACCAACCCCTCTAAATCGGGCACGCGAACTGCCTACAGTGCCGACAAGTTGGCTTCTCCCAACGGGACTAATCTGGCCTATGCCATAGAGCCGGATCAGCGACTCTCGTATACGATAGCTTTCGAGAATGCAGCAGAGGCTACCGCACCGATCTCATCTATTGAGATTGTTGACACGCTCGATGTCAACCTTGATTGGAGTTCCAGTTCCCTCAGCATCGGGGAGATGAGTCATCCGGAAGCCTGCAGGTTCGTGGGATTCGACGTTCTGACCGGCGAGCTTACATGGTACTGCGATAAGATCTACCTGCCGCCAAACGTGTCGCCCCCGGACGGTGAAGGCTATATCACTTATTCTGTGAATCCCGATCAGGGCCTAATGTCCGGTGCTGAGATAATCAATTTCGCTTATCTGAAGTTCGGCTTCGATTCTCCCGTGCAGGCGCCGGGACCGGCCGGTCTGTACCGAAGAATCGGTGAGTGCTGTATCCCGCCGATAAGAGGCGATATCAACTACGATAACGCCGTGTTGATTGACATAGCGGATTTGGTTTACCTTGTCGACTACATGTTCAATCAGGGCCCGGCGCCGGTCTGTTTTGACGAATCGGACGTAAACGGCGACGGGGGCGGTGTGCTGGCTATCGACGACCTGGTCTACCTAGTGGACTTTATGTTCAATGGCGACCCGCCGCCCGTCAGTTGCCCATAGAGTGGAGCCGGGCATGAACATGGAAAGGAGAATGAACGGATAGGTTTAGCGGGTCCCGCTGAAGTCGCGGGATCCGTGACCGGTCGATCGGGAGCGACGACGCCCGATGAATCGGAAAACAGGACTGAAGATAAGCACTGCTTTGATAATAAGGAGCGATCATGCGTAGGAAGCTGCGAAACACTATCACTGCTGCGATCACGGCGTTGCTGGTCGGCAACGCTGCCCTTTTCGCCCAGACGCCGACAGTAACATCCACATCACCGCTCCGGAACGACCTTGATGTGTCAGCTACGGCCGACGTCTCGGTGACCTTTGACATTGACATGAATTCATCCACACTGACCGGTGCCTCTTTCATTATTGCCGGCCTCTCTTCGGGACCGCACAGCGGCACCTACAGCTACGACGACCAGACCTATACCGCGACATTCGATCCCGACTCAGCCTTCTTCGAAGGAGAGGTCGTGTTGATCGCACTAACGACCGCTGTTCAGTCGAGCATCGGCAATCCCCTGGGCAGCCCTTGCCTTTGGTCTTTCACTGCGGCCACCGACGATGGCGTGGGTACTTTTGCCGTGGATACGAGTTACTCGGTCGGGGATGATCCGCGCACGGTGATAATGGCCGATGTCGACGGTAACGGTCTACCGGATATTGTCACAGCGAACTACGGCAGCGACAACAACATCTCCGTAGCATTCAACGCGGGCGGCGGCACTTTCTCCGACGATCTCGTTCTGGCAGTAGGCGGGGACCCTTTCGGCGTCTGTGCGGCTGATCTTGACGGCGATGGCTACCTCGACCTGGTGACGGCCAACCGCAACACGGACAATATCTCGGTCGTCATCAATGATGGCGACAGCACCTTCCAGAACCACGTGGCATACATCGCCGGCACCGAGCCACTGTCAGTATGCGCCATCGACATCGACGGCGACGGGGACGTGGATCTGGCGGTGGCCAATGCCTTTTCCAGCAACGTGTCTGTTTTCTCCAATAACGGCAACGGTACCTTCGCAACCCCGCCTGACAACTATAGTGTTGGCGAGAACCCGACCTCGATCGTTGTGGCCGACCTGAACAACGATGATGACCTTGACCTCGCCACCGCCAACCAGACCGGAAACACGGTCACCGTGCTGTCCAACGACGGCTCCGGCAGCTTCGTACCCGGTGCTGTTATCATCGAAGTGTCTCACGACCCGTTCGCTCTGTGCGCCGCCGACCTCGACGACGACGGGTACCTCGATTTGGCAGTTACGGCCACTAAACACGACAGCGTTTCGGTGCTGATAAACAACGGTGCCGGCGGCTTTGCAGCAGCCGTGAATTATGCTGTCGGTGATTACCCCAGTTCTGTCGTTGCTGCTGATGTCGACGGTGACGGTGACATGGATCTGGCCACGTGTAACCGGGACACCGACAATATCTCGATCATGCACAACAACGGGAGCGGCGTCTTCGGCTCAAGCAGCTTCTTTCCAACGGGTGCGTATCCGTACTCTATCTGCGCCGCGGACATAGATGCTTTCGGCGGTGTTGATTTGGTTACCGCCGACGCAAACTCCGATGAGGTGTCGGTTCTGCTCAACAGGACGATTGCTCAGATTGTGGATGTCACGCCGGAGCCGGGAGAACTGAACGTCTCCGTCGCTACGGATGTCACCGTGACTTTCGATGCCGAGATGAACGGCTCGTCCATTGACGGTAGCAGCCTGGTCATAACCGGGCGATCCTCCGGTCCATCCTCGGCCGCAATCAGCTACGACGGCCCCTCCCAGACAGCCACCGCTGACCCCGGCACTGACTTCAGCGCCGGCGAGCCGGTAACGGTTGTGGCTACCGAGGGCATCCTCACATCCGAGGGGTTTCCCGTGGAGAGTGCTCTGACCTGGACCTTCACAACCGCCGTGGACGGCGGCTTCGGCACCTTTGCCGTTGACTCCGCCTACGCGGTGAACGATGCTCCGGCGTCGGTTTTCGCGGCCGACCTCGATGGTGACGGAGACATCGACATGGCTACTGCCGAATGGATGTCCGACAGTGTCTCGGTCCTTTTCAACAACGGGGACGGCACGTATGCCGTTGATTCGCAATACCCGGTCGGCCAAGCTCCGTATTGCGTGGTGGCCGCTGATATCGACCGTGACGGCTATATGGACCTGGTTACTGCCAACCAGTACGGTAACAATGTGTCTGTCTTGCTGAATAATGGGGACGGCACCTATCAACAGCATCTGCGGTACGCTGTAGGTACTCAACCGTTCAGCGTCGTGGCGATCGATTTGAACGCCGACGGCTATCCTGATCTGGCGACCTCTCAACACAATGCCGCTGAGATTTCTATCCTTTGGAACGACGGCCAGGGCGGGTTCGATCCGCGGACAGTTGTCCCCGTCAGTTGGCAGAACCACTCCATCTGCGCGGAAGACTTTAATCTGGATGGCGCCGTTGACCTGGCTGTCTCGCACGATGCCACCGCCAGGGTCTCGGTTCTCCTGAGCGATGGCGAGGGCGACTTCTCCGACCAGGCTTGGTACATGGTGGGCACTATACCCTATTCCGTTATTGCAGTCGACGTCAACGGCGACACCCTTCCTGACCTGGTCACGGCAAACGGCCTGTCCGACGATGTTTCGGTTCTCCTGAACAACCAGGACGGCACTTTCGGCACTCAGCAACTGTACGAGGCCGGTAACAATCCGTCCCAGGTCGCGGCCGCCGACTACGACGGTGATGGGGATCTGGACCTGGCAGTGGCCAACTTCGAATCCGATGACATTGCCGTACTCCTCAACGATGGTGCTAGCAACTTCTCGGCACCGTCGCTTTTTCCGACCGGGGAAGCTCCCAATTCACTCTTTGCCGCCGACTACGACGGCGACGGTGATGTTGACCTGGCAACGGCGGATAGATACGACTCCACCGTGACGGTTTTCTTCAACCGGGCAATTCCCCATGTCGTGTCCGTGTCACCGGAGCCCAACGCGAAAAACACACCCGTTGCAACTGACATCTCCGTGACTTTTGACGTGGATATGGATGACGCGACCATCACCGCCACCTCATTCGTGGTCAATGCTCGCTCCACGGGTCGGCACCAGGGTGTCATTGCTTACAACGATCAGACGGCGACTCTCGACCCTGACGTGGATTTCAAGGAGGGCGAACTCGTCACGGTCGTGCTCACAACTGACGTCAAGACTCTCGAGGGCTATTCTCTTGACACCGCTTTTATCTGGTCCTTTACGACCGAGGCCCTCCACGGGTCGGACACCTATGGTCCTCAAGTGGTCTACCCGGTGCGGGAGAAACCCTCCTCGGTCTTTTCAGCCTATATTAACGACGACGACTTTCTGGATCTGGTGGTCGCAAACACCGACACCAACAGCGTCTCTATCCTGCTGAATGACAGGGACGGTACCTTCCTTCCCGATATCGTCCTTGAAGTCTCCTCCGGTCCGGCCTCCGTGGTGGCGGCTGATCTGGATGGTAACGGCCTGCTCGATCTGGCTACTGCCGATAGAAACACGAGCCAGGTCTCAGTGCTGCTCCAGGAAGGCGGCGGCTTTGCCGCTCACGTTGAGTACACTACCGGAGACGATCCCGGCGGTATCCTGGCCGCCGATCTCAACGGGGACGGCAAGCTCGACCTGGTCACTTCCAACGAGGGTTCCAACGACGTGTCGCTGCTGGTCGGTAACGGTGACGGCACCTTTGGCAGCCCCAGTGATTTCGCGGTGGGAATAAGTCCGCAGTCAGTAGTTGCCGCGGACCTCGACAACGACAACGACCTGGACCTGGTTACCGCCAACATCCTTCACGACAGCGTTTCGGTACTGATGAACAACGGCTTCGGCGAATTTGTCCTCGACTCTGCGTATGTGGCCGGTCTTGACCCGGTGTGCGTGATTGCAGCCGAGTTCACCGGCGACGACTACGTTGACCTGGTGACTGCAAACGCCAAAGGTGACAGTATCTCGTTTCTCAGGAACAAACAGGACGGCACCTTCGTCGATACGGTCAGGTACGCCGTCGGCGACAGGCCGTCTTCCGTATTCGCAGCCGACGTCGACGGCGACGGTTTCCTCGACCTCGTGGTGGCGAACAGTAACAGCAACGATCTGCTGGTTCTCACCAACAACGGCAATGGCACTTTCACTGAGTTTATATCGTTTCCGGTCGGTAACTACCCCACATCTGTCTTTGCCGCTGATTTCGACAACGACGGTGACATGGATTTTGCCACCGCCAACTCTAATTCCAACGACGTTTCCGTAATCGTGAATCGAGCCATCGTTGAGATCACGGAACTGACACCGGCGCCCAACGAGTTGAACCTCCCTCCTTCCACGGACATCTCGGTAACCTTCAACTACAGTATGAACGGCGACAGTTTCCACGATTCCTCATTTGTAGTGTACTCGAGCCTGACGGGCAAACATTCGGGGACAATCAGCTATGATGACCCGACCATGACCGCCACGTTTGATCCCGTCGTTAATTTCGACCACGGCGAGGTAGTCACGATGATCGTTACTTCCGATGTCAAGTCGATTCAGGACTACCCCCTTGACACCAGCCACACCTGGTCGTTCACAACGATAGTCAATGAAGGCATCGGCACCTTCGCCGTCGATTCCGCTTATGAGGTGAAAGAGGAGCCTACCTGTGTGATTGCCGCTTGTCTCAATGATGACGCCTTTCCGGACCTGGTTGTAGCAAACGCGGCATCGGACAGCCTGTCTGTCCTGCTGAGCAACGGCGATGGCACCTTCAGCCCGCAAGCTCTCTACGAGGTCGGCGACAATCCGATCTCGGTTGTCGCTGCCGATATGGATGGCAACGGCAGTCTCGACCTGGTGAGTGCGAACTATGATGAAGACAGTGTCTCCATCCTGCTAAATAATGGTAACGGCACCTTTGCCACCCAGACCAAGGTCGTTGTTGGTTCGAAGCCCCGATCGGTCTTTGCCGCTGACCTCAGTGGAGACGGATACGTCGATCTCGGGGTGGTGAATATGCTTTCCAGCAACGTATCAGTGCTGCTCAACAACGGCGACAGCACTTTCGCCGAGCAGTCGGTCTATGAGACGGGCCTGTCGCCGCAGTCTGTCTGTGCCGCCGATCTCAACGATGACGGCGCCCTGGATCTGGCGACAGCCGATTCTTCTGGAACTGTATCACTGCTTCTGAACAACGGCGATGGCACCGGTTTCAATCTGGATTCGGCCTATTCTGTCGACGGCGGCCCGATGGCGCTGCTGGCCGCCGACCTCAATGATGACGGCCATCTCGACCTGGCGACGGCAGACCACAGTACCGACAGCGTCTCCATTCTTATCAGCAATCAGGACGGCACATTTGCGGACTGCGTGAACTACGCCGTCGGCAGCGAGCCTCTCTCAATTGCCACCGCCGACCTGGACGCCGATGGCGACCTTGACCTGACCACAGCTAACTTCGGCTCCGCCTCCGTCTCCGTCCTGCTGAACAACGACGACGGTACTTTTGCCGAACACGCCGCTTACGACGCCGGCGAGGGGCCGTTGTCGGTCTTTGCCGCCGACCTTCAGATTGACGGAGATATCGACCTGGTTGTCGCTAACGCGTCGGCCAACACCGTCTCCGTGCTCTGGAACCGCGCTCTGTTCCAGATAGCATCGGTCTGGCCGCCACCCAACAGGGCGGACATTGCATCCGACGCCGACATCTCCGTGACTTTCAATGATGATGTCGAGGCGTCGTCCTTCAACAGTTCATCGCTGATAGTCATGGCGAAGTCAAAGGGACTCCAGCACGGTTCATTCAGTTACGACGCTCCGTCCAGGACGGCGTCTTTCCATCCCGACTCGACATTCAAGGCCGGTGAGGTCGTCACGGCGGTGCTGCTTCCCGAGGTCAATTCCGCCGAAGGCTACCCCTTGGACAGCGGTCGAGTCTGGTCGTTCACAGCCCGGGCTGTCAGAAGCGCCGGCTCCTTCGGGGACCATCTCGACAACTCCATCGGTGTCAGCCCCCGGGGCGCCTTTGCCGCTGATTTTGACGGCGACGGCCACCTGGATATCGCTACTGCCAACCTACTCTTTCACACTGTTTCGATCATGCTCAATGCCGGAGACAGCACCTTCGTTTTGGATGCGACCTACAGCGTAGGCAACAGTCCCTATTCGGTTTTCTCCGGCGACTTTGACGGAGACGACGACATGGACCTAGCCACGGCCAACGGGGGCGAGGACAGTGTCACGATCCTGATAAATGACGGGACAGGAGACTTCGGTAACGAAGTCACGTATCAGGTCGGCCTTAACCCCCGCTCGCTCTTTGCCGCCGACCTCGACGGTGACGGAGACCTTGACCTGGCTACGGCCAACACGGGCGAGGACAGTGTCACGATCCTCAAGAACGACGGCCTCGGTGTTTTCACCCTGGACTCGGCCTATGTCGTGGGCGACCATCCTTACTGCATATTCGCCGGCGATTTCGACAACGATGGTGATATCGACCTGGTAACGGCCAACAAGTTCGACGGCAGCGTATCCATCCTGATGAACAACGGCAACGGCGTTTTCGCGCCTGCTGTGGTCTACCCCGTAGGTGTGTTCCCGCAGTCCGTCTTTGCGGCTGATCTGACCGGGAACGACCGGCTTGACCTGGCCGCCGCCAACGTTACCTCCGGTGACGTCTCCGTCCTCTACAACAACGGCGAAGGCAGCTTTAGTCCCGGTGCGACATACGATGTTGGAGATATCCCCTACTCGCTTGTCGCGGCTGATCTCGACGGTGATGGCGACATTGACCTGGCCACGGCCAACGGCGTGTCCAACGACGTATCCGTTCTCAGAAACAGCGGCGGCGGCATATACAACTCCTCCAGACAGTATGCGACAGGTATCAATCCCCAAGTTGTCGTAGCGGCGGATTTCGACGGCGACGGCGATCTCGATCTGGTAACCGTCAACGAGAACACTCAGGATATGTCGTTGCTCCTGAACAAGGACGAGGAATACATATGCGGCGACGTCAACGGTGACTGGCAGGAAGTCATCGATATCGCCGATCTGGTCTATCTGGTCGACTACATGTTCAACCAGGGCCCGGAGCCGCCGGACCTGCGAGCGGCCAATATGGACGGTGAGAATGGAACTCTGATTGACATTGCTGATCTGGTTTACCTGGTCGACTACATGTTTGTGAATGGCCCGGAGCCTATCTGCGATCTCTGATTGCCGGCGCCGGATTCTTCTGCCGCTCGACGGACTACATCGGTCACCACAACCGTTGTCTGTGGTGACCTTTTCAGTTGTCGCGAGCGTTTTCTCGAGCGCCGGATTCAGCCCCGCGACCACATGAGACAACTCGTCATGCGCCGTGTCCGCATAAGAGCCTCTCGGTGACAGTTGAGTAGGAATCGGTTCCGGAACGTTGATTTTCTTGTGCGGGTTGCGTATCTTGTCAGGTATTCATGTTGAACGAGTATTTGAAAACGGCCGTACCAGCGCTCGTATGCCTTCTGACGCTCAATGCCGCTGCCGGGACTGTCGACGAGATTGAAATCGACTGCGCCTGCGATGATCGGTTGCTCCCGTACACTTTCCGTGAACGGCACTTCCATGACTGGGGCGTCGGGAAAATCCCTGTCTCCGATGCCATGCAGGTCTATCGGGTGCAGGACGCCGTGTCGGACACGGCTCTTCTCGTTCACGCTTTTAACGGTGACGTCAACCGCGACGAACCGGCTGTGTTCAGTTTCAACGATATCACTCACTCCCAGGTTCTGGATTGGGATCCGCTGTATGCGACTGTCTCAGGCTTTCGCCTCTATTATGACGGTAAGGCGGGATGCTTAGCTATCGCCGCCGGATGCTACCGCAACGATTCTGCTTTCATGGTGAGGATTGTGCCACGGGCCGATCGTCACGATCTCATCTATCTGGCATCCGGAGAGGACCTCACCGGTAACGGGGTCTGGGAAGGACGGGTCTCGCCGGTATTGGTCGATGACTATGACTACGACGGTATTCAGGAGGTGTTCTTCTACCTGGATCCGGGACGTGACTTGAGGCCGCGTATTCTATACTGTGTCGAGCCGGAAAACCTGCGTCTCGAATGGTCCCTGCCGGTGGCGGCCCCGGTCAGTGTCGGTAATATCCTCAGTTGCCGGGACTCACTTCACCCGGCCGTGATGTTCGCGACCTACAACTACAAGAACAGCGTCGAGGACGAGAACTTCAGCGACCGTTTCTGCTACCTGGCCAAAGTCGACAGCCGGGGCAGACTGCTCTTTCGTCGTATACTGTCCGAGGAACACGGCAGCAAGGGGATCTGGCACAGCGAGCGGGATGAGTGCTTCTATGTGTTTCACGCCCTGCCAATGATCGAACCCGACCAAGCCGCCGACCTGCCACCCCACCGGTACCAGTTGTCGAAAATCGACCGGGACGGCCGGCTTCTGAAAACCGTCGATGTCGGCGAGCGTATCAGAAGTGGATGGCGGGATGATTACGACGGTGACGGCACGGTGGACTTCTATACTCTCTCGTCACGCGGCATCGTCCGCATCTACGATGACAACCTGACTCTCCTGGCCCAATCGCACGAGACCGATTTGGAGCACTTCCTGGATACGGTGCGCGTTGAGGGTCAGATGCGACCGGCTTACCTCTTCACAGCAGGCGACGGGATGGGGCTGTATTCGTCCGCGTTCAAACGTCTGGCACACCTTGATACCGATTTTCGTCACTTCCACCCGACCGTACTCGATAACGAGGGTCACGTCGTTTCGTTCATCGCCACTCGCGACAATACGGCCACGGTCGTCAGTGTGAAACGCAAGGTGTTCGGTGATTACGCCAGGATATTGTTCTGGGAGTACCAGAACTTTGTTCTGATAGGGCTGTTCGCCCTTCTCCTGGCGCTGGTTATTGTCAACGCCTATCGGCAGAAGACTGCTCGCCGTTTGGCAAAGAGCCGGGAACAACTCCGCTCCATCTTAGAAAGCACTCAGGATATCTTTTTCAAGATCGACTCACACGGTCGCGTCCAGTGGGTGTCTCCGGGTGGCGTCCGAGTCCTGGGCTATGATTCTCAGGATGATATGGTGGGCAAGGAGGCCCGCAGCTTTTACGCAGATCCTGACCGGCGCGAGCAGTACAACCGGCTCCTGAGACAATCCGGTAAGGTAACCGACTTCGATGCCGAACTCATCGCCCGCGACGGTCGCCGCGTGATCGTGAGTATCAGCGCCACCCTCTTAAGAGACAGAGACGGCGTCGTTATCGGGTCGGAGGGCGTGGCGCGTGACATCACGCAGAGAGAACGAACGGATGAGGCCCTGAGGGTAAGCGAACAGAGATATCGCACCCTGGTGGAGAGCGCCCATGAGGCGATCTTCACCGTAGACCGCGAAGGAGTTTTCTTATACCTCAATAATGTCAGCGCCGAAGTGTTCGGCCGGGACCCTCGGGAACTCATCGGAAGCACGATACGGGACTGCATGCTCCATGATCAGGCATCCCAGTTCATAGAGCGCATTACCGGAGTATTCGAGACCGGGAGCGGTGTCGTTTTTGAGTCGGACATTGAGTCGCAGGGCAAGAAGACCCGATACCTTACCAGCATGGAACCGATCAGGGACAAGGCGAACGCCGTTGCGTCGGTTCTCGTGATTTCGCGTGACATCACTGCCCTGGTTCAAACACAGCAGGAACTTCAGAGCGAACGAGATTTCATACACTCGCTCTTGGATACGGCCAACAGCCTGATTGTCTGCCTTGACGGCCAGGCCAGGATAACGGTCTTCAACCGGGAGATCGAGAAGGTCACCGGGTACTCGCGCGAGGAAGTCATCGGCAAGAGCTGGCCGGAGATATTCCTGCCCACCGAACACCATCACCATCACCCGATGAGTTTCGCTGACTGGGTGAGGCAGAACCCCCGCAACATGTATGAAGGCCCGCTCAGGACAAGGTCTGGTGAAACCAGGACCATTCTGTGGTCCAATTCGGCTCTCTTTTCAGCCGACTCGGAGGAGCTCACCGCTATTGCCGTGGGCCAGGATATCACGGAGCGCAGATTGGCTCACCAGGCTCTCAGGGAAAGCGATCAGCGCTACGTTACGCTGGCCGAATCGTCTACGGACGGCATTCTGGCCGCCGGCGCGAAAACCCGGAAATACATCTACGCCAATCCTGCGATGTGCCGCATGTTGGGATACTCCCGGACAGAGTTGCTGCAGATGCGCGTGGGCGATCTTATCCCCAAGTCACAGGTTCAGCACGCCCTTTCTGAGTTCCGGCGTGCAACCATCGATGCCCGTCGCCTCGTATCGCAGCTGCCCATGGTGCGCAAGGACGGCAGAGTGATCTATGTTGATATCAGCAGTTCGCGACAGAAGTTCGGCGGCCAGGACGCAGTCATTGGGTTCTGTCGCGACGTAACCGAACGCATACGCGCTGAAGAGGCCATCCGCGCAAGCGAAGAGAAATACCGTCTGCTGGTACAGAACGTCGGGGCCGCCATCGCCCTGGTCAGTTGGGAAGGCAAGTTCCTTTTCGTCAACGAGAATGCCGCAAGGGCGCTTAACCGGAAATCGGACGAGATTGCCGGCAAATCGCAATGGGACCTCTTTCCGAAGGACGTAGCCGACAGACAGATGCGGAATATCCGCCGTGTTATCGAATCCAAAACGGAACTCACCACGGAGTCCAGAAGCTTTGTCGACGGCCGGTGGCGGTGGTTCCATACTAACCTTCAGCCGTACCGGGATGCCCAGGGCACAACGACGGCCGCGCTTGTCATTGCCCATGATGTGACTATGCGCAGAGTAGCGGAGGAGGCGCTTCGCAAGAGCGAGAAGAAGTTCCGTGAATTGGCCGAACTTCTGCCCCTGACTCTGTTCGAAATGGACCGCGACGGCAGTTTCACCTTCGCCAACCAGCATGGTTTCGAGACCACCGGTTACGCGAAGACAGACCTGGATAAGGGCTTGAATGCTCTCGATCTGTTTGTTTCCGAGGACCGCGACAGGGTCCGGGAAGACATAGACAGGACGCTCAACGGGGATGGGATCAGCGGCAGTGAATACACTGTGCTCAGGAAGGACGGTAGCACCTTCCCGGTCATGATCTACACCGATCGGATCGTTGTCGACAGCAGCGCAGCGGGCCTGAGGGGGATCATCATTGACATCACCAAGCACCGAGAAGCAGAGAGAAAACTGGCCGCAGCCAACAGGGAACGATATGACCAGGTCAAGCGGATTGCCGGTGGCGTGGCGCACGAGATTTACAACGCCCTCTTCCCCGCCACCAGCAGCCTTCACAAGCTGAAAGAGCGGCTCCACCTCGGGGAGGTGGAGGAAATCCGTCGCAACCGAAAGCTGCTGGGCCTGACCGAGAGCGCCGTGGAGCGGGCAATCGACATGACCGGACTGGTGACCCAGTTCTCGAAACTTGAGTCGCAGAAGAAGACTGAGGGGGTCAACCTGCGGTCGGTCCTCCTGGAGGTCCTGGAGAGTCATGAGCTGCGTATTCATGAATTGGGCGTCAGCGTTAACCTCGAGATCGCGGATCATTTCACCTTGCGGAGCTTCCGGCCACATGTTCACAGCCTGTTTAACAACCTGACGGTCAATGCCCTGGATGCCATGCGGGACACCCCGGTGCGCGTTCTGGACATTTCAGCTCGGAAGGAAGGCCAACGCCTCAAGGTGGAGTTCGCCGACACCGGATGCGGCATCCCCGGCGAAGAAATACCGCGAGTATTCGACGCGTTTTACAGCACGAAGCCGACCTTCGGCACCGGCCTGGGGTTGGCTATGGTCAGGAAGATAGCTGAACTGTACGACGGTGACGTTGCCGTCGAATCTGAGATTGACAAGGGGACAAAATTTGTTATATTTCTCATGTCAGACTGAGTTCGTTTAATCCTCAGAAGACTGCGGCAGACGGTGAAGCAGGGCAAAATTCTCATAATAGACGATGACCACTTGGTCCTCGAGGCGCTGCACCAGACGTTTCTCGACGATTACGACGTAGTCTTGGCCTCATCAGGCGAAGAGGGCCTGGCCGCGCTGGGAGACCACAATGACCTGGATACCATCATCCTCGACATCAGAATGGCAAGAATGGACGGGCTGGAGACTGCCTCCCGCATACGGGAAATGGATCCCGACGTTCCCCTGATCTTTCACACCGGGTATCCCGGTGAGTACTCAGCAGACGCAATGGACAAACAGCATCGGCCGTTTGATTACATCGGCAAGAACGAACGCCCCGCCCGCCTTATTCGCTCGGTGCAAAACGCCGTGTCTTTCCACCACCTCAAGACCCGTGGCGCCGAAATGATCGAATTCGCCCGAGAGCACTTCGGGATAGTGGGACGGTCCGACGTTATGTGCCGGATCTTCCGGACTATCGAAAAGATCGGCCCCACCGACAGCAAAGTCATGATCTTGGGGCCGACCGGCTCCGGCAAGGAACTTGTCGCGCGCGCGATTCACAGTCGCAGCAAACGGTCCGTCCTGAAGCTGGTCGTGTTTAACTGCAATCATAAAGCTCCCGATCTGGTCGCGAGCGAACTGTTCGGTCATTTGAAAGGTTCCTTCACCGGCGCCGTGGCCGATCGCATCGGCATGTTCGAGTACGCTCACGGCGGCACTATTTTCCTTGATGAGATCGGCAATCTCGATATAACCACTCAGGGCAAGCTCTTACGCGTATTAGAGACCGGGGAATTGCAGCGAATCGGATCGCCGGAGACGATCCATGTTGACGTGCGCCTGATCTGCGCGACCAATTCCGACCTGGACAGGTTGGTCGCTGAGAAAACATTCCGGGAAGATCTTTACTACCGCTTGAAAGGAATCCAGATCACTCTGCCGCCCCTCAAGGATCGTCGCGAAGATATCCCGGATCTTATCGACTACTTCACCGACAGCTACTGCCGGGAAACCGACATGGTTGTCAAGGTCTTTGAACCGTCAGCACGCGATCTTCTCATCGAGTACGACTGGCCGGGCAACGTCCGGCAACTTCTCGACACTGTCCAGTCTCTGATCGATCTGACGCTCTCGCATCTGATCACGCGCCATGAGGTGGCTGCGTATCTGTCCTACTCCGGACACCAGGGCAAGCCTCACGGCGGCCTGAGTGACCGCATGCGCGACTTCAAGAAGCTTGTCCTGGTTCAGGCTCTCGCTCGCAACGACAATAAGGTCAGCGCCGCTGCCCGCGAACTCCGTCTGGATCCTTCGAACCTGCGGAAAATGCTCAGGGAACTTCGGATCGACCACGGTTGATTCTACCGGCATTGCAGCCGCCAAAACGGGTGCGTTTGACCCGAATCAATATCTGAGTCGGGAGGCCGCGTGGGAACTGGTTGTCTCGCTACGAGATATGGGGATCGGCCTATGCGTGACGCTCGGCACACGCTTTGCATGTATTGACACTGCAATGTGCCTGTGGACAGTGCCACCCGAGGCCCACAGCAGCGATTGTGTGGCTATGTGGCACTGTTCACTGGAACACCGAGAAGCAACGAGCGGTCATGGATATATAGAGTGATTCCTCTTGACCGGAGGGGGGACAAGAGGGGAATGAAGAGACAGAGAGGCAAGTAGTTAAGTCGAGGGCAGGCAACATTAACCGTTAGGGCACGGGGTGCGGGCATGGTGGCGATGGTTCTCGGACCACAATGCCGGCAGAGTATCTGAGAAGTCACATTGCCCGACAGGACAATGTGAACAAAAAGAGAAACCCCCCGGCGGGCGCCGGGGGGCAGAGTAATAGACACCAAACATACCGGGGGAGGGGGGATACGGCAATGTTTGGCATTGTCAATATACGCTATCCGAATCCAAAGTCAAGGCCATCAGCGTTTTTACCGACCCGGTCGGGTTGAGAAACTCGACCTTCACGTAGGCTCTGGGGTCGTCCGGCGGAAAGCCGGTCCTTAGTCTCAGGAGCGGTGTGCGGCCGATCACGTCTAAGACGGATTCGTAAGTTCGCATGGTCTTGTCTCAAGGGCATCCCATTTTATATAATCCCGGCTGAGATTTCAACCGATTCTTTGGGAAACAGGTGTTGCGCGCCGGTTCTCGTGACTGCTTTCGTTACAAGCAACCGGTCCTGATATTACGCGTGGCTGCCTGTGACCGACGCCCACATCAGCCAGGACGCAGCAAAAAGCGCTTGCCAACGCGGGCCATCAAGGATAGCTTGTCAACCGCAAGCGGGAGTAACTCAGGTGGCAGAGTCACAGCCTTCCAAGCTGTTGGTCGCGGGTTCGAACCCCGTCTCCCGCTTATAGATCGCCGCCCCGGCGCGGCATCGTTCATAGGCAGCATCCCGGTAAGCCTGCCAAATAGAACGGCAGGATCCGCGCGATCCTGCTATTATGCCAAGCCCGGAGAAAGAAGTCACAAGTGACTCATAGAAATCAAGCAGCCCGCGCCGTTGCGCTTATTGAAGGCGTATGTGTTTCTCTGCTGCTGGTACTTGTATCGTGTGGTGCCAAGGGGACGCTCGTGCTGTATGAAGGTCCCCCACGGGCTTCGCATCAGGTCGCCCGGCTCGACCTGTCTCATAAGAGCGTCCACGTGACGGCGATCGACTCTTACGACAAGGGTCATTTCGCCATAAACAAGAAATACGTGGAGCTGCTCCCCGGTCATCATTCGGTGACGGTGAACTATCGGTCACGGAAAGGGACATCAAGCGCCCCTGTTGTGCTGGAGTTTTTTGCCCGGGCCGACCACATCTACAAAGTGAAGGCCAGAGCCGGGTATCGTCGTTGGACGGCATGGATCATCGATACCGGCGATGGCTCAGTTGTCGCGGGCAGCGATGAGTAGCAGGAGTTACCGACATCTGGCCTTGGCCGCCTACGAGCGGCACAGCCCGGCATCCAGCATCAGGGTGTGAGCGTCAGCCAGTTCAGCCCGGACATCTGATTCAGCGTGTGAATCATTGGCGTATCGCTGTTTGCCTGTAGATAGAATCCTTGACAGCAGTCAGGCTTGGCATTTATTTACGGCATGTGGACACCACTTTGGGTCAAGACTCACATGGTGCAGGTCGCATTCATCATACTCTTAGTCAGTTCTTTCCGCGCCTAAGGGCGATATTCCAGAGTGGGTTACACTCTCTTATCATGCAGCGTTCGAGTTTCTTAATTCGCTCCGCATCTTTAATTACGGCAGCGAACAACTGCAATTTGTCCTTGTTCTTTAGCGCAAGGTTGTTCAGGTGGCAATCTGTCTTCTGACCATCGATAAAGCAGCTTTTGGGTGAAATACGTCCATGTCCGTTGTTGATCCGCCTTTCAAACGAATTCAAACACCGGCCTACATACCGGATTTCTTTACCGACGGTATAAATGTAAATACCCCGCTTCTTTCGCCGTTCCTCGTCAGCTATGCAAAACCTACAATACACGAGGTCGCCGCAGTCATTCAGAAATTCTTTGTAGAAGGCATCGCCTTGATTCTTCAAGTTCAAAAGGAAGGTTCCTATTGGTATCTGTAGCGCTTGAGAGTAATCCTGCTTCGCACGCGACGCCAGATTCTGATAGCGCTTGTGCAGGATTGTTTGCGCTACGGTCCTATTGTTCTTGCAGATAAACACATTTTGGTAAACCACATCTTCGAACTTGAGTCGGACTTCCCGAAAAGCAATGCTTATGTTTTCACCCTCACACCAGAACGAGAGTTTCATAGGTAATCCGCTATAAGGGGGTTAAGTCGAAAGACGCTCATCCAGCCATCGCTGAAGAAGCTCAAGAATATCTTCGGCGAGCCTCCGTGCTTCTTCAACCTCGGCCTCAGTCACCCTTCCGGCGGCATCGTAACTGACCGTAGCTCTCTTCTTGCTGGTCGCTTCCAGCGATATGATAATGTCGGAATCTGGATTAATAGTGAATCTCAATGATTGAATCGTTCGATAGTGCCGGCCTGTGCCTCCTGGCATTCGATAGCCGCTCGCTCGCAGAGCAATTGTCGCACAGCCGAGACAGGCATTGTAAGCTATCGCCAATCTCCAGTCGAGCGTGATCTCTTCTTTTGCAGCCTCAGCAATATCCCGATCGACCTTGTCAAGCAAGTCTTTGATTTCCTGCGGGCTCGAGGTATGTCGTTTAAGCCAACCGTTATTCAGCCAGTCTTGCAAGGTCATCCTTGGTCCCCAATATGAACAGTTTTTCAGATTCCATTACATTGTGAAGGAAATTGTTCTTTTGGCGCACTTTGGTCTTAAACTCAACAATCGAATAAAGCGTTGGATTCACCGGTCGCTGCATGTTCTCTTCAATCGGCTTCAGAATGGACACCAGTTCACGAAACGGCAATGAGCCGATTACCATCAGATCAATGTCGCTGGAGCTAGTATCGTGACCACTGGCAATTGAACCATAGATGCAGGCGACGTCGATTTGTTCCTTTCCCTGAGTGCGGAGAACGTCGCGGAATACATCAGCTACTCCGAATGTCTTCTCGGCAATTGATCTCAACTCGCTGAATACGGGACTTTCAGTGTTCGCCCGATAGAACTTTTGGATGCCGATCGGCTCCATAGTGAGGATCCCAGCTTCCGTCAACGATTTGAGTTCGCGCAGAAGCGAACCGGGTGTATCCCCCAGCAGTCTAACCGTTTCCCTGAAATAAAAGTGCTTTTCGGGATTAAGCAGAAACAGCGCAAGAACCTTTCTGCGAATCTTGGGAAACAGAGCCTCACCGATTCCGGACCCGATGCCGATCAGCGGTTTGCTTTTTGGTTCGCTTGGACACATTTTTGATACAACCGATTCTGCTTTCGATACATACAATACGATTATCGGTACAAATGTACTCTATTTGAGATCGATAATCAAGTGTAAACATACCCGCAGAATTACTCTTTTCAAAGAATTCATTGTAGCCAGATAGTGACCAAAACGGTTGCACATCATTCGAGCTTATTGTGGGATATAGACTTACAGATAAGGTGGCGAGACAAATCAAACTCCAAACTCCCCACCCAACCAGCGAAACCATGCCCTAGGAAATGCCCCGCCTGCGCTAAAGAAGTCCTGTCACCCAAAGTGAACCGAGATGTTCGTAGCTTTCATGCCGGTAGGGGACAATCCCCACCAGCTTGCCGCGCACCAGGCCGGCCACTATCCGTCCGTGGTCGGGATGATCAAAGATGAAGCCGCTGCGCTCGTAGTAAGGAAACGATTCCGGCGCCGGGGTTATTTCGCCCAGGGAGCGGGCATACTCTTTCAGCCCGATGTACTTCTTGCCGGTTAGATCAACGGTGAGAAAGAACACCGCCGAGTCGCCTTCCATCAGGTACGAGATGGTATAGACCGAGTCGATCCCGGCGATCCCCAAGTACTGATTGGTGTAGTACTTCATGGAGGGAAGGACCCGGTGGTTGGAGGGAAACAAAAGGAAGAACTGTGGCGTCAGGCATTGTGTAATGCGGCTGTTGATCTCGTGCGCCAGCAGCGACCTGGCCTCATGCTGTTCTTTTGTATCTTCCTGTACCGACACGGTGACGGCGTATTCCCCGGCTGTGAAATACAGGCTGTTGCCGTTAGCGTATCCCTCGGCGCCGAGAGACAGCAACTCAATGCCGTCGGGTCTCAGGCGAGCATAGAATCCGTACGCATCCACGGGCGTGAGAAACTGGACGACCTCGGCATAGACCGGAATCTGCTTTACCGTGTACGTGGCCGATGCCAGAGCCAGTGCTCCGTAGGCCGTATAGTCGCGCGCAGTCTCGCCGACGTAGTCTTCGATACCGGATGCCGGCACGGTTGTCACGGCGTCGGTAAGCAGGAGGTCATACGATTCGATAGTGGGCGGCATCAGCGTGTCGACGTGAATAACCGGCTCGGCAGGCACTACTACATGTTCCTCGGCGGGTTGAGGCTTCGGTGTTTCCGCTTCCTCTTTCCCGCAGGAGGCGATCATCAGTGCCCCCGCGCAGAGCGGCCAGACGGTTTTTTTGAGATATTCTGTCATTTTGCTTCTCATGCGATATAGAGTACGATTATCACTGTTACCAGCCAGAGGATGACATCGACCAGCAGCGGCCTGTCGCTGATCAGAACTCTCGTGGGCGACCCACCCCGCTCCTCCTTATGGATCAGGTAGAGATAGCGGAATATCCCGTACACAACGAAGGGAATGGTCAGAAACAAGTTCTCCGTTCCCAGCTTGGTGGATACTTCCGCCGAGAAGGAGTAGAGCATGTACACGACAACCACCGAGGCGGTGACGATACCGATCAACTGATCCAGCAGATACGGTGAATACCGACTGAGGATTTTCCTGTGCGCCTCGGCGTCTTCCAGAAAAACGAGTTCGTGTCTGCGCTTGCCCAGGGCCAGAAACAGGGCCAGAAAGAGAGCGTTGATCAACAGCCATTTGGACGCCGGGACGCCGATGGCAAAAGCGCCCGCATAGGCTCGCAGGACGAAACCGACAGCAATACTCATGACGTCGAGAATCACGACGTTCTTCCACCACAGGCTGTATACCACGTTCAGAGCTATGTAGATGACGCCGGTGATGAAAAAGTATGGATTGATGTACCAGGCGCCGGCCAGCGCTACGACGCAAAGCAGGGTCATGAATACAACCGCTGCCCCCGCCGACACCGATCCGGAGGCCAGCGGTCGTTCCCTTTTCAGCGGGTGCTGAACATCCTTTTCGCGGTCAATCAGATCGTTTAGGGTGTAGACAGCCGAAGACATCAGGCAGAAAAGGGCTGTGGCGATCAGGGCAATCTCGATATGGTGGATGTCGGTAGCCTCGCCGGCGAATATCAGCGCCGCCAGCACGACGCTGTTCTTCAGCCACTGGGTCGGGCGGGCGAGCTTGAAGAGGGATAGCAGCATGTCGGATAATAACCCTCCGGGAGATGCGGTTCAAGCTCTAATTACCGAAAGGCAAAGCCCGGTTCATTCCGGAGTAGAAGGTTGCCAGGAAGTCAGCCGCTCTCTTTGAGGCAGCCTCGAGATCACCCTGCTCGATGGGCAATGTCAGGCGAATGAAGGCGGCGTCGGTGGGACGCAGAAGCAGCGAGTTTTTGGCCAGGTCCCACTTGAGAGCAAACTCGTTGCTCAGGCTGCCCCCGCGGGTCTGGTACCAGTAGAACATGGCCTGGTTGCGACCTTCAGTGGTGATGACAAGACGATTGACCGTTTTGTAGCCGCCCGGGAGTGGCAGCCGGAATTGCTCCAGTTTCTCGATTTTCCAGCCGCCGCCGGGAAGACAGTGTTTGGGCGAATGAATCTGGCTGCCGTATTTCTGGGAGGAAAAATACGCGATCAGCAGCCACAGCGGGCTGCCGTCGGCGCCCCGGTACAACCTCAAAGTAGTCGTATCCGACCGAAGAACCTCGTAGTTATATTCCGCCAGGCGACGTTCCTCCCCAAAATAGCCGCCCGCCTCATACGGAATGGACTCGAAAGACGGCCATCGGTCAGGTTTCTGCTCCACGTATCGCAGGTAATTACCGAAAGCGCCGCCCACAAGCAGGAGCGCTGTTGACAGCAATACCGGCATCCTCATCGGAACAGCCTCCGCAGAACGGTCGCCAGAATGAACAGCAGGACAAACGCCACTACAAACACCGACAGCCCCAAAATGGTATGGAGCGGCTCGTCGGTGACGTTTTCGGTCACGGTGTAGGCGAGAAGCGAGGTGACAAAAACCCGGAACGCATTTCCGATAACGGCGATGGGTACCGTTGATGCGAACAGTATCAATTTGGCTGACGGGCGCTTCTGCGACAGGTGGGCATAAAGACACCCTAACGCCAACAGCGACACCAGCGACCGCATTCCGGAGCATGCCTCGGCTACCTCCAGGGCGGTGTCCCCGAGGTAAATGATGTTTCCCTGCCGGAACGCTCCCGCCCCAAGGACGTTTAAGGCCCAGACGGTAATCTTGGAGGCTAAGAGCTGCATGGGGACAGTGGTGGCGTAGTAAATCAAGTAAGGCACGGGTATCATGAAAACCAGGAACAACAACTCAAACCTCGCCAGCTTCACGATCTCCCTGCCGAACAAGTAGTAAACCAGGCCGATAAACGTGACCAGCAGAGACAGTCGGATAGTGAAGTACTCCGCGGCGCCGTTGGCCGCCACAAAGAGCAGCAGTCCGGCGACCAGCACCACGAGCCCGCCGTTGTCGGTAGCGCGTGGAGCCGACAGAATGGCTTCCCGCTTTTTCCATAGCAGGAAACCGGATATGATCGGAATCAAGAAGCCGTGTGAGTAATTGGGATCGCTGTACCAATCGACCACAAGATCGTACAGCGCAGGCAGGTAGATTGCCGGCAGCACCAGAAAGGGAAGCCATAAGAACGCGGTTTTTCTTGCCTCAACGGTGGTTGTAGATCCCATGTCATTCATCCTGATTCCACTGAACACTAATGCCCTCAACGATGCGTGGCAAACTATTAATCGATAATCGACAGATGTCGGATCGGGCTGAACCGGTCTGATCGGCCGCACCGACGCCAGACGCAGCTCTTGTAGATCAAGCCCCTTGTGGGCCTGATACTGGTTACCGAGACCTCAGGCGTCTCGACCTACAACTGAAGTGGGAGCAGGGGCAGACCGGGGGTATGTCGCCTACGGGAACACGGACCGCCACGCGTCAGTCGTTGTTTATCCGCTTGACAAGGGGCAGATCACGGCGCTTCTTATGTGTGATTGAAAGGGGTGATGGTTTTTGAGTTGCTTGAGACGTAGAAGGGTTGGTGCGTTAGTCAGTAGCTGGCTGCTGTGCGCCGTTGTGGGGCTCGCGGGGTCTGTCGGGGCTGATTGGATCTCGCCGATCTACCCGACTGACCGGGCCGGGATTGACTCGGTGGAGCGCCTGATTGTTCTCAGTGGCTCCATTCCCATGGGTTGGTTCGGCAAAGAGATTGTGCCACTTGGGGATATCAACGGTGACGGTTGTACCGACATCCTTTTGTCCACATGGATACAGAATTCTCTGCCGCCGTGGCCCGCCCATGTGTTCTATGGCGGGAGGAACCCTGACAGCATTGCTGACCTCATACTACCCAATTTCGAAGCAAGGCCCGGCGCCATCGGTGATGTTAACGGAGACGGTTATACTGATATAGGAATGTACTGGTGGATTTCAAGTACACAGACCAATTACAACCTCTACTTTGGCGGTCCGGTTCTCGATGATGAGCCGGATCTCGTGATTCCAAACATGTTTTCGTTTGCCGGCCAGGCTGCTGACTTCGATGGAGACGGTATCCTTGATCTGCCTGTGAGTTCGGATGTCAACGGTGGTCCGGTGAATGTCTATCGGATTGACAGCGAACGGGACACAATTCCTGAGTACGTTATACCAGACACTACCGAGAGCCTGGGCTTCAAACTTGCTTCGGGCGACTTCAACGGGGATGGCCATTCTGATTTGGCCATCTCCTCACGACTCTACCGCGATTCCGGCTGGGTCAGATTCTATTGGGGCGGACCTGATTTTGACACAGTCGCGGATTATGAGATATGGCGCCCGTCATCCGACTTTGGCATCCACCTTGTCCCGGTTGGCGACTACAATGCTGATGGGTATGAGGACATTTACATTGCCGGGGGAACCAATGATCCCTATGGGGTTTACTTTGGTGGTCCCTATTTCGACGATAAGCTCGACGTGATAATAGACATTGCCCGTTCAGGAGGTTATTCCCATATATCACCGCAGTGTGTGGCTTCGGCCGGAGATGTCAACAACGATACTCACCCTGATATCATAGCGAGCGATCCTCTGACGAGAGAGTTGCATTTGTTCTTGGGTGGTCCTGATGTTGACAGCTTCATGTACGCAGATGTTTTCATAACTGAGGGTGTATTGCCTGGTGTCGAGTACCTTTTGGGTTTTGAGGTTACTGGGATTGGTGATTTCAATGGTGATGGGATTGATGATTTTGCTGCTTTTTCGTTGCCATCCCGCAATAACTGGTGTGCTGAGGTGAATATCTTTGCCGGGTGGCAGGATCCGGCGACTGAGGTTTTGTATGAGCATGAGCCGTCGTTCCCGGATGGTGTTCATTTGTCCCACAACTACCCCAACCCGTTCAATCCTCTGACGACGATAGAGTTTGATCTTCCCCGGCGGTCTTTTACGACCCTGACGGTTTACAATATCCTTGGAGAGGAAGTGGTGCGTCTGATCAGCACAGTGTTGTCGCCGGGTCATTATCGTACCTTCTGGGATGGTTGTAACGCCAGTGGTAAACCGGTATCATCGGGGGTGTACATATACAGCCTTGGTAGTGGGGGTTCTATTCATTCCAGAAAGATGCTGCTGTTAAAATAATCCCGTAGAGATTCAATTCCTGCAGGCCAGGACTGATCTACAGCCAAAGTAGGGGCAGACTGGCGTCTGCAGCCCACGGAATCGCTTGGGCGACGCACCCGGCATAGAAACCGCTTGATTTTCGCGGCGATAGTATTATCATCGGGCGTTTGTTTTGCAGCAGAGGAGTTTGATGACCAAAGTTATTGACAACGTACAGATCGGACCTATGGTCTGGAAAATGAGGGTCCATTTCCCTCGCCTGGTGGCCAAAGCTAAAGCCGGGCAGTTTGTAATCCTTCGCGTCAACGAGCAGGGGGAACGGGTGCCCATGTCAATCGCCGGGATTGACAGGGAAAACGGGAACCTCACAATCATCTACCAGGTGGTCGGCAAAACCTCGGCCCTGATGACGACCGTGCCCGACGGCGGTGAGCTTTCCGACCTGGTGGGACCTTTGGGGGAGCCGTCTCATGTCGACAAGTGGGGAACGGCCTGCGTCGTAGGCGGTGGGATCGGAATCGCGCCTGTCTATCCGATTGCCCAGGCATACAAGGAGGCGGGAAACAAGCTGATCACGATTATCGGCGCCCGGTCAAAGGATCTGCTTTTCTATGAGCATGAACACAAGTCGATCGCAGATGAGCTTCACGTGTGCACGGACGACGGTTCCTACGGGCATCACGGGTTTGTCTCCGACGTGCTCAAGAAGCTGCTCGATGACGGCGCGGGTATCAGCATGATTATGGCTATCGGGCCGGTGCCGATGATGAGGGTGGTGGCGAATCTTACAAGGGATTATAATGTACCAACGTGGGTTTCGTTGAACCCGCTGATGATCGACGGGACGGGGATGTGCGGCGGCTGCCGGGTGATGGTTGGCAATGAGACCAAATTCGCCTGCGTTGACGGCCCGGATTTCGACGGTCACCAAGTCGATTTCGACCTGCTTACCAGTCGCCTCGGCGCTTACAAGGAACAGGAACGAGTCGCCATGAAACGCTTCCTGGATAGCCCCGGCTGCCAACTGGCCGAGGCGGTCCGGGACTTCAAATATCCCGATGAGGGTCGATAGCTCCGTGAAGCGGCGGTGGCTGTCGGTGTCATACCTTCTTATTGATGGAGTGCAGTGTGGCTGAAAAGCTGGAAAAGAAATTGAGAATGAAAATCCCCAGGCAGCAGATGCCGGAGCAGGATCCCGGGGAGCGTGTCAGGAACTTCCAGGAAGTGCCGTACGGTTTTACCGAGGAGCAGGCGCTTGAGGAAGCGGCTCGGTGCCTTGAATGCAAGAAGGTGCCGTGCGTTCAGGGCTGCCCGGTTGAGGTTGACATAGTGGGGTTCATCAATTTGATCCTTGAGAAGGACTACGCGGCGGCGGCTCGCAAGATCAAGGAGACCAATGCGCTGCCGGCCATCTGTGGACGGGTCTGCCCGCAGGAGGAACAGTGCGAGCAGGTCTGTGTGCTGGCCAAGAAGCACAAGCCGGTGGCGGTGGGACATCTCGAACGGTTTGTGGCCGATTACGAGCGCGACCATGAGTTGGTGGAACTTCCCGAGATCGCCCCACCCACCGGACGCAGGGTGGCGATAGTCGGTTCCGGCCCCGCCGGGCTGACGGCGGCCGGAGACCTCATCAAGCTGGGTCATCAGGTCACGATCTTTGAAGCGCTGCACAAGCCGGGTGGCGTGCTGGTTTACGGTATCCCAGAGTTTCGTCTGCCAAAGGACATTGTGCAGGCCGAGTGCGATTTCCTGGGTGATATGGGGGTCGAGTTCAGGAACTCAACCATTATCGGCAAGATAGACACTATCGACGAGCTGTTCGAGATGGGCTACGACGCCATTTTCATCGGTACCGGCGCCGGCCTGCCGTCCTTCATGGGAATCCCGGGCGAGAACCTGATCGGTGTCTATTCGGCCAACGAGTATCTTACGCGGGCCAACCTGATGCGGGCTTATGATTTCCCGAACAACGACACACCGATCATCCACGGCCGGAATGTGGCCGTTCTCGGCGGCGGCAACACCGCGATGGATTCCGTGCGCACGGCGCTCAGGTTAGGTGCCGACAACGGTTACATTGTCTATCGTCGCAGCGAAAAGGAGATGCCCGCCCGAATCGAGGAAATCCACCACGCCAAACAGGAAGGGGTGCAGTTCCGCTTGCTGACGACGCCGATTGCGTTCATGGGCGACGACGAGGGCAAAGTACGGGCGATGGAATGCCTTCGCATGGAACTCGGCGAACCGGACGATTCGGGTCGACGGCGACCGGTTCCGATAGAGGGTTCCAATTTCGTCATGGAGGTCGACCTCGTGGTGGTGGCAATAGGCAACTCTTCCAACCCGTTGATTCCGAAAACGACACCCGGTCTGGAAACCAACCGCTGGAACAACATCGTCGTCAACGAGGAAACGATGCAGAGTTCGCGGAAGGGTGTCTACGCCGGTGGTGATATCGTCACCGGTGGCGCTACGGTGATCCTGGCCGCCGGTGCGGGCAAGGTAGCCGCAAGGGCCATGCACAAGTACCTGATGGAGGAGATACAGAAGTAGCCAGCTGGCAATAGCATACAAGAGGCGGGTTACGACCCGCCTTTTTTCATTGACTAATGGATGTCAGTTGCTGTCTTGCATCCTGTCCCGAGTTTATCAACAGCCTGGTAGTGTCCTGAGTCATTAATTACTGCAACATAATCGTCGTCTTTACGTATGTTATGATAGACGGTCAGAAGGAGAAGAAACATGCGTAAAGGACCTCGCCTTCGACCTCTGCACTTGAGCCCCCCGGAACGTCAGCGACTCCAACAATGGGTTCGTCGGCGCAAGACCGCCCATGCGCTGGCCCAGCGCGCGCGCCTCATCCTTGCGAGCGCCTCGGGCATGAGCAACACCGAGGTGGCCGTCAAGATGGACATGACCAAACAGACGGTTGGCAAGTGGCGGCAGCGGTTTTTAGATCGTCGCCTTGATGGTCTTCTCGACGAACCCCGGCCAGGCGCTCCGAGACGGATTACCGAGGCGGATGTGGAACGAGTGATTACGATGACTCTTGAACATCCGCCACCGGGTGCGACGCACTGGAGCACCCGCTCAATGGCCCGAACCAGTGGCCTGAGCCAGACGGCGGTCAGCCGAATCTGGCGAGCATTCGCGCTGCAGCCCCATCGTACCGAGACCTTCAAGCTTTCCGGGGATCCGCTCTTCGTCGATAAGGTTCGTGACATCGTTGGGCTTTACATGAACCCACCGGATCGAGCCTTGGTACTGTGCCTCGACGAGAAATCCCAAATCCAAGTCCTGGATCGCGCGCAGCCGATCCTCCCCATGGGTCCCGGTGTTCCCGAGCGTCGCACACACGACTGTCGCCGACACGGGACGACCTCCCTTTTCGCTGCCCTCGACATCCAGTCCGGAAAGGTAATCGAAAAGTGCTTTCGACGACATCGCGCCATCGAGTTCAAGAAATTCCTTTCCCTTGTTGACAAGCAGGTCCCCGCCCCCTTCGATGTCCATCTCGTCCCGGACAACTACGGAACACACAAAACGCTGTCGATCCACCGTTGGCTCGCCCGACATCGGCGCTTTCATCTTCACTTCACCCCCACCGGTGCATCGTGGCTCAACCTCGTGGAGAGCTGGTTCTCGATCCTCACGCGCAAGCAACTGCGGCGTGGGAGCCACCACAGCACCCGCCAACTCGAACATGCCATTAGAGACTACGTGGAACATAACAACAACCATCCCCAAGCATTCGTCTGGACCAAGTGCGCCGACGACATCATCGACGCCGTGGGACGTTTTTGTACACAAACTTCCAACTCAGAACACTAGAAACGGTCCACAGAAAAGGAAGACAGGTGCTCGTCTAGGTCCAGTTCAATCGTTGTGATCAGGGTGTCGATACCCTTAGTGACAAAGGTGCCGTCTTCAGTCTCTATCAGACCAACCTTGGTCAGGTACGAACGGTAGTCGTTATCACTCATACGGAGCCCGACGCTTTCCGGCATCCGCAACTTGAGATCGGATTGGTCGCCCAGGACGACAACCGTAACCACCGGTTCCATCTTACCCAACTTGAGATATATATGGGCGTCATCGGTGTTCAGTTTCAGCCTTTTCAACGGTGTCGTGGACAGGTTCAGATGAATATCGGAATCCTCACTATAGCATTCGAGATCGAGCGGCACGCGGTCGGAGAACTGGATGTACCAGTCCTGGTCTTCGCCGGTATTGATCGTGATCGCGCCTCCGAGGCGCCCGCCACGACGGGCAGTATATACTAATTTCGCTTCCTGCTGCTCGACAGAGTAGGATATGCGGGGTTTCTGAGTGAAACGGTCAAACTGCCCGAACACGAGATCATCCCCGCTGTCGCGAATGGTCAGGTCGGTCTCGCCGAGCTTCAGGACGGCTGAGAGCTTCTTCACTTCAGGATCGAAATCAACCCGGTGGCTGGTCTGGGAGAAGAAACTTCCTTCATGGTCGTTCCAACTACTGTAGAAAGCTATGCCGATCCCACCTACGAGCAGTAGAAACGATGTGAAATACGATATAAACTGAAGCCGGGACTTGGTAAATATCTTCTCAATACCAATGAGGATCAGCACTATGGGGAAATATATCAGCAGATCCACCCAGAAATCGTCGCTGAGAGTGCCTAAGTTCCTCAGGAGCAACAACAGACCGAAAGTGACCATCAGCGTGCCCCAACGAAGTCGCGCCGGTGTCATAAGATCGGCCCTCCGTTCTGCGGCCCGAGATTCTGACCGTTCGCGTGCATTGGCCGATCGGAATCGGCGTTGCCGGTCGTGGCCCCTCTGCGTCGCCCGCGACCGAATATCAGCGCCAGTCCGACTAAGATCAGCACTATCGGCCAGAACTCACTCCAGTCAAACCAGTACCAGTTTTCCCGGATGAGCAGGATAATCCCGATACCCATCAGGATAAGTCCTGGTAGATACTTGTGCCAGGATGTTTCCCGCGGTTGCGGCCGGCCGGGCTCCATCTCAAACGGTCTCTTGGGCACGATAATCCAGGCGACTATGTAGCCGACCACGGCCACTCCGGTCGCCAGGGCCAACAATACCGCAACCACTCTGACCAGAACCGGGTCGACATCGAAATACTCGCCCAAGCCGCCGCATACCCCCCCGATTACTTTATTTGTTTCCGAGCGAAAAAGTTGCTTACTCATAAGCTATCCTCCGAATCAGACGATACCTCTGTACTGTTTTTGATATACGGACAACCATGAGAAAAGTTATGTGATTTCACAGCGCAAGATATTATTCAAACCGCCCCTCGAGTTGTTTCAGACAGGCCTTGGCCTGCTCTGAAAAGGGCATCCCGCCGGTTGCGGTTTCCCGCAGGAAGTCTGCCGCCAGGTGGTACTCGTTCTCGTCATCGGTGAGCAGAGCGACATGACAGTATGCCTCCATTAGACGCATCGTTATGTTCACCTCAGTGCTGTCAACGGCGTCCTTACTTTCAACTGCCACGGTCCGCGGAGCCTTCGGGAGTTGCCGGGGCTTGGTGAGGACGATAAGAGAATCCCGTATGTGCCGCCAGCGGGCCAGTTCGACAGTATCACGGTCATGGGCGGTGACGACGCGCGCGGTCGCTGCTTTCTCTACCGCGAATGTTTCCCGGATATCTACCGGTGCTGTTACCTCTACCGGACGCTGATCCTGCCG
This sequence comes from uncultured bacterium, assembly GCA_965603125.1. Classification (GTDB taxonomy): domain Bacteria; phylum Zixibacteria; class MSB-5A5; order GN15; family FEB-12; genus JAJRTA01. The sequence continues at coordinate 27,301 of CBFDBU010000010.1, read as the reverse complement.
AGCAACCCTCTGCGAAGGAGTCACCGGTAGTTGCGCCGTTGATGGTATCGCCGGGCTCTCCTGTCGGTCGCCGGTGACCTTTTCCGGAAGGCCCGCCCCGCCGATGTCATCTTGATCAGTCAGCAACTCATTCTCCTCGGCTGGGACCTCGGGAGCGGCGGCGGCTTTCGGTTTGGTGGTGAGACTGAGATCGCGGCTCGGCGCGGCAGGAGCAATCGCGACAGTCTCAGGCAGAGCAACCAGAGCAGCGGGTTCACTGACGGAAGGCGCGCGAAGCCGTGGGGACAACTCGACATCGCGCTGCTCGTCCGCCTGAGTCCCACCGGAACTCACCTGGACACCCTCCCGTTTCTTTATCTCGCGCGGCCTGAGTTTCCCGGTCGCTTCGGGCTTCTCCTCGGAAATGGCGGGTGTATCTGTCGGTCTTGGCGGCATCTCCTGGCCTGCGTCCCAGAGGATATCTCCCCTGTGGACGGCGATGAAGGTTAGCACGGCGATTGAGGCCGCAGCAGCAGCCAGTTTCCAGCGCAGGGTCTGCCAGGTGGTTTGCTCCCGGACGTCGGTGACGCTCTCGTCCTGCTGGCGGCCCAACTGCGCTTCGATCCGTCTGGCCGACTGCTCCCAATAGCCGTCCTCCGGCAGGTCTCCGCGCTCTGAGACGAGCCGGTCAAGTCCGGCCATCTTGTCCAGAAGTTCCCGGCATTCCCGGCACTCGTCCAGGTGGAGTTTGATCTCCCGCTGCTCCCCGGCAGGAAGTTCGCCGTCGAAGTAGGCCGAGAGTCTGTCTCGATAGTACGAGTGATCCATGTTCCTTCTTCTCCGTGCTCTAACTGCCACCGTCAATCTACAACAAGTCCTTCAGGCTTTCCAAGAGCATTCGTCTGGCCCGGTACAGACGCGAGTCAACAGTCCCGGGCGGAATCCTGAGATAATCGGCGATCTGGCCGTAGTCCATCCGCTCAAAGTGCCGCAGGACAAACACTGAGCGGTACCTGGCGGGCAGAGCCTTTACGGCTTTCATAAATCGCACTTGCGCTTCATCGTCAAGCAGCTTCTCCAGCGGCCCCAACTCCGTGGCCTGAGGGTCGTACCCTTTCTCCTGCAGACGGTCAAGCGATTCCTTTCGTTCTTCCCGGCTGATATGGTTGTAGGCTGAGTTCCTGGCAATGGTGGAAAGCCAGGGGTAAAAGGCGCTGTCGGTGCGGAACGATCCCAGCGCTCCATAGGCTTTGACAAAGGCTTCCTGCACGATATCCTCAGTTGCGTCAAAGGAGCCGAGCAGACCATAGACGAATCGGAATAGCTTCTTCTGGTGCCGACGGATCAACTGGCCGAACGCCTTCTTATCGCCGTTCTGAGCCTCTTCGACCAGTCTCTGCTCGGCCGAATTCACCTCACCCTGATTTACCGGCAGAGCCTGTTTTTCTTCCCGGATTCTCTTGCCCATCTGTTTTTTCCGTCGCCGGGAGCCGATCCCTGGGCACGAATGCCCGACCCGCTTCTAACCACCGGACTGCTTTTCGTGTGCAAGATTCATGGCCAGCATATCGAGCGCTGTCTCCGGTTTCAATCTGCCCCGCCGGAATTCGGAGTCGGTCCGAGCGATTTCGATAATGATCTGCTCAAGGCGCTGGGAGTCGTAGCCGGCAGCCTGCCTACGAAACTTGGGAATCAAAAAGGTGCGGTTACCCAATGGCTTTTTCTCATGCTTGACGAGGTACAGGCTGATGAAATGCTGCTGGAGCAGAGTGGCTATGAGTACCGGGCTGTGACCGGCGGCAAGCAGTGTCTTGATCATTTTCAGCACCGTTCGCGGGCGACTTTCGATAATTCCGTCGGCCAGCTCAAAGATGCCGTACGCTTCGTACCCGGCTGAAACGCTTCGGACATCCTCGACCGTGACAGAGCCGCCCTCGGTCTTGTAGTTGACCAGCTTGGCGACCTCCGTATCAAGACCACCCCGGTTGCCGGAGACGAGTTCGGTCAGAAGTACAAGCGCGTCGGCTTCGATTGTAAGACCCTCGGCCTTGAACTTGGCTGAGATCTGAGCGGCCGTTTCGGCGCCCCGAAGCTTTTTGAATTCCACAGTTACCGTCGCCTTGGCCATCAGCGCCATGAACTTGGAGTCTTTTCGGGGTGTTTTCGACGACGGCGAGGTGAAAATCACCAGTCTGCCGGGATCGGGAGGAGAGAGCATTTTCAGGATCTGTTTCAGTTCGTGGGGCTTGTAGCTCTGGAAATCCGAGACAGCCACCACCCGGCGTTCCCCCAGAAGGGGAAGAGTGGCCAACTCGGCGACCAGATCGGCGGCGGAGGTTTTCTTGCCGCTTATCCGGCGGTAGTTGGTCTGCAACTGGCGATCGGGGAGAAACTGCCGAGCAAGGAACTTCTCCGCCTCAGTGATCCGGTAGTCCTCAACTCCGTAGAAATAGTAAGCCGGCTTGAACCGGCCTGCTTTTATCTCCGTCAGGAGCTTTCCGGGAGTGGCCATATGGCCAATGATACAGACTGCCTTCGGGGACCGTCAATCAAAAAGCGTGTCAAAAACCGGGTTGTCGTTGGTGGGTATCCACTCAAGAGAGAAACGGTACTTGTCGCGATAGGTCTGGGTCTTCTCCAACAAGTGGGCGAACCTGCCGGGGGGCGCCTCGCGCCGGTTCACGAGATTAACCACCTTCAGGTTGTTGCCGTAGATGAGATAAGTGTGGTTGGAGAAGTACTTCTGGTTGCCGTCAATGAACTCAAGCAGCGCCAACAGGGAGGCGAGATCGCTGTGATCGGCGTCGGCGCCGTCAAAGGGGGCTTTGAAACTGATCCCGACTTCCGGGATACGGAAAGTGACCACCGCCGACTTGGCCAGGGCGTTGGGTTCCGGTAGTTCGTAGGATCCAAAGTAGCACTCCATTCCCGCAGTTGGCGCAACGTCTGTGCCCAACCAGGCCCCGTATCGTTAGTTATTGTTATGCAACGACATAGCTTGCCATGCTAAACCTTGAGTCGAAGCCGATATGCATGGGGCTTCACAAATCCTGACCGGAGGGCTATCGGCTTGCAGCAAGGGTTGGAAGCTCTACTCTCAATCTGTCTATTGTAGGTGGAAGCTTACGTTAGTACTTGACCGACTGGTTGATGTGTGCATTCTTAGGGATAAACAGAGGAGGCTATTTATGAATAGACTGATCTTGGCAGTTCTTCTGCTGGGTGCGGGGATTGCAGTCTCGGTATCTTCCGGGCAATCTTCAACGATAGCAACTGTGACTGAAGCTCAGGTGCGGGACATGCCCGTGATGGGCGGCAGTCCGGGTGTTGACATCGGAGAGGAGTGTTTTGCTGTAATCTCACGCTTCGATCCGGTGGGCAAGACGAATGCGCTTTACGTGTTCGATCTGGAAGGGAAGTTGTTGTTTTCTCGTTCATCCACACAAGGCTGTGCATTCTACCTTGTTGACTTGAGAACTACTCCTGGTTTCATCTTTGTGACTGAGTGGATTGTTGAGGGAGCGTATCGGACCTTCGTGCTGGATAAGGACGGCAGTATAGTAGCCGAGGTACGTGACGAGAGTCCCGTGCAATCGACCACGGGTCTGGCGTACTTGTATACGACGAACAATATCTCCTTCGGGTCAAGCCCGCGCGTTTACGACGGCGAAGGTCGCTTTATCGCAGACCTCACACCTGCATCGGCATACTGGGAGTTGCAGGCGCTGGATGATTCTCTTCTTTTGTTTCACAATGCGGATCGAATTCAGATTCTAAAGGTACCCGAAATGACCGAGCAGCGTGAGCTTCAACTTCCGGATGTTCGCCCGACTTCCCCTCGACATACCGCTGTAAGTCCGAACGGTTCACACTACGCATTCCGATCTCTGGACGGCCTTGTTGTCTGCAATCTCGAATCAGGAGCAATGCACGTTCTGCCTCATGAGATGTCAAGCAGTTACTACATAAGGAGGCCGCACAGTGTTCTTTCTCGTGCAGGTGAGTACGTGCTCACTCACGACCGAAACGGGCTCTGCTGCAGACTGTTTCGGTTTGGGGAATCAGGCTACAGCAAGGTAGCCGATTTCACGGCTGCTCCCAAGGGCCACGTAGATTTCACATACAAGACTCCACTCTTCGTGGGTCCTTACTGTGTGATCAACTACTTCGACGATTCCGAGGACGAAGTCAAACTCCGGTCGTACCAGTTTGACTGGTCCAAAGTGGCCCCGGGTTTGGTGAACGGTAATGCTTTCGACGGATACCTCGTCCCCTTCGAATCGAAGGGTGTGCCCATGTTCCGACTCCTGTCCCCAGGCTCTCGATCTGGCGGGACCGCCTCAATCTCCACCGTTCGGATTGAGGAGGAAGACCATGAATAATCGCATGGTGACTTTGGCGGCTATTGAATAGGTGGCAGGCCCCGGTCTGTCCCTGCTATCAGTTCGTTACCATGCGTAGCATGGGTACAAGGGGCCGAAGCGGGAGACAGGCTGCCGCGTTTTTTGCAGGGGAGCGAACATATTTTTGAATCAAACAGGCGGCTGGCACGTTATAATGTACGGAGACAACAGTTTGTATGGAGAAAAGACTTGACACGGCTTGAGATAAATGGTATACTGTTTGGTTGTAGCGGTGGAGGATCATTGTAGTTGGAGCAGCGCCTTCTTCCTCAGACATCGAAGCGCAAGAAGCGGCCACGGTTCTTTAGTCTCGGTATCGTGGCCTTTGTCTTCACCCTTTGCGGGGTACTGATCGCACCACATCTGCGGTTTGCCGACGGGGCCATCTCGGGGCCGGTGGCGCCGGTTTCCGGTGCCGGGCTTTATCCGCTGGTCGATCATGACGGCGAGTTGGAATCGCCGTTCGTGGCGGTGGTCGAGAATGTGCAGGACGCCGTGGTCAATATCTCCGCCCGATCAAGGGAGGAGCGTGTGCCCTGGTGGTATCGGGGGCCGAATTACGCCACGTCGTCCGGCTCGGGGTTTTTCTTTCGTGAGGACGGCTACATTTTGACCAACAATCACGTCGTTCGCGATGCTGTGGAGCTGACAGTGAGCACCGCCTCCGGCTACCAGTATGACGCCAGGCTGGTCGGAGCGGATCCGCAGACCGACCTGGCGGTTCTCAAGGTTGAGCCGGAGGAAGAGGTTACGGTGATCCCGTTCGGCGACTCGGACGATATCAAGGTGGGTGACTGGGCGATAGCCATCGGCAACCCGTTTCCCCAGCAGGGTCTGGATCGAACGGTTACAGTGGGAGTGATATCCGCCGTGGGGCGCAGCAACCTGCGTTTCGGACGTGAGACCCCGGATTACCAGAACTACATTCAGACCGACGCCTCGATCAATCCGGGGAACTCCGGCGGGCCGCTGTTGAATCTTCGCGGCCAGGCGATCGGTGTCAACGCGGCAATCTCAAGCCCGACGGGGGGATCGGTCGGTATCGGGTTTGCCATCCCGATCACTTTGGCGCGGGCTGTTGTGCCGGACCTGATTGCCACCGGTAAGGCCAGCCGCGGCTGGTTTGGCGTGTGGTTTCATGACGTCACGCAGCGGGAAGCCAAGCGGCAGGGTCTCGATGCCGTGAAGGGGGTCACGGTTGACTCCGTTTTTGCCGAATCACCGGCGGAGAAGGCGGGAGTGCTGGCAGGTGATGTAATTGTCTCGTTTAACAACCAGCCGGTCGATAATGCCGGACAACTCTCGGTGCTGGTCTCGACTGCCAATCGTGATGAAGCCACGATGCCGGTGGAGGTTGTGCGCGACGGGGAGACGGTCATGCTGCATACAATAGTGACTGATCGTGATGCTTTTCTCGCGTCGCTGGCTGAGACCGACGCTGGGCCTGACGATTTCCAGGTCAGCGTTTGGGCCGGCATGGAACTTCTCACGTTCACTCCCGAGATTGCCCGCGCGGTCGGTTTAGAGTATGTCGGAGGCGTTTATGTGAGACGGGTTTACCCGGGAACGAAGGCCGAATTCGCATCGATAAACCGTGGCACGATCATCCTCCAGGTTGACGACGCGCCGGTGAAGTCACTTGAAGATATAGAAAAGGTAGCCAACGAACTGCGCCAAGCGCGGCGCATTCCGCTGATAGTCCAGGAGCCTGATGGAACAATAGCCAGGAAGGTTATCAGGCCCTGAGGTGATGATGCAGTTTTCCGCTGGTGAACCACCCGGATGGGTGGCGGCAAACCATCGGATGAACATACAGTGGAAGGAGATAGTCAGGAAACGTGGCTAAACAATCCCTAAAGTATCGCGATGAAGACCGATCGTTAGATCTATACCTCCGCGAGATCGGGGAAACTCCTTTGATTGACGCCGCTGAGGAAGTGCGGCTGGCCAGGAAAATAAAGCAGGGCGACAAAACGGCCCTGGAAAAACTGACCAAGGCCAACCTGCGCTTCGTGGTGTCGGTAGCCAAGCAGTACCAGAACCAGGGTCTCTCCCTTGCCGATCTGATCAACGAGGGCAATATCGGTCTTATCAAAGCGGCCAAAAGGTTTGACGAGACTCGCGGGTTCAAGTTCATCAGTTATGCTGTCTGGTGGATCAGACAGGCGATTCTGCAGGCGCTGGCCGAGCAGAGCAGGATCGTCCGGCTTCCCCTCAACAGGGTGGGGACGTTGCATAAGATCGGCAAGATCTCAAGCCGCCTGGAGCAGGGGTTGGGGCGTTTGCCTTCGGCCGAGGAGATCGCCAAAGAGTTGCAGTTGTCGGCGGGCGAGGTTGCCGATACCCTCAAGATATCCAATTCGCATCTCTCTCTTGATGCGCCTTTTTCCACTTCCGAGGATAACTCGCTGATCGATGTTCTGGAGGACGAACTACAGCCATCCCCGGATGAGGATCTCCTGAGCCAGTCGCTGCGGGTTGAGATTGAGAAAGCGCTTGATTCGCTTACGGCGCGGGAAGCGGAAGTCATCAACCTGTACTTCGGTCTCAGCTATGAGAAGGCGCTGACACTGGAGGAGATTGGGGCTCGCTTCTCACTGACGCGGGAGCGTGTTCGCCAGATCAAGGAGAAGGCCATTCGGCGCCTGCGCCATGCCTCGCGCAGCCGATCGCTGAGGGCATACCTGAACTGATCGACAATACCAGTCGACAATTGAGAAACCGTCCCGATCAGAAGGGCGGTTTTTTTTATGAAGAGATGTTTTGCTGTGGACATGATTGTGTTGTAGTTCGATGGTCGATTCCCAGAGCGGGTGCGCCGGTGTCTGGGGACAGAATGAAGGCGCCACTGTGAACTGCCGACCGGTGCAGGATCAAGGCAGCTCCGAGAAGATGAAGTAAGTCTCCTCTTTTCAGGAAGTTGCTGCGGATTCAGCTCCCGTCCCACGAGCTTGCTGAAAAACGTACTCCAAGGGGTGGCGTCGAGTGTCTCTGCCCGATGCCTCTTTGGATTTGCGTTACTGCCAGGCAGAGACGCCTGGCAGCACCAGCAACAATGCTTCGGCGGCCAGCTACTGCGACTTTTTCAACAGGCCCCACGCCGGGAGGCAAAAGAGCTTGCTCTGAAATGGGTCGGTTTGTACTATGGATTAATGGGTACACCAAGACGCGCTGAGAATCACGCCTCAATCCTGATTGGGCTTTTCGTTCTTGTTATCATCGTCGTGATACTGAGGAATGCATGGGTGTGCGACGACGCGTACATTTCCTTCCGGACGGTTGACAACTTCGTCAACGGCTATGGTCTTACCTGGAATACTGACGAGCGGGTTCAGGCGTTTACCAATCCACTGTGGGTTTTCCTGATGTCCGGGTTCTATATCATTACCGGTGAACTGTATTTCACGAGTATTATCGTGTCGATCGTTGTCACACTGTCTGCCATTCTGATCGTGTCCCTCAAAATAAGCCGATCTCTGTCGGGAGCGCTCCTCGTCCTCGCCGCCGCGCTGTTTTCCAAGGCCTTCATCGACTACGCCACTTCCGGACTTGAAAATCCCCTGAGCTACCTGATCTTGGCTGGCTTCTTGTGTGTATACTTCGGGGCAAAGGAAGACGAGAGAGTCTTCTTTCCCCTATGTGTGCTGGCCGGCCTGGCCGCTCTGAACCGCATGGATACGCTCCTGCTGTATCTCCCGGTGCTGGTGGGCATGTTCGTGAGGCTGAGATCTTTTCGAGCGCTCCTTACCGCAGTCGCTGGTTTCGCACCATTCATATTGTGGGAACTGTTCTCAATGGTCTACTATGGGTTTCCATTTCCCAACACATACTATGCCAAACTCCATTCGGGTATTCCGGTTGCGGAGCGCCTGTACCAGGGACTGATCTACTATCTGGAGACTCTGAACCTCGATCCTCTGACACTGATCGTGATCATTGCCGGTATCCTTCTGGTGATCCTGACGCGGGACCGCAGGAGTCTACCGGTTTCGGTTGGGATCGGATTGTACCTGCTCTACATCGTCAGCATCGGGGGTGATTTCATGAGCGGGCGCTTCTTTGCCGTGCCGTTCGTAGCGTCGCTGGCGCTCATCTCGAGGTATCCCATCCCCGAAACATTGGCCGGGAGGCTTATTCCCGTAGTCGTCGTGGCTGTTCTTGGATTGGCGTCGCCTCGTCCACCGCTTCTGAGTGACAAGACGTACGGCACGCATGGGGAAGCGGGGATCAACGAGAAAGGCATTGCCGACGAGCGCGGATGGTACTATCAGTCAACGGGACTGCTCCGGACACAAAGGACTAAAGAGATGCCTGCCCACAAGTGGGCCGACGACGGCAAGAGGTTACGACTGAAAGGAGACGATTTTTCCGCCACCGGGTGTGTAGGGTTCGCTGGCTTTTATGCCGGGCCGGACATACACGTCTACGATGGCTACGGGCTGACCGAACCACTCCTGGCCAGATTACCCACCAATAAGTTGCGGGACTGGCGCGTTGGGCATTTCTCCCGAATAGCGCCCTTTAAGTATGTGCAGGGCCTGAAAGTGGGCGAAAACATGATCGCCGATACGAACGTGGCCGCGTACTACGACAAGCTTCTGCTGATAACACGCGGTGACCTGCTCGATACTCAGCGATGGGTCGCCATTTGGAGAATGAATACAGGTGCGTATGACTGCCTCTTGAGTGGTTATACCGATCCTTCTACGCTGACAGTAAGCTACGCCGAAATCAGCGTACCCAAGGAAGAGGGGACGGTTTGGAATGAAGAGGGGAATTACGTCCTTCGGTCCGGTGGTCTGCACATTCTGTTGGACTCCGTTTTCACGAATAACCGGTTCGAGATCAGCGTTGACCACAATGACTACTACACGGTCGCGTTTTTCCGTGACTCCACGGAACTGGGTTTCCACAGTATCAGAAGACAGGACAATGAGCTGGGCGGTTTGAGGGTTGATTCACTGGAAGTACCGGAAGACGCTTGTAAGGTTGGATACAACAGGATCATAGTCAAACCTGATTCGGGAGATGATCTCTACAGCGTTGGTCATCTCAGGCTGCTTGACGTTTCGCCGTAGCGCGAACGGATTCATCTCCGTCCTCCGAAGCGCCGACCCTGTCGGAACGGAGCTTCCGCCCGGAGTTCATGGGGCCAGTCCCTGGCGAAGTGAATCAAGTTGAGCCTCTTTGTCGGCGGCGATATCTTTCCTTACGAAATCCCCCGAGATTCGGGTTTCGCCATACCTGGTCTCGACGTGCTTGTCGACATACTCGTTGATTGATACGTAGTCGCTGGAAAAACGGGGGTCGTCGTCGAATTTCGAAACCGCTGTGAAATACCCGTGCGTATGGATAAATGTCGGCTTGAGTTCCTTGAAGACATGATCGTAAAAACGCTGCTGGTCTCTGCCCCTGGTACGGGCAATGGTCTTGTCACACAGCCCGGCCAGGTCATGGATACGCAGTTTTGAGTAGTACAAGGTGCCGCCCATATCCGGCACCAGGAAGGAAGCATCCGGTACCTGGAGGAAAGCCGCGTAATCGTTGAACCGCTTTCCGAATCGGTTGGCTATGCGTTCGAAGGATACCGGCTTCGATCTCACGTAGTGCTGAATGCGCGGATAATGCAGGTCAACACTTAAGATCAGCAGTGTCACAAAGACTGCTGAGCCGATACCCAGGAGACGCGCTTTGCCGCGAACAATGGCGGTGAGGACAACATGGACAAAGACAACCAGACAACAACACGCCAGCGGGAAGAATGGTGTCGCGAAACGATACTCCCCCATCCAGTCTTCGCTCAGGATCAGGAAGACGTATGCGGTCAGGAGCGTGCCAGCAGTTAGAACGACTGACTCTCGCCATCGCGCTACGCGGTAAAGTGCGCTCACTAGGAGCACGATGCAGCCGATGGGGATCAGCCACCAGAATACCGGCCCCAGTATACTGTGAACCAGGAGGTAGGACTTGTTCAAGTATCCTCCCTGCAGAGTTAGCGCCTGCACAGCAATATCGAGAGTAGGCCCCCCCTTGACGTAGTAAGTATTCGGGTGCAATTCGTGGAAATAGAGGTATCGAAACAAGATGAATGCTCCAAATACCACGACAAACGTGGATACATACACTGCGAGACCCCGGAGCAGCATACGCCTTGAGCGGTTCCCGCCTGGTCTGAATCCAATCACCAGCGCAAGGGGGAAGAGGGTGGCGTAAACGACGCCGTCCGGTCGCGTCATGGCGATGGCGCAAGCCAGCAGGGCCGACATGATCGGGGCGTGCTCACAGGAACAGCTGCCGGCAGCCCATTCAACATGCAGATACGTCAAGCCAACGATCAGAGCTGCGTACAGGGGGTTCTCCAGGCCCGAGCAGGTCCATATCACGAAAGAGGAATTCACCGACAACAACGAGAGTGCTGCGAATGTGGCCGGCAGGAAATCGCCCGTCAATCTTGAAACGAGCCGATGAAGCAGCCAGAATGTCAATGCCACCAGGACATAGCTGATCAGTTTGGGAACGATGTAGGGATGAAAGATACCGCCCAAGAAGAAGGGGACCATAGTCAGCATCCACAGAGGATTGGAATACCCTTCCACGGGTTCCATGCCCGGTTGAGACACGAGCCCATGCCCCTGGCTAAGAGAGCGCGAGTATGAGAAGGTGATGCCGGCGTCGTCAATAATCCAGTCGGAAAGGCCTGTGGCCAGGAACAGGTAGGCGCAGAAAGGCAGAAGTATGGCCGCGAAGCGGAGGTACCTGCCCTGGGTTTTGTGGGAGCCGAGGCGGACGCGAATCCATTGCAGTGATCTGACAGGCATGGGCAGACTCAAGCTACGGTGCTGTTTCAGGTTGCAGCAAGTTACGGCGTACAATCCCGGGAATCAAGCAAATGCGTATGCTGACCGGAATTCATGTTGCGTATCTGAGGGATACTGGTATATTGGCGGAGGTCTCCGGGACCGGTCGTCTAACGGCTTGGGACGCTGATGCCGAAGTGGTGAAATCGGTAGACACGCTGCGTTCAGGGCGCAGTTCTCGCAAGGGAGTGGGGGTTCGAGTCCCCCCTTCGGCATTATATTCTTGTCTCCATCCGGAAACACTGAATATGAGGCCATGTGACAATTCCCAGATCAAATCCATCACTCTTCGCTAACACTTAATTTGAGGCAATTCTACCTGTGATTTGATAAAAAATCTACTTGCTTCAAAGGGCATTTTATTGTTTTTTCTCCGAAAATTTCAATAATTCCCTTAAAAGAGGACATGATTTATAGCAACTGACTGTTCACCACTCAACAAAAGGAGAAATGAGATGGAAACAAAAATTGACGTAACTTTGGATGTAAAAGGTCTCACCTGTCCCATGCCAATTATGAAATTGTCAAAAGCAATGAAGGGGCTCAAATCAGAGCAGGTGCTTGAAATGTTGGGTACAGACCCCGGAACAAAAACAGATTTGCATTCATGGTGCGGGAAGACAGGGAATACTCTTCTTGATGAGAGTGAATTAGAAGGGGGTGTTTTTCGCTTTGTAATCAAGAAGAAGTGAGAGAGGATAGATTATTATGGAACAAGAATCAAACAAATCTGCATTAAGCCAACTCTTTCGTACATTTTTCTCAAAACATTGGCCTGTCTGGGTTGGAGGAATTTTGCTGGGGTTGCTTAATGTGTTTCTCTTTATGATTAAGAGCCCATGGGGCGGTAGTGGTGGCTATAATAATTGGGGAGAAAATCTGTATCAGGCACTGGGAGTATTGGGAATAGAAAATGTTACCTCAATAAGTGACAGCTTATATGGAATGTTGAATATTCTGATTATTCTCGGAGCTTTTGTAGGTGCTCTTTTGGCAAAGGAGTTTGCCCTGAGAATTCCACCTGTTGGAGAGTTAATTAAAGGATTTATCGGCGGGGGTTTAATGGCGATCGGGGCTATATTAGGTATCGGATGCACTATTGGTGGATTTTTTAGTGGAGTGCCTGCTCTTTCAGGGGGAGCAATATTATTAACGGTAGGTCTGTTTTTAGGTACATTAGTGGCCCTAAAATACCTCATGTGGGAAATGGAACACTTACCCGGTATCAGTTCAGGTAAAAGTAAGACACTTTTAGCTGCTTCTGAGGGTAAGGGGGCTTGGCAGAAATGGCTGGGCCTTATTGTGACCATTATGGTGTTTGTTATAGCGTACAACTATTCCGGAACAAATAAGATAATGGCCTGGTTTGTAATTATTGGTCTTTTGCTGGGAATGATTTGCCAACGCTCAAGATTCTGCATTGTGGCATCATTCCGCGATCCTTTTATGACCGGAAAATCATCCAGCACAGTCGGTATAATAGCTGGTCTATTGATCGGACTTATAGGGTTTACACTGATAAAACAATTCGGAGTTGGAGCAGGTGATCTATCCTTACGTTACAGAGAGTTGACATGGGTATTTCCTAATTTCTGGCTGAGGGCTCCAATCGGCGGATTCATTTTTGGTCTTGGCATGACAATAGCGGGTGGTTGCGCAGTCGGAACACTATGGAGATTCGGAGAAGGACAGATTAAATTATGGGCAGCCGCCCTTGGATTTTTACTCATTTCTCCCATAACAAAGAATTATATTGAACCGGGATTTGTTAAGCTTTTACCTCATTCTACACGTTTTAGAAACTTTATGCCTGACTATATCGGCTATATATGGTCGGTCGTCCTTGTATTGGCGATTTTGTTAATATGGTATCTCTTTGTTAAATGGAATGAAAAAACCGGGAAGTTTAGTGCATATTAGTTTGAGTTCTTGATGCTTAACCAAATAATGTCATTTACATGGAGAAGTTTTGCCGGCAGTCGGCGTTTGTCTCTTTTAAAAGAAGAAAGGAAAAAGCAATGAAAAAAGTTATTATTAATTTTGTATTACTGTTCGCAGTACTTGTTTTGGTTTCCGGTTGTGAAGGTCAGTTTGATAATGCTGGGCAATTGGTAGAGGCGACCAGAACCAAAATAACTGAGATTTCAGTCGATGACTTTGCAAACGTAATGGGGAAGGAGGAGTATGTACTGATTGACGTCCGCACAGCAGGGGAATATTCAGCCGGCCATATTCCGGGCGCTACTAATATTCCTCGTGGTTTACTGGAGTTTAAAATCACCGAGAAGTATGCGGACAGAAATAGCAATATCGTTCTCTATTGCAAAAACGGTGGACGTGCCTCTTTAGCTACCAGAGCCTTGGGTCAACTTAAGTATAATAATGTCAGATCCATAGCCGGTGGCTGGAAGGCATGGGTTGAAGCTGCTCCGGTACCTGAAAAACAACAGATGCCCGAAGAAGTTATACGGATGGTCAAAGCTTCGAAGGCGACGCTAACGGAAATCACGCCCGCAGACTTAAAAACACTGATGGCAAAGAAAGCAAAATTCGTTTTGATTGATGTTCGTGAGCCCCAAGAATTCAAAGCCGGTAATGTCGTTGGTTCTGTCAATATTCCCCGTGGCTTGCTTGAATTCGAGATCACAAAAAAATATCCCAACAAAGATGCAAATATCATACTATATTGTAAAAACGGCGGGCGTGCTGCTTTAGCTGCTGAAAGACTTAAACGTCTTAAATATAATAACGTGAAGTCAATTGCAGGTGGCTGGAAAGCATGGTCGGAAGCTGCCGCTATTCCCACCCCCAAAGTTAAGGCCATGGTCGCGGAAGCGAAGAAAAGAATAACAGAGATCTCTGTAGATGATTACAAAGCAATGGTAAAAGAGGGAAAAGATTTCGTATTAATTGATGTAAGACAAGAAGCTGAATATGGAGAAGGTTATATCCCTAACGCTATTAGCATTCCTCGTGGTCTACTTGAGTTCAAAATCCTGAATACTGTTGAGGATAAAGATAAAGACATCATCCTTTATTGTAAAAAAGGTGGACGTGCTGCTTTGGCCGGTGAAAGCCTGGTGGAACGTCTCAAATACAAGAATGTTAAATCCATTAAGGGTGGCTTTCTGGGATATACATCAGACCCCAAGAATCCAGTATCTAAACCAATCAAGGAAAAGAAACAGGATTTGAAGGCTGAATCAACACAAGCGGTCACTCTCAGTAGCGGTTGCGGTGGTTAATGGAGTAAGTTTTTCAAATAAACCAGGTATTTTTGAATCCTGCCGGTCAACACTGCGACCGGTGGTGTTCGTATCGGAATATTCTGGTGTTGTTTCAAACTTCTCTTATGAAGGGCTGAAGGGAGTACCGTTGTTTTGGGCAGGGAGAGGCTGCCTCTCACGTGAACACCTTCGTCATTCCGGGCTTGACAAGGAATCCAGGTTGGATTCGAGGACTGGATACTGGCTTCTGCCAGAGATAACAGAAGAGCATGAATGACGGAGTGGAAACGACCCGTAGCGGAAGGCAGTTGCTGTCATGTATTCTGTTCCAGGTTTTGGGGTAACCCCTTAAAGCTTCATGGCCATGACAATAGTCTCGCGATTGTATGGCAGCGGGCCGATGACAGAGAGATCGACATGCAGGAAACCCATGTCCTCGTATAGATGGTTCGCCACGGGAAGAAGCTTGCTGGTCGCCAATACCAGCGTATTCGCTCCAAGGGTGCGGGCCTTGTCGATGGCTGTCTGTGTGAGACGGCGACCTATGCCGCGACTACGATACTTCCTGGTGACTCCCATCTTGGCCAGTTCGTACTTACTTTCGGTGTGTTTCAGAAGAGCGCAGGTTCCTACCACCTCGCCCCTCGTCAGCGCAAAAAGAACGCAGCCGCCCTGCTTTATAACATGCTTTTCGGGATCATTCAGGATGATTTTGTCATACAGCTCGACTTCGAAATACTCCTCGAGCCATTCATAATTGAGATCGCGGAAATACCGGGCATACCGCGGCTGAAACTCAACAATCTCAATCGCCGACTCCGGCAACGTCGTATCTGTCATCTCGTATCTTCTCTGCTATTCACTTTGCCTTCACCGACAATCTACAGGCTCCACGTCCGCCCGGCAAGAGCTTCTTTCTGTCACCTTTCCTGTTCCGAATTCGGGCTGTTCTTCGTATCTTAGGGGATGTCAGGAGGAAAGAACTCCTGGTCGCGAAAGTTCGGATCGGTGATTATGCCGCACATCGAGGAGCAAATGCACGAGAAACAGATCGCCAAAATAGCGACAGAGTTGACACTCAAGCAGGAGCAGGTGGCGTTCACGGTGGCGCTGCTCGACGCCGACGCGACGGTGCCGTTTATTGCCCGCTATCGTAAGGAAGCGACGGGGAGTCTCAATGAGGTTGCCATCACGGCCATCCGCGACCGGATCGCCCGGTTGCGACACCTGGAGAAGCGACGCGAGGCGATTGTGAAGTCACTCGACGAACGCGGGCTGCTTACCGACGAGTTGCACAGCGAAATCAACGGCGCTGAAACCATGCCGGCGCTGGAGGACATCTACCTGCCGTACCGGCCCAAGCGCCGCACTCGAGCCACCCTCGCCTGCGAGCGCGGTCTGGAGCCACTGGCGGAGTTGCTGTTTACTCAGGATGATATCGAACCGCAATCCGAGGCCGAAGCTTTTCTCGACGACGAGACGGGTGTGGCGAGTGCCGAGGAAGCATTGGCGGGAGCGAGGGATATAGTTGCCGAATGGATCAACGAGGACACTGACGCCCGCTCCCGGATGCGGGAGTTGTTCACCGCGCAGGCAACAATCTGCTCGAAAGTAGCTCCCGGGAAGGAAACCGAGGGTGCTGCTTACTCTGACTACTTCGACTGGGAGGAGTCTGCCAGGGACGCGCCATCGCATCGCATTCTGGCCATGCGGCGCGGCGAGGCGGAGTCCATTCTGAGGCTGCGAATTGCTCCAGAGGAAGAGACGGCACTGGCGATACTGGAGGATATCTTTGTCATCGGTGACAACCCGGCTTCAGAGCAGGTTCGTCTGGCCGTTCATGACAGTTACCGACGTCTCTTGGGTCCGGCGATGGAAACCGAGATGCGCGCTGAGACAAAAAAGGCTGCCGATACAGAGGCGATCCGGGTTTTTGCCGACAACCTTCGCCAGTTGCTGATGTCCCCGCCGCTGGGCCGCAAGCGCTTGCTGGCAATCGACCCCGGCTTTCGCACCGGCTGCAAAGTCGTCTGTCTTGACCGGCAGGGAGCGCTCCAGCATCATTGCACGATACAACCACATGCCGGGGCCGCCGAGCGTGAAGACGCCGCCGTTACGTTAAAAGCACTGTGCGAAAAATTCCGCGTCAACGTGATCGCAATCGGCAACGGCACCGCCGGTCGGGAGACCGATGTCTTCATCAAGACGCTGGATCTGCCGGAGCATATTCAGGTAGTGATGGTTGACGAGGCAGGGGCGTCCGTGTACTCTGCCTCCGACGTGGCGCGTGAGGAGTTTCCCGACCATGATATAACCGTTCGCGGCGCGGTCTCGATCGGCCGACGCCTGATGGACCCGCTGGCCGAGTTGGTGAAGATCGACCCCAAGTCCATCGGTGTGGGACAGTACCAGCACGACGTTGACCAGACCGCTTTGAAACTGACGCTCGATGACTCCGTGATGGGTTGTGTCAACAGCGTCGGGGTGGAAGTGAACACCGCCAGCCGGGAGTTGCTCAGCTATGTTTCCGGTCTCGGTCGGCAACTGGCCGGCAACATCGTAGCCTATCGCGATCGGCAGGGACCGTTCAAATCACGGGATATGTTCAAGAAAGTTCCGCGACTTGGCCCCAAAGCCTTTGAACAGGCCGCCGGATTCCTGCGCCTTGCCGATTGCAGCAATCCCCTCGATAAGAGCGGTGTGCACCCGGAAAGCTACGCGGTGGTGAACGCCATGGCGTCTGATCTCGGCTGCACGGTCGGGCTCCTGATGCAGGATGAAAAGCTGCGGGAACGGGTGAGGTTAGAAAACTATGTTTCTGATACCGTGGGACTGCCGACGCTTCAGGATATCATGGACGAACTGGCCCGGCCGGGGCGCGATCCGCGGTCGCAGTTCGAGACCTTTGCCTTCGACGAGTCGGTGACGTGTATCGAAGACGTGAAGGCCGGGATGAAGCTTCCCGGAATCATCACCAACGTCACTGCCTTTGGCGCCTTTGTCGATATCGGTGTCCATCAGGACGGGTTAGTGCATATCAGCGAACTGGCCGACGCCTTCGTCAAGGATCCGGGTGAGATCGTCAAGGTCCGCCAGAAGGTGGAGGTGACGGTGCTCAGCGTGGACCTTGAGCGAGGTCGTATTGGCTTATCGATGCGGGAAAAACAATAGCAGGCGGGTGCCGCACTAAGGACGCGTGCCTCGTGCGGCCGTCAGTCCGGCAGGATGTCAGGGACAAGCATCCAATTGAGTGACCACGCGCCCACATCGTCTCTTCGCAGACACACGATAGCGACGTTGTGAAATGACACCGCTGCAACCTTTTCGTCGTTGCACAGCAGGTGGCCGGCCAGCTTGCCCAGGTGCGGAAGGTGCCCCACCAGCATCAGGTTCTCGGTTTCCGTGGCCAGCCGGTTCGCCCAGATTGAGGGATCATCCATCGGGTTGAGACTGTCGGTTTCGCGAACACCGTCGCGGGGTTTCAGCGCTTGGGCAAACTCCTCAGCCGTCTGTTTAGCCCGCAGCTTGCCACTGTGGAAGATGTTCGTCACACTGATGCGTGCGTGTTTGGCGGTGTAGGCCGCTGCTTTTCCGGCCTGAGATCGGCCTTCATTGGAAAGTGACTGCGTCGGATCGGTATCTTTCGGTGTGGCCATAGCGTGTCGGACTAGGTAAAGGTTCATGCTTGAATTCTCCTTGTGTGTTTGTTGCTTCTTCGCAAAAGAAAGTACGGAGACGGGACAGCAGAATGCAAGCATCTGAATCCGCCTCGTCGGCTCGCGGCGAAAGTGTGCCTGCTCATGGCCGTATCAGCGAACTGTCGCGGATGAGATGGAACAGCTCCTCGGCAATCAGGAGATGTCCTTCCCGGGTGGGGTGGCAGTGATCGATGAACAGGGTCTCACCGCCGTGGCGCCGAAAAAGATTGGGCAGGTCGACAACGAAAACGTCCTCCCGATTACCGATCCTGTCAATTTGATCCCGGTATTCCCTCTTGATTCTCAGCGAGAGGTAGTCGGCCTGGAGGGCGGAGTCGAGATACTGGTATGCGGTCGTACATCCGAAAGCCGGGTCAGCCGCTGGGTAACAGCCGGCCTCTGTCAGCAGATTGACGCCGATGTTATACAGGAAGACCGACCCTGCGGCTAGCTCAGCCGGTCCGAGATCACGACCATCAGCGCTCATGAACAATTCGCGGGCCATTCTGAGATGGTGATCGGCCTGCCGGTATTCCTCCGCCTGCCACAATGAGACGCCCAGGTTATTGTGGAGAATCGGGCTTTCAGGTTGTCGCTGAACCAGGGCGGACAGTCGCCGGATGGATGCCTCCGGTGGCAGGCTGTCACGAGACGCCGACGAAAAAACCAGCCGGGTGAAAACATCCCCTTTGCCATAGAGGTCGTCGAACATATCCGGGCTTATGCAGT
Source organism: uncultured bacterium (assembly GCA_965603125.1). Taxonomy (GTDB): domain Bacteria; phylum Zixibacteria; class MSB-5A5; order GN15; family FEB-12; genus JAJRTA01. The sequence goes on along the minus strand of CBFDBU010000010.1, from coordinate 8,408 downwards.
ACCTTACCTGACGCCCTAAGATACGCCTGATCTCGGGGGGGAATATCAACTCGCCGTCACTGCCGGTGACGTCAGTGAAGACTTTGAACTGAAGGCCGGCCGGCCACAGGCGCGGAATGGGTGGCTGGAGGACGATCAGCGGACAGGTGAGGCGTCGGCACAAGTCCGCCATCCGGGCCAGGTTCTCGCCGAACCGGTCCGGCGTCACGCGTACAACCAACGGCGAAGACTGTTCTTCGTAGCTCATGCAGGCAAGCACGGCCGATTTCAGAAGCCGATAGACTGCCGATATCGCAATAGTCTTTCTGAATGCCTTGAGCTTCTGGCCTTCCAACAGGTCGCGATCGCCGGTAGCGCCGGAAATGGAAGCGTCGTTGTTGCCGCTGAAGAGAATGACCAGATCGGGATCATAGCGTCTGCCGTTCAACTCCAGAACGCGGGCCATCTGTTCACTGGAATAGCCGGAAACCGAGGCGTTGACCAACTCAACGGTGGTTTGCGGGCCGAACTCGGCTTCAAGCTGATGCCGGAGCAACTCACCGAAGGCGAACCGATATGACTTCAATCCTAACCCGACCGGTGATGAGTCGCCCAGAAGCAGGACGCGAACGCTCCCGGGCGCTTTCCGCCCAGGCAGTTCGTCGCCGATGAGGTGCCCGGAGTTGGTTCTGATAAACCTGTTGCTGATGTTCGCCCTGAAGCGCCAGAGCAGATCGGGATCCGGTTCATGCCACCCGAAAGACAGGGCGAAAAACCGCTCTTGCCACCCCGGTGACAGCTCTGCCGCCTGTGCCTTTCGTGAGATGCTCCACTCCACAAGCCGGGCTGCCGACTCGGCCAGAAACAAAAAAGCTAAAAAGACCAGAGTTGAATAGAGGATTTTCCTTTTCATGCCGTATCCGGGACTCCCGCGTCCATACGTCGAAATCTATCGACCGGGACTGTCGGTGTCAAGGCTCCGCTGCGATAGGCGATCCGGTCGGTTTGTCGGCCAACCGGCTTGGTTACAGTCGACTCTATCCTGGGGGGGCATAGTCGACAAGTAATCGCTTGTCTCGCCCTGAGTTTCCATTATCATAATAGAGCAATCTTGCGCACGGTGGATGCCCTCGTGCCCCTGCCCCTACCCGGTGGACGAGGACGCCACCGCGGGAACGGCAACAAACGGACAGAACAGTGAACACGCAGGCAATCGTAAAGGTATGATCTGGGAAACCGAAAAAGCCAATATGCCGTTTGAAGTGAAAGACTGTACGCTGATTACGCGTATGGGGGGAGTGCCGACAGCCGTCAATCTACGGGATTTGCGGGAGGGCGTGGCCGTCTGCCCGGTCGAGTGCCTTTTCCACCACTTCTGCGAAACCGCCATCAGGCCGAGTTTCGACGATCCGGAATTCCGCAACGACTTCGCCGTCTGGTCGGCCCGTTACCTTCGCGACCGGGTCCTGGGCGAACGCCTGGGGGTAATCAATCCCTATTCGTGCAAGAGTCTGGGTCATTTGCGTGACTCCGTGCTGGATGTACTGGACGAACGGCTCATGGAAGTGGGGTATTCGCACTACGCCCCTGCCGGTGAGGATTTCCGGTTCATGCGCGCCGTGACGGTCGTTTTCAACCGGGGGGTGGAGCTGGAAACGCCGGCCGATTGGATAGGGCACCTGCCGGAGCTGAGTTTCAGTTCGGTATACTACCATTTTATCGAAGCCCGCAGACGAACACCTGACAGGCTTGACGATTTCTCCACCTGGCTGCTTGGGTTCGGTTCGGGAACGGAGGAACTGCTCCAGGCGCTGCAGAGTATAGATTTCTACTACCTCACGCTTCCTGAACTCAAGCAGGCGCTCATAGACGTTGTCAAGCGGGTCACTGTGGAAGTCGGTGGAGTTTAGCATGAAGCTGGACTCGTACGAGAACGTGGTCGGCGCTGCTGCTGTTTCGCAGTTGAGACAGTTGGCTATCGAGCTTGCCGGGGCGCGTGTCGTGCACGTGAACTCCACCCGCGAGGGTGGGGGAGTTGCTGAGATTCTCAGGTGGTTGGTGCCGCTGATGAACGACCTGGGACTCCATGCTTCCTGGGAGGTAGTCGAAGGGCACGCTGATTTCTTCAATGTCACCAAGGCGTTCCACAACGGGCTGCAGGGCAATCCGGTTGTCCTCACTCAGAAAATGCTGGATGTTTACCAGGAGACGGTAGCGGCCAACGCCGATCGTCTCCGACCGGTGCTTGAAGAGGCGGATTTCGTCGTAATCCACGACCCCCAGCCGGCCTTCCTGATCGGACTCTGTCCGGGACGAAAGGGACGCTGGGTCTGGCGCTGTCACATTGATGTCAGCCGCCCGTATCGAAAAGTCTGGAGGTACCTCAAAAGCTCCATTGCACAATACGACGCCTCGATCTTCTCAATGCCCGATTTCGCCCAGAGAGTCGACCACCCTCAGTTCATTATCGCTCCCTCTATCGATCCCCTCAGCGAGAAGAACCGGGAACTGCCGCAACCTGAGATCGCGGCTATGGCGAAACGGTTCGGCCTGTCACAGGAGCTGCCTGTCATAACACAGGTATCACGGTTCGACCGCTTCAAGGATCCCATCGGTGTCATTCACAGTTTCAACATGTTGAACCGTTCGGTCGAGGCGCAACTAGTGCTGGCCGGGGGAGGAGCAAGCGACGACCCCGAGGGTGCTATGGTGCTTGAAGAAGTACAGGCGGCGGCGCAGGGTAATGACCACATTTTTGTGCTGATGTTACCCAGCGACGCTCATCGAATCATCAACGCCCTGCAGCGCACCTCCACTATCGTAATCCAGAAATCGCTCCAGGAAGGGTTTGGCCTGACGGTGACGGAGGCGATGTGGAAAAGCAAACCGGTAATCGGTGGAAACGTGGGCGGCATCCGACTCCAGGTACACAATTATCACACCGGATTCCTGGTCGACAGCCCCGAGGGAGCCGCTCTGCGCCTACGCGAGTTGCTGCAGCATCCGGAAGCATGCATGACGATGGGGGCGACGGCCAGGGAGTTCGTCCGGCACAACTTCCTTCTGACCCGGCACCTGCGCGAGTACCTGACGTTGATGCTGGCCCTGCGCTGCGGTGTCGAGAGCCATCTGCTGGCAGTCTGATTGCGCACCATGAAGCTTCTCAATAAGGACCTTGACCTGGAAGCCTTTTTTCGGCGTCTGCACACGGCTGCCGAGCGTATTCTCATGCTGGATTACGACGGCACACTGGCGCCCTTTCGCCCCGAGCGGGACCGGGCGGTTCCCTATCCGGGGGTGCGCGAGCGACTGACGAAAATACTCTCGGCCGGATCGACCCGGCTGGTCATAGTCAGCGGCCGTGCTGTCTCCGATCTGACGCCGCTGCTTCAGTTGGACGCGCTTCCCGAGATCTGGGGCTCGCACGGCGCCGAGCGGCTGATGCCGGACGGCCGCTACCATTCGGCGAGTTCGGAGGAACGCCCCGCCGAGGGGCTGGCCGCCGCCTATTGGTGGGCCAGGGAACAGGGCCTCCTTGAGACAACCGAAAGGAAGCCGGTGGGAATCGCCTTCCACTGGCGAGGGAAAGCCACCGACGAGATTGATAGCATGCGCACAGCCATCAGCGACAGGTGGCGGGATTCAGCCGCCGAGTTCGATCTCGTCCTGAGAGAGTTCGACGGCGGCCTGGAGTTGAGAGTCGAGAGCATCACCAAGGGCGAAGCCGTGCGCCGCATCGCCGGTGGCTCCCCCCACAACAGCGCCGTTGCCTATCTGGGTGACGACGAGACGGACGAGGACGCCTTCCGAGCGCTGCCGGAACAGGGGCTGGCGGTGCTGGTGCGGTCGGAACTCAGAGAAACCGCGGCGGACGTCTGGTTGCAGCCACCTGCTGAGATGCTGGCATTCCTTGACAGATGGGCCGTCAGCGGCCGGGGCTGAGACGGTCTCGACGTCGGTCTCGCTGGGCAGGATCATCCCCGCTTCGATTGAGTTTGCTTCTCAGTTTGCAGCCTTCTATATTGAATATGAGTTCGTGGTCTGCAAGAAAAAGCAGACGATAGGAGTGGGGTGATCGTGAGCGAGACCAATTTACGTCTCCTGGTAGTATCCAATCGGCTGCCGGTGGTTATATCTCAGGCGGAAGATGGTTGGAGTGTGGAGTCGGCGGCGGGGGGGCTGGTAACAGCGTTGACGCCGCTGATGAAGAGACACCGCGGACTGTGGATTGGATGGCCCGGATGCGGCCCGGAGGCTCCGGTGACATCACTGCTGCGGGAATACAGTGAAGACGCGCAGTTCGATTTGAAACCGGTCGTGCTGTCACAAGCCGAAGTGGACATGTACTACCGCGGGTTTTCCAATCAAACGATCTGGCCGCTGTTCCATGACCTTCTGGGTCACTGCCGGTTCGACGCCGAGAACTGGCCGGCTTATGTCGACGTTAATCGCAAGTTTGCCGACGTCATCGCCGGGTCGATCCGGCCGGGATGTTTTGTTTGGATTCACGACTACCAGTTGATGTTGGTAGGGCATTTCCTGCGAGAGATGGGCTCGGACCATCGCTTGAACTTTTTCCTGCATATCCCCTTTCCGTCCAGAGATCTGTTCAGACGTCTCCCCTGGAAGCAGGAGCTTATCCAGGCTCTGCTGGAGTATGACCATATCGGTTTCCAGACCGTCAACGACTACCGCAATTTCATCCAGAGCATTCGATCACTGGTGCCGGAGGCGTCCGCCCGATCATACAGACAACAGTCGCGAGTGAGATACGGTCAACGTGAAGTGAGACTGGGGCACTACCCGATAAGCATCGATTTTCACGAGTTCGACAGCGCGGCCAGGTCCCCTGAAGTCGCCGACGCCGCCTGGTATCTTCACGAAAACCTGCGCAGCAAGGTTCTGATGTTAGGACTTGACCGTCTTGACTACACCAAGGGTATGCTGGAGAGGCTCCTGGCATTTGAGCGAATGCTCGAGAAATACCCCGACGCCCAGGGCAATATCTCGCTGGTGCAGATCGTGGTTCCCAGCCGCGTCAAAGTACCAGACTACCAGAATCTGAAACAATTGCTGGACGAGCAGGTGGGCCGGATCAACAGCCAATTTTCACGTCATGGCTGGGTGCCTATCCACTATATGTATCGCCACCTGGAACGCGAGCAGTTGCTGGGGCATTATCGCGCCTGCGAAATCGCCCTGATAACGCCGCTTCGGGACGGCATGAACCTTGTTGCGAAGGAGTATTGCGCCAGTACCGTTGACGACAACGGCGTGTTGATCCTCTCGGAGTTTGCAGGCGCCGCCGCGCAACTGGCCCGGGGCGCTCTCATAGTCAATCCCTATGACCTGGAGAGCACGGCGGACGCAATCTACGCTGCCTATATCATGGAACCGGAGGAGCGCCGCCGCCGCATGAGAACCCTGCGCAACGAGATCAAGCGCAACGACGTCCACCGATGGGTGCGCTGGTTCCTGGACGATACACCTAAGGCAGGGGACCGCAAGGCAACATCCCTTGCAGAGCACACTACGGGGTGAAGTCAAGGTAGGGCGGCGTCGCTGGGCGCGGGACTGTGCCGCTCCCGATGCCCCCGGCCGCCGTCAGACGTCGTAATACATCTGGAATTCATGCGGAGTGGGTCGGATGCGGATTTCATCCACCTCTTTCCGCTTCAGACCGACCCATGACTCCAGCAGATCCTCGGTAAAGACGCCGCCCTGCAACAGGTAGTCATGGTCCACATCGAGAGCGTTGAGCGCCTTCGTCAGGGAGGTCGGCAACTGGTGAATTCCAGCCAACTCTTCTTTGGACATTTCATCCAGGTTTCTGTCGAGCGGTAGTCCCGGATCGATCTTGCGAACGATACCGTCGATACCGGCCATCAGCATAGCGGCGTAACCCAGGTAGGGATTCATGGTTCCATCGCCGGGACGAAACTCAAATCGCATCGTCCCGGGGTCGCGCTGGTAGCCTGGGATTCGGATGCAGGCGGTGCGGTTGCCGACTGAGTAGGTCCCTGCCACTGGCGCTTCAAAGCCGGGCACGAGGCGTTTGAACGAATTGGTCGAGGGATTGGAAAAGGCAAGGATTGAATCGACGTGCTTAAGAAGGCCGCCGATGTAGTACAGACCGATCCGCGAAAAACGAGCCGGGCCTTTCTTGTCATAGAAGACCGAACCCTTGTCGTCGGCCAGGTACTGATGAACGTGAAGGCCCGAACCGGGTTCGTTGAACAGCGGCTTGGGCATGAAGGTGGCCGACTTGCCCTCCCGAAAGCACTCGTTCTTGACGAAGTACTTCACCAGCATCGACTGGTCGGCCATTTTCAGGAGGGATGCAAAGCAGGCTTCAATCTCATGCTGCCCGCCGCCGCCGACTTCGTGGTGGTGGTACTTCAACGGCACGCCCACTTCGGCCAGCATGGCGCAGATCTGCGAACGGAGGTTGTAGGTGCGGTCCATCGGCGGCGCCACATGGTAGCCCTTCTTGTAGGCGATCTTGTAGGCGAGGTTCTCGTTGTCCTGTTCGGCGTTCCACTCCGCTTCCGTTGAATCCAGGTAATAGAAAGCGTGGTCGGGGCCCTGGAAGAAATTGACCTTGTCAAAGACGTAGAACTCAAACTCGGGGCCCATGACGGCCTTCAAGCCGGGTCGCTTCCGGGAAAGGTGCTTCTCGGCGTCCGCCGCCACTCGCCGAGGGTTGCGCGAGTAGGGCATGATCTTGTCGCCGGCGTCCATGATATCGGCAATCATGGACAAAGTGGGTCGCTCATAAAAGGGATCGATAAACGCGGTTGACGTATCGGGGATGAGTATCATGTCGCCGCGCTCGATACTAGCGAATCCGGGCAGGGAAGAGCCGTCGACACCCACGCCGGTTTTCAGAAGAGCGCTGTCGAGCGACGATATCGGCAGAGTTATGTGATGCCACAAGCCCGGCAGATTGCTGACCTTCAAGTCGAGGAACTCGGCCTTCGTTTCTTTGGCCGTTTTTTTCACCTGGTTCAAACTCATCACGCATACCTTTCTTGAGCGCGTCTGTAGATCATATTGAGAGCAAGCTAATGCATTTTCTGATAATGGCAAGCAGATACGCTGAGCGTTGGGGCGGTTTTGGGCAACCACAGCAGCGTCGAACTGGAGAGAGTGTTGGAGAGGAGAGAGGGTGTGGGAGAGTGTAAAGGGGGTGGGGTGGGGTGCCGGACTGAAGCACGAATCCCTTGATCAGATGGGGTAGATACCGTCTTTCATGTCAATGCTGAATTCGTGGATTAAACGTTTTTCGTGCAATTATTGACACCTGTATAACAAATGTCCTATATTCTGGGCAGGAGGTGATCGACCGGTGATTGCATGTAGCCGAAGACGCGCTCGGAGCGGCGCCGTACCCGGCCACCCGGGCGACAGCAAACTGTGGGCCAACCGACCTGATGGTTGGACCTGGCGGATCACGTATGAGGCAGTTCCTGCAGTGGCGGCCGTACAGTCGGATGCCGTTTTTTTAGAGAAACACTTGCCCAATCAACTCTAATCCGGTAGCTTACGCCGGTTACCAAAAGGTCTGGAATCTCGGAGACATTGAACTGCAGCGGGCAGAATATCAACGGAGTCTGTTTGCCATAAATGTACACGTACTCTGGAAGGGAGCTAAGCATGTCCAGGATCTTTTCAAGACTAGCGATTGGTGCCTCAGTAATAGCGTGCTGCGCCGGCGCCGCATCGGGGACCGGGTCAGCGATTGACAAAGGGAGTGTTATTATCGGTGGGGGAGCGGCCTTCTCCTCACTTCGCGGGGATTTGTATGAAGACGGTGGCGGGAACGGGGTCACCATCTTGCTTTTTGCACCTGAGTGTGGCGTCTTCGTCACGCCGCATCTGGCCGTCGGCGCACAGTTGATCATAGGTCATCTGAAACGCGGCGATGACAAGTTGTATGCCATCGGTGTCGGCCCACGCCTCAGATACTACTTCGGACAGACATCCCGGTCAGGATCCGTGAAAGGGACGACCTATCCATATGTCACCGGCGGGTTCACCTGGGGTCAGTACAATGACGAGGACAGCGACAAACACACTGTAACGGCCCTGTCATTCGGCGGGGGCATAACGCACATGGTGGCCAATTCGGTGGGGTTATTTGCGGAGATCAACTACCGTGCGGACAAATTCAAGAAAGCCGACGTGGATTCGGAGAGCGGTACATCAATTAACTTCATGGCCGGTTTCACCCTGTTCCTGTGGGAGTAGGAGGGGCCCAACAGCACCCAGTTCGTAATAGTGAGGGGATGGACTTCCCCCGAAAAAGTGGACACCCAGTTAAGATAGGGTAGCCGTCCGTTCGAAGTCAACCGGGCTTTTGAAGCCCAGGCTCGAATGACGGCGTTCCCAGTTGTAAAACACCTCAATATACTCAAAGATCTTCGCCT
>CBFDBU010000009.1:0-123690 GCA_965603125.1 uncultured bacterium | reverse complement strand
TGCAACCAAACAACCATCCCAGACAAGCAAATATCATGGGTTTTTGGAAAGTCCCCTTCGCGGGAATGACAGAGTATCAACGTGTTCCGATAAGTGGCGGGTCCGAAGACGGACCCACCCTACCCCATCTCATATTTCTTGAGCTCATCCGTCACCCTGTCCCCCCTAGAACACGCTGAACTTGAAGTACTTCCTCGGGTTTTTCTCGATGTCTGAGACGAGATTACCGATACGCGTCATTAGATTGACGGTCTCAGAGTAGAAGGCGGTATCGCTCACAAACAACCCCAGGGACCCCTCGGCCGCCTGGATCTTGTTCATGATCGTATCCAGCCGCGCCGACGTGGCGGCGAGGTTGTCGTACAGTTGCGGGTCGCTTATGATTCTGCCCAGGCTGCCGCTGTTGTCCTGTACCTTCCGGGAGAGGCTGGAAACGGCGTCGGCTGTTTCTTCAATGGAGCCGATAATGCGTTCCTGGTTGTCGTGGAGCGAAGCGGTGAGAGCGGTCAGGTTGGTCAGCAGCCGGGTCATCTGAACATAGAGGGAGTCGCTGGTGGTCATCCGGCCCAGCGTTCCCTCGCCGCGGTTCATGCGCGCAATGACATCGTTGAGGTTGCCGAGGAGGTTGCTGGCTTCGTCCAGCGCCACTTCCCCCGTTTTGAACATCGCTTCCGCACTGCCGGCGTCACGGGCGGGAATGACCGCCATCTCTTCGATTATCCTCTCCTGCCTGGGGCCGGGAATGACCTCCAAGTACTTGTCCCCTAAGAACCCGATGGTTCCCAGTTGCACGAGGCATCCCTCGGTCAGCATGGGCCACACCGATTTCTTGATCCGGCAGACCACTTTCACCTGGCGCAGGGAGTCGATGTTAACGAACTCCACGGAACGCACGTTGCCCACTTCGACACCGGACATCCAGACCGGCGATCCTTTCACCAAACCGCTGACGTTCCTGAAATAACAGACGAACTCACCCTTGGGGTCGAAAATGGATGTTCCCCCTCCGGTCAGCGACGCCCAGAGCATGGCGGCTATTGCGAATACAAGCACCAGTCCGACTTTCAGGCTGCTCCACTTTACTGTCGTAGTTCGTTCCATATCTCAGGTCCTTTCCCGGTCGCGCCCGGACTGCATCGTGGCGCCCTGCCGGCGAAGGGGCACAACTGGTGCGACCCACGAATTATACAACCTGTCAGGGGGAAATGCCACCATCAAAGAACTTCCGTTTGAAAACACCGGTCATGGAGTCTCTGAATGGAGCCAGGAACTCCTGAACCCTTGTGTCACGGCAGCCGCGAAGCTGCTCGTAGGGGCCGTCGAAGACCAACTCCCCCCGGTAGATGATGATGTACCTGTCCGCCATAGCGAAAGCGTCGGCGATCTGGTGTGTCACCACGATCGTCGATACCGTCCGCTCCCGGTGAAGTTTGTTGATCAAGTTGACTACGTTGCGGATGGCATTGGGGTCAAGGCCGGTGGTCGGTTCGTCATAGAGCATTATCTTGGGATCGGTGGAAAGGAGCGCGCGCCCGATCGCCACCCGGCGCCGCATGCCCCCGGAAAGCTGATCGGGGAGCTTGTCGATCACCTCGTCTGCGTCGAGCCCCACGAACCCCAGCATGGATCTCACGCGGCTCTCGATCTCCGGCCACGGGAGCGCCGTGTGCTCAAGGAGGTAGTAACCGACGTTCTCGCCCACGCTGAGAGAATCAAAGAGCGCACCGTCCTGAAAGACCATCCCGATCTTTCGTCGTATCCGGCGTTTCGATTTCTCGTTCATGCGGCAGATGTCCCGGCGATCCACGTTCACTTCGCCGCGCTGTGGAGTCTCTAATCCCAGGATAAGACGCAGGATTGTGGATTTGCCCGAGCCGGAAGGCCCCATCACCACGACCGCCTCCGAGTCGTCCACGGTGAAGGAGATATTGCGCAACACCGGGAGGTCGTCGTATGAGAAATCCACGTTCTTGAGCTCAATCATAAGTAACCCTTGATCCAGTTGAATACGACCCTGGTGATGAAGAAGTTGCCGATCAGGATGGTTATGGAACACAGGACGACCGAGTTCGTGGTCGCCCGGCCGACGCCCTTGGTTCCGCCGGCGGAACTGAATCCCTTGTAACAGGAGATGAAGGCGATAACGAACGAAAATAATACCGGCTTGAGCAGCCCGACAAAGATGTTCCCGAAGACCAACCGCTCCCTGACGGCTGACCAGTACATCGTCGAAGTGACGTGGGCCACGAGCGTGGCAATAACCCAGCCACCGAAGAGGGCAATGACATCACAGATGACCGTCATCGCCGGGAGCATCACGATCAGCGCGATCAACCGCGGGACGGCGAGTTTCTTGAGGGGGTCGATCCCGAAAGCAACCATGGCGTCAAGCTGGTTGGACGACTTCATGGCGCCGATCTCGGCCGTGATGCCCGCCGCCACGCGAGCGGCAAACATGACCCCGGTCAGCACCGGGCCCAACTCACGGATGATGGAAATGGCCATGATCCGGCCGAGGTAATTCTTGGCTCCAAAGTCCATCAGTTCCATCGAAAACGCAAGGGCAAACCCCTGACCGGCGAATATGCCGGTGAGGACGATGAGAACCATCGACCCGACACCGATCAGGTACATCTGCTCCAGCGTCTCGCGCAGGTAGAACCGCCGGGAAAATAAAGCCCCTATCATCCGGGCAGAGAAGAAAAACAGGTGCTGGCTCTCATAGGCAGCATGTTTGAGCCAGTTGTCAAAGGCGCTGAGAATGGCCACTGTTCCTTTCCTTTACTCGATCAATGTTATCGGGGACTCCCTTGCAAGTCAAGGTAAAATGGGCTCTTGAAATGCGACGTCAAACGTCTATATTACCTTATGGTGGTACAGCGACGGAGCAAAGTGTGATATGCGGGAGCAGCGAGCAGGCTGCGTTGACAGGAGCGGCTTCCCCGGGAAGGTGACGCGTGGAGTATTCCGTTCATCGTCTGGAAGGGGACTGTTTTTGGCCCCATCCGGCGGCATCAAACATGGATGACAACAATTCCTGACATAAGTGAAGATAACAAGCGCCGTGAGAGCAACCCGAAGCGCGGTCATGCCATCGCTCTTTTTTCCGGAGGGCTGGATTCCTCGCTGGCGATACTCCTGATGCTCAAGCAGGATATCAGGGTGACAGCCCTGACATTCGTGACGCATTTCGAGTGCGGTCCGGGGGAGTATTCCTCCGGCCGGTTCGATCCTCATTCGGTCGCAGAGAAGTACGGATTTGACGTCAAGATAGTGCACTTTGGAGAGGAATTCATCGATATCGTCAGGAATCCCCGGTTCGGTCATGGTAAAAATATGAATCCGTGCATCGACTGCCGCATTTTCATGCTGAGGGAGGCCCGCAAGTTCATGGAGGTATCCGGCGCCGACTTTATAGTGACCGGCGAGGTGCTCAGTCAGAGACCGATGTCACAGTTGAAAGATAAACTAAATCTGGTCGTAAACCAATCGGGCCTGAAAGGCAAGCTTCTGCGACCGCTTTCGGCCCGGCTTCTCCCCCCGACGGATCCGGAACTCAGCGGCCTGGTCGACCGCAACCGGCTTGAGGCCATCAGCGGCCGGAGCCGTCGGCGACAAATGGAACTGGCCGTGCAGTTTGGTCTGGAGAGCTACTTCTCGCCCGCCTCAGGTTGCTTGCTCACAGATTGGAGCTATTCCAACAAACTCCGTGATCTGTTGTCTCACACCGAGCACGTCACATTTGATGACATTGACCTTCTTCGCACAGGCCGCCATTTTCGGCTCGACGCCAGCACCAAACTCATCGTAGGCCGTGATGAAAAGGACAACGCTCGCATACTCTCTCACAGACAGCAGCAACATGTCCAGCTTGAGGCCTTAGGTGTCGGCTCCCCGATTGCGCTGTTGATTGGAGAGGCAAGCGATGAAAACATCAGCAAGGCCGCCCGCATAACGGCTCGCTACACTTCCGCCAGGCACCAGCCGTTGGTCGAGGTAACCGTGTCCGACTCGAACGGCGAACGAACTCTGCCGGTGTCACCGGCCACCGCCGAAGAGATCGGCTGTGAGGCTGTCCGGTGACAATCACGATCCGGATGACACTATTGGAGCGGGTACGGCAATGACACGGCCAAGTCTGCCCGGGCCTGAATCGGGGCCATAGGAAAAGGTCCCAACATCTCTGCTGAGACCTATCTCTCCTCACCGTCCGGGGACGTTCGCCAACCTGACCGCAATCCATGCTGCCCGGACGCCGTCACCGTCTGGCAGGATGTGCGTTTATTCTGCTGAACGGGTCGGCATCGTCCCGGTCAAAAAGTAGTGATACAAAAGTCGTGCCAAAACCGACGACTCCTCTACCGTTGCATGTACTGTAACGACTTATGGTGACACCGCCACCGATCCCCCCCTGCCAGGTCCTCCAGAGCGCAGAATGTGCCGCGCGACCGACGCAGGAAATATGGCGACGCAGAAACATAAAGGCCCTCTCCCCGGCCATGGGAGAGGGCACATTGGCAAATGACTTATATGAGACTTTCTTACTTCAGACTCGGTGATCCGGCCCTTACTTCAGGAGAACCATCTTCCGCGTTTCGACATTGGCGTCAGTGGCAATCCGGTAGAAGTAGACGCCGCTGGAGTACCCGGTGGCATTCCACTCGACCTCCTGCGGACCTGCCTCCAGGCGGCCGTCAATCAGCGTGGTTACCTTCTGGCCAAGAACATTGTAAACCGAAAGATCCACACGCGAGGCCGCCGGCAGATTGAAACTGATTATCGTCGTCGGGTTGAACGGGTTAGGGTAATTCTGAGACAACCCAAACCGGCCCGGCGTCGTGGACGGACCGGGCATATCGGACAGCGACTTGGTCACAGACTCGAATTCAAACCTTTCCACCCGGATCGAACGATCGCCGGCCGGCGAGTAGTCATGGTAGACAAAGGCCAGCGTGTGATATGGCTTCTCAATGGTCGTGGCTTCGATTGTGATCTCGTCAACTATCGGATCGTTTACTTCAAACACCAGATTGGCCACCGGCCCGGTGCCGGCCGCGAGGTCCGGCTTTTGCTCGTTGCTCATCTGAGGCAGAAGACCGATCAGGACGGTATGGTTGGCATTGTCGATAGTAGCTATCTTCAGATCGAAATACTCAACCCGGGTACCTTCAAAATCGACTTCCTTGAGCGTCACACCTTCGGAGAACTCCAGAGGAATAGTAATCGCCGTGAGATTGTCGTCATTGGTTATCTCCAAAGGCACGACTATCTGGCTATCCTCGTTGAGGGACGCTTCAGCCACGGCAAACTTCTGGCTGGCAGCGAACACCAGAGACGGGACAAGCAAAAAGGTGAGGACCACCGTCAAAGTGTAAAACCGTTTTGTCAAGGTTCACCTCCTCAGCATCATCAATAATGCTCTCGGTTAATGTTCCGGCTGTCATGGGCCTTACCGTTCCGTGAACCCACGCAGCCACATTTCATCCTTAATACGACTACTGCAATCGGTGAAGTTGCCACTCCATACTGCGGACAGATAATATCGACGGCTTAGATCACCCTTCATTATTAAGTTAGTGGTTCAATCGACCTTGTCAAGCATTTATTTTGTCATATTGTCATAACTGCAAGCGGTGCAAACGCGCTCCTCCAGGACTCGTTGCCCGGCCACCCACTACCGAGCAGGAAAACCCACCGGGACGCAACCCGCCCGTCGCATTCCTGTCATCCTTACTACAATCCGGCCGAGTCCAATGTTCCAGAAAAACACGGCAAGAGCCAAAGCAGCCCGACTGTGTGAGGGCGCAGAATCTGCGATCTCCACCTGTCCATCCGGAAATCGCGACCGTCTATAACAGTGACTAATAAACTTGACACGGCCATGACTGAACCTGATGTTAGCCTGTTAGCCGATGTCACCCTGACGGACTGGAGGTCCCGTGCAACAACCTGACAAGAATAATGAAGTCTATGAACCGGTAGTGCCTGCCGCAATGAGCATAGCCGAGGTTACCTGGAAGGCTGTGATCCTGGGCATCATCATCTCGGTAGTATTCGGGGTCGCCAACGCCTATCTCGGCCTCAAGTTCGGGATGACGGTCTCGGCCTCAATCCCTGCAGCCGTGATTTCGATGGCGGTTCTGCGGCTGCTTTACAAGAGCAATGTGACGGTGCTGGAGAATAACATCGTGCAGACGATTGGATCTGCCGGTGAATCGCTGGCGGCAGGTATAATTTTCACTATTCCAGCTTTCTTTATCTGGTCGGCCAACCAGGAACTGGCCGCCGCCGGATACTTTCACGAAATCTCCAAGACGCACATCTTCTGGCTCTCGATACTGGGTGGCACGTTAGGTATCCTGCTGATGATTCCCCTTCGCAGGTACCTCGTTCACAAGGAACACGGTAACCTGAGGTTCCCCGAGGGAACCGCCTGTGCGGAGATCATCGTGGCCGGTGACGAGGGAGGTGGCAAGGCGAAGTTGGTCTTCTCCGGAATCGGAATCGGCGCCCTGTTTCAGGTCCTGTACGACATGTTGCGCGTATGGCCGCAGACACCCAGCCATGATTTCAGGGGATTCCTGAAGGGCGGCACTATCGGAATTGACGCTACCCCGGCACTGCTGGGCGTGGGCTACATTATCGGACCTCGTATCTCGGCCCTGATGCTCAGCGGCGCCGTTCTCGGCTACCTTGGAATCGGACCGCTGCTGGCTTATATCGGGGCCCAGGTCCCGGACCTCGTCCTGACCCCGGGCACCATCCCCATCAGCGAGATGAACCCGGCCCAACTGCGGAACTTCTATATCAAGTACCTCGGAGTGGGAGCGGTGGCGATTGGCGGGTTTGTGTCGCTGATCAAATCCTTCCCGGTTATCATCTCTTCGTTCAGCAAGGGGTTCGGCCAACTCATAGGTCGCCGGGTATCAGAAGAAACGCCTCCCCGCACCGACCGCGATCTGCCCATGAAGTGGGTGCTCTTGGGCGTTGCCGCCGTTGTCATCGCCATCTGGCTGCTCCCCGGCGCCGAGTTACATTTGCTTGGCGCGGCCCTGGCCGTATTGTTCGGGTTCTTCTTCGTGGTCGTGGCAGCCCGTATCGTCGGCATCGTGGGGTCGTCATCGTCGCCGGTATCGGGAATGACGATCGCCACCCTGCTGGTCACGTGCATGATACTGTTGTACTTCGGCGTGGAGGGTGTTCAGGGTATGGTGACCGCCATGTCGGTGGGCGCGATTGTCTGTATCGCCGTCTGTATGTCCGGTGACATCGCCCAGGACCTGAAAACCGGCTACCTGCTTGGGGCATCGCCGTTCCGGCAGCAGCTTACGGAGTTCATCGGGCTCGTCTTCCCGGCGATGGCGATGGGCTTCACAATTTATTACATGAATGAGGCCTTTGGCTTTGTGGAGGGGGCCACATCGCGACAACCGCTGCTGGCGCCCCAGGCCAACGTCATGGCGACCGTGGTTCAGGGAATCATGAACGCCAACTTGCCGTGGGAGCCTATTATTGTGGGTGGTTTTATCGCCGTCGCGGTGGAGCTTTTGGGGATATCATCTTTGCCGTTCGCAATCGGACTCTACCTGCCGCTGTCGCTGTCGACGCCGATCATGACCGGCGGCCTGGTCGCTCTGCTGGTCAGAAAGTACACGAGCCGAGAGAAGTACAAAGACAAAAACCTGGCCGGGGTGCTGTTCGCGTCGGGACTTGTAGCCGGCGGGGCTCTTGTCGGCGTGGCAGTGGCGTTCATGATCGGAGGTTGGGCAGGTTACGCCGACTTCTACGATGAGCACCAGGAGATGTTAGGATCGCTGACCGGCAGTTACGGACCATGGCTGGCTCTGGTTGTCTTCGGCCTCATGACGCTGCTACTGGCTCGCCTGGCGTTCCGGGGGACGATAAAGAAATAAGTGGGTGGAGTGTTTGCCTTCCTCCCTGTCGGGAGGCCTTTCTGAGTTCGACCTGCGAGTCTTCGGTATAACCGCCCGCACCAGGGTCTGCGTTTTGAAGGATTTCATCGTACGCCATAAATGGCCGCTGATAGTCGCGGCTGTGACCGTGCTGATGCGGCTTCTTTACCTGTACGAGATAAGCCTGCAGGCCGATTTCGCAGTCCCGATGGTCGATGAGAAATGGCACTGGGAGTGGGCTCACGCCATAATCAACCAATCCTTCTGGGGTGAGGGCGCTTATTTCAGGGCGCCCTTATACCCCTACCTGCTCGCATTCCTGGCCTGGGTGACGGGGAGTTCCATATTCTGGGCCAAGGCGCTGCAGACGCTCATCTCGGCCGGTACGGCGGTTTTCGTTTTCCTGATTGGCGCTAGGCTTGTCAACCGCCCCACGGGGATCATATCCGGACTGGCCTATGCTCTGTACGGGACGCTCATCTTCTATGAGACGATGTTTCTAATTCCCGTGACGTTCCTGTTCTTCCTGAGTTGGGCCATGTACCGTGTGGTCGCTCACGCCGATTCGCCTTCGGCTAAGACGTGGCTTGTAACCGGGCTGATTTTCGGTCTGGCGGCCATATCGCGTCCAAACGTGTTGCTGGTCATCCCCCTGCTGATGCTGTGGATGTTTTATGCCTGGCGAAGGGAGCGTGGGCCGGTCGGGCGCGTCAGGTTGCCGGTAGTTCTTCTTGTCGGTGTGATTGCCGCCGTCGCGCCGGTGACGGTTCGCAACATTGTCGTGACCGGTGAGTTCATCCTGATTTCCTCACAGGGCGGAATCAACCTCTATCTCGGCAACAACCCCGTCGCCGACGGGCTCACCATGGTCATGCCCGAGGTGGACCTGGACGAATCGGTCAGTTGGCGGCGGTTCGGCGCCGTGACCGCTGCCGCCGCCGAGCATGAGACCGGCCGCCGGATGTCGGAGTCGGAGCTGTCGTCCTTCTGGGCCGGCAAGGCGGTGGATTTCATCGCGTACCATCCCGACCGCTTTCTCACGCTGCTCTGGAAAAAAACGGTATACCTGGTCAGCGGCTTTGAGAACAGCGACAACATTGACATCTACCACCAGCGCGGCAAATCCCTCTTGCTGTCCGCCCTGCTTTGGAAAGGCCCTCTCTTTTTCCCCTTCGGGTTGCTATTGCCCCTGGCGGTCATGGGGGTTTGTCTGCAGCGACAAAGTCTGCGCCGACTCCTTCCGGTGTACATCTTCCTGCTGGCATACGTGCCGTCGATTGTCCTCTTTTTAGTGACGGCCCGTCACCGATTACCGCTGGTTCCTTTCCTGATTATCCTGGCGGCAGGAGGACTGGTGGAACTTCTGACGGAAGGGCGTCGACTTCCCGTCAGGAAGCTTGTAGCAGGCGGGGTTGTATTCATTCTCCTGGTTCTGGCGCTGAATCGGACCTACTACGACGAGGGGATCGGTGGTGACTTCCAGAATCACTTCAATGCCGGTATCGCCTACGAACAGACCGGGGATCTTGAAAATGCCCAGAAGGCATATCACCTGGCCGATGAGAGCTATCCTTACTCGGCAACGGTAGTCAATAACCTTGGTCACGTCCAGTTTCGCCTGGGCAGGCTTTCCGAGGCCAAGCGCAATTACCTGCGAGCGATCCGCCTTGATCCGGGGTTTGCCCCGGCCTACAATAATCTGGGACTTCTTGTCCGCTCCAGCGGCAATGTGGACTCAGCGCTGGTTCTGTTCCAGATGGCCCTGGATCGATTCGACACCACAGTTACACCGGCCGAAGAGATCGCCCAGGTGCACCTGAACATGGCCGAAACCCAGGAGAAACGGGGAATGTTAGCAGTGGCCGCAGCCTGCTTCGAGCTTGCCGTAACAACGGCTCCCGATATGGGCAAGGCATACTGCCGCGCGGCTGCTTTTTATGCCCGCCACGGAAGCCACGAGAGGGCCGACAGCCTCTTTGAAACGGCTCGACAGATGGACGCCCTGGCCGGCTCGGATTTCTTCAACTGGGGGTTGTCATACCTGGGACAGAAGCGTCATACCGAGGGCATCGCGGCCATGCGCCAGGCGCTTGAGTACGACTCGTCGCTTCACCAGGCGTGGTACTGCATCGCGGCCGCAATGTTTGAGAGTGGCGAACCGGCGGACACGGTAAATTACTATATCGATCGTTGCCTCAGACTGAATCCCAACGATGCCTCCGCGCTCCGATTGAAAGCGGCTGTAAATCGATAGGAGCGTGGCAGGACGTTCAGTAGTTGCGGCGTCGCTCCACGACGTAGTTGGAGCCCTCTTTCATCTTGGCGACGTTCTTGAGGTCCGCCAGCATCTTGGACAGTTGACCTATGTGAGCGAAATCGTGGCCGGCGTTCACTTCAACTGCTATCGACATGGTCAGAAGGGGGAATCTCTCGATCCGGCCACGTCGGTTCCTGGTAACGATAAAACCACGCTCGCGATCCTGTTGCTCGTACTTGCAGGGTATCAGGGCGTCGAAGGCCTTGATTATTTCCGCACAGGTGCGCTGCACAAGATCGGCCGGCACGATGAATATGAAATCATCTCCCGCGATGTGCCCCACAAACCCCTCACGGCACAGGTCGAAAACAACATCCTTGATAACGCGGGACGTCAACTGGATGACCTTGTCTCCCCGGGAATAGCCGTAGTAGTCGTTGTAGGCTTTGAAATTGTCCAGGTCGGCGTAGCAGACGGCAAACTCGGCCTCCTGCTGCAACTGGCGGTCGATTTCATGCTCTATCATGGTCGGCCCCGGAAGGTGTGTGGAGGGATTGATCGAAAGATCCCGCCGGCTCCGCTCCAGTACACGGCGGATCCGAACCTGGATCAGGTGGTCTTTCCACTCGCCGTAGATGAACTCTTCAGCGCCGTTCTCATAAGCGGCGACAACGGCGCTGTCGTCCGGATCGGGGTGGTACAGGATGACCGGAATGATTGACAGGAACATGTTGTTTTTGATAGCCCTGATCAGTTCGACCGCCAGGAGCAAATCGTCCTGACCGCTGATAAATACCGCTTCAACCGGGAATCTCTGACAGATAGTGACCAGGCTCTCAAAAGTGTCAAACCGATGGAAGGAAATCTCCTGGCCGCGAAAGAACTGCTCCAGATGAAAGTCCAGGTTGGCCCCGACCTGGTTGAGGGCAAAATGGCGGACCGAGGGCCGCGGCTGTTCAGTGTCCTTTGGTCCCTGCCAGTTCTCGAGGATGGTACTTTCTGTGCTCAGCAATAATGTATTCCCGGTCAATGGTCGTATACACCTGTGTCGTAGATATATCGGCATGACCGAGCATTTCTTGTACCACCCGCAGGTCCGCGCCGCCTTCAAGCATGTGGGTTGCAAACGAGTGCCGGAAAGTGTGCGGGGAGACTTTTTTGACAATTCCCGCCCCGGCCACGGCCCTTTTGACTATTTTCCACAGTCCCACCCGGGAATAGGGCCGCCCCAACCGGTTGACGAAAAGCTGGTCCGATGCGAGGCGGCGGCTGGGGCCATGGTCGACGAACTCCTGAATGGCCCGCGAGGCGAACTCGCCAAGCGGCACCAGGCGTTGCTTGTTACCCTTGCCGAGAACGCGAATGAAGCCGGCCTCGAACTCGATATCGCTCAATCGGAGATTTATCAATTCCGTGACACGAAGGCCCGATCCGTAGAGCAGTTCCAGGATGGCCCGATCCCGAAGGGCATGCCGGGACCGAGTGTCGATTGAGTCGATAATCCCGACCACCTCCTGCGGTGAGAGATAGTGCGGATGATACCGGGCGATTCGCGGCGCCGAGAATCCCAGGAACGGGTTCTGTCCCGCGGCGCGGGACTTGTGCTGATAGCTGAAGAACTGCTTGAGACTGGATATCTTCCGCGCCACCGTGGACGGTCTGCGCCCCGATCTGCTGAGGTAACCGATGTAGTCCGCGGCCATGCGGGGAGTCACCTGCTCCGGATCGGCAACGGCGACCTTCGCGGCAAACTCCACCAGGTCGCGACGGTAGGAGGAAAGCGTGTTTGGCGACAGCCCGCGTTCGAGCTTCAGGTGTTGCAGGTAGTCATCGATCTGATTCTTCATTTCTCCCATCTCAGGCCCCGTGCGCGATCGCGATCACACCGGCCACCCGGTAGCCTGCCCTGACCAGGGTCTTTTTCGCCTCCAGAACGGTGGCGCCACTTGTCACCACGTCGTCCACCAGTATGACGGTCGACGATTCCTCCGCCGGCCGGGGGACTGCGAAAACGCCCCTGACGTTGATCGCGCGTTTCTTCAGGTTGAGCCGGGCTTGCGGCCTCCGTTTCTTGATCCGGAGAATGACCCCTTCCTTGACCGGCAACTCCAGTCGAGGGGACAACTGCCGCGCCAGCAGGGCCGCCTGGTTATACCCCCGGTAGTTCTGGCGGCTGGGATACAGCGGAATCGGCACCAGCGCCACGGCGTTGAGCCTGCGGATTTGGTCACCAAACTCCTCGTCCAGCATCCCGGCCATGACCGCAGCGGGAGAGGTGATCCCCCGGAACTTGAACTGAAGCACTATCTCCTTCAGCGGCGGTTCATAGTGACCGCAGGCAAACAGGACAAGCGCCTCGTCACCGCACAGAGGACAATTGGCAGCGCTCGGCAGGACCGATTGACAACTCAGGCAAACGGGGTCACTGTACCGGTCAATGGCGGAAAGACAGCGCTCGCAGATATCTTTCCTGCTCTCGCTGAAGACACCACAACCACAGCAAAGCGGGGGAAATACAAAATCCAGCGCCCCGTGCAGCCATGTCGCGCCTTTGACCATCTCTGCAGACACATTCCCATAAAACGGGCAATTGAGAGTAACTCCAACAAAAAAACTGCCGGCTGTGCCCGACTGCGTTCATAACTGCCGGTATGGTCTCCCAAGACAGCCACGGAACGTGCCCCGTAGTATCGCCGCCGGGCTGGAAACGGCCGCAAGAAATGGTGACACAGGCCAGGCTATCGCGTATATTCGGCCTTTATGAACTGTTGATCGGGAACAACTGCAATGATGTACATAAAATATGACCAAGGCAAGCGTCTCCCTCACGCATAAGTGCGGGCTGCGGCTGGCAGCAGCGACTGCCGCTATCCTGTTGGGCACTCTGCCCGGCGCGCAGGGCAATGCTGCCTACGATATCACGCCGGATTCGATTCACAGGCATATCGCAGTGCTGGCCCATGACTCACTGGAAGGGCGCGAGATCGGTGAGATCGGGGAATGGAAAGCCGCGCAGTATATAATGGGCGTGTTTCGCGACGCCGGTCTTGAACCAAAGGGCTCCGACAGCGACTACCTGCAACCGTTTGAGTTCACCAAGGCGATAGACTTCGGCCCGGCGAATCACCTGGCCGTGAACGGGGTTGAACTACAGCTGGGCGAGGAATTCTCCCCCATGCGGCAGTCGGCGAGTGGCCTGTTTAGTTTTGGGGAAGTTGTGTGTGTCGACTACGGAATCGTTGTGGACGAGGTTGACGGCAACTATGATGATTACAGAGGCAAGGATGTCGCCGGCAAAGCGGTCGTCATCAAGCGGTTCGCCCCGGCGCGGTCAGATTCGTCGGCCACGGACACTGCCGAGATTAATTTCGACCGCTATGCCTTCCTGACCGACAAAATAAACACCGCTATCGAGCACGAGGCCGGCGCGATCATCTTTATTACTCCGAAAGACATGGAGGATACTCTGACGGCCATAGGCCCCACCCGGATCAACCCAAAAGAGATACCGATCATCTTTTTGAGGCGCAAAGCGCTGACTAGGCTCAAGCTGGACCTCTCCGCATCGGACATCCGGTCGCTCGAGGGTGAAACGGAACTGATTAAAACACGCGACACCGGCTACAACGTGGTGGGTTACCTCCCCGGGGAAACCGACACCACGGTCATAATCGGTGCGCACTACGACCACCTCGGGTGGGGTACGGATGCGTCACGCTACCGCGGTGAGGAGAGAATGATCCATAACGGGGCGGATGACAACGCCTCCGGTACGGCTGTCATGCTCGAACTGGCGAGATTCTTCTCCAGGAGCAGCGCCCCGCGCCGTTACTCGCTCCTGTTTATCGCCTTCTCGGGTGAGGAGGCAGGTATTCTCGGGTCCAGTTACTACGCCCGGAATATGACGATTGATTCCGGCCAGGCGCGGATGATGGTCAACCTGGACATGATCGGCAGACTGCAAGAACAAGAGGGGTTGATAGTGTTCGGCACCGGCAGCGCCACTCAGTTCAAGGACTACTTCGACTCGCTGGAATACAACAGGTTCAAGATCATCCACAAGGAGACCGGGATCGGCGCCTCCGATCACACCGCCTTCTACAACCGCAGGATTCCGGTGCTGTTTTTCTTCACCGGCGCGCACAACGACTATCACAGACCGACGGACGATATCGAGAAGATCAATTTCGAAGGCACCGCCGCCGTCGGATCGTTCGTGGCCGAGGTCGTAACGCATTTCGACAACGTAGGCGGCCCCCTGACCTACCAGCGAACGAAAGGCCCGGAACGTGGTCGCCGCAGCAGTCAATACTCGGTGACACTGGGCATAACGCCTGATTTCATCGCCGAAGTGAAAGGCCTGCGTGTCGACGCCGTCTCACCGGACCGACCCGCCGACCGGGCCGGCATCCTCAAGGGGGATGTTATTATCAGGATGGGCGACATCTCGGTGGGCGACATCTACGACTACATGAGCGCCTTGGGCAGGTTCCGCAAGGGAGACAGCGCTACCGTGATCGTCGAGCGGCAGGCCGACACTCTGCACTTGCCGGTCGTTTTCGAGTAGGCGGAAACGGCCTTCGGGCTTTCTACTCCGCCTTGTCCCGCCCCCTGGAGCGGACGACGGATATGACGCCCTTTACCTTGCGGACCTTCTCGAGGATTCGATTCAGGTGGGACAGGCTGGACACTTCCACCACGAACCGCCCGGTGGCGGTTGTATCCTGAGAGCGCATCTCGGCCACACGAACATTGGTGTCGGAATCGGCAATAGCTTCGGTAATGTCACGCAGCATATTGCGGCGGTCCTCGACCACCAGTTCCAGTTGCGCCACAAACGATTGTCCCCTGCCGACATCCCAACTCACCTCTATACTCCGTTCGGGGGACTGTTCCCGCAGGTAGGCGGCGCTTTCGCAGTCGGCCCGGTGAATCGTCACGCCACGTCCGCGCGTTATGAAGCCGACGATATCTTCACCGGGAAGGGGCTGACAGCAACCGGCGAACCGGAACATCATGTCGGACATGCCGTGAACCCTTATTCCCTTGGAGCCACGGATGCGGTCGATCACCTGTCCGACGATTCCGGCTCTCGGCTTTCTTTCCTCGGGCTTGATCAGGTTCAAAAGCGGGCGCGGCGTCATAGAGCCGTTGCCGATAGCAGCGAAAAGGTCCTCGACCGATTTCTTGTCGAGCTGCTCGGCATACTCCTGCAATGCCTCGCCACCGGGCATCTTGAGGCGCTTTTCCCTGAGCTTGCGTTCAATCACTTCGCGACCGAGCGCCAGCGACTGCTCAAAGCCGGCCTGTTTCAACCATCGGCGAATCTTCGCCCGGGCGGTGGAGGTTTTCACGAGCTTGAGCCAGTCGTGCGACGGTGAGCGCCTGGGGTTGGTGATTATCTCCACCGTGTCTCCCGAGTTAAGTTCGGTGGAGAGCGGCTGCAAACGCTGGTTGATCTTGGCGCCGGCGCAGTGAATACCGACCTCGGTGTGAATCTGGAACGCGAAATCAAGCGGCGTCGACCCCTTGGGAAGGTGCTTGAGCATCCCCTGGGGGGTGAACACGAAAATGTCCTCGGAGTAGAGGTCGATCTGCAGGTACTCAAGGAAATCGGACGGGTTGGTCATGTCCCGCTGCCATTCGAGGACGTCGCGCAGCCAGACCATCTGGCGGTCGGATTTGCTCATCTGCTGACGGCCTTCCTTGTAGAGCCAGTGGGCGGCAATTCCGTTCTCGGCCACGTAGTGCATCTTCTGGGAGCGAATCTGTATCTCCACCGGCCGGTTGCGGGAGCCGAAAACAGTGGTATGCAATGACCGGTACCCGTTCGGTTTGGGGTTGGCGATATAGTCATGAAAGCGATTCGAGACAGGCTTCCACATGGAATGCACAATCCCCAGCGTGTGATAGCATTCCCTCTCCGTGTTCACAATCACCCGGATGGCGAAAAGGTCGTATATCTCGTCGTAGGGCACGTTCCTCAACCTTATTTTGCGATAGACGGAGTCAAGGTGCTTGGCCCGGCCGGAGACGGTGGCCGAGATGCCGTCCTTGTCCAGCGCTTTTTTCAAGGGCGCCGCGACTTCCGCCACGTAGCGTTCGCGCTGTTCCCGGCTCTCTTTCAGACGTTGGGTAAGATCGGCATAGACGTCGGGCTCAAGGTATTTCAGCGAGAGGTCCTCAAGTTCCACCTTAACCTTGTTGATACCGAAACGGTGCGCCAGGGGACAGTAGACATCGCGCGTCTCGAGGGAAATTCGCTTTTGCTTGTCGGGAGGAAGCGGCTCCAGGGTACGCATATTGTGCAGTCGGTCGGCCAGCTTGATGAGGATGACTCGAATATCTCTGGCCATGGACAGCAGCATCTTGCGGAAGTAGTCCACCTGCTGTTCTTCGCGGGAGGAGAAATGCACGGTACCCAGTTTGGTTACGCCGTCGACCAACTCGGCCACTTCATCGCTGAATTCTCGCCGTAGTTCCTCCAGGGTGACGTCGGTGTCTTCGACCACGTCGTGCACCAGTCCGGCGGCGATCGTGGTGGAATCCAGGTGCTGCTCGGCAAGAACGAAGGCCACCTCGAGGCAGTGCTCCACGTATGGTTCGCCCGATGACCGCTTCTGACCGGCATGGGCCCGATCACAGAACTCATAGGCCTTGCGGATCAGCGGGATGTCGACGTTGGCATTGAATGACTCAATGCGTATGATGAACTCCGCCAGATTCATACGAGGCCTTTTCTCGTCAATCACTCTCGTTGAACAGGCTGACAACTTCCTCAGCGGCTCTCTCTACGGTTATCGTCAGCATACATTCACAACTGTTCGGGGGACAATGGCACTCTTTGTTTGTGGGAACAACCACCCGATCGTGAGCGCCCAACGGTCCCCACCGCGCCGGGGACATCACCGCTTTGCCCGGATACAGTCCCATCACTTTGGTCCCCACGGCGACGGCCAGGTGAAGAGGGCCGGTGGAATTGGCTACCACCACGTTGGCCAATGACAGGACCGCTCCCAATGTTCTCAAGTCGGTTTCGCCGCAAATGTTACAGACCTTGATGCCCATCTCACGCGATCTCTTATCGATGATATGGCCTTCCTTCTCCGAACCCGAGAGGAGCACCTGGTATCCCGACGCCACGAGCGCCTCGTAGAGTTGCAGGAAGCGATCGAGCGGCCAGCGCTCGGCGGATCCGCCGGAACCGGGATGCAGCACAATGAACTCTCCTTCCACCCCGGCCTCCTTGAGAATCCGGCGGGCGTTGTTGGTCTCCTTCTGGCGCGGATAGACCATCGGCGACTGGATTGTCACTCCCTCCCTGAAGAACCGGAGGAAATCCAGATTGTACTCGTACTCATGTTTCTTGTTCGTTCGGCGGCTGTGCAGGAGATGATGATTGAAAAACACGGAATGGAACCGCCCGGCCGTGCCGATCCGCGTGGGGATGCTCGCCTTGTGAAACAGTTGGCAGATGTGCCGTTCCGGGAACAATGCCACCACCACGCGATAGTCGGCCTGGCGTATTTTCTGCAACAGGTCCTTCTTGTAAAGCCGATCCGAGACAAGCTGCTTGTTCAACACCCGCACGATACCGTCGATGCGATCGTTATTCTCCAGAATAGGCGAGGCATAGAGCGAAGCCAGCACCTCTACCCGGCATTGGGGGTATCGGGCCTTAATAGTCGCCACAAACGGCAGGGCCAGGATAAGGTCTCCCAGCCGATCAGTGCGGCTGACAAGAATGCGGTCGCCGGGGGACAGATCGACCGGTTTAGTCACTTGCAATCACCTTCCGAAGACTCCCGTTGTCTTTCCATATCTTTCAGTTTAGCGTACTTCACCAGGACCGCAAGGGCCGAAAGAACCGAAACAAGAAAACCTTCCCGGCCGTCGCGGAATCCCTGCCTGGAAATATAGTGGGCAATGAACGACACCAGAGGCCGGATGACAAGATCAAACCAGGTGGTTCTTCTGCCTTCTCGATAGGACTCCTCGGCACCGAGAGTGGTGTAGCGGTTGGACTTGTCCAGATAGTGTTCCAGGGTGGGGTAGCTGTAGTGCAGAAGCTCGCCGCTCAAGCGGCCCATGCTGCCGTTGAGGATTACCTTCTCATGCACGCGGGCGTTGTCGAACCTCCCCTGCGACTTCAGGAACAACCGCAGCACCCGGTCGGGATACCATCCGCAGTGTTTGATCCAGCGACCGAGGAATCTCGTCTTGCGCGGCATGTCAAATCCGTGGAAGTCGGTATCTCCTTTCAGGATCAGTTGAATCTCCTGCGCCAGTTCCTCCGAGACCGCTTCGTCGGCGTCAAGCGAGAGTATCCACTCGCCGGTGGATTTATCGACCCCATACGCCTTGGCCGCGCCGAAGCCGCTCCACTCGATCTCAAACACGGTCGCCCCGTGTTCCCAGGCAATCTGGCGGGTATCATCCTGAGAGCCGCTGTCAACGACAATGATCTCGTCAGCCCACGCCACCGACGCCAGGCAGCGGGGGAGATTACCTTCCTCGTCCCTGGTAATCACGACTACCGACAGCTTTGCCATCACCGTTTCCCGCCTAAGCTACTCATTGCACTCAAAACCTCCAGTCCTGTAGGTCAGAACCCGTGTGGTCCTGACATCTGAATCTGTCGAAACCGAAGAGGTTTCGACCTACTACTACGACTACGGGAGATCCACGCGTAGCGCGAAAAACCGGCAACGCCAGCCGCACGCCGTCATGGTGTTGTGCCGTCAGGCGTCTCTGCCTGACGGCTGCCTCGTCACCAGTCACCAGGTGTCGGGCAGAGACGCCCGACACCACGCTTATTGCTCTCAAAATCTCCATCTGCGTCTCACTGGCCGCTGTCAGGACGGCGCCCGGCCGGAGCCGTTTCGCTGCAGACTTTCCATCAGGGCACGGAACTCCTCCACGACCTGCCCAGGCTCTATGTCGTGAATGTTCCCGATACTTTTTGCGACCACCGACCCGCGCTGTTGACGGTATGGCCGCCAGTAGTAGTAGTTGCGCATAGCGCCGCTGTATAAACCCACAACCGGGATTCTCATGAGCCGGGCGATATGCACTATCGACGTATCAGGGCTGATCAACACGTCCACTCCCCGCAGGATGGCGCTCACATCGAGAAGCGACAGGTCCTCGGGAACCATGTAAGCCCTGCCGTTCCGGCTTGCGACCAGCCGCCGCCCCCGCTCGCGGTCGTTCATGGTACAGATGACCAGAAAGCACGCGGACGGGTGCTCCCGGCCGATGGCCTGCAACACCGCCTGGTATTTCGACACGGGAAGCGAACGGGACGGGCTGCCGGCGGAGATGTTTACGCCGACCAGGAGGCATCCCTCCCGGGGAAAGCCGGCAAAGAACCGGTCGGCCTTAACGCGTGAATCCTCGGGAACGAACACGGGCAGAAAAGGGTCGACCTCCCGTGGGTCAATTCCGAACACGTTGAAGATGAGCAGCCCGTTGTCGTAGTTGTGGTCGTGACCATCGGGGTCGCACGGCTCACCGTAATCGTAGTATGCAAGCAGCTTCTGTTTCCGCGAGGCGGCCCGCACGGCGCCTTTGCCGATGAACTTCGACAAGAGTAAACCGGTGACCGAGTCAAGGCTGATTGGGTCGTAGATGACACCGAAATCTCTCCTGCGCAAACGCAGAATCAGGGGCAAGTCGTAACGGAGGTTCTTTCGGTAGACATGCACGGCGTCGACATCGGGGTCCCGTTCGATCAACTCCTTGTTGCGAGGCGAGGCCAGCACCTCGACGCGCAGGTGGGGGAATCGCTTCTTCAGAGCATGAACAGCAGGGATGGTGGCGATCATGTCACCCAGCTTGTCGGGGCGAAGGATCAGAACCGACTCGATGCTGTCGGGATCAACCGGACATCGGGAACGGTCGCCTTTCCTGAGCAGGAAATGAAAAAGCGGTCGCAAGAGCCACTTCAGGAGATACTCCCCCTTCTTGACAGCACTCGTCGACACCTATTCCTCCGCGTCCGTTCCGCCGGCCAGAGCCGGCTGGGCCGACGGCGTACCCGCTCCGTTCTTGAACTGCATTGTATACAACCTCTCATAAAGGCCGCCCCGGCGGATAAGCTCCTCGTGCCCGCCGTCCTCTACGATTCGGCCCTTGTCAATCACTATGATCCGGTCGGCATTGATGATAGTCGACAGCCGGTGGGCGACCACCAGCGTAGTGCGGTCCTGCATCAGACGACCGATCGCCTCCTGAACCAGTAGCTCCGACTCGGTGTCAAGGGCCGAGGTGGCCTCGTCGAAAATCAGTATCTGTGGGTTTTTCAACAGGGCGCGGGCAATGGCCAGCCGCTGCCGCTGTCCGCCGGACAGCATCACCCCGCGATTGCCGATCAGCGTATCGTAACCGTTGTCAAACTCCCGTACGAACCGATCGGCGTTGGCCATTGCGGCCGCTTCCGTGATGCGATCATCGGACATCCCGTTCATGCCATAGGCGATGTTGCTGCGTATCGTGTCGTTGAAGAGCAGAGTCTCCTGGGTGACGATACCCATGAGGTGGCGCAGCGATTCGAGTGTCAGGCTACGAATATCAGTGTTGTCGATACTGATGCTGCCCTCCTGGGGATCGTAGAAACGCGGCAGGAGATCAAGCAGGGTAGATTTGCCGCCACCGGAAGGCCCCACGATTGCCACTACTTCGCCGATTCGAACCCCGAAACTGATCTCTTTGAGGACCTCTTCGCCGCTGTTGTAGCTGAAACTGACCTGGTCGTACCTTATGCTTTCGCGGAAAATCTCGATCCGGCGCGCCCCCGGGGCGTTGACGATCTTCTCTTTGGTGTCAAGGACCTTGAAGATACGCTGAGCGGCTGCGACACCCTCCTGTATCTTAATGTGTATCTGGCTGAGTGACTTGACCGGCTTGATCATGGAGAACATGGCGACTAAGAAAGTCATGAAGTCCCCGGCGTCCATTTCCCCGGTGCCGGCAATGATTCTCGCCCCGGCGTAGAGCAGGATGACCACCCCGGCGAAGCTGATGAGCGTGTCGTTTATCGGCGAGGCCAGGTGGCGAATGCGAGTCATGCGCAGCAGCGAGCGAAAGAACTGAAAAGTAGCGGCGCAGAACTTTTTGAACTCGAATCCCTCCATCGAGAAAGCCTTCACAATGCGCACGTTGTTGACCGCTTCCTCAAGCACCGAGTTGACGTCCGCCATGCGTTCCTGAGAACGCTCCGAATACTTGCGCATTTTCTTCCCGACGAACCAGATGAACCCAAACACCAGCGGCAGAACGATCATGGCAAGCAACGTCAGCTTCCAACTCAGGATTACGAGAAAGGCAAAGAAGATCAGCGCCATGATCGAGTCTGTAACCAGGTGGTTAAAGCTCAGGTCAATCGATTCGTTCAGCACCACGACATCGTTGGTGACCCGCGACATGATCCGACCCGTACGGCGGCTGTGAAAGTAATCCAACGACAGCCGCTGGTACTTCTCGAAAAGCTGGTTGCGCAGACTGCGTATGACGGACTGCTGGACGAAGGCCATGAAGAAACCCTGCAGGTACAAGAATAGATTCTTGAAAATAGCCACCCCCATTATGAGCCAGCAGAAATTCAGGAGCGTGTCGCGCCTGCTGGCGGCCGTCACCAGGTTATGGACGTGGGCCTTCATTGTTTCCCTGAGCCCGGTCATCCAGGTCGAGAGATCAGCCAGGGAGCTACGCAGCCCGGTCGCATCTCCCGCTTCGGTTGTCAACGGCGCCTGCGCCACAACCTCCCCGGGCTGCACGCCGCCGATTGAATCCACGTGAAAGAGCGTCATCAGCAGCGGCCCGGCCAGCCAGACCAGCAACCCAGCCAGCACGGCATGCACCGCCGCCGACAGCGACGCCGTGAGCAGTTGCCTCCAGTAGGGCCTCAGAACCAGGAATGTCCGTTTGTACAGATTCAAGCGTCAACTCCTACCACTGCATAACATAATAATATGACACAATCGATCCGTCTTGTCAACTCGTATAACCTGCGGGGATTTAGGGGCTTACGCGGACAGCTCCGTCCGGGATGGCTGGCTTGAGTTTCTTGCGGGTCACGGCGATCTGTTCTTTGAAAGAGCGACGCTTAGCCGTGAAGCTGGTTCTGTCGCCATCGTCAAAGCGGATCTCCTGCAACCTCCAGCCTGTCTTCTGCCGGTTGTATGCAAGCTGCAACCGCCAGGGGCAATCCGGCCACGAGAGAAAGAAGCGTGGCCGCTTCCGGTCGCCGTCGTCGCGTTCCAGGGTGGCGTCCACATTGAAGTCATCCGCTTGAGGCAACCTGCGCAGAAGTCTCATCAGGTTCAGCCCCTGCATACGACTGGGGCAAAATGAGGAAGCGACCAGATCGGCTACCGATTCGTACAGGTATTCGTTGGTCGCCGGGAAGTATATCTCCAGCGAGTCGGCCGTCATGCGCCCCTTGAGAGCGCCCCGCCCCAAATACCCGCGACCGCCCAACACGACCGCAGAATCGGTCTGCAACAGCTCCAGGCGAAACGAGGTCGGCTTGCCGTCCCGGCGGAGCCTGGCGTTGAACAGGTAGGCGTCGACTTTGAC
The DNA here is from genome assembly GCA_965603125.1 of uncultured bacterium. Lineage (GTDB taxonomy): Bacteria > Zixibacteria > MSB-5A5 > GN15 > FEB-12 > JAJRTA01. Next base: position 100,941 of record CBFDBU010000009.1, on the reverse strand, counting down.
TTTCTCCTCCGGAGCTGTCTTTGTAGTTTGTTCGTGCATCGGTGGAGCTTTGTAAGCAGGCGCGCAACCCACAACCTGCAGACAGATCGCCATAACGGCAGAGAGGGTGGTCATTCGTACCATGATTCTATATCCGGTTGTTGAAAAAGCCTTTTTTCATACCTGGAAGCCGGCGGATTCGTCATAAGCGTGGCGTCGGGTGTCCCTGCCCGACACCTGACGACAGGTGACGAAGGAGCCGTCAGGCAGAGACGCCTGACGGCACAACACGGCAGAGAGGGCGGTCATTTGCGCCATGGTACTATATCCGGATTCCCGAGAAGAAATATACAAACAACGAGATAAATGGTCCGAGAATAATCCAGAATCCGCCGACGATGATGAGCGCGATGAGGATAAGGGGAGAGATTCTCTCGATCTTGTTGATGATCGGTTCATAGTGGGGTGGAAGCAGGCTTTTCAGTATGTGGGAACCGTCCAGCGGGTAAAGCGGCAGCAGGTTGAAAAACGCCAGGGATACGTTTATCATCACCGACAGGAATAGGAACATGTAGACGCCCTGGGGCAACTGGATTGACATGCCGCCGACTATGCGAAAGATCATGCCGAAGAGAAAGGCTAAGGCCAGGTTGGACAGCGGCCCGGCGGCTGATATCCAGAAGTCGGCGACGCGCACGTTGCCACGAAGGTTCATGGGATTGACCGGCACCGGCTTGGCCCACCCGAACCGGAACTGCGAGACGAACATCATGAGCGTCCCGAACAGATCCAGGTGCGCCAGTGGGTTGAGTGTCAGCCGCCCCATGTCGCGCGCCGTGGTGTCGCCGAACCGAAGAGCGGTCCAGGCATGACAGAACTCATGCACGGTCAGCGCGAACAGAATAGCCGGAGCGGCAAGGATAGCGCGTTGTATGAAATCAGCGCCAAACATATCACCCTCAAGATCGTTTCGGGCAATATCCGGTGCGAGCGGCGCTTACACAAGTTCAAACTGGCTCACGACACCGCACTTGCCGCGGAAGATCGAATAAACGGCCGGATATTTCTACGAGTAGATGCCTCTAAGCTGCACGACCTCGGCCACCCTGGAAATCGCCACCATGAAGGCACCGATGCGCAGGGTGGTCTTGTTGTTGACCGCCATCCTCAGAACGTCGTCGAAGGCAGCGATCATCTTCTCTTCCAACCGGCGATTCACTTCATCCTCGGTCCAGAAATAGCCTATCCGGTTTTGTACCCACTCGAAATACGACACGGTCACACCACCGGCGTTACACAGGATATCCGGCACCACGCAGACCCTGTTCTTATCCAGAATGGCGTCGGCTTCGGGGGTGACGGGGCCGTTGGCGCCTTCGGCAAGTATACGGCACCGGACACGGTGCGCGTTCTTTCCCGTTATCTGGTTCTCAAGCGCGGCGGGAACGAGAATATCGACATCGGCATACAGGATATCGTTGGGCTTCGCTTTTTTGGCTCCGGGGAAACCGAGAACGGACTTCTTACGCGCCACGTGGTCAGTCAGGGCATCGATATTAAGGCCGTCGGGATTATAGATAGCGCCGGTGACGTCGGAGGCGTGGGTAAGTCTGACCCCCAATTCGCCGAGCAGCCGGGCTGAAACGGAACCGACATTACCGAACCCCTGAACCGATGCCGTCGCGGTGGTAAGATCCAGCTTGAGGTGCCGGGCCGCCTCACGCGTTGTGAGCATGACACCGCGACCGGTGGCCTCGGCCCGCCCACGGGACCCGCCAAGCACGAGAGGCTTGCCGGTAACCACACCCGGCACGGAGTGGCTGCCTTTCATGGAGTATGTATCCATGAACCAGCCCATGACCCTCGGGCCGGTACCCACATCCGGGGCCGGTACATCCACGTCCGGGCCGAACAGGTCGTTCAGATCGGCCGCATAGCGGCGGGTCAGCCGTTCCAGTTCCCCCTCGGAAAGCTGATGGGGATCGCACATAATGCCGCCCTTGCCGCCGCCGAAGGGGATATTGACCACGGCACTTTTCCAAGTCATCCATGACGCCAGCGCCTGCACCTCGTCAAGAGTGACGTCCGGGTGGTAGCGAATCCCTCCCTTGGCGGGGCCTCTGGCGATCGAATGCTGCACGCGATAGCCGGTGAACATCTTGAAGGAACCATCATCCATCTGCAGCGGCAGTTTTACGATAGTACTGCGCCGGGGGACCTTGATGAACTCCAGGAGCTTGGGATCGATCTTGAGCTTTCTTGCGGCAGCGTCGAACTGCTTCATCACGTTGCCGAAAACAGAGACCGGCATACTCCTGTCCCTGCGCTGCACAATCGCGCGAGAGTGACCAGTTTTCGGCGTGCGCTCCCCGCGCCTGCTCCTCTTGCTTTCTGCCATGATCTGCTGCCCTCCTTGGCGCCCGGTGTTCATCGCGGCCGCGAGACCACCTTCGAATCGTCGTCAAAGAACCGCCAAGGGCGATCCACGCCCACTCTGATACCGACGCGCCGGGATTGTCCGATGTTTTCAACTTTACGCAGTCGATCTTCAATATAGATCGTGTCACCGGCCAGATCAAGGCGATTCTGGTCCACCGTCAGACCGAATGAACGGCATAACTTCCCGGGCCCGCTCAGCAGTTCCATGCCATCCTTGCCTGGAGAATTGCGACCCATCACACTCTGGCCTTCATCCGGTTCGGCTGCGCGCACGAGAAGGGCCGCCGGTGTGCCTTCCGGCTCGGTGACGAGATTCAGGCAGTGGTACATGCCGTAGACGAAGTAGATGTAGGTGAATCCCGCCGGGCCGAACATGGGGCGGGTACGCGGGGTCAGTCCCTTGGAGGCATGGCAGGCCGGGTCGTCATGCCCTATGTACGCTTCCACCTCGACAATCCGAGCCGACAACTTACCCTCAGGCGAATGGTAGACCAGGTACTTGCCCAGCATGTCCGGGGCCACTTCCAGCGTGGGTCGTTCAAAGAAGACGCGCGGCAGCTTGATGTGCCTGGGCTGTTTCAACATCCGCTCCCTGATAATTCGCCTCGCCGCTTCGAGGTCACAGACACAGGCCCTACGGCAACGCCAGCGTAGTCAGCCCCGGCATTTCAATCCTCGTGCCACCAGATCGGGTGCGGCACCAGCGCCGATGCGGCCTCGAACTCGAATCCGACCTGGTCCGGCCGGTGCGCATCGGAACCGAGATATCCCACATTTACACCGGCCCGCCCGGCGTCATTAGTCATCGCCATGCCGGGGTAGTATTCTCCCAGCCCGTGGCGGATACCGGCCGTGTTGACCTCCAGCGCCGTCCCGCTCTCGACGAGCGCCTTGAACAGCACCTCAAAGTGACGCCGCCCGGCATCCCGGATACCTTCGCCGTAGTACTCCAGGCCGTACTTGAGATAGTATTCCAAGTGGGCCAGGCAGTCGAAAAGCCCTGATCGCGCAGCGCTTATCGCCTGCGAGAAGCAGGATTCGACCACCTCCTCAGCACTGTAGCGGCTGAAGCTCTTCTGGAAACTCCCTCTGCAGCAAAAGCATATGTTGTCCAGTTCATGAATACCGCACAGGACATGGTCAAACTCATAGCGGCCCAGCAGTCCCTCCACCATCTCTTCGCAGCCGGGGAACCATCCGATCTCGATTCCCAGCTTGACCGAAAGACCTAACGGGTAGTAGTGGTCCGCCGCTCGCCGCACATGGTCGACGTAGGGAACGAGGTTGTCCGGACTGACCGGCAGCATCTTTCCGTCGACCCGTATGAACCCGGCCCCGGACTCCGAAAGCGGGTTGGCATCGTAGTGCGTGGTGAAGCAGATTTCCGCCAGGTTGCGCTTCAGGGCCGCCTCGCAGAACTCTTCGACAGTCCCCCGGGCGTCTATAGAGTAATCGGGGTGACAGTGGTAGTCGGCCAGTCCGGGCTCCGCCAACGGAATCACCCCGCCGTGCTCAGGCAAAGAAGCCTCCGGTGAGGAACGGGTTGTTGACGCGTTCGGCTCCGACGGTGGTTATCGGTCCGTGCCCCGGATAGCAGATCACTTCGTCAGGTAATGACATGATCCTGCTCCTGATCGACTCCAGCAGCACTGCTGCCGAACCTCCGGGAAGGTCCGTTCTTCCCACCGATCCCCAGAACAGAGTGTCACCACAGAACAGGCAGGCTTCCCCCTCGTCCAGAAAGCACATTCCACCCTCAGTGTGACCGGGAGTGGCCAACGCCTTCAGGAGAACAGCACCCAGCCTGATTGACTGCTCGTCAGTCACGACAAAGTCCGGTTCCGGTGCTCGTATCGGCTTACCGTACATCAACGAGACATTCTCCGAAGGATCGCGCAGGAGCTTTTCGTCTCCCCGGCCGATGTACAATGGAATTCGGTAGCGATCCTTTACCGCCGCTACGGCTGCGATATGATCGCCATGACCGTGCGTCAGCAGGATCGCCCGCGGCGCCACGCCGAGCCTGTCCACCCGGTCAATTATCTCAACCTCATCACCGCCCGGGTCGAGGATGACGCCGTCGGTGGTCTGCTCATCCCAATAGATGTAACAGTTCACCTCGAAAGGGCCGACAACAATGGTCTCCAGCTTCATAATCAGGCGGCAAGATACGCCGATAAGCGTCGTTGTCAAAGGCATAATTGCGGTTCTCCCGACTCGCTGAATCCGGGCGACGTTGTGAAAAATATCACCTTTCCTGATTGACCGGCGCTGGGGCTGTATATATATTTGGGCTCCTTGGAAACGGAGGTTGAGGCCCGTGATGATCGCGGAACTGAAGAGCAGGCTGCCCGAACTGAGAGAAAGACTTGGCAAACTTGCGAGGTATCTTTGACCTCGACAGTCGTCGCCATAAGATTGTCGAGTTAGAGAAGCAGACTGCGCAGCCCGGTTTCTGGGACGACAACCAGGCCGCCCAGGCGGTGCTGAAAGAGGTCTCGGTCCATAAGAAATGGGTGGATTCGCACGCCGCACTGACCTCCGACCTCGACGACATCACGGAGCTTCTCGATATCACCGATCCTGACGGCGCCCCGGACGATGCCCGGGAGTTGGAAACAACCCTGAAAGACCTGGCCGGCCAGTTGCAGAAACTCGAGTTCTCCGCGCTTCTCTCCGGTCCTGACGATCATCGCGACGCCATCCTGACAATCCACCCCGGGGCCGGCGGGACGGAATCACAGGACTGGGCGGACATGCTCTTTCGCATGTACAACCGCTGGATCGAAAGGCGCGGCTTTGTGGCGGACCTGATGGATTACCAGCCGGGAGAAGAAGCGGGATTGAAATCGGCGACGATGAAGATCAGGGGTGATTTCGCCTACGGTTTCGCCAAGGCGGAATCGGGAGTCCACCGGCTGGTGCGGATCTCACCGTTCGATGCCGCCGCCAGGCGTCACACATCCTTTGTCTCGGTGCACGTCTATCCCGTGGTTGAGGGCAATATCGAGATCAAGATCAACGACGAGGATCTCCGGATAGACACCTTCCGCGCCTCGGGAGCGGGCGGCCAACACGTCAACAAGACCTCGTCGGCAATCCGCATCACCCACCTCCCGACCAACATCGTGGTCACCTGCCAGTCGCAGCGCAGCCAGCACAAGAACAAGGATGCCGCCATGACCGTCCTGAAAGCACGCCTCTACCAGCTCAAGAAAGAAGAAGAGACAGCCCGGATAGCCAAATACGACGAGTCCAAGAAAAAGATCGAGTGGGGTTCACAAATTCGCTCCTACGTATTTCACCCTTACAACATGGTCAAGGACCATCGCACTTCGGCGGAGACCGGCAACGTGCAGGCGGTGATGGACGGCGATATCGACCGGTTCATTGAGGCCTTCCTCTCCGACCCGCAGTCTGTCGAGCAACCCCTGAACACAGAAAACAGTGGACGTCAACAATAGACGACGGGTAACGGTTATGAACGCCCTGTCCAGAATAAAGGAAAAGGCCAGATCGAAAAAGCGACGTGTTGTCCTGCCCGAAGGAACGGAACCGCGCGTGATCATGGCTGCCAGGAAGATACTAACCGAGGAGATCGCCGCCGTCACGCTCCTGGGCGATGAAAAGGAGATCGCACGGCTGGCCGGGGAGTACGGTCCGAGTCTGCCCGGGGTGGAAGTAATCGACCCAGCCCGCTCGGGCGAGTTCAACGGTTTCGTGGCACAGTTCATGGAAATCCGCAAAGCCAAGGGAATCAGCGAGGACGAAGCCGCCAAGACCATGCTCGACCCGCTCTTTTTCGGCGCCATGCTGGTCAGGAACGATCGCGCCGACGCTTCCGTCGCCGGCTCCATCAATACCACCGGCGACGTTCTCCGTGCTGCCATCCAGGTTCTCGGCCTCAAGGAAGGGATTAGGGTCGTCTCCAGTTGTTTCATGATGACGGTGCCGGAGTACCGCAAGGTCCATGACAAGGTTTTCCTCTACGCCGACGGCGCCGTCGTCCCCAATCCCAATGCGGAGCAGTTGGCCTCAATTGCCGTCACCACGGCCGAGACCATGCGAAACCTGCTGGGTGAGGAGCCAAAGGTTGCTATGTTATCATTCTCCACCAAGGGGTCGGCCCGACACGCCGACGTCGATAAGGTGCTCAAGGCACTGGAGATCATCAGGGCCGGCCACCCCGACCTCAAGGTAGACGGTGAGTTGCAGGTGGACGCGGCTATCGTGCCCGAGATAGCCGAAAAAAAAGCACCCGGCTCCCCGGTAGGCGGCGATGCCAACGTGTTGATATTCCCTGATCTTGACGCCGGGAATATCGCCTACAAACTGACCCAGCGGCTGGCCAACGCGACCGCCACCGGGCCGATTATACAGGGTCTGGCCAAACCGGCCAACGACCTCTCTCGCGGATGTTCCGCCGACGACATTGTCGACGTTACCGCTATCGCGACACTGATGAAAGGGTAATGCGATGAGCATAAGCCAACTTGCAAAGGAAATAAAAGAATCCGCTACCCTGGCTCAGAACGAGAAAGCCCGCATCCTGCGCGAAAGAGGAGAAGCGGTCATACACTTAGGCGCCGGGGAACCGAAAAGCAAGGTGCCCATTGACGCCATCCTGGCCTGCTCGGCCAAACTCACCAGCGGTGACATTCGGTACACTCCGACCGAGGGTATCCCGACTCTCATCAAGGCCATCATACGGTACACCGAGGACAATTACGACAAGGTCGTCGGCCCGGAAAACGTCATCGTCTCCGCGGGAGCCAAGCAGGCGTTCTACAACCTGATGATGACGATCTTAAATCCCCAGGACGAAGTAATCATTCTGGCTCCCTACTGGGTAAGTTACCCCGAGATAGTCAAGATGCTTTACGGCGTGCCGGTAGTCGTGAAACCGGAAGACGGTCGCTTCCAGCCACGGATGGCGGATATCATCCAGTCGGTCAGTTCCTACACGAAGGTGATCGTTATCAACAGCCCGAATAATCCTTCGGGCGCCGTCTACTCCGAGGATTTCATCGGCGAGATAGTCGAGTACTGCGAGAAGAAAGATATCTACCTCGTGATGGACGATATCTACCACAAGCTGGTGTTCAACGGCAAGAAAGCCGTGTCCTGCTACAAGTACGCCAAAGATGACTCCGACAACTCGCGGTTGATCGTGATCAACGGCGTCTCCAAGGCGTACGCCATGACCGGCTTCAGAATCGGCTGGACCATTGCCAACCGCAAAGTGACCAGGACGATGATCAACGTCGCCGCCCAAAACACCTCCTGCCCGTCGGTAGTACTACAGGCCGCCGCCGCCGGTGCTTTGGGTGGTATCCAGAGCGTCGTGGAAAATCTCCGCCTGACGCTGGAAAACAACCGCGAGGTTATGGTAAGCGAGCTGGGCGCTTTCAGCGGCGTCAAGCTCATACCTCCCGACGGTACCTTCTACTGCTTGCCGGATTTTAGCGCCTACTCCAAAGACTCCACGGCTCTGGCCGCTTTCCTTCTTGAGAAGGCGCTGGTAGTAGCGGTTCCGGGGGGTGAGTTCGGCATGGAAGGCCACCTCCGACTGAGCTTCTGCGGCTCAATCAAGGAGATCACCGAAGGCGTCGCCCGCATCAAGTGGGCGCTCGATCCGGAGTCACCCAACGAGATCTATATTGGAGATCGCAAACTCAGGAGGGACTGGGTATGAGCCAGTACATCATTGACATAAAATCACCGGCGCTCGGGCAGGCGAAGTCGAGAAAAAGCGAATACGGCCTCAAGAACCACGGGCTGGTTAACCTCCACAACGTCTACTGGAACCTGCCGACCGAAGCTCTCTACGAGGAGGTTGTTTTCCGAGGAGAAGGTTCCCTGTCCTACATGGGCCCGATAGCCGTCAATACCGGCAAACACACCGCCCGCTCGGCCAATGACAAGTTCATCGTCAAGGAAACCGATACCGAAGACAAGATCTGGTGGGGTCAGTACAACCGGCCCTTCAGCGAGGAGAAATTCAACACCGTGCTGCAGCGCCTCCAGGGTTTCCTGCAGGGCCGCGATTTGTTTGTTCAGGACTGCTACGCCGGCGCCGATCCAAACTACCGTGTGCCGGTAAGGATCGTCTCCGAACTTGCCTGGCACAGCCTCTTCGCCCGTAACATGCTCATACCGGCCCAGACCAACGACGAACTGCGGAAATTCATACCGGAGTTCACTATCATCGCCGCGCCTTCGTTCAAGGCTCTGCCCCAGGTCGACGGCACCCTCTCCCCCACGTTCATACTGCTGGATTTCGCCCAGAAACTCTGTATCATCGGCAACTCCGGGTACGGCGGGGAAATCAAGAAGTCGGTCTTCACCGTCCTGAACTTCCTGTTGCCACTTCAGGGTGTACTCTCCATGCACTGCTCCGCCAACGTCGGCAAGGACGGCGACACAGCGCTGTTCTTCGGTTTGTCGGGAACCGGCAAGACAACGCTCTCGGCCGATCCCGGACGCGGCCTGATAGGCGATGACGAACACGGCTGGAGCGACGAGGGCGTGTTCAATTTCGAGGGCGGTTGCTACGCCAAGGTGATTGCTCTCTCACCCACAGCGGAACCGCAGATCTACAAATGCACCCGCCGGTACGGAACGATCTTGGAGAACGTGGTCTACGACCCGGTGACACGGCTTCTGGACCTCGACGATGACGAACTAACGGAGAACACCAGGGCCGCCTACCCGCTGCACTACATCGACAACGCCGTGCCGGAGGCGCAGGCCGGGCACCCGAAGAACATTATCATGCTCACCTGCGATGCCTCGGGAGTGATGCCGCCCCTTGCCAGGCTGACGCCGGAACAGGCCATGTATCACTTCATATCCGGGTACACGTCGAAGGTGGCCGGGACCGAGGTCGACCTGGGCAAGGAGCCGGAGATTACATTCAGCGCCTGTTTCGGGGCGCCGTTCATGGTGCACCATCCGTATTACTACGCTGAAATGCTCAAAAACAAGATCAACAAGCACGGCGTCAATTGCTGGCTGGTCAACACCGGCTGGACCGGAGGTCAGTACGGCATTGGAAAACGCATGAGCATCAAGCACACGCGGACATTGCTCAACCACGCCTTAGATGGCCGGCTGCTTGACGTGGAGTATCGCACCGATCCGCTGTTCGGCTTCCAGGTACCGAAGCGCTGCGAGGGAGTACCGGAAAAGGTTCTTGACCCGGCCCAGACGTGGGATGACCGCGAGGCATACAAGCAGAAGTATCTGCAACTGGCCGCCCTGTTCATCGAGAACTTCAAGAAGTTCGCGGCCGGAACACCGAAGGAGGTGGCTGCCGCCGGCCCGGTGAAACGCGACTTTTAGATCGTCCGCTGCGACCCGGAGTCGACGTGGCAATCGACAGAATGGCAACGATCCGATGGATAAGACACCGGCCACCTGCGCCGATACATTATACTGGCGGAGATTAGTTGAAGGAGCACCCCGGTAATGCCGACATATTTGTACCACTGCCGCGATTGCAGAAAGGACTTTGAGGAATTCCAGTCAATAACCGACAGGCCGATTGAGGTCTGTCCGCGCTGCGGCGGTAAGGCCGAACGCATCATCACCGGTGGGGCTGGGTTCCTGCTAAAGGGCTCCGGGTTCTATGCCACCGACTATCGCAGTGACCAGTACAAGAAAGACGCCACCGCGGACAAGACCGCCGTGCCGCCCGCGGCATCGCAGAAGAAAGCCGCCAAAACCGTCAAAGCATCGACCAAGAAAAGCGACGGCAAGCAGTGGCGTACCCAGGGGCGGTAGCGACTTCCGACTGCGTCGGTGCGCCGCGCATCCTGCTGCCGGACACTTGTCTTGACATCGTGCGTCGGCAAGGCCTCCTTAGTGACCATGAATGTCCCTGATTTCGCAAAACTGAAAGCGCACCTCACCAACCCGAACTCATTGGTCACCGACCTTGCCGGATGGGAAGCATACTTCCAGGACGCCACCGAAGAGACCGGCCTGCCGGTCGCTGTTGTTTTGGCCGAGTCCGAGAGCGACGTTGTCTCCACCGTACAGTTTGCCAGAAAGACAGGCTTGCCTGTGATCCCACGCGGGGCCGGAACGGGGCTGTCGGGAGGGTGTGTACCGTCTCCGGGCAGCCTGGTCCTTTCGACCGAAAGGATGAAGAAGCTCGAAATCGATGCAACCACAGCAACGGCCGTCTGCGGCCCCGGGGTCATCACCAAGGAACTGCTGGACGCCGCCGTCGCGTACGGTCTGACCTATCCCCCCGACCCGGCCAGCTACGCCGAGTGTTCGCTCGGCGGTAACGTGGCGGAGAACGCGGGCGGTCTTCGATGCCAGCGGTTCGGCGTAACGCGCGACTACATTATCGGCTTGCGGGCTGTCGCCGCCGACGGATCAGTGATCGCCACCGGCGCCGGCAACAACCGGCGGGGGTTTGCGCTCGGTGACATTCTCATCGGATCCGAGGGAACCCTGGCCGTCGTCACCGAGATTGGCGTGCGGCTCATTCCGACGCCGTCGGTGGGCGGCACCATCCTGGCGGCTTTCGACAACCCAACCGACGCCGCCCGCACCGTCTCCGAGATCACGGAGGCCGGGATCATCCCCACCATGATGGAATACCTCGACGGCGACGCCGCAGAGTGCTCCAACCGGTACGAAAAAACCGAGGGCCTCGACCGGGTGGCGGCAATTCTCCTGATCGAAACCGCGGGCGAAGCAGAGGCTGCCCAGGCTGACGCCATTCGTGGACTCTGCGAGCAAAATCACGCCTCCTACCTGCGGACTGCCGACGATCCTGCCCGGGTCGAGGAACTGTGGCGGATACGGCGGAACCTGTCGAAGGCCGTGCGCGAGATGGCCCGATTCCGATACAACGAGGATGTGGCGGTGCCGGTCTCCCGGTTTATGACCCTGATCGAGTTCGTGGCCGAATTGAATGCGAGCAGCCCCCTGCGAGTCAACGCCTTCGGCCACGCCGGTGACGGCAACCTGCACGTCAGTTTCCTCTCAATGACCGGCAATGAGGGCGAAATCGCTCTCATTAAGCAGGAGACCGAGAGACTCTACCGGAAAACGCTCGCACTGGGCGGCACGCTCACCGGCGAGCACGGGATCGGCAGCCACAAAGCGGCATTCCTGCCGTGGGAGTTCGATCCGCCGACGCTGGAGTTCATGAGAAAGATCAAAGAGGTCTTCGACCCGGAAGGCCTGCTCAACCCGGACAAAATCTTCCCTGTCAGGTAAATACCGGCAGGTTTTTGCGACCGTACTACTTGACAAGGCAATCCGCAGCCGTTATGATATCGGTTCTAATGTGAAAGGTTTCACATTGAGCAGGAGTGAACTGACACCGAGAAAATCAAGTCAGCAGTCACTATATTAATTAACAAGGAGTATTTCATGGCCAAAACACTGAAAGAAACCTTTGCCGCCCAGCTCCCCAAGCTGCGGGAAGAGCGCGTAACGCTTCTCAAGAAGCACGGGGAGGTCGGCATCTCCCAGGTTTCGGTGGCGCAGGCGATCGGTGGTATGCGCGGCGTCAAGGGAATGGTGTGCGACACTTCCGTCGTGGAACCGGACAAAGGTTTGATTATCCGCGGTCGTCCGATAATGGAACTGACCGAAAAACTTCCCGAAGAGATCTTCTGGTTGTTGCTCACGGGCGATATCCCCACCGCTGACGAGCTGCAACTGTTCCAGAAGGAACTGAAATCGTACGGCGAAGTGCCCAAGTACGTCTGGAAGGTTCTCAAGGCGATGCCGAAGACGTCCCATCCGATGGCCATGCTTGACACGGCGATCCTGGCCATGGAGAACGAATCGGCCTTCCGCAAGCGTTACACGGAAGGCATGACCAAGATGGACTACTGGGAGCCGACCCTCGAAGACTCCATGCGTGTGATGGGTACTATCCACACTATCGCCGCCGGCGTCTACCGCATCCGCTACAAGAAGGGTGACCTGATCCCACCGTCCAAGAAGCTCGACTGGGCGGCCGACTTCGCCAAGATGCTGGGTCTGCCCCCGAAGAAGGGCGAGACGGCCAAGATGATGCGTCTTTACCTGACGCTGCACTGCGATCATGAAGGCGGTAACGTCTCGGCCAATACCTGTCATACGGTAGGCTCGGCCCTGTCTGACGCCTTCTACTCGGTCTCGGCAGGACTGAACGGCCTGGCCGGCCCGCTGCACGGACTGGCCAACCAGGAGTGCCTCAATTGGATCCTGGAGACGATGGATAAGTTCGGCGGCGCACCCTCCGACGAGCAGATTCGCGAATACACTTGGGAGACACTCAATTCCGGCAAGGTCATTCCCGGCTACGGTCACGCCGTACTGCGCGTCACCGACCCACGCTTCAGCGCCTTCAACGCATTCGGCAAGAGGTACATGAAGAAGGACCCGGTTTTCCAGACTGTCGACCGTGTCTTCAATATCGTACCGGAGGTCCTCAAGGAGCACGGCAAAGCCAAGAACCCGTGGCCGAATGTCGACGCCGGTTCCGGCGCTTTGCTGTTCTACTATGGTCTGAAGGAGTTCCAGTACTACACGGTGCTGTTCTCGGTATCACGTTCAATGGGTATGCTGACTCAGCTCGTACTCAATCGCGCCCTCGGCACAGCAATCACCCGTCCTAAGTCGGTCAGCTCCCAGTGGCTCTGGGGACAGATCAAGCAGTAGACAGAGCAGTCTGTTGTTGTATAAGCGGCCCGCCACGTGCGAGCCGCTTTTTTCTGGTTCGCGCGGCAGTTGTGCAAGGGAAGTGACCGGCAACCAACAATACCCGTCAAACTCGTGTCCATTAGTGATGGTCGGGGCGGGGAAGGGAAATTACAAACGCGGCGCCGCCGGACTCGGTCTCCCGGACGTTTATCTCTCCGCCCAGGTCGGTGATGATCTTGTGGACAGTAGGCAGCCCCAGGCCGGTGCCACCGTCTTTGGTCGTGAAGTACGGAGTGAACATTTTCTCGCGGATGCCGACGGGAATGCCGGGCCCGGTGTCGGCAAACAGAATCTCGATCGACTTCCGCAGCCCTTTGGCTGCGATCACAATCCCACCCCCCTGACCGGCGAGAGCTTCCTTGGCATTGTTGAACAGATTCGAGAAGACCTGCTTGAGGCTGTCGCGGTCGGCTTCAATCGTGAGATCGCTGTCGGTTCTGACTGAAAGATCGATCCCTAATTGTCGTGCTTCCGGCTCGAAGAACCGACCAATCTCGGTAATCAGTTCATCCAGCCTGATCCGGCGGTAGCGCCGTTTTTCCCCTCGCGCCAGCGCCAGGAACCGAGTGATGATATCGTTGAGCCTTTTCGTTTCGTCCCTGATCTGGGTGGTAATCGTTTCGTAGTCAGTGCGGTTTTCCACCGGCTCAAACTCACCGGCGAGTCGCTGGACGGCAATTGAGATGGTGTTGAGCGGGTTGCGGATCTCATGCGCCACCCCGGCGGCAAGGTTGCCCATCTCGGACAAGCGCTCCCTGCGAGCCGATTCGCGCTCGAACTTTCTCAGCCTGGTGATATCATACACAACCGCCACCACACCCGACGGCCGACCCTCCTCCAGTTCAAGCGGTGACGCGGCTACCAGGAGAGTCCGGCTTACATTGTCGACGGTCAGGCTTACTTCCTTTTCCAGAGAGGTCGGATGGTCTCCGTGGATGGTGCCGAAAGCCAACTGCGGCTCTTTTGTCACTTCGTCCCAGTGTCTACCGATACAACTGCTGACGCCGAAGATGCCTTCAAAGGCGTCGTTGGCGAGAGAAATAACGCCGTCGGTCTGCACGGCCGCCACGCCTGTTCGCATTTCATCGAATATGCGGTCGGTAACGGTCTTCATTCGGGCATACTCGCGGCTGATCTCCCTTCTCTTGCGCCTGCTGTTCAGATACAAGAGCGCCACCAGGAGGAGGACGAACAGAACCACCGCCAGGCTGATCATCAACACGTCGAAACCACTCGAAATCGAGTAGTACCCTTCAAGTGAGAGACCGACACGCAGGACCCCAAAGGGATACTCCACCGATGAGAACGGCCGCGCCAACTCCAGCACTTCTCGTTCCTGAAAGCGGTATAACCGATGCATAATCGTGTCGCTCTCCAGGGCCTCAACCAGAAATGGGTCGGATTCAATCGCAAGCAGACTGCCCATCTTGCGAGAGGCAAAGACGATTCCATCGGTAGCCTGATAGATGATATACTCGACCCCGGCTTCCCCGGCCATGTTCCGAGCAAGGTAACCAATCTGAGTCTGCCTGAGGGCATCGGTGAAATACAGAGCGTCGGCAACCAGCACTACCACGCGGCTGAGATCGCCGGTAATCTCCAGGTAGTAGTGGACAGGTCCGATGCCGTGATCGCCCTCGTCCAGAAGCAGGGTATAGCGATCCTCGGGATTGGCCAGGAGCTGGGCAACCTCGTCGGCAACAAACTCAGGTGGACCTATCTGCGGTCCCCGCGTCGCTCCCCCGACCGCTACGGCGGCCGACGAGTCGAAAACATACGCCCCATACAGGTCATGGTTTACAGCCAGTTGAACCAGATCAAGATCTGTTAGTTGCGACAGATCGGTACTGGGTAGGCTTCTGACAACCTCACTGTATCGAAGGTACACAAGGTTGTCGAAGACTGATTCTGAAGCTATGGCGTTCTCAGCCGCTTGGGCCAGAGCCTCCGTAAACGCCCTTCCCTGCAGGATCAGGAGTCGCAGGCCGGCGGAGCGGCTCTCCCTGATACCCACCCAGGTGAATCCGAACACTGCCAGGGCCAGCAGAACAACCAGCGCCGCCAGAAGTCGCTGTTCCAGTCCGACCGACGTGGTTTTCGAGGGCTCCTTCATCGAGTGCAAGTTAGCGCCGGGCCACGAGAGGGCAATATAAAGTTAGATCGTTGGCGTAGTCATCGACTGCCGGTCGGTGGAATCGGTTTCGGCCGGGGTCGGTTGGTGTACCGTGGGAAACTCAATGAGAAAGACGGTGTTCTCTCGACGCATGTAGTCGATTCGTCCATGGTGCGTCTCCATTATCTTGCGACAGGTCACCAGCCCGAAACCGTGGCCCCTGCGCTTGGTTGTGAAGCGCTCCTTGAACAGGATCTCTTCGCGATCCGGCGGGACTCCGGGCCCGGTGTCTATTACCTCGATGCGAACGCGAGTCTCGGGGCCTTCGGCGATGACAGCAGAGTTGATTTCTATCTTTCGTTCCCCGGTCGTTTCCGAGAGCGCGTCGGAGGCGTTGTGGAGCAGGTTGATCAGGACCTGCTGGATTAAACCCACATCGATCTCCGCCAGCGGCACATCAGAGGACAGGTGGGTGTCGATCAGTATGCCGTCGAACCTGTTCTGCGGTTTTACGAAGGCCAGCATGTTCTGTATGAGTTGATTGACGTCGGCCCCGGCAAAGCGGGGACTGCCCTGGTTGACGTCCATCAGGCCGTCGGTAAATTTCGCAATATGGTCGACGGTGGTTTTCATGAGCTCGAGCTTTCTGGAGATCTTGTCGTTCTGACCTTTCTTCATGAAGAGCGGCATGAGTTCGATATTCCCCGACAACACGGCCAGGTAGTTGTTGATCTCATGGGCGATATCACCGGCCATTTCACCCCGGGTGTAGTAGCGATCCAGCCGGACCATCATCTCCTGGAAGTTCTTGCTTTCCGAGATGTCCCGCAGGATGAACAGGTGCGCCGCCACCTCTCCGGTGCTGGTCCTGATCGGCGACGCCACCAGGTAGGCGGGAAACAGGGAACCGTCTTTCCGGCAACAGACCACTTCACTATGTGACTCGTCACTACGTGACTTGTCACTGAGTGACTGGTCACTGTCCCGGGAACGGCGCCAGTCCTCGGACTGAACCGAACGGGTGAACAGCCGATCGCACGTCGCTCCCATCACCTCCGAGGCGTCGTATCCGAAAACCTCGGTCGCCTTGCGGTTGAATATCACTATCTCGCCGTCGACCGAGGCGACCACGATGCAGCCGGGTGAGGAGTCGATGAGAGTGGCCAGAAACGCCTGCGCCTCCGACCGGGCGACAGACGCATCCTTGAGCAGCAGACTGTACCTCTCGATCTGTTTCTGGTCGTCCCAGAGATGCCGCGACATTTTGTTGAAAGACTCCACGATCCGCCCCAGTTCGCCGCTGCCGTCGGCCTCTATCGTATAGAAAAGCTGGCCCTCGGTGGTCTTCTCCATGCCGTGCAGGAGCCTGTCCAGCGGTGTCTTGACTTTGAGGGAGAGAAGATACACGATCAGAAGCGATACCAAAGTCGAACAGAGGAACAAAAGCACCAGGGCATACTGCAGCTTGGATCTGTCGGAGATCAGCAGGCCATGGTCGATTCTTGCCGCCAGTATTGCCGGCAGATCGTGCTCAATGTCGAATCGGAAGAGATAGACCCAGTTCTCCGGGCTGAAGGAGTAGGGCGCAAATGTACCCGCCGGCTGCATCAGGGCAAGCTGAAGAGCGCCCTCGTTGGCCAACTCTGCAAGCGAGCTGCCTTCCGGCGCGGCCTGGTGGTGACTTCCGTCATAAGCATAGACGGCCTGAATACCCTCTTCAGGTCTGGCGATATGGATTGTCGCCAGGCTGAGTTCGTTCTGAGCAGCAAAGAGCCGATCCAGCGACCTGCGAGTGTCATCGCTGATGACTATGGCCGCCTCGCCGGAAGCGCCACTATCGACTGCCAGGACCTCTGAGAGACGCTTGCACAATCCCTGGAACCGCTCCTGGACTGCCTGGGTGTCGTATTCAACGGACCATTCCTGCTGGGGATAGAAGATGATGAGCGCTAAAGCGGCAAAGACAAACACCACTTGCATGATGATTATGTTGCTGAGCCGGACCAGCAGGCCCGGCCGCAGATTGCCCAGACACCGTCGAATCAAGACCGGCTCCTTCCATAACTGCTCTATCAGGAAAGGTATCGGTAGCGACCCCGTTTTCTTGAATCGACGAGGGGAAATCCCACAATAAGAAAACGGGAGTGGCGGAGGGGGGATGCCCGACTCATGAGTCAGGTGGCTGTATTACCAGCGCACACCACTCCCGTGGATCTAATGCTGCCGTAAGCTCGATGCTTACCCATATGAGTACACGCAAATCACGTGCCTTGAAGCAGTAAGCGGACGCCGGTCACGAAACTCCGAGCCAACTGGCGACACGGCTTGAGCTTACACTCGGGCGGACGCGACCGGGAACAATGGGAACCCGATGACGGCGAAGAGTAGACATGCCGAGCATACTCACCTTATGCAAGAGACTGCATTCCGATCAGCCATATATGGCGCAGGCGCCTCGGTGATCCTGAAGGCGCGATTCGGACTCGATCTGCAGCCGATCTGCCGGAGGGGGGACTGCGGCCTGCTTACTTGCCGTGAGCTTGTCGGTCCTCCAGCTCCTCGATATACTTATCTGCTGCTACGGCCGCCGTAGTGCCGTCTCCCACCGCATTCGTAATCTGGCGGACGAGTTGGGCTCGGACATCACCGCAGGCATAGATACCCTTGATGGATGTCTCCATTTTCTCGTCGGTGACGATATATCCTGCCTGGTTGGTGCGGAGGGCTTCACGAGTGATGTTGGAGTTCGGGCGGAAGCCCAGGAAGGGGAACACAGCGCCCACTTGGAGACTCGACTTATCACCGGTCGTGACGTTCTTCAGCGACAGATCGGTAACGCGCGTGCCGTTGCCGTTGACCGACTCGACTATCGTGTCCCAGATGATTTCGATCTTTTCGTTATTGAAGGCGCGGCTCTGAATGACTCTGGCGGCACGCAAGGCATCACGCCGGTGAATAATATGCACTTTCGATGCGAATTTGGTCAGGAAGGTGGCTTCCTCGACGGCAGCATCACCGCCGCCGACGACCGCAATCACCTGGCCCTTGAAGAAGGCGCCGTCGCATATGGCGCAGTACGACACGCCCCTGCCGGTGTACTCCCGTTCGCCGGGAACACCAAGCTTGACCGGAGAACCGCCCGTTGACAGTATCACCGCCCTGGCCCGGTAAGTATCGCCCGAGGCGCACCTGACCACCCGATCGTCGCCGTCCACGTAGATTTCTACGACTTCCTCGGCGGCGATCTCAAGACCGAAACCCTTGGCATGCTCGGTCATTTTCATGGCCAACTCGACGCCGGATATTTTCTCGAATCCGGGGTAATCCTCGACCTCATCAGTGTTGGCGATTTGTCCCCCCGGGGTGAGTTTTTCAAGGACGATTGTCTTTCTTTCCGCCCTGGCGCCGTAAAGGCCGGCGGTAAGCCCGCCGGGACCACCGCCGACTATCACGATATCGTACTGCTTTTCCTTCGCCATCCTTACTTCCTCATGTAGCTTTTCAGACCTTGAGGGAGTGAAACCGGCTTGACGCCGAACAACTCTGTCATCTCTCTCACGTCGCCCGTGTTTCCCATTTCCATCATAACCAGTTGATCACGCGTGAGCGGCGCCGGTTTGATCGCCATCTCCATGATTCGCGCCATCAGACCCATGAACGCCATCGGAACGAAGAAGTTCAAGCGCTTTCTGCCCAGGACTGATTTCAGGATATCGAGTATCTCCAGGTATTCGAGTTCTTCCGGGCCGCCGACATCGACCACCCGTCCCACCGCCTCATCCGTCGTCAGCGCCCGGTACATGATTTCCGTGAGGTCTTCGATGAATATGGGTTGCAGCCGGTACTTCCCGTTGCCGATCACGGGCGTGACCGGCAGCCTGGTAATCAGGTTCGCGAGTTGCGACATGAACCGATCACCGGGACCGTAGACGACCGAAGACCGCAGGATCACATACTCGAGACCTGATGAAAGGATCGCCTGCTCCGCGCGGTGTTTCGTCCGGTGATACTGCGAGGGAGCGTCGGCCGCGGCGCCCATCGCCGACAGATAGACAATCCTGCTCACTCCCATCGCCTGAGAGGCGGCGACGACATTCTCGGTCCCGCGCACCACGGTCTGCTCGAAGGTCGCCGTACCGGACTCGGCAATGAGCCCGACCAGATGATAAACTGTCGTCACCCCGCCAAAAGCAGCCTCCAGACTGGGGACATCTTCCACTGATCCCGCTGCCCGGGTAACTCCCTTCCCTGCCGTTCCCTCACCGGAGTTGGTATGAACCAGCGCCACTACCTCGTGGTCGGCGGTCAGGAGGCGGTTGACAAGATGCCGCCCGATGAAACCGGTTGCCCCCGTGACGGAGATTCTCAATAGTCGATTCCCTTCTGGGCGAGGACACCCTTCTGATAGGGGTGTTTTATCTCCACCATCTCAGTGACGAGATCAGCCGCTTCGATAAGCCAGTCGGCGGCGTCGCGGCCCGTTATCACCAGGTGCTGGTTCTCAGACCGAGCCGCGACGATGGTCTTGATATCCTCCGTCGAAACGAGGCCAAGTTTGGCGGCAACGTTAAGTTCATCCAGAATAATCAGCGGGTATTTCCCGGACCGGATTTTCTCAAGGGCCAGCGTTACACCCTCGGCGGCGGCCTTCTTGTGCTCAGACATCTGCCTGGTGTCGTCGACAATGCGCACATACCCCTTGCCCATCACGTGAGGCTCCAGGTCCGGCTCCAGTTTCTTGACGCCCTCCAACTCGCCGTATTTCCAGCTCCCCTTGATGAATTGGATGAGGCATATCTTCCAGCCGTAACCGGCGGCGCGCAGGCACATTCCCAGGGAGGCCGTTGTCTTCCCCTTTCCGTTGCCGGTATAAACAATCAACAAGCCTTTATCCTTCGCTTCCTGCTCGTCCGACATCGCTACTCCTCAACTTTCCGCCAGGTGATCCGCGTCGGGTAAAGGTATATGAAATCGGACAATTGTCAATCGGCAACGCGACGGGATCGGAGAAACCGGCGGGCTTACTTTGTGAAAAATGTCACCAATACTGGTTGACTAATGCGTCCCTTTCTGCGTATTTTCTTGGAAGCAAAAAGATCGGAGTACTCTGAGGGACGGCCGCGTTTGAGCGTTGACTTGGAGTAGACCGGGAACGAAGGTCGTTATGCAATTCACGAAAGCAGAAGAATACGGGATACTGGGGGTTTTGTATCTGGTCGCCAAGGGCGGCACTGCTGTAACCCCTCTTTCCGAGATTGCCGAGGCGAGGGAGATTCCCGAGAAATTCCTCGCCAAGATCTTTCAGTCGCTGGCTCGGTATGGCATCGTGCGATCCTATCGTGGCGTCAGGGGAGGGTTTACGCTGACCGGGAGCCCCGCCGAGATAACGGTCATGGCGGTGCTCGAGGCGATCCAGGGACCTTATCACCTGCTGCAATGTATTCCTGATCCGGACCACTGCGACAAGAGCGATCGTTGCGCTGTTCGAGATCTCCTGGTGATGGTAGAAAAAGGCCTGATCGAGACCTTTGAATCCCACACCCTGGCCGATCTGGCGGAGTGGGAACACGCTAAGGGTGTAACGGTGACGTAGCCGGAAAACCTGTACATCGTTATTTCGGTTTACATGTGACAGCGAGGAAGTTATCTTTCAAGTTACGCTGGAAAGCCGCGTAAAGGAGATAAGCCGTTATGTCGGTCAAATCCGACCTGTGGATAATACAGATGGCCCGCGACAGCGAGATGATAGTCCCCTTCTCGGAGAGCCAGGTGCGTCGCGGGATAAGCTTCGGCGTTTCATCCTATGGTTATGACATAAGTCTGGCGGATGAGTTCAAACTGCTCAGCACCGAAGGTGTATCGGAACTCGACCCCAAGCAGGGAGGGGCGGAGCAGTTCGTCGACGTCAAGGCCGACAGCATTCTGATTCCCCCCAACTCATTTGTGCTGGGACGCAGCCGGGAGTACTTCAAGATTCCCCGCAACGTAATCACCATCTGCCTGGGCAAGTCGACTTACGCCCGAATGGGCGTCATCGTCAATGTCACGCCGTTTGAACCGGAGTGGGAAGGATATGCCACCATATCGCTTTCCAACAGTTCCCCGCTACCGGCCCGGATATACGCTCACGAGGGCATAGCGCAGTTGCTGTTCCTGGAGGCGTCGGAGGTGTGCGCCGACTCCTACCGGGACAAGAAGGGGAAGTACCAGGGTCAGAAGAAAATCACTATTTCCAAACCCGACTGATTGCCGACAACTGCTATAATAACATGTGTTTTGTCATTTAACTCAGGAGCATACCGATGGCGGATGAAAATGTACAGGCGTTAGAGCAAAAGCGGAAGCAGGCCAAAGACCGCGATCGCAGGATGGTGATGACTGACGGCAACACGGCCGCTGCGTACGTGGCTCACGCCACGAACGAAGTCATTGCCATATACCCCATTACCCCCTCCTCCAACATGGGTGAGGTCGCCGACGAGAGATCCGCCGACGGAAAGAAAAACATCTGGGGCACCATTCCCACGGTGGTGGAGATGCAGTCCGAGGCCGGTGCCGCCGGCGCCGTTCACGGCGCCCTGACCACGGGCGCCCTGACCACGACCTTCACCGCCTCGCAGGGACTGTTGCTCATGGTGCCCAACATGTTCAAGATCGCCGGGGAGCTTACCCCCACCGTGTTCCATGTATCGGCGCGCGCCGTGGCCACCCACGCCCTTTCGATCTTTGGCGATCATTCCGACGTCATGGCCGTCCGTTCCACCGGTTTCGGGCTTATCGCCTCGGGGTCGGTGCAGGAGGTCATGGATCTGGCCCTGATCGCCCAGGCGGCGGCGCTTGAGAGCCGCGTACCGTTCGTCCATTTCTTTGACGGTTTCCGCACCTCGCATGAGGTCCAGAAAATCGAGGAGATTCCCTTCGACGACATGCGAGAGATGCTCCCTCAGAAGTTGATCACCGACCATCGCCGGCGGGCTCTTTCGCCCGACAATCCGACCATCAAGGGTACATCGCAGAACCCGGACGTCTTTTTCCAGTCACGGGAGACGATCAACAAGTACTACCAGGCCACTCCCGATATCGTTCAAAAGCATATGGACAGGTTTGCTTCGATAGTGGGTCGCCGGTACCGGCTTTTTGACTACATCGGCCATCCCCAGGCGGAACGAGTAGTCGTTATCATGGGCACGGGGGCCGAGGTGGTTCACGAAACTGTCGAGGAACTGGTTAAGCGCGGCGAGAAAATCGGCTTAATCAAGGTGCGTCTCTATCGCCCCTTCGCGTCCGAGGTATTTGTCGCGGCTCTGCCATCCACGGTAACACGGATCGGCGTACTGGATCGCACCAAGGAGCCGGGCGCGGTAGGCGAACCGCTCTATATCGACATCCAGGCCGCGCTTGACGAGGCATACGACAAAGGCTGGACCCGGCCGACCGAACGCCCGCGCGTGGTCGGCGGCCGCTACGGACTTGGCTCGGCCGAGTTCAACCCACCGATGGCCAAGGCAGTGTTTGACAACCTGAGCAACGACGAACCCGGGAATCACTTCACGGTCGGCATCAGGGACGACGTTACCATGACGTCACTGGAGCCGGACCTATCATTCGATCTTGAGGGTGAGAACTTCCGCGGTCTTTTCTATGGCCTCGGCGCCGACGGTACCGTGGGCGCCAATAAGAACTCGATCAAGATCATCGGAGAAAACACGGACAACTGCGCGCAGGGCTATTTCGTTTACGATTCCAAGAAGGCGGGGGCGATCACGGTCTCTCACGTGCGGTTCGGTAAGGAACTGATACGCAAGCCGTACCTTATTACCTCCGGACAGTTTGTGGCCTGTCATAACTTCTCCTTCCTTGAAAAGTACGATATGCTCGGCAACCTTGTTGATGGCGGCACGTTCCTGCTGAATTCCCCCTACGGCGCGGACGAAGTGTGGGACCACATCCCGATGGAGGTGCAAAAGCAGATCATCGACAAAAAGGCCGATTTCTACGTGATCGACGCCATCTCCCTTGCTAAGGAACTCGGACTCGGCGCCCGCATCAACATGATCATGCAGACGGCCTTCTTCCTGATCTCCGGAATCCTTCCCAGGGACGAGGCCGTCAAGGCCATCAAGGACGCCATCCTGAAAACCTACGGCGGCAAGGGGGAGAAAGTCGTCACCATGAATTACTCGGCCGTTGACGGCGCTGGGGGAGCCTTGCACAAGGTGGACTATCCACGCCAAGTGACCAGTACCAAGAAGATGCCTCCGATCGTACCGGAGCATGCACCCGAGTTTGTCCACAACGTGACGGCCGAAATTATTGCCGGTCGCGGCTACGACCTTCCGGTCTCCGTCTTCCCGGACGATGGCACTTACCCCAGCGCGACAACCCAGTACGAGAAGCGCAATATCGCCGTCGACATCCCGGTCTGGGAGCCTGAGGTGTGTATCCAGTGCAACATCTGCGCGATTGTCTGTCCCCACGCCGCCATTCGTCCCAAGGTCTTCTCTGGGGATTACCTGGATAAACTGCCCAAGACCTTCAAGTATACCGACGCCATGTCCAAACAGCTCAAGGGCATGTACTACACCCTCCAGGTTGCCCCGGAAGACTGCACCGGATGTGAAGTCTGCGTGAACGCCTGCCCGGCATTCAAGAAGGACGAGAACAAGCAGAAAACCGACGTCAAAGCGATCAACATGGCCCCGCAGATGCCGATCCGGGAACAGGAGGTGGAGAACTACGCCTTCTTCCTCAACGAACTGCCGGAGGTCGATCCATCACTGTACAACATTGCGACAACCAAGGGTTCGCAGTTTGTCAGGCCGCTGTTTGAATACTCCGGGGCCTGCGCCGGCTGCGGTGAGACGCCATACGTGAAGCTGATGACGCAACTGTTCGGTGATCGCGCCGTTTGCGGCAACGCCACCGGGTGCAGTTCGATCTACGGCGGCAACCTTCCCACGACACCGTTCGCCAGGCGCGCCGACGGACGCGGCCCGGCCTGGTCCAACTCGCTCTTTGAGGACTGCGCCGAATTCGCCATGGGCATGCGTCTGACGGCGGATCGCCTCAAGGAGTATGGCCTGGAGCTGGTCAAGGAACTGGCTCCCGAAATGTACGACGACCTGGCCAACGCCGATCAACTAACCCAGCAGGGTATCGAAGAGCAACGCATACGCGTCACGGCCCTTCTCGACAAACTCCACGGCAGGAACGGCGGTGATCGGGTGACTTCCCTTAAGAACGTCGCCAACTTCCTCGTGAACAAATCCGTCTGGGGGATCGGCGGTGACGGCTGGGCGTATGATATCGGGTTTGGCGGCCTGGACCACGTTATGGCTTCGGGGAAAAACGTCAACCTGCTCGTGCTCGACACCGAAGTATACTCCAACACCGGCGGGCAGATGTCCAAAGCCACACCGCGCGGGTCAACGGCCAAGTTC
Source organism: uncultured bacterium (assembly GCA_965603125.1). Classification (GTDB taxonomy): domain Bacteria; phylum Zixibacteria; class MSB-5A5; order GN15; family FEB-12; genus JAJRTA01. The sequence continues at coordinate 76,251 of CBFDBU010000009.1, read as the reverse complement.
GCCGCCGCCGGCAAGCCGCTCCCGAAAAAGGACCTCGGCCTGATGATCATGTCCTACGGATCGGCCTACGTGGCTCAGCTTGCTCTGGGTGCAAGTCACGCCCAGACGGTCAAGGCGTTCGTTGAAGCCGAGAGGTACAACGGGCCCTCACTGGTGATCTGTTACAGTCATTGCATCGCGCACGGTATCGACATGGCCCACGGCATGGAGGCCGATGACAAGGCGGTCAAGTCCGGCCACTGGCTGCTGTACCGCTACAACCCCGACCGGATCGCCGAGGGCAAGAACCCGCTACAGCTCGACTGTAAGGCGCCATCGATCTCGTTTGAGGAGTATGCCTACGCCGAGAATCGCTTCCGCACGCTGAAAACCAAGGACCCCGTGCGGGCCGCGATGCTTCTCAAACTTGGCCAGCAGGATTGCGACCGACGTTGGAACCTGTACTCGCAGATGGCCAAGATGGACTACTCCGGTTCGAAGGAGTTACAGACGACCGGATTTTGAGTAGGCGCGAATATCGCCGGCGGCACTGAGACGGGGGGCAGTCAAGTCTGGGTGAGGCAGGACCCAAATTCCTGCCAGGCTTGCTTTCTGTCAACCAGCGGCTCTGAACTGGTTCGGCTCTATAGTACGATTTACCGGAACCTACGGCAGTCGGGGCAGATTTTTCTGGATTATCCGGAACAAAAAGAACTTGACAATCGTTAGGCCTAATAGTAATGCTTATCATTACTATAATCTTAGGAGATACCGTTGGCCGCTGAAAAACCACAGAGAAATACCAGGCAGCGTCAGGTGATTCTGGAAGAGCTCTGCAAACTGACATCCCACCCGACCGCGGCTGAGCTCTATCAGATTGTACGAGAGAGGATGCCCCGAATCAGCCTGGGTACGGTTTATCGGAACTTGGAATTCCTGGCGAAAAACCGTATCATACAGAGGCTGGATACCATTGGCGCAGAAGCCCGGTTTGACGGAAACCCGGCTCGTCATAATCACATTCGCTGTACTGATTGCGGCTGTGTCGGTGATCTCCATGATATTCCCGGGGACTTCCTGGATCAGAGGTTCAAGCAGGCAAACGGCTGGAAAATTCTCGGATGTCGGGTTGAATTTATCGGGATTTGCCCCGGTTGCAGGAACATTCAACAAGAGAAAAGCATTTCTGAAGCATACGGAAAGAAATCACAATAGACAAGAAGGGTATGGACCCTTACGGATGATCCTGTTCTTTGAGGAGGATAATGTATGAGCGAGAGAACTGGTTTGACAAAGATGAAGGGTAAGCCACTGACTCTGGTCGGCAACGAAGTCAAGGTGGGTGATACTGCCCCCGACTTTGAAGGGCTGAACGATAAGCTGGAGCCGGTCAGGCTTTCCTCGTTTAAGGGAAAGGTGGTGGTCCTTGTCTCCGTACCGTCGGTGGATACGCCGGTTTGTGATCTTGAAACGAAACGGTTTAACCAGGAAGCAGGGAAGTTTGGCGACGACGTTGTGATCCTTACTCTCAGCATGGACCTCCCGTTTGCCCAAGCCCGCTGGTGTGCGGCGGCAGGTGTGGAAAATGTCAAGCTCCTCTCTGACCACCGCGACGCGTCCTTTGGAAAGGCGTACGGAGTACTGATCAAAGAACTGCGGCTTCTGGCCCGAACCATTTTTGTCCTCGACCGGACGGGTACTATCCGGTACATCCAATACGTTGAAGAGATAACCGAGGAACCTGATTACGACGATGTGTTGAGGGCTGTTAACAAAGTTCGGGAAAGATAATCCGCGTGCCGCATCGGCGTATCACCGTGGGGATGGAGCGTTTGTTATCGACCACCGGGTATTGAATTAGGAGGAGTAGATGAACCTGGAAGAAGCGATCAAGACAGCTATACAATACGAAACCAGGGTGCGTGATGCGTACCTGGATTCTATGGACAATATCGCCGATGAGACCGGCCGGCGAGTTTTTGAGGTGCTTGGCAATGAGGAGCAGTTGCATATCGACCACCTGGCATCCCTCCTCGCTGGGTGGAAGCAATCCGGGAAGGTGTCTCCCGCTAAGCTCAAGAGCGTTGTACCTGCCCGGGAGACTATTGAAAAAGGAGTGAAAAAACTGGGCGAGCACCTCTCAACCAGAGACTACGGCACAGAACGGGAAATGCTCAAGAAGGCCCTGGCCATGGAGCAGGAAACAGCGGGCTTCTACCGGCGAATGATCAGGGAGTTGAAAGAGGAGGGCGAACTGTTTGCCCGTTTTCTGGAGATTGAAGAAGGACACCTGGCGATTGTACAGGCCGAACTGGACTATTTCAATCGCACCGGTAACTTTTTCGATTTCCAGGAGTTCAACCTCGAGCACTGATCAATGATGGGGCATGAGGAAGATTAGATGACCACGGGAGAAGCAAAGAATAAGCTGTTGTTGGAAGGTCTGTTAGCGGCGGCCAAGGCGGAACGCTATGGTCACGACTTCTACCTGATGGCGGCCAAATGCACTGAAGACGCCAAAGGCAAAGAGGTGTTCCAGATGCTGGCCGCCGAGGAGATGGACCACATGCGATTCCTGTTGAGTCAGCATGATTCAGTTCTGAAGACGGGTCGCGTAGATGCCGAGCTCAAGCTGGGTCGCATGACTGATCTCTCTGGAAGGTCCCCGATCTTCTCTGATCAACTGAGGGACCGCATCAAGGACGCCAATTTCGAGATGACGGCCCTGTCGATAGGCATTCAGCTTGAGCGCGATGCAGTCGCCTATTATCGAAAGCAATCGGAGGAGGCGGAAGATGAGTCCGTGCGAGGCTTCTTCGCACATCTGGCTTTGTGGGAATCGGGGCACTATCATGCCCTGATTGAGCAGCAAGAGGAACTGGGGGGAGACTACTGGTCGGCTAACGGCTTCACCGCGTTCTAAACCGACCGGCAAGTCCCAATGCAAGAAAGGAGAATGGAAAATGGCTACGGAACAACTGCAGGTGTACAAGTGCGAGAAATGCGGCAACATTGTTGAGGTCCTTCATACCGGGATCGGTACTCTGGTTTGCTGCGGACAGAACATGACTTTGCTAAAAGAGGGCGAAACCGACGCCGCGACAGAGAAGCACGTCCCCCTCATTGAAAAAATCGACGGCGGCTACAAGGTGAAGGTCGGCGAAGTCGCCCACCCGATGGAAGACAAGCACTATATCGAGTGGATCGAACTGATCGCGGACGGCAGGGCTTACCGTCAGTTCCTGAATCCCGGGGATGCGCCCGAGGCGACTTTCAAAATTGCCGCTGACAGCGTGAGTGCCCGGGAGTATTGCAACCTACATAGACTGTGGAAGACTTGATTGTTGTTGGAGGTTCAGATGAAATTAGACTCAGTAGACAAAATTCTCGATTTCGCCATCCAGAAGGAGCAGGATGCCGCAGATTTCTATACCGGCTTGGCTGGTGAGATGGAACACGAACATATGAAGGACGTGTTTCTTGTCTTTGCGGATGAAGAGGGAGGTCACAAGGCAAAGTTGATGGCCGTCAAGGACGGCAAGCAAATGGTGTCGGCGGAGCAGAAGGTTCAGGATCTGAAGATCGGAGATCACCTGGTTGACATAGATCTGAAAACGGAACTGAGTTACCAGGAGGCTCTTATTCTGGCTATGAAAGCGGAGAAGGCGGCGTTCAGGTTGTATAACGACCTGGCGGCTGCTACTGACGATGCCAACCTGAAATCGATGTTCCTTGGTTTGGCACAGGAGGAAGCCAAACACAAGTTACGATTCGAAATCGAGTATGATGACAGTATACTGACAGAGAACTAACAAGCCACACAGCTGGAAAGGGAGTTGCGATGATCAGCAGGAAAATGCAAGACGCTTTGAATGACCAGATTGCGGCGGAGTTTTATTCGGCTCACCTGTACTTATCCATGTCGGCGTACCTGGAATCAATCGATCTTCCCGGATTCGCCAACTGGATGCGTGTCCAGTATCAGGAGGAAGTGTCACACGGCATGAAGATGTTCGATTACGTGATCGAGCGTGACGGCCGGGCGCTGGTCAGGGCGATCGACGCTCCTCCGTCTGAATGGGAATCGGTCGTGAAAGTGTTCGAGACAGTATACGAGCATGAACAGAAGGTCACCGGATTGATAAACAACCTGGTAGAGATAGCCCTGTCGGAAAAAGACCATGCCTCCCACATCTTCCTCCAGTGGTTTGTAAACGAACAGGTGGAAGAAGAATCCACAGCCAAAGGGATTGTCCAGCAACTCAAGATGTTCGGCGATTCAAAGGCCGGCTTGTTCCAGATCGATCGTGAACTGGCGCAGCGGGTTTTCACACCGCCGGCCGCAGCTGCTCAGTGAGCAGACGGTACGCGAGGTTGATCGGAGAGACGCAGACATGGACATGAGAACGTGCAAGGCTGCCGTCAAAAAGCTGCTCCTGCTGAGGGACCGCGATACTGGTCAGCTTCATGAGATGACAACAGGTTGTGCGTTAGAGGGAGTTTTGAACAGTTCGGCACCATCGTTCAGGTCTTGAAATAATTGTTCCTTGTTGGAAATAGAAGTCCTGGAAGGAGAACAGATTGGCGGATTTGAAAGGATCGCAGACAGAGAAAAACCTGCTCACCGCGTTTGCTGGTGAGTCCCAGGCGCGAAACCGCTATACCTATTTCGCAAGCAAGGCGAAGAAAGAGGGTTTTGTACAGATCGCACATATCTTTGAGGAGACCGCCAACCACGAGAAAGAACATGCCAAGCGGCTGTTCAAGTTCTTGAAGGGTGGCGAGGTCGAGATTCAGGCCGCCTTTCCCGCCGGGGTGATCGGCAGCACGGCCGAAAACCTGAAGGCTTCCGCCGGCGGCGAGCACCACGAATGGGAGAGCATGTATCCGGAGTTCGCGACGATAGCCCGGGAGGAAGGTTTCGAGGCCATCGCGAAGACGTTTGAAGCTATCGCCATTGCAGAGAAACAGCACGAGAAGCGGTACCTTGGTTTGCTGGCGAACATTGAAGCGGGCACGGTGTTCAAGAAGGATAAGAAGGTCGTCTGGAGATGCCGCAACTGTGGCTACCTCCACGAAGGAGAGGAAGCGCCCAGGGCTTGCCCGGCCTGCGCCCATCCCCAGGGGCATTTTGAACTGCTGGCTGAGAACTGGTAGAATGCCATAGTCGGGAGGAAGTGATTCGCTTCCCGGACTGCCCTCAGCAGCGGCCCGAGAACACCGAGTTGAAAAAACTCGAAGGAAACAAGATCATTGATGATGTATGACATAGTCACATCAGTTCTTACCGAGAGCTGGCTGGTTTTGGGTCAGATGGCGCCATACCTGCTGTTCGGCTTTCTGGCTGCCGGCATACTCTCAGTATTGATTTCTCCGGAGTGGGTGGAACGTAACCTCGGCGGACACGGCCTGGGACCTGTGTTGAAAGCCTCGCTGTTTGGCGTGCCGTTACCTCTCTGCTCGTGCAGTGTGATTCCGGTATCAGTGTCCATGCATCGACACGGTGCCAGTCGCGCGGCAACGACGGCGTTCCTTCTTTCCACGCCCCAGACCGGTGTGGACAGTATCGCCGTTACCTACGCCCTGCTCGGCCCGATCTTCGCAATCTTCCGGCCGGTAGCGGCATTGCTGACCGGTCTCGTCGGCGGGGGGCTGGTGCGATTCCTTGGTCAGCCCGATCAAACCCCGGCGGCGGTCGAGTCAAAGCCTATTGCCTGCCATGGCGCCTGTTGCGAGCAAGAACATCGGAAGAATGCGCCAGTCCGTATTCTGGAACACGGATTCGTGACCCTGCCGAGAGACATAGGTCTGGCGCTGCTGGTCGGAATTCTCATCGCGGGAACGATGGCGGCGATTGTCCCACCGGATCATCTGGTAACATACATAGGCGGCGGACTGATGGCGATCCTGCTGATGATGATGGCCGGGGTGCCGATATATGTATGCGCAACCGCGTCAGTGCCGATTGCAGCCGGGATGATACACATGGGCGCCTCACCAGGGGCGGCGCTGGCGTTTCTGATCGCCGGGCCGGCCACTAATGCTGCCACGTTCACAACGATCTGGAAGGTGCTGGGACCGCGGACGGCGACACTGTTTCTGGCAACTGTCGGTGCAAGCGCCGTGGGATTCGGACTGCTTTTGGATTGGCTGATGCCGATAGCGGAAGCATCGCTGCCTAAACTTACCGGCCATACACACATGCAGTCTGAAGGCAGTTGGCTGTATCATATTGCGGCAATCATGCTTGTGGCTGTCCTGGCCCTTTCGTACCTGTCAAAGGAGCGGACAGACACAGAGACCGAAAAAACGGCCTGAGAAGGGATAACACCACTGCCACCCGACAGACTGAAAAGCACGCTGCTGGAAATATTGCGTAAATTCTTTTGTGTAAGTTTAGGAGGTATTTGCCATAGAATTAGGGCATATCCAATTGACCGTTTTGAAGGAGGATATGCCCATGCGAGAAATGGACTTCTCACAGAAGAATCTATTCCGTCGTTGGTTGGGAGTCAAGTCGATTTGGCGTGATCTTGAGGGAGAGACGAAGCGTTTCGTGAAGCGGCGCTTGGAGCGGGCGATGGAGGTGGAGTTAACGGCGCAGGTTGGTTGTGGTCGTTACAAGCGGAGCGGAAAGCGACGTAACTATCGGAATGGGAGTTACGTTCGGGACTTGCTGACGAGCTACGGTTGGCTGGGAGGGTTGTCGATTCCCCGACTTCGGCGAGGTATTTTCAAAGGGTGACAGAGCGTGAGATTGCCTCGCTTGTTTCGTGCTCGGCAGACGCCCTCATCTGCCCCATACGTCTTACTGGCGAAAGCCAGTATCCAGTAGTTGTAAGTCGAGACCCCTGCGGTCTCGACAGATTCAGGTGTCAAAACCATAGGGCTTTTGACTCACAGGACTGATCCCATCCGCTCAATGATAACCTGCCGGGCAGCGCGGAGAGCAAGGCCGCGATGGGACACCCGGTTTTTCTCCTCCAGTGTCATCTGCGAAAAACGCATCCCTGCAGGCGGGTAGAAAAACACCGGGTCATAACCGAAACCCCTATCACCGACAATGTCCTCGGCTATGTATCCCTGCGCCGCGCCCTCGATTGCCTGCGTCTCTCCACCTCCCCAGTCGATCACGATCACACACCGGAAGCGGGCGGTGCGTTTTTCGCGCGGGACGCCTTCAAGCTCCCGGAGCAGCTTGCGGTTGTTGTCGGCATAGGTGCAGCCCTCACCGGCGTACCGGGATGAGTGCACGCCCGGGGCGCCGCCCAGGGCGTCGACCTCAAGGCCGCTGTCGTCGGCCAGCGCCGGGAAACCGGTGAACTCCGCTATGGCTCTTGCTTTCAGCGCCGCGTTTTCGTCGAGGGTGCCGCCGGTTTCTGCGACGTCCGGGAACTCCAGGAAATCATCACGGGTCAGGATCGTTACCGGCAGATCGTCGAGAAGATCTCTGATCTCCCTGATCTTGTCAGTGTTGTTCGTTGCGAGGACGAGTTGCATGGGATGTAGTCAAGAGTCAAAGTATGCTTTGATAGCCTGAGACTCGCCCAGGCATTTATCGTAAAGCGCGTCAAGCCCTTCTCTTTCATCCATTGGCAAAGCGTCAGCGTAAGCGCGAATGCAGTAATCAGCTGCAAGAATCAACCCTTCTTCGCAGGACTCCATGATGCTCGAATTGGCAACATAGTCTAGGTCGTAGTCTGACAGCCGCGGAGCTAGGTTGGGCAAGACGGAGAAGGGTGATGGATGAGTGTAGTTCGAGTAGCTCCCAAAGTAGAACTCGAATCCTCGTCGCTTAGGTGTATCATCCCACTTAAGACGGTCCGGGAACTTCTGCGAGAGTAGCTTGTGTACCCGGTCCACTCTTGAGGAGAAATCCAGCCCCGACCAACTTCTCATGTACTTCCACTTGACAGCTTTGTCAAACTCACTTGCGGTGAGAATCAACTCCTTGCTTTTAGCCGTTTTTGCGATGTCTGGGAAATTCTGATAGACATATTCCTGATACTGCTCCTTTGTCCAGGGGATAATCTCTTTGTAGTATTCAATTCGATTTCGTTCCCAATACAACAGCAGCCGGTAGTAGTTGAAGAATTGTCTATTGAGACCAGGTTTGTTCTCGAGAGCCAGATAGTGCATGTCAATGTTATGTTCGAGAATACTTCGCATTACTACGCCATAGGACACTCTGCGACCAGTATCAATGAGGTCGAAGCACGACCTGATGAGTTCGATAATTGTGCAGACAAAGAACCGGCACAATACGCGTGTGTCTGCCAGATCGCGGCTCTTGTAGCGTTGACTGGCCCACGTTTGCACTTGCTCCATAATGGCCAGAAGTTCGTCTCTGTATTGTAGCCTATATGGTCGGTTCTGCGTCACTCAATACCCACTTATATCCACCCGCGTGATGCCGTCGATGACCCGGCCCAAAAAGCGGGTGGCGACACTCGAGAACTTCTCCGGGACGTCACTGACAAAGAACTTGTGCCGGCCGGTGCGGTCGTCGCCGGCCGATGATGCCGGGTGCAACAGGCTACTCGCGGTCAGTCTCTCCAGTGCGACTTTGGCCGTTTCCTCACCGCTGTCGATCAGCGCCACACCCTCGCCCATGACCTCGGCAATCACCCCTTTCAGCAGCGGGTAATGAGTGCAGCCGAGGACGAGAGTGTCAATCTCCACCTCATGCATCGTCTGCAGGTAGTCCCTGGCGATGAGGCGGGTGGCTTCCTTGTCGATGTATCCTTCCTCGGCGAGTGGAACAAAGAGGGGACAGGCCAGGGAGAACACCTTGACACCGGAATCGATATCGCGAATGGTACGAGCGTAAGCGTTGGAGCCGATAGTGGCGTTGGTGCCGACCACGCCGATGCGACCACTGGTGGTTTTCGCTACGGCCGCGCGCGCTCCCGGCTCGATTACACCGACCATGTCCAGGTCATAGTCGGGCCTGACCTCGCCCAGCGCCACCGCCGAGGCCGAGTTGCAGGCGCAGATGATGAACTTCACCTTCTGCTCCAGCAGAAACGCGATATCCTGCCGGGTGAAGCGGGTGATGATTTCCTTCGAGCGACCGCCGTAGGGATAGCGGCCGACGTCGCCGAAGTAAACGACATCCTCACCGGGCAGCAGTTGGAACACCTCCTTCGCCACCGTCAGTCCGCCCACGCCGGAATCGAAGACGCCGATGGGAGCCTTAGCTGAGTTGTGCGCCGGTTTGTTCATGCGCCTGGTCACCTCCCTTTCTGCTCGTATTTGGCTTTGAACTTCTTTATGGCGTCGTAAAGTGCCGCCGCCACCCGTTTCTGATACTTGCCGCTCTTGAGGAGTCTCTCCTCCTTTTTGTTGGAGATGAATCCGGCCTCGATCAGCACCGAGGGCGTAAATACCATGTTGAGCACGAAGAACCCCGCCTGATCGACACCTCGCGCGGGGATTTTCAACCGACGGCGAAACTCGCGGGCCGCCATCATGGCGAAGTCGTGCGACTCGACCTGGAATTCGGTCATGATCATTTCGTTCAGGATAGTCAGGATGGGGTTGTCGGTCAGTTCATCGTCCGGTACTTCGCGATGGCTCTCCAGAGTCGACTGCTCCCGCAGAAACACGGAGTTTTCGAACTGGGCAACGGCGCGGGCGGAGTCGTTTTTCGCCGGGGCCAGGAAAAAGACGTTCCATCCGCGCACACGTTTCTTGGTCGAGGCATTGGCATGAACGGAAATGAACAGGTCGGCGCCGGCCGTGTTGGCGATATCGGCCCGCTGTTTCAGCGTCAACGTCTTGTCCCGGTCACGAGTCATTATTACTTTGAACTGCTTGTCTTTGCGGATGAGCTTGGCCAGTTCCCGGGAGATATCCAGGACTACGTCCTTTTCGCGCGTGCCGCCGGGCCCGATGGCTCCGTAGTCGCCGCCCCCGTGTCCGGGATCAATCACGATAACGTCGATTTTGTCGTCCGGCCCTACTTGTGGCTGGGAGTCGGGAGAATCAAGAGCGAAACGGGTGTCGGAGATGGATATCTGTATGCGGGGAGGATCGTAAGCCAGTTTGTGGCTCCACTTCTCCACGTTGCGCCTCAGCCGCATGGAGACCTGCCCCGACGCGGCCGCCTGGTGCGTGGTGAGTTTGTACATCGTTCGCGGATCCCGGCGCGAGAGAATCCGACTGGAGTTGATCCGGGCATCGGTAATGGATATGTTCAACCAGTTCCCCTCGGTGAGATAGATCTCGTAGGGAAGGTTAGTGGTCATCAGGACCTCGATCAGCAGGCCGTTGGCTTTGGGGGAGACGGTCAGGTCGGTGACGTTAAAATACTGCGAGTCGATCCTCAGGCAGGTCGCCTCGGGGCTCCAGGTGAACTTCTGCGGCAGAGCGCCGTCCAGGAACGGACAGAAAGTCTTAACCGGCAGAAAAAGCTGCCCGTCTTTGTAGATCGCCGGATAGGTCAGGTTGTAGGTCTTGTCGTTGAGCCTGAAGAACGGTGAACCAAGAACAAAATCGAAACGGTTGGCTCCCTCGATGTAACTGATCTGGTGGCCCACGATCTCCCAGTCAAGCGTGCCGCCCAACAACTCCACCAACTCCGAGTAGGAGACATAAGTGATTTTGTTCTCGTGGAACGAGTGTATCTTCTGTGTCTCGCCGGAGATGGTGACATCAACAGTCTCCGCCGCGAGGGCCGGCACAAGCAGCATTACCGGCAGCGCCACGGCGCCGATGGCTGTTCGCAAAATCGTCGACATTTCTCTACATGTCTTTCCTGAGCGCCTTCTTGATGCTCCTGTCGGCCTCGGCTTTGGCAATGGCCTGCCTCTTGTCATACTTCTTACGCCCGACCGCCAGGGCCAGTTCGATCTTGACCAGCTTGCCCTTCAGGTAGACGGCTATCGGAATCAGGGTCATGCCCCGCTGCTCCGTACGGATAGTTAGTCTGCGAATCTCCTTCTTGTGGAGCAGCAGTCGTCGCGGCCGCAACGGTTCCTGGATTTCGTCCGTGGTCATCTTGTACGGGGAAATGTGCAGGTTTCTCAGAATGACCTGGTTACCCTCGACGACGGCGTAGGCGTCGGACAGGTCAATCTTGCCCTCCCGGATCGACTTCACCTCGCTGCCCTTCAGCTCGATGCCCGCCTCGTACCTGTCCCCTATTTCGTAGTCCCGCCAGGCCTTTCTGTTACGGGCGATGTAGCGGATTTCCTCGGTACGACTCACTCATACACGATAGACTATCCGATAAGGGTTGGCAATTAAAAACGGCCCTGGGGAGGAGCAGAGGTGTATTGCCCCCGATTGACGTTGGCCCGGGCGCCCGTTGAAGAGGCTAACATTTCGCCGGACTAAACCGATAAGAAAGAAAAAAGGAAATGGCCGGTCAAACGGGCACCGGCCCAAGGGGGAAACATAGTATGACAGCGACTACTTCCACTGAAGGTGATGTCATCCTGGTCATCGACGACGAGGAAGTCGTTACCAGTATGTTGCGCGCCCTTCTGACGAACGAGGGGTATGAAGTCCACACCGCCGGAGGTGGCCGGGAGGCCGTCGACCTGGCTCTTAAGGTCAAACCGAAACTGATAATAATGGATATACTGATGCCGGACCTCGATGGTTACCAGGCGACGGAACTGATCAAGCAGAACCCCACCCTGAAGGAGATTCCGGTGATCTTTCTTACCGGCCGATCGCCTGAAGAAGACGCCGGCAGGGCTTATGCCACCGGTGCCACAACCTTCCTGAGAAAACCATTCTCCGATGAGCAGATCAGGAATCTTGTTGTGCTGGCGCTTCAGTCGGTGCGAGCATGATGGGAGCGGTAATAAAGTTCCTGACCTTTGAGGCCGACAATAGTAAGCAGCACCACCGCCGTGAATCGGTGAGTTGAGAGGAATACCGCGTGTCTTACAAGATAAGGACAGGAACCGCTCGCATACTCGTCATCGACGACGAACCTGAGATCACGGAAATCGTGGAGACGTTCCTGACCGAATCGGGATACCAAGTGGCCGTGGAGAACACCCCGGAGAAGGCGGTCGACAGGGCGCGTAAGTTCCAACCGGAGGTAATTCTTCTCGACATCATGATGCCGGGAACCGACGGGTACAACATCTGCGAGGAACTCAAGGCCGATCCGGAATTCGCCCAGACTCCGATAATTTTCCTGACCGGAAAAGACCGGAGCGACGACATGGGTCGATCCTTCCGTTCCGGCGGCGACATGTTCATCAAGAAACCGTTTTCCTGTGAGCGGCTGCTGGAGATAGTCAATATCGTTCTTATGTCCACCGGCAAGCATTAGGCAGGCATGTAGCCTGTTTTTTGTTGACAATCGTTGTGCACTGCACTATTATTGAGTGGTGATGCCATGAGAGTGATAAAGCGATACCGCAACCGGCGCCTGTACGACACCGAGGACAGCCGTACCATCAAGCAGACCGATCTGGCGGGCCTGATAAGGGACGGGATCGATCTGAAGGTTGTTGATACGGCTTCCGGAAAGGACATCACGCTGTCCGTTTTGGGGCGCATCCTCATGACCCAGGCTCCGTCATGGGGGAATGCGGGGCAGTCGAAAGAGCTGTTCAGAAAGATAATAACCTTAGGAGAGGAGAGATCCATGTCCATTCTGAGAAACACCGTGTTGGCCTCGATCGGGGCTATCCAGGTTACCAGGGCCAAGGCGGAGAAGGTCATCGATGACCTGATCAAGAAGGGTGAACTTGACAAGTCGGATCGCAAGAAGGCAGTCATGGAACTTTTGGACAAGGCCGAGAAGTCTACCGCCGGCTTCAGGGAGAGGGTGACCAGGGAAGCCGGAAAGGCCCAGCAGGAGATTTCCAAAGTCCTCAATAAGCTGGACCCGGCCAAGCTGGCCCGGAAGGATGATCTGAAGAAGCTGGAAAGCAAGGTCGACCGACTGTCCAAGGCAATTAAAGACCTGGAGAAGAAACTCTAAGCCCCATAGAGCCGGCTCATTGCGGGGGGCGCTTCGCGGGGCGCTCAACCTGTCCCGGACAGGATGTGGGCGAGTTGCTCCTCTTCGATGATCGCGACCCCCAGCCGGGCGGCCTTATCCCGCTTGGAGCCGGGGTCTGCACCGCACAGGACAAAATCCGTCTTGGATGACACCGATCCGGTCACCTGACCGCCGTTTTGTTCGATCAGTGTCCTGAAATAGGGACGGGGCCGGGACAGTGTTCCCGTGATGACGAACGTCTTGCCGTCCAGAGCGCCTGAGGCCGCCCCGTCTTCATGTCGTCGGAACAGTACCCCCCCTTCACGCAGGCGTCCTAATATCTTCTGGTTGCCGGGGTTCTCGAGGAAATGCCGTATGTTGGCGGCGATGACGGGGCCGATACCGGCGATCTGCTCCAATTCATCCGCGGACGCCGATTCGAACTTGTCGAAAGAGCCGAGATGCCTGGCCAGCAGTCCCGCGGCCGCTTCGCCCACGCCGATGATACCGAGAGCGTAGATCAGCTTTGCGAGTTCAGTGGCCCGTGAGCGGTCGATTTCATCGAGCAGGTTCCGGGCCTTTTTCTCGGCCATCAGTTTCAGAGGCAGAAGCCGCTCCCTGGTGAGAAAGAAGAGATCAGCAGGGTCCCTGACAAGATCCTCTTCAATCAATTGGCGGGCCAGCTTGGCGCCAAGTCCGGTGATGTCAAAGCCACCCTTCGATGCAAAATGACTAAGGCGGCCCTCAAGCTGCGCCGGGCATCCGGCATTGAAACAGCGGTGCGCGGCTTCGCCCTCCGGGCGCACAACCGGCCGACCGCACGACGGGCAGTCGTCCGGAAACGACAACGGCCTGGCATCTGCCCGGTGCCTGGCGCTGCTCACCGAAACCACTTCCGGTATCACGTCGCCCGCCCGGCGTACAATTACTGTGTCTCCCTTTCGCAAATCCAGCCGCCGGAGTTCGTCCTCGTTGTGAAGCGAAGCGTTGGAAACGGTCACGCCCCCGACTCGAACCGGTCTGAGCCTGGCGATAGGTGTGATGACTCCCGTACGGCCGACCGAGAACTCGACGTCTTCGACCGTCGTTTCGGCTTCCTGGGCGGCAAACTTCCACGCCACCGCCCACCGGGGTGCGCGCGCTATCCGGCCGAGCATTTCCTGCTGGTCGAAGCGGTCAACCTTCACCACCATGCCGTCGATCTGGTATCCAAGCTCATGACGCTCAATCTCCAGAGCGGAAAGGGCCTCCGTGACCGGTTTTGGGCCGGTCACCATGCGCAGGCGGTTGTTTATCGTAAATGCTTCGCTCTCGAGAAACTTCATGACGCGCCTGTGACGATCCAATCCGGGCAGGGTCGTATCCGATATGCCATAGGCGTAGAAGATAAGCGGCCGTGAGGCGGTGACGGCCGGGTCAAGCTGCCGGAGCGATCCGGCGGCGGCATTGCGGGGATTGGCTAACGTCGTCTGGTTTGTGGCTGCCAGCGACTGGTTGAGTTTCTCGAAGGCAGCGGCCTTCATGATTACCTCGCCCCGTACTTCCAGCAGCGGAAAGCGCCCGGTGGCGTCGTCGGAAAGCCTTAGCGGGATGTTCCTTATCGTTTTGAGATTCGGTGTGACGTTTTCGCCCTGCAGACCATCCCCGCGAGTGGAACCAAGGACAAACAGACCCTTTTCGTAGACCAATTCGACAGCCAGGCCGTCCAGTTTCGGTTCCGTGACATACTCCACGTCCTTCGTGGTTTCAAGACCTTCTTTGACGCGGCGGTCGAAGTCCGCGAACTCCCCGGCGCTGGTAACCTTTTGAAGCGAGAGCATCGCCAGGCGGTGCCGCACCGGTTCAAATCTTTTGGAAGGGGCGGCTCCGACACGTTGGCTGGGAGACTCGGGCGAGACCAGTTGCGGGAACCGTCTCTCGATTTCCAGCAGGCGATCGAACAGGCGGTCGTACTCGGCATCGGAGAGAGTGGGGTTGTCTTCGACGTAATACAGCCGATTGTGCAGGTCTATTTGATCGCGCAGTCGTTTCAACTCTGTGATGGTTTCCCTGTCCGGTCTGGCCATGCCGGCAATAAAGACGGGGCATGCGGGACTGTCAACAACTATGGAAAGCGTCCGCCCGGCAGTCTTTGCGAAAAGCGGCTATCTCATGTCCGGCGAGGTCATCGGCGATATCGTCGATCAGGATTGCGCACAGTTCATGCCGGTTGTTCGCTTGCAGGATAACCGACTCGGAGAGATAGTAGTTCTGTGTCGGCGCTGCAGCATCGAAACGCAGGGCCAGCGTCGTTCTGTTCGTGTTGGCTGCCAGTGAGGGGTCGGAAATAGCCCGGCGAAAATCAAGCCAGCGTATGTCGGCGGCCTCTGCCACAACCGGCCTGGTGAGTCGATGATCGAGAGGCCACTGTCTTCGGGGAAGGTCAACCTCAATGAAGATCAGCCTGCCCTCGCGATCGAAATCCAGCCGGGTGTTTGTTGACTCCAGGTAGGAGAAGAAACGACGGTCCATTGAGAACAGACCGATCTGAACGTAGAGGGAGTCTTCTTCCAATTGATAGAAACCCCGACCGGGAGGAATAGGCTCGGTCGGGGTTGAAATCCGCAACTTGATGGCTTGGGCAGCCATGCTAATTCAGTTCTTTGAGTCGTTCCCGGGCCTGCTCGGCTTCCAGGGTCCCGGGATAATCATCCACCAACCGCTGGAAGATATCTTTAGCTTCGTCCTTCTTTCCTAATTCCTGTTTCGAGCGGGCCAGCTTGTAATATGCCCGGCCGAGCGTGGATGAACTCTGATACTCTCTTACCAGATACTCCAATTCGGCCACTGCCTCGGCATGCTTATCCTGGGAATAGTAGCATTCACCGATCCAGTAGTGGGCGTTTTCCACGTTCTCATGGTTCGGGCAATCGGTCAGGAATTTCCGGAAGCCCTCAATGGCCTTTTCATATTCGGCGCGGCGCACCAGAATGAAAGATTCGTCATAGGTGTTATTGCAGTCGATAGTTGTTTTGGCTTCCGTGGCCGGGACATCGGGTTGCGCGCCCTGAGACCCGGTGAGAACATGCGTCACCGGAGGGCGCTGGTTCATCTCGTCAATCTTCCGCATGAGGTCGCTGTAGTTCTCCAGGAGCACGGCGACCTGGCGACCCAGTTCATCAACGGACATCGCCATGTCCGCGCGCAGCCGGTTGTCCGATTCCGCTCCGGCGGCGATGGTCGAATCCATGCGAACCACCCGCTCGTGCGTCTTGTCCGTCTGGGTGGCAAGGTCCCGGATCTCGCCCCTGAGTTCACTGACCTGCCTCTGCGTGGCGCAACCTCCCAGCCAGCAGACAAGCAGAACCGCCATCGGGAGGATGGCGGTTGCGGTGAGTTTGTATCGGGCTATCATCATAACCCCTGACACTGCCTACTGCGAGATAATCCGGAATTCACAGCGCCGGTTCTTGCTCCAGGCCGCCTCGTTGTGACCGGGCTCAACGGGGCGTTCCTTTCCGTAGCTGATGATGGAAATCCGCTCCGGCGCTATTCCGCGGTTAACCAGATAGTCCTGTGCTGACCGGGCTCTCCTCTCGCCGAGGGACATGTTGTACTCCACCGTGCCTCGCTCATCGCAGTGGCCTTCGATCTTGATGATGGTATTCTCGAATTCGACGAGCAAACCATAGTTCTCGTCCAGACCCGCTTTGGCATCGCCGCGGAGGTTGAACTTGTCGAAATCAAAATACACGGTTTGCAACTGCGACTCTTTCAGTTTGGGCGGCGGGGGGGGTGGTTGCGGCGGTGGTGTGGTGTCTTCCACGACGACCGGAGTGGTGTCAACAGGGACCTCTTCGACAACCTCTTTGGGGCCACCGCAGGACATGCCTATGACCGAAACTGTCAGAAGCCCGATTACAGCCAGTAAGCCAAGTCTTTTCATG
Organism: uncultured bacterium; assembly: GCA_965603125.1. GTDB lineage: Bacteria > Zixibacteria > MSB-5A5 > GN15 > FEB-12 > JAJRTA01. The sequence goes on along the minus strand of CBFDBU010000009.1, from coordinate 59,394 downwards.
TCAAACATCCCTATTTTTGCTAAAAATTCCTGTTCACATTTCCTTCACAGTGAATTCAATTTAGGCCGGGGTTGAGGGAGGGTCAATAAAAAAAAAGACATTATTTACGCCCGGTACGCTCTCCCGGAAGTGCCGACGGCAAGTGTTTATGGCAGCGGTCCCCAGTTGGGGTTGGAGCACACACCCTCACGTGTCAGGCGGCGTTGATTCCGACCGGTGAGGTCCATCGTGAAGATGCTGCGCGATCCCAGCCGTGTGGATGAAAAGATAACGTGCTTTCCATCCGGGGAGAAGTGCGGGTTCTCGTTCATGCCGACTTCCGTAAGCACGCGGTAGTCGCCCCCCGAGGTGTCAATGGAGGCCAGGTCAAAGCGCCGGGAGGGTGTGCGGCTCACAAACGTGATGCGATCTCCCCGCGCCGACCAGATGGGGGAATCACTGTAGCTGCTCTGGTAGGTCAGCCGTCGTACTCCCAGGCCGTCGGAGTCCATTGTGTAAACCTGCGGCGCGCCGCTTCGATCCGAGGCAAAAGCCAGCATGCTGCCGTCAGGCGACCAAGTAGGCGAGGTGTCAATGGCCCAGTGCTTGGTGAGCCGCTTTATAATGTTGCCGTCCGTATCCAGCACGTATATCTCGGAGTTGCCGTCTCTGGAGAGAACACAGGCGATTTTCCTGCCGTCGGGGGAAATGGCCGGGGCTGCGATAATCCCCGGGTATTCAGCAATCTTTGATACCTCGAGCGTGTTGATGTCGACCCTGTAGAGATGCGGATCTCCGTCGAGGTAACTGATGAAGTAGACGTCGTTGCTAACGGAAGACATGACCGGGGAAAGGTTGATGGAACCATTGCTGGTGAGTTGCCGCTCGTTGGCGCCGTCGAAATCGGCCAGGAACAGTTCCTTGGCCTGCCCGACTTCCCTGGCGTAGACAATCCTGGTCCGAAAGATTCCGGGTTCACCGGTGAGCGTGTGCACGATCTGGTCGGCTATTTCATGCCCCATGTCCCGCCAGTCGTCCCTGGGTCTTTCGATCTTGCCCTTGGCGAACTGCTGTTTTCTGGAGGTGTCCCACAGGCGCCATCGCGCGCGAATCATCGAACCCGGAAACTCGGCCTCCAGCCTCACCAGGTAAGTTGCGCCCAGCCTTTTCCAGCCGAGGAGGTCCAGTTCGTCTATTTCGTACAATTTGAGAAAGAAGCTGTCCGTCAGGACCAGGTCGAAGTCGGCGTAGAAATCCACGTCGAACTGCACCACCGCGGTAATGTAACGCATCAGCGTGGAGTCGTAGCCGCTGATGTAATCGGTGCCGACGTAGGTCATTTCCTCAACGCCCACGAGTGTTGGCTGGAAGTCGCCGGTGCGCAAAGTGTCAAAGAAGATGTTACGTACGTCTCTCTCCTGGGCGGCAACATCAGCAGCCGTCACAGCGATCAGTGTGAATACCAGGACCTGGAATAATCGTCTCATGCTAATACCCCGGTTCGTACTTGAAGGGAAGGGTTATGCCGATGATCTCGTCCCCGAAGGCACGGGGCAGAGGCGGGAACGGGGCGGATCGCCTGACCGCGTTCAGGCAGCCGTCGTCAAAGGCCCCGATGCCGGAGGAGGTCTTGACCTGGACCTCGATTATCCGCCCCGACTTGATCACCTGGAAGTAGACGACGCACACGATGGCTCCGTCGGCCGCTACGGGATTGCGCCAGTTGCGGAGTATCTTGTTGAAGGTCTGGGTAAACCAGTACGGGTAATTGAAGGAAGTGTTGTCAATGGTTGCTCCCGCAAAGGGAGAACCGCCCCCGGTTATCGGCGAATGGATCTCTTCATCCTCGCCGGCGCCTGGCCCGTTGTGTACGGGCGGCTTCGGTTGCGGTTTTTCCTCGACAACGGCCTCATCCACCGTGGTTGGCTCTCCCACCGTGATCTCCGGAATCTCCTCGGCGGCGGGCTGGGGAGTGCGGATTGCTATCGGCTCGGGAGGCTCCGCCTGCGGTGATGGGATCTCAGATGGACCCAGAAGCGACACCCTGATCACCTCGTCATAGTCCGACGGCCTTCGGACTTCGAAGGGCGATGCGAAAACGGTCATGGCGATCACCACAACGTGAAGTAAGACTGAGAAAAGGACGTCCCGTTTCATGTGGCTACCGGAGAGTTCTGCGGGACTTTCTGCTTTCTTCGTAGCCGGTTATCAGCCCGATGGACTCGATTCCCATCTCCTTGAGACGGCCGATAACCTCAATCGCGGTGCCGTAGGCGACGGCCGAATCGCCGCGCACATAAACCGACCGGGTTCGCGCGGCCCGCATTTCCCGGTCCACGGCCTCCTCGAGGCCCTCCAGCCGCGCCCAGATGTCATTGACGTAGACACCGCCCAGGGAATCCACCGTCACAATGACCCCCTGTACTTCCTCGTCCATGACCGGAGCGCGGGTCTTGGGCAGATTGATCTCAATCCCCGACTGCAGCAGGGGCGCGGAAATCATGAAGACAATGAGGAGCACCAGGACAACATCGACAAGATTGGCGATGTTTATGTCCGACATAGCCCGATAGGATCTGGGTCGCCGGCGGCGCATCAGCGCGCCTCTTTCTTGGCTGAGGCCAGGAACTCCAGAATGAACGACCCCGCATAATCGTTGAGGAACTTGGTCTTGTTGCTGGCCCAGTTGTAGCCGATAACGGCCGGGATGGCCGCTCCCAGGCCGACGATGGTAGCCAGCAGGGCCTCGGCGATCCCCGGCGCCACCACGGCCAGCGAGGCCGATCCGCGCTCACCGATCGCCCAGAAGGAGTCCATGATACCGACCACCGTGCCCAGCAGTCCCAGGAAGGGAGCGCTATTGCCCGTGGTGGCCAGGAAAATGACCTGCCTTTCCAGCTTTCCTATTTCCTCGGTGGCCGTTCTTTCCATGGTCATCTCAACGATCTCGAAGTCGCTCTCATCGAGGGGCCGCAGCCTCTTCTGAAGACCACCGGCTTCGTTCTTCGCCTGGCTCAATTGCGTTAGTTCGGCGTAGCCGGCTGCAAATATCTGCGACAGAGGAGAGGCGCTGTTGGATTTGGCCTGGCCGATGTTGTCGGCGATTCTCCGGGATCGGCGAAAGGAGTGCAGGAAGCTCTTCGTAGCGCTCTCCGCTGTCCTGAATTGCCGCCACTTGTGCAAAATTATGACCCAGGACACCAGCGACATGAAGGTCAGGGCCGCAAGCACAACGAGGCCGAAAGTCGACGTGTTCCCGATGATCTGCCAAAGGGAACCGCTGAAAATGCTTGGCAGAATAATATTGTTCATACTGGTTTTACGTTCCACCTTTCGATAAGTTTGCCGTCTTCCCCTCTCGACAATCCCGGAGCGTCATGCCGAGGAATGCCGTTGGGTCGGCCAACACCACCTATACTCACACATAGCAAATAAGACCGGTGGCGGCCCCGATTCAACAACAAAAAAACCGAAATAATAAACTTGACCTTCCCGGCTGTGTCATTATTCTCATGCGCAACGCTAAGGACTGGTGAACTCTGAAGGAGAGATGCATGAAGAAGCTGATCGTTGTGCTGCTGGTTGTCATCCTGGGGCTGCCCATGATGTACGGCTGTGGCAAAAAAGAGGCCGAGCCGGAAGCAGACACGGCCCCGGTCGACGTCCAGGAAACCGAGATGGTGGATACTACGGTCGTGGATTCGGCGGCCCTGGAGGCGGATTCCACCGCCATGGAACCTGACAGCATGTAATATCGAGGCAAACAGAAAACCTCCCGCAACAGGCGGGAGGTTTTCTGCTGTCTGAGAGATCAGACCGGCTCAGCCTTCGATCATCTCTACGTTGGCTCGCGGTACTATCGCTTTGCTACCGTCCGGAAATTCGACTTCCAGCACACGCGCCTTCGATTCCGATTCCAGAATCTGCAGCGGGGAGGGAAGGTCCGTGACATGCCCGAGATGACCAAAGTAGGGGTGCCTGATGACTCTTACGGGTGATCCGACCGCCAGCCCCTGCATACCGGCGGCGGCCCCGGAGGCAGCCTCGGTCACATCCGATGACAGTGGTATGACCACTTCCGGCCGGATCACACCGGCGCGGATCTGCGTTGCGCCGTTGATACAGGCCATCTCGCTCTCGTGAGCCTGGAACAACTCGAATGTCCGTTGAGCCATATTTATCTGCCCGAACCCCTCCGAAACGACCAGTGTAATGCCGATATCTTCTGACCCGGTGATGGCGACACCGATGTCGTAGCCTAAGAAATCGCGCAGGTCACGGTCGTCGAATCCACCGACCACAATACCTTTGACACCGACCTCAATGGCCTTCTTCAGGGCGTTGGCTGTCACCAGGGAGCCACCGACCGCGACCTTGCCGGCCAGGTCAGGGGTTATCAGCTTCTCCGAGAGAACGGTGGCGTTGTCTTGTGTGACCACCTTGATCTCCCCGGACGACTCGCCACCGATCCCGAATATCCCCTGCATGAACGATCCCGTGCAGGCCACCACCACCCCTTCGTTGGGAATCACTTCCGTGATGGTGCCTTTCAGGTAAGCCTTTACCTCGACCGGGATAGGGTGTCCGCGCTGTAACACCTGGCCGGTCACTTGTGAGACCGATTCAAGGGTGCCGTCGATAGTCGCCGGGCATGAGCTGGAGAACCACCTGAAGAAAGCTTTCTTCTCGGCGATGATCTCACCTTCGGCAATGGGATCGCCCACGTTCTTGTGCATTATCATGTTGATATCTTCCGGGGGAATGCCGACCCTGTTAGCGACGTTCAGTGGCACGACGTTGCCCGGAAGATGCGTACGGGCGACGACATCGTCGGGGTTTACCTCGTCGCCGACCTTCACAATAACTTCACCCTTGAGCGGCAGTATCCTGCGTTTCTCGACAAGCTGGCTTCCCCTAACCTTCAGTCCTGGCGTATAGGCGTGAGCCATCTATCTCCCTTTCTGCATGCTGACCAATGCCATGTAGTCTACTTCAGGCGCCTGATGACAACGAACAGGATCATTGCCAGCGCCACACCCACAATCAAGTAGATTTTTGTCGAGCCCTCGCTGTCATCTGGCTGAACCGTTTCCTGTTTGGGGGCGGCGTCCGCGACGCGTACTATTTGCGACTCCACCGCCGCCTCGATATTCTCCGTTGAGAATGATGTTACCATGTCGTGCAGCAGTCCCCTGGCCTGTTCATACAATGAGTCGGGAGAATACAGGTAGAAAGACGCCATCCCCTTCTCATAGAACTGCATCATCATCAGGTTTTTCTTGATTACCTGGCCGTCCCTGACAATATCACTGAGAATCGTAACCAGTCTTTTCTCATCATCGTAATTCAAGATGTTCGTCTCAGGGTTTGCCAGGAAATCAGCCACCGGGGAGTAGGTGAAGCTGCGTTTGAACGTCTGTTCGAGGTCCCTTAGGGCTGAATCGATATACAGTTGCGACATCTCAGCCACGGTGTCAAGCGTGAGGATGACATAGCTGCCCTCAAAGAAAGGCCGCGAACTCGAATCGGCAAAAACCGCCTCGTAATCGAGAGCATCCTGGTCGGCCTTGTTGACGTACAGGAAAACGTCAACCGTCTGGTAGTCGATCTGCTTCCAGTGATCCGGGTAGGTGATGTAGAAGCCGCCCTTCCAACTGACATAGTTGTCTGCCAGGCCCGTCGGAGAAGCCAGAATCACAAGCAACAGCGCCAGCGCAATCGTTCCGTGTGTTCTCAAGTTCATTTCCTTCCCGGGTTCGCCTGGCTATCGCTCTCAGCTCCCATCGGGTTTTCAGAGGTTGCCGGCGGGATAAGTGTTCAGCTCGGTCATCCATTCTTTCAGGTATCTCACGCGGTCGCCGTCGCTCAGCGTGGAGAGATCGAACGGTCGCCCGCGAGCGTCGAGGATGATCCCCACCACTCCGCCATGCAGCATCGCTTCCACTTTGTGCCCGGGGCCGGCCCCGCAGTCGAAACCCCGTTCCGGTTCAAGTGTCGCCCGTACCGTCACGGGCATGCCCTTTTCGTCGAGGCCGAGGTCGAACCTCTTCATCTGGAGGTAGTTGAGAGTGCCGGACACGGTGCCGGCGGGCAGATCGATAGTATACTTCAGAACCGGCCCGCCCTTCCTGCTTGTCCCGGCCGGGGCCACACAGGTACCCAGGTGAATCAGGCAGTCTTTTATGAATACTTCGGTGGCGGCTTTCTTGTGAACCTCGGTCAGAACTCCTAATTGCGGCATCATGAAGATGGAGTCGACCGCCAACCGAGTGACCCCCTCCGGAAGGAAAGCGTCGATCATCATCAGGGCCGCCTGCTGCCGCCTCGGGGCGTGCGAGAGCACCCCGCCCGACCCGATGAGCATGTTCAGATTCATCATGTTGACGATCGAGGCTCCGGAGCTTGACTGCTCAAAGGCGTCGGCGATAGTCCGCTGCTGCTGGACGCCTTTCAATACCGTGGCAAAGTTCTTGTGCTGGACAAATGCCAGGCGCAGAGCCTCCTTAGCGATCGCCTGTTCAAAAATCAGTTCTTCCATCGACTGGGGAATGGTGGTCGGTCGGATCATCTTGTTCTTGACCCGGTTGCGAAGGTCACGCTCATCCATGTCAAACGGCACCCAGCGCATCACCTTCGGAAGGCTTGCCTCCGCAAAGACATTTGAGATCGAGTACGACATCCCCAGGTTTGCCGATACGGTCCGGTTGAAAACCGGCTTCTCGCCGCCGGGACGGAAAACCGAGAAGACATCGGTTGTGGCGCCGCCGATATCCACCCCGATCGCCTCAATCCCGTACTGTTCGGCGATAGTCTGAATGATTAGTCCCACCGCGCCCGGAGTGGGCATGATGGGGGCGTCGGTCCAAGACATCAGTTTCTTATATCCCGGCGCCTGCGCCATCACGTGTTCCATGAACTGCTCGTGGATTTCTTCGCGGGCCGGACCGAGATTCTCGCGTTCGAGAATCGGACGCAGGTTGTCGACTACCTTGAGATCGACCTTGTCAGCCAGGGTTTCCTGCACATTGACGGTAGCATCCTTGTTGCCGGCGTAGATAATCGGCAACCGGTAGCTGGAGCCCAGGCGGGGTCGCGGGTCGGCTGCGGCAATCAGTTCGGCGATCTCAACCACGTGGGTGGTGGTGCCGCCGTCGATTCCTCCCGACAGGAGAATCATGTCCGGGCGCAGACGTCTGATGCGCTCTATCTGCTGGTGGGGCAGGCGTCTGTCATTGGAGGCGATGACGTCCATGACGATGGCGCCGGCGCCCAGGGCCGCGCGCTCGGCCGATTCGGCCGTCATCGAACGCACCACCCCGGCTACCATCATCTGCAAACCACCACCGGCCGACGACGTGGAGATGTAGACGTCGGTGCCCATCTTGCCGTTCGAGGGTGTAATAAACCGGTTGTTCTCGTCCAGAAGCTTTCGGTCAGAGAGCTCCTCGACCTCGGCGACAGCGTTCAGGACACCCATGGTCACGTCCTCGAAAGGCGCCTCCACTGTAGTGGGCGCCTCGCCGCGAGTCATAAGGCGGTATTCTCCGTTGTGGTATTCGATCAGAATCGCCTTTGTTGTGGTCGAGCCACAGTCCGTGGCGACGATTACCTTAATGTCATGCGGATTGTCAAACCTGGCCATCAGCAAACCTGCTTTATCATGTTCACGCTATTCCGTGTATCCGGTTGGGTTTCAACGTACTTACCCAGCCAGGCCGGATATCTCAAATCCACCAAACTTAAATGCTAATAAATCCTGGCTCCATTGTAAAGGAGGATTTTGCACAATGCGCGATCTTGCAACAACGGCAACCGGTGGGGATATCGGTACTGGGTGAACCGGCCTTGCCAGCGGTTTCCCCGCGCTGTCAATGGTGTCGAGGCTGGGTACAGCATTGTACAGCATGTAACAGGACGTTTGTTAAATGACGAAAAACATGCGACAACATGGTGCGGGCCAACGATCTGTACTTATGGTGTCACTTTTTCACTTGACTTGATCTTGGGGGGGCCGTAGATTTCCCGCTATCGTGCTGCACATGCAGGAGAAAATGTGCGTCAATAGAAAGGCTCTGCCGTTTGTGCAACACGAAAACGGCATGAGGCGCTCGAGGATTTCCGGCCGCGTCGGGGACGCATAAAGGAATGAGGATAGCCGTTAAGCAAGTGGAAACAACGATTTGACTCCTTGCCCTCGTACAGCCTCCCGCGCCGGTTCTTTGAATATCCTGCTTTCTGTCTTTGCATTTATTGCTGTTATTCTCTCATCCCCGCGGTTGTCGGCCCAGGAACAGGCCCCCACCGACAGTCTGACCCGGGATGCCGACAGTCTCGCCCTCGCCAACACTCCTGCTCCCCCGGTCAGGGTGACGGTTGCCGACACGGATAACGATGCCGGGGGTTCGATCAGCATTTCCTGGGAAAGATCGGCCGATGACATTGAAGGTGGTAAGGTAAACCTGTACCTGATCCAGCGTGCTGAGGTTGTTGACGGTCAGCCGGGAGAGTTCACCGAGGTAGGTGATTCCCCGGCCGGTAAAGCTGATTATTCCACTGATGATGGAAACACCTCAGATGATGCATCTTATTTCTATAAGGTTGTTGCCGTAGGCGTAGTCTATAATGAGGCCGGCGAGCGGTCCGAATTCACATCGGAATCGGATATGGTCGGACCGATCACTTCATCGCCACAGTGGTTTCATAAACAGCGGATCAACACCCTGGTCGGCATGTTCCTGTTGTCGTTCTTTATCATCTACTACATTGTTCAGGCCAAAGCCGGCAAGAAGCTGTTTATCCGCAAGATTGCGGGAATGGAAGCGGTCGACGAGGCGGTCGGGCGCGCCACCGAGATGGGCAAAAAGATCTTCTACATCTCCGGCATCGGTGACATGGACAATATGATGACGATTGCCGCCATGACCATACTCGGAAGAGTGGCGGAGTTGTCGGCCCGGTACGAAACGTATCTTGATGTGCCGGTTTGTCGTTCGATGGTGATGGTAACGGCGCGTGAGGTGCTCAAGGAGGCCCATTCGAAAGCGGGGCGGCCTGATTCTTACAAAGACGATATGGTGCACTACCTGACCGATGATCAATTTGGTTACGCAGCCGGTGTCGATGGGCTTTTCGTACGTGAGAAACCAGCCACGATCTTTTTCATGGGACAGTTTTATGCCGAGTCGCTGATTCTGGCCGAGACCGGTAACTCGATCGGCGCCATTCAGATTGCCGGCACGGCGATGCCGTCACAGTTGCCGTTCTTCATAGCGGCGTGTGACTACACCCTGATAGGTGAGGAGTTGTTTGCGGCTTCGGCTTATCTATCCAAGGAACCGAAATTGCTTGGTTCGCTCAAAGGACAGGATATCGGCAAAGGAGTCGTACTGGCTGCCATATTGTTGGGGGTCCTGCTTGAGACATTCGGTGTTTGGCAACTCTCCAACCTGTTTTCGGTGATAGACTGATATGCGACAAGAAATCCCTCTGCTCATCACGGCCATAGTCGGCATCGGATTCGTCATCCAGTACTTCATTCCGCACTGGCCGTTCAGCAGAATGAGCGACTGGTTCTCCGACTGGTTCTCGATTGTGGGGGCTTGCGCCATCATCCTCGGTGCGCTCAATCTGTTGAAAATGTCCATAGAGAAAACCTATCGTCGCAAGGAGGACTGGGGCTACGCGGCGGTTATCATCGGGACTTTCCTGTTGATGACTGTTATCGGGATAGCTGAGGGGCGTGGTTTCCGCAACCCCGGCACATCGTTTGACTGGCTTTACAACTATGTATACATCCCGTTGTCGGCGACCATGTTCGCGATCCTGGCCTTTTTTGTGGCGTCGGCTTCATATCGCGCTTTTCGGGCTCGCAATTTCGAGGCTACACTATTGTTGATAGCAGCCTTCTTTGTAATGATCGGTCGCGTGCCGGTAGGACATACCCTGTCGTCGTTCATGCCGGTCGGGTGGCAGTTGTCTGATCTGGCCTCGTGGGTGATGACCTACCCGCAAACGGCCGGACAACGCGCGATCATGATCGGGATAGGTCTGGGGATTGTTTCCACATCGTTACGAATCATCCTTGGGCTTGAGCGTGCGCATATTGGAGGCGGCAAATGAGTACCCGAGCCAAAGAACTCATCGCCCTGGGCGCGATCACCCTGTTTGCCCTGAGCTTCTACCTCAACAAAGTGTGGGGTCGGGGAACGTTTGAGTTTCCGACATGGCTGTCTGCTGTAGTGATTGCTCTCATCGGCTTGTCCCTGTTATGGATACTGGTTCTCACCCTGAAGGGGAGGCTGATTGAACGGCGTGTGGTATTTGTCTACGTGGGCTTTGCGGTGGCGCTGCCGCTTTTCATGTCGTTTTCACAGAAGATTACGATCTCACCTGAAGTCTATCAGCTTCACGATGCCCTAATGGAATTGCCGGCCGGGTCCAAGGTTCTGATTTCGTTCGATTACGATCCACCTTCGGCGCCGGAATTGCAACCGATGGCGGAGTCGATCATACGGGTGTGTTTCGAGAAGGATCTGAAAGTCATTGTTATGGGCTTGTGGCCCCAGGGACCGCAGCAGGCCAATCTGGCGCTGGAGAAAGTGTTTCAGGACTCGGCCATCGTGGCCAAGAATCTCCAGTACGGAAAGGATTACGTCAATTTGGGATTTCAAGCCGGCAATGAGTTTGTGATTCAGCGCATGGGCAGTTCCTTTGAGTCAATGTTTCCGAGCGACTATGAAGGTACGCCATACAAAGAGATACCGCTGGTAAGAAACGTGCGGAATTTTTCCAACGTAGACTTCTCGGTCAATCTGTCGGCCGGTTTTCCCGGCACGGTTGAATGGGTGCAGATAGCCGTCGATCGGTATGGCCTTCCCATGGGTGCCGGTAATACGGCGGTGCAGGCGCCGGTGATGTATGCTTATCTCAACGCCGGGCAGTTGGAGGGGTTGTTGGGCGGTATGAGTGGTGCGGCGGAGTTTGAGGCGGTGGCAGAGTATCAGGCAAAAGGCACCAAGTTCATGCTGTCACAGTCGTTTGCCCATGTGGTCGTGATCGCTTTCGTCATAATCGGCAACGTGGCCTTCTTCAGAAGTGGTCGCAAGTCGAAGTTGAGAGGGAATTAGGAGCCGGCACTTATGGAGCATTTCGCACTCTGGCTTTCAGCTTTCCTGACTCTCGGAATTCTCTCCTTCCTTTATAAGGACAATCCCTGGTACAAACTGAGCGAGGCAGTCTTTGTCGGTATCTCGGCAGGATTCTGGTTTGTGACTCTGTTCTGGGACAATCTCGTCGGTAAGTTCTGGGATGGCTGGCAGGATGAACCTATGCTCTGGGTGGGCGCTGCTCTCGGTTTTCTGATGCTATTGAGGCTGGTACCGAGGATTGGATGGATATCGCGCTGGCCGCTTGCCTTTATTGTCGGTGCTACCAGCGGTCTCTGGTTAATGAATTACCTGGCTTCGAACATCATGGTCCAGGTCCAGGCGACGATTCAGCCGCTGTTTTCGACCAGCTACGCAAGTGGGCCTGATGCCGGGTGGGGTGCGATTGTCGGCAGTTTGGTAATCGTCGTGGGAACCTTCACTGGCTTGGTCTATTTCTATTTCTCAAAAGAGCACAAAGGGGCTTTCGGCGCAACGGCCAGAGTCGGCATTTTCTTCATAATGATCACCTTCGGCGCTTCCTTTGGCTACACTGTCATGAGCCGTATGTCACTCCTGATCGGCCGAATCGATTTTCTCTTAGGCGATTGGTTGGGGTTAATCAACTAGTGACATTTCACCGAGGCAGGACGTCTTCTCTTGCATCCGGCTTTTCGGCTCGTCTCATTATTGTCATTGTTGTCATCGCATTCCTTGCGGCTCCTGCCATGTGGAGTCGGGCCGACGGACCCGATATTGTCCTGGCCGGGTCAGATTCCGCGCTCGTGTCCCTAGCACCGGTCACTTCACTCGTGGCGGCGGACAATACGTACGACAATGGAGACGCTCTTCGGCTCACCTGGGTGCCGTCCATTGACGACCGGCTGATTGACAGCAAAATCATCGGGTATCGCGTATATCGTCTGGCCGGAACCGGCGAACCTGAAGCCATCGCCGACCTGCCACCCGGCTCGAATCAGTATCTCGACGAAACAGTTCTGCGGGACTCGGTCTACTCATACTATGTCTCCACTTTAAGTGAACGGGCGGAGTTTCCCTCGAACCGGACGGCGGTTATATCGCCACAGCGTGAGTGGATAAATCTCGACCGCGGATACCTGTTCCTGATCGCGCTGGCAATTGCCGGGGCCGTGATCTATTACGTTACGGTCGCCAAACGGGGCAAGAAGCTGTTCGTTCGCAAGATCGCCGGACTGGAGGCCATTGACGATGCCGTCGGCCGGGCGACAGAGATGGGCAGGCCGGTGCTGTTCATCCCCGGCATTCACGATATGGATGACGTCCAGACGCTGGCGGCGCTGACGATACTTGGCCGGGTCTCGCGCACCATTGCGGACTATGAATCGAAGATATTCATGCCGGTGGCGCGGTCGCTGGTAATGACGGCGGGCCGGGAAGTGATCAAATCGTCGTATCAGGCGGCCGGCCGACCGGATGCCTACAGCGACGACATGGTCAATTATATCACCGACGAGCAGTTCGGCTATGTGGCGGCGGTCGACGGCATAATGGTGCGTGAGAAGCCCGCCACGGTCTTTCTGCTGGGAGCTTTCTTTGCCGAATCCCTGATTCTGGCGGAAACCGGCAACTCTGTCGGCGCCATCCAGATTGCCGGAACCGCCCGACCGGCGCAGCTTCCGTTTTTTATCGCCGCCTGCGACTTCACTCTGATCGGCGAGGAGTTGTTTGCGGCCTCGGCTTACCTTTCGGGCGAACCCCGACAGCTTGGCTCGCTCAAGGGTCAGGATGTGGGTAAGGTTATAGCCATGGTGGTTATTATGATCGGGGTGATTTCCCTGACGTTTGCCGAGGCGTGGAAGATTGAGTTCATGCAGGATATTCTTGACAGGTTGAGCGTCGTCTTCTCGACCAACTGAGAGTGTGATGAGACAATTGGTACCTCTGACAATTACGTTCTGCGTCGGCACACTGCTGATTGTCTCGGTCTTCATACCGCCGTTGGGTGATCTTGAAAGAACCTTCACTCTCTGGTTTGATATTATTGCCGTCTTCGCCTTTTTCCTGGGTGGTGGCAACCTCCTGCGCGTTCATATCAACAAGCTGTGGCGGCGCAAGAAAGACTGGGGATTCTCCATCGTCACCCTGGCCGGTTTCGCGACGATGCTGGCGGCGGGTCTTTTCAAGATAGGCAATCCCGGTGATATCGCCACTGCCGTTGATGCGCCGGGGTCGATGTTCTATACCATCTTCGACTCGGTGGTGGTGCCGCTCGGTTCGACCATGTATTCCCTGCTGGCTTTCTTTGTCGCCTCGGCGTCGTATCGTGCTTTTCGCGCCAAGAACCGGGAGGCGACATTGCTCCTGCTCGCCGCCTTCATAATCCTGTTGGGAAGAACGCCCTTCGGTTTGATGCTCACGGAGTGGGTCCCCGATTCCTTTTCCCTGCTGCAGATTCCCAATTTGGCGATCTGGATAATGAATTCACCCAATTTGGCCGGTCAGCGGGCCATCATGATCGGCATCGGACTGGGTGTTGTCTCGATGTCTCTGCGGCTGATCCTTGGCATCGAGCGTTCCTACCTCGGAGGCGACAATGCCTGACGTCGGTGTCATGGTGCCATTGGTGGCTATATTCGGCGGACTTATCTGGCTGCTGGTCAGAGCGATCCGCGGCCGCGAGGTCGAACGTCGTGTCATCTTCATATTCATCTTCGTTGCCGTGGCCACGCCGATCCTGTTTCCGATCACCTTCCAGGAACATGCCACGCCGGTCGTGAAGGACTTGTTTGACCGCATTGAAAATCTCCCGCCTGGTTCGACAATCCTTATGTCGTTCGACTTCGACCCGGCCATGGCCCCGGAAGTGCAGCCGATGGCCAACGCGTTGGCGCGACATTCCCTGACTCGGGAGCACAAAATTGTGTTTATGTGTCTTTGGGCCACGGGACAGTCGCTGCTCAACACCACCCTCGAGTACGTTATCAAGCCGGATTTCCCGCATCTTGTCGACGGAGTCGATTTCGTCAATGTGGGCTACAAGGCGGGCAACGAGGGCGTACTCAACGTAATCGTGTCCGACTTCAAAAAGATGTTTCCCACCGATGTAAACGGAGTCCCCCTGGACAGTATCGAGATATTCGATAAGGTCGGTTCCTGCAGGGATTTCGACCTGATCCTGACCGTCGGTGGTGGTCGCCCCGGCCCGAAGGAGTGGGTGCTTTTTGTCGGTGATCCCGCCAACGTGCCCATCGGGGCCGGTGTGGCGGCGGTCGTGGCCCCGCAGTTGTATCCCTACTATCCGCGTCAGGTAATCGGTATTCTGGGAGGTATCAAGGGGGCCGCCGAGTACGAATCGGAACTGGCTCAAACCCATCCCCGGTTTGAGGACATGGAAAAACCCGGACTGCGTATGATGGGTCCCCAGACGCTGGCTCACGTGGTCATCATGGCCTTCATCGTGATCGGCAATATTGCGTTCTTCAGAGGGCGCCGGGGGAGGAAGACCGAATGAACCGCTCCACGTACATTGTCGTCGGCGTGGTTGTCGTGCTGTTCCTGTTGAGTTGGATTCTCAAGGCAGTTTCGTTGTCCGGCGAAGATCACCGCTATATCCTGCACGGGTTTCTGATTACGATGTCGGCTTTTCTGACTCTGGCCATATTCTCGTTCCTTTACCGAGACAATCCGTTCTACAAGTTCGCTGAGCACCTCTTCGTTGGAGTCTCGGCGGCTTTCTGGATGACCCAGGGTTTCTGGTCGACGATAGTCGGCAACCTTATCCCCAGACTCTCGGCGGGTTTTTCTGAATTCTTTATGGTTCCTCATCAGCCGAGCCCGTGGAACATCGCCTACTGGATACCGGTCATCCTGGGTATACTGCTTCTGATGCGCCTATCCGCCAAGTACGGATGGTTGTCGCGCTGGCCGCTGGCCCTTATCGTCGGCACCACGGCCGGTCTGAACTTCGTCCGATACCTGCGCTCCGATTTCATCGTGCAGGTATCCTCAACTTTCGTACCTCTCCTCGGTCGGGAACCCCACCAGTGGCAGGGCGGGGGAGCGTTTATCTCCCATCTTGACCTGTCGGCGACGGGACAACTGGCGGCCCTGCTGACCAATTGGATTATCTTCCTGGGCGTATTTTGCGGCATTGTCTATTTTTTCTTCTCCAAGGAGCACACGGGCGTCTTTGGTCGGGCCTCAAGGGTGGGCATCTGGGTACTGATGATCACCTTTGGCGCCTCGTTCGGATACACCGTCATGGGACGCATTTCGCTTTTGGTGGGACGGGTAACGTTCCTTTTCCGGGATTGGTTGGAGTTGATAAGTTAAGAAACTCTCTCATTAATACAGGGAGAAGTCTATGAAGAATAAATGCCTGATGGCAGTGGTCCTGCTGCTGGTTGGGTTCTCCGGCGTTGCGGCCGAGGAGGAAGCCCTCGCCGGTGACACCCTGGTGACGGACCCGATGCTTCTTTTCCCAGCCCCCGTGACAAACCTTGAGGGCCGGGATTCCGACAACGATCACGGCCATTCCGTCGACCTCAGTTGGGAGCTCTCTCCCGACGACGGCGCGGGGCAGAGATCGGTGATGAAATACGATATCTTCCGCTGGATTCCAACGCTGATGGACTCGGCGGATGTGATTCGCTCGGCAATCGGTGTGGCGTTGACGGCACGCGAGGTTGACGAGGTTCCCGGCGCAGACTGGAACGATACTCTGCGATTCCTCCGCGACGTGCTTGACACGTTGATCGTCCAGTTCCCCGCGGCCCATGCCGCCTATCCCAACGACGGTGAATGGCGGCGCGTGGGCATGGTTCCCTCGGGCGAGGGATGCTTTGAACACAGTGGTCCCAAGGATCGCCTTTCGTCCGATTTCCTTCCGGATTACTGTGACTTCCGCTTCCGGGTGGACGCCGTCACGAGCGACGAGAGTATCAGGACATCATCCGATGTTGCCGGTCCGATTCAGTGTTACGGCCAGTGGTTCAATTCCGGCCGCAAGCCGGTTCTGGTGGGAGTTCTGGTCTTCGGGTTCCTGACTATCCTGATGGTGTCCCGGGCTCGCAAGGGCGCCGATTTGTATGTCCGCCCGATCAGCGGGATTGAGGCGGTCGACGACGCCATCGGCCGCGCCACCGAGATGGGTCGCCCAATTCTGTACGTGTTAGGCCTGGGCACGGCCGCCGACGTGGCGACCATTGCCTCCTTTACCATCCTCGGGCGCGTTGCCAAGAGAGTTGCGGAATACCAGACCGATCTTATCGTGCCCACCTACGATCCTATCGTCATGTCGGTGGCGCAGGAAGTGGTCAAGTCATCGTATTTGGATGCCGGTCGCCCGGAGGGCTACAACGAAGACACTGTCCATTTTGTAACTCAATCGCAGTTTGCATACGTGGCGGCGGTCAACGGGATAATGCTTCGCCAGCGCCCCGCCACCAATATCTACATGGGCATGTTCCACGCGGAATCGCTACTTCTGGCCGAGACCGGGGTCGAGGCAGGCTCGATTCAGATCGCCGGCACCGACCAGATCGCACAATTGCCGTTCTTCATCGTTGCCTGTGACTACACCCTGATCGGCGAGGAGCTGTACGCGGCCTCGGCTTACCTGGGGCGCGAACCCGTCCTGCTCGGGTCGTTGAAAGCGCAGGACTACGCCAAGGCGGCCGTCGTCATGTTGGCGCTCTTGGGACTGGCGGCGAGCAACTTCGCCCTGCCCTGGTTTGTCAACCTCTTCCACGTGATTGATTAGGAGGAGTGCTGTAATGAAAAGACAATTACCATTTGTATTGGTTTTCATCTTCGGCGTCTTCATGGTGTTTCAGTATTTCGCGCCTCATGAGAAGTCCGAGCGGATATATGAATTCTTCCTTGACTGGATTTATATCATCGGCACTTTTGCCCTGGCGCTGGGTATCTGGTCCCTGTTCCGGGTATCGGTGGACAAGATCAAGAACCACAAGGAAGCTTGGCGCTACTCCTACGTCACGCTGGCGGGTCTCTATCTGATGATTGCCTTCGGCTTCACGCAGCGCGTGGGCGAACCGTGGGGCTGGTACTTCGTATGGCTGCTATTATCCCTGGTGTGTCTTGGCTCCGTCATGCAGGCCAGGGCGGCCACCTCCACCGGTCAGAAAAAGAAGTACGCTGCGGCTGCCCTGGTGGCGCTGGCGCTGGCGGTTGTGGTGGCCCTGCTTGATGATGCCTGGGCGTTTTACTTCTACACTGCGGAAGGCCTCGAAAACAGTATGTTCCGAGTCTTCTTCGACTATATCCTGATACCTATCCTGGCCACCATGTTCTCGCTGCTGGCGTTCTTTATCGCCTCGGCCGCCTATCGCTCGTTTCGGGCGCGCAATGTCCTGGCCTCGCTGCTGCTGGTTGCCGCTCTGCTGGTGATGATGCGATTCAACCCCTGGATTCCCGGGGCGGAACAGGTAGCCCGCGCGTCCAACTGGTTGATGAATGTTCCCAACCTCGCCGCACAGCGAGCCATCGTGGTCGGTGTCGGTCTCGGCATGGTAGCGACCGCGCTCAAGGTTGTGCTGGGCATCGAGCGTGGTTACATGGGGAAGGGATAAGGAGGATCATTCATGAGTGTTTCAGAAAAACTGATGCGGCTGGACAGGCGCTGGGTGTTTCTACTGCTGATAGTCGTCTGCGTGTTTACCTTCTATGCCGACTTCCAGATTCCTATTCTGACCGAGCCGGAAAGCGAGGCGATCTACGAATTCATTGACAGCCTGCCTCCCGGCGATATCGTGTTTATCGCCATCGACTACGACCCCAATGCCTGGGCCGAGTTGCATCCGATGACCTTCGCCATTGCCGAGCACTGCTGGCGCAAGAACCTCAGGATCATCTTCACGGCCCTCTCCCAGAACGGACCCGGCATGGCCGATCAGGCCATACGTGACCTCAGCGATTCGCTGAAGCTCGATCGGGTCTACAACGGCGTCGAGTTCAAGGGTCGCGAAATCGTTCGGGGTGTCGACTACACCTTCCTGGGCTACAAACCCTACTACGCACTGGTAATCCTGGGTATGGGCCAGGATTTTCGCCTGCCTTTCCCGACCGATTACTATGGCACGCCTCTCGATTCTTTACCCATGATGAAAGGGGTTTTCAATTATGACCAGGTGGCCTGTGTGGTGTCGGTGTCGGGCGGGACAATCGCCGACGCCTGGGTTTCCTACGGCCAGGGCCGTTTCGGTTTCCCGCTGTTTTTCGGCCTTACCGGCGTGATGACGGCCCAGTATTATCCTTTCCTCGGTTCCGGCCAGGTCAGCGGCCTGATGGGCGGGCTGCTCGGAGCAGCACAGTACGAGGAACTCGCCGACAATCCGGGTCGCGCCAAGGAAGGGATGCGTGTCCAACTCTTGGCGCACATTGTGATTATCGTGTTCATCCTGCTGGGGAACGTCGGTCTCTTCGTGAGCTATCGGCGGAAGCTCAAGGAGGGAAGATAGCATGGACTTTCAGACATTCCTGTGGACGACGTTCGGCGTCTTTGTGACGCTTTCCATCTTCTCGTTTCTTTATAAGGACAACCCCTTCTACAAGTTTGCCGAGCACCTGGTAGTGGGCGTCTCGGCGGGCTACTTTGTAATCATCCTGTGGCACAACAGCCTGAAGCCAAACCTGTTCTTGCGGCTGGCCGACGGTGACTGGTATTTCCTTTGGCTGAACTCATCGGCGCCCTGGTATATCATTCCCGCCATACTGGGAGCTCTGATGTGGACCCGCTTTTCCAAGGATTATGCCTGGGTCTCCAGGTGGCCGATGGCCATGTATATCGGCATTGCTACCGGTATGGCCATTCCACTGGAGATGTCCAACCGGGTCAACAAGCAACTGTATGCCATGATGGCCGATATCAATTGGGAGAACTTCTTCGGTCATGGCGGATTCGACTTGTTTGACACTCTCAGCGGCTTTTCGCAAGTGCTGATTTTCGTCGGCACTCTCACCGGTCTCATATACTTTTTCTTCTCGAAGGCACACACCGGCCTCTTCGGTGGCATGGCCAGGGTTGGGATATGCACCCTGATGATCGGTTTCGGCGCTTCGTTCGGGTTTACGGTGATGGCGCGAATCTCGCTTTTCATCAATCGCATTCAGGACGTGGATGTCTGGCGTCAGGCTGCGTTTGATTCGAGTAACCCCGGCCACCACGCCGGATTTTACGTTGTGTTCTGGGTGCTGGCTCTTTTCGTGGTCGGCTATACTGTCTACGAAGTAGCATCGCACCTCATGAGGAAACAAGCCGCAGGCTAACACCGGGATTACAGACGAAAAGCAAAATCCCGCCAGGGCATTTTCCCGGCGGGGTTTTTTGTTGACAGGAAAGCACTCCCCGTATATACAATCGATGATGAGTTGTCAACAAGAAAAATATGGCGGCATCACTTTAGGGTCAACTTTCTTCACCGCGGTTCCGTATAATGACCAATACCGGCTTGCATGCGACATTTGTCCGTTGAAGTGTATGTTACCGCAAGGGGTTTGTGCTGCCAATATACTGCCGGGCAAGGGATTACGCAACGAGAGATACGCTCACATAATTGTCTGAGTAGCAAAGCAATACGCGCGATGGAAAAATCTGCGATTGTAAGCTCTTAGGAGGTGATAGGTTAAAGGAGCATTTTTTCAGGATTTCTGAAAATAATGCTTGACATACAGGCAAAACTTTCCTTATCATTCCTTTCGGAGGAACCGGTTACGTAAGGTTGGAGAACCTGAGGAGGAAGGGTAGCCTCCTTAACACATGGAGAGTGAGGTAGGTAATGGCTCGGACCAAGAGTACCTCCCCAGCCAAAAACAGCGCTGATTCCAAAGGGAAGACCAGGGAACAAGGTGCCACGAAGGGGAAGTTGTCAACTGCCGAGGCGCGCCGGGAATACCAGCGGCGCTATTATCAGATGCACAAAGAGAAGGCCAAAGAGTATCAGCGTCAATATAACCTGACGCACAAGAAAAAGGCCCGCGGCGGAAGGGGTAAGTCGGGTTTTGCCGCTCCTCGCGAGGTGGTCAGGTCCACGTTCAATACTGCCGACATCATGCATTCGCCGGTTGAGAAGACGGTCAAGATGCTCGAGAAGATCATCAGGGGTGAGCGCCTCTTTACAATGTAGGCGTCATGTCGGGGCAAGCCTGGAGCGATTGGGGCAATTCGCTCGTCGATCCGTGTGAAAAAAGAACGTGCGTTTACCGGGGGTCTGTGTTATCTTACTCTCGGATCAGGACACCTAGGCGCTAAGGCACCATAAACGGAATTGCAGAGTATGTGCCACGGTAACTCCCCGTCCGGCAGGGGCAGGCGCGGGTGTTTCGTCAGTCTCGGCAGGCAGCCGGGCAAACCTGAACTCTCGGGTGGAAAGAGATGAAAACCTACGTACTTATGTCGAAACTGGCGCCGCACGGCCCCAGTGTCGTTGAGGTCGTATCCAGTGTCAAGCACGGGCCTAAAGGCCGACGGTTGTGGATTGAACAGGTCAAGAAGCAGTGTCCGGAAGTGAAGTTCACGGCCCACTATGCGCTTCTGGGCGCCTGGGATTTCATGGACATCTACGAAGCGCCCGACTCGGAATCGGCGGCCAAGGTCTCCATGATATGCAGTTCCGTCAGCGGCTTCCAGGTAGAAAGCTGGACCGCCATCCCCGAAAAGCGCCTTGAGGAGCTGGCCGCAGAGATACGGTCGAAACTGGAATGAGCAGCAGGCGGCCGGGCGTCTCTCAACACAGAAACAGATGGTACGTCGCGCAAACTGACAAACTACTTGCGTTCAAGTGGATCACGTTGTGTGGTGGCATCGATGAGACGCACGTTGATCCTGACAGTCGCGCTTCTGCTGGTTGCGGTCGTGCCTCTGGCTCAGGACACTGAGGATAAGGCGGTTGAGGAAGTCCGCGGGCTTTTCGAGCGGCAGTTGATCACTTTCGGCATCTGGGACGACCGCCGCGTGCTCGCTTACCCGGCGCTCCGCCAGCCATTCCAGCATAGGCAGGTAGTTGTCGATGATTCTTTGCGATGGCCCACGAGGGGTGGTGGGTCGTTCGTGCCGCTCGACTACGCCGTGGTCGCCGAGGATGTTGCCGACAAGCCGGGTGACTCGGTGACGCTGCTGTGGCGCGAGGGAATCCACGAAACAACCATCAATACGCTCGGTTGGTTATGGGCAGGCTGCAATAACGAGGGAGTTTTTTGCCGGCTTGAATACACCCTGCCTCCAATGGCGAATAGCTATAGATGTGGGCCTTTTTTGATCTTGCGCCGGCCTCTCAAATACAACGGTTCGATAATCCCATTTACAAACTACGATCTGCCGGACAGTTCAATTCAAGTCATCTCGGATTCTCTGTCTGCTCTGATAAGGAAAGAAATACTGGACAGGTGGAACAAGCCACCATTCGGTGTCGAGATCGAGTTCTTTGGCGCCATCTCGGATACTATTCCCGACACGCTATTCGCGTTGGGCAACGGCTGGGGGGATCACCTCCGGGGTGTTAGTTCGTTGTCGATCCTGACCAAAGCGGAGGGCGTGTGGAATCACAGGCTTCTGAAAGGTCCCAATCAGCGCCGGAGGCTGCGCGAGATCTTCTATGCCTGCGATCTCAACGGTGACGGGGTGCTGGAGGTGCTGGTCAAGGGCGAGGTCTCGGATGATATCTATCTGTTCCGCGATGGTGAATTGATCTTCGTAACCAAGCAGTCATACTACCCCTGCTGATCGCACCTGCGCCCACAGCTCCCCCGCGACTCCTCCTCAGAATAGGAAGGGGATAAACATCCTGGTCTGTTTCATGTAGCTTTGATAGGCAGAGCCAAAGAAACGCAAATTCTCAGCCTCTTCCATCTTGGCAGTGATTGTCACAAAGAAGGTCGCAATCACAGACAGACAGACAGATGCCAGAGACGGCTGCTTGAAAAACACTCCCCAGGCCCCAAATAGTAATGAACTATAGAGAGGATGCCGGATGTAGCGATACGCTCCTACCGTCACCAATTCGGTTGTCTTTTCAATGCCTATCAACGATGGATCAGTTCGTTTGCTGTCGGGTTTCCCCACCCTGCGCAATAAATGAAAACCGTGAATAACCAGAAACAAGGAGACGGTTAGCAGGAGCCAGGAAGCTATCTGATAGGTAGCAAATGGTTCATGAAACCAATGGTCAAGATTCAACAGGACCAGTGCTACAATGGATTCAAAGGCGAAGAAACGGTAAAAACCGTGCGAGCGAAAATCGCGCAACGAGGACCACGACACCCAGACAAGTCCTGCAGACACGACTATGAATACAATCACTTTGAATTGAAACGGCATTTGTTCCTATCAGATGAAACTCACATGAGCACAATGCGCTTCTACCCTTGGAGCAGTCAGCAAGTCGCCGCCTGATTCCCGGCAAGGGGGATCCATTGTCCCCAAACAAAGCGGAAGGGGTGGGAATCGAACCCACCGGGGACAATGCAATTGCCCCCCGCACGGCTTTGAAGGCCGGGACCGCCACCAGACGGCATCCGCTTCCAAATCCATGATAACACACCAATTTGTGAGTGGCAACGCCAATTCCGTACCCAACCGCAGGCGAACGGATTACCTCATGCTGCCCCGGTCTGCAAGCGATCTGGACTGCCCGGAGCGACGCAGCTACTCTAATAACAGATTGATTTTGGTGTGGATCGGCACCAGTTGGCGGTATTTGACGCCGGCCATGTCGAATATCTTGCGCGCGGCTACAAAGATATCGCCGGATTCGTACTTGTCGGACAAGTAGACGACCTCTTTGATTCCCACCTGCACTATCAGCTTGGCGCACTCGTTGCAGGGAAAGAGCGAGACATAGAGGCTGGCGCCGTCGAGGTCGGGCTTGTTAGTGGCGTTGGTGATGGCGTTCATTTCGGCATGGCAGACGTAGGGGTACTTGGTGTTCAGGAAATCCCCGTCGCGGTCCCAGGGGAGTTCGTCGTCGGAGCAGCCGGTGGGAAAGCCGTTGTAGCCGATACCGATTATGCGCTTGTTGCTGTTTACAATACACGCCCCCACCTGCGTGTTGGGGTCTTTCGACCGCCTGGCCGAAAGCTGGGCGATGGCCATGAAGTACTCTTCCCAGCTAATGTAGTCGGTGCGTTTCTTCTGCATTGGGGGAGTATAGGTTATTGCACGCCGCAGGTCAAGAACGCGAATGGGGAAGCATGGTCAGAGTAGGTGAGATTTCGACACCGGTGTCGCCGGTTCTTCACGCTGCGCGCGCATCTCCCACAGCATCGTCATACTTCGACTGCGCTCACCCTGACGGAAAATCCGTAGGGGTGGGACGTCCTCGGGCCCGCCTTTGCCTGCAGGTTTGAAGACAAACCTGCCCTGCTGTTGCTTCGACTGCGGTCTCGACAGATTCAGATGTCAGAACCACAGGGATTCTGACCTACGGGTCTCTGCCGGATCACATGAGTTACTTAGCTCCCGACCTCCTTGGAGCGTTTGTCGTCAAAGTAGTGCTTGAAAGACTCCAGCAGGTCGATTGGGACCGGGAAGATCAGAGTAGAGTTTTTCTCGGCGGACACTTCAACCATCGTCTGCAGGAACCGAAGCTGCATTGCGTTCGGTGCGGTGGCGATGACGGACGCGGCGTCGGCCAACTTCTGCGCGGCCTGGAACTCGCCCTCTGCGTGGATAACTTTCGAGCGGCGCTCACGTTCGGCCTCGGCCTGCTTGGCGATAGCGCGCGTCATCTCCGGAGGAAGGTCTACGTTCTTAACCTCGACAACGGTTACCTTAACACCCCACGGTTCGGTTTGTTCGTCGATAATCTGCTGCAGTTGGGCATTGATCTTTTCGCGCTGGGCCAGCAGGTCGTCAAGCTCCACCTGCCCCAGCACCGAGCGCAAGGTGGTCTGCGCGATCTGCGACGTGGCCTCGAAGAAGTTGGCCACGGAGACAATCGCCTTGTTCGGATCCGTTATCTGGAAATAGAGCACCGCGTTGACTTTGACGGACACGTTGTCCTTGGTGATGACGTCCTGCGCCGGGACATCGTAGGTGATGACGCGCAGATCGACGCGGACCATCTTATCGATGATCGGAATCAGTATGATCAGCCCGGGTCCTTTGGCGCCGATCAGGCGGCCCAGTCGAAATATTACCCCCCGTTCGTACTCCTTGAGAATCTTGATCATGTTGACCAGGATCAGGAACCCGAAGAAGACAATGATCGCTATTACCGGTAACTGCATCTGTTCCCCCCGATGTTAGGAGTTTGATTTCCGCACTATCAGTTTCAGCTTGTCGACAGCCACGATCTCGACGGTGCCACCGATCGCAAGCTCTTCGCCGCTCTCGTGACTTGCTTTCCACAGAGCGCCGTCCACATAGACAAGACCCTGCCTGCGCACTTCGGCCGTCTTGCCGATCATCCCTTCGTTGCCGATGAATGGCTGGCGCCGGGCCGCCTTGATAACCAGGTAGGCGGCTATGCTCACGGCAATCCCGATACACACTACCATCGTGATCAGGACCGACATGGAGATTCTCAGACCGGGGTCGACCGTGTCAACGAGCATCAGACCGCCCAGGAAGAAGGAGATCAGCCCGCCGATCGTGAGAAGGCCATGACTCACGATTTTCACCTCCGCAATGAAGAGTATTATTGCCAGTATTATCAGCGCCAGTCCGGCGTAGTTGATCGGCAACGTCTGAAAAGCATAGAAAGCCAAAATCAGCGAAATCGCGCCCACCACCCCGGGGAAAATAGAACCGGGGTTGTACAGTTCCAGGAGAATGCCCAGACTACCGATCGAGAAGAGAATAAAGGCGATGTCGGGTTGAGTGATTATATCGAGAATCTGGTGCACCAGTGAGGTTTCAATCTCCGTGGTGCGGGCGTTTTTGAGAACCATCGTTGTTTTGCCTGAGGGAAGATCAGTCTCGCGCCCGTCAATCTGACGCAGCAGGTCGTCAAGATTCTCGGCGCGGATATCGATCACATTCGAGTCGAGCGCCTCTACGTCGGTAATGGCCACCGACTCCCGCACCGCCCGCTCGGCCCACTCGGCGTTACGACCGCGCTTGGCAGCCGCTGCGCGGATCTGCGCCGCCGCGTCGTGGGTGATTTTCTCGTTCATAACCGAATCGATCTTCTCACCGGTGCCGGAGACCGGGTGCGCCGCGCCGATATTGGTCGACGGCGCCATGGCGGCGAAGTGTGAGGCGTAGGTAATATACACTCCGGCCGAGCCGGCCCGCGCTCCCGAGGGGGCAACGTACGTGCATACGGGGACACCGGCGTTGAGGATGCTCTTGCAGATCGACCACGTCGGCTTTGTGAACCCGCCCGGCGTGTCCATTATTAGCACCAGCAGGGCAGCCCCGTCCTCCTCGGCCAGCTCAATCGCTTCTGCGATGCGGTCATCGGTCACCGTGCCGATGGCGCCCTCGATCGTTATCGTGTAGACCAGCGCTCGCATGGCGGGCTCCTGCCGTTCCATCACCTCGTCGAGTGAGGACGAGTCCGATTCATACGTGCTGTCGTTTTGTATGCTCGCTCTGATCGTATACGAAATGACGGGACTGAGAAACAGAAAAACTGCTAGCGCCAGCACAATTATGTGTTTTGGCCTCATGAGACAAATATGCTCTATGTCAAATCCATTGTCAAATCAAATTGCCATCAGGAAAACCATCACGGGTGCGGCTAAAGACTCAGCCGGCCGTCACAGTATTTGACTTTGCCGTCCAGAACTGTTGCGAGCACTCGGACATCGCACAGCCGGGATGCCGGTATGCGCGTAATGTCGTCTGAGAGAACCACGAAATCAGCCACGTAGCCCGGAAGAAGATAGCCGCGGCAGTGCTCCTGCCCGGCGGCGATGGCCGAGCCGACGGTGAAAGCGTGCAGGGCCTGGGCGGCGTTCAGGCGCTCCTGGGGATAGAAGATGTCCCGGCTGCCCGGTTTCGCTCGTCGCACCGCAGCGGCGATACCGGCCAGCGGGTCAAGAGGCTCAATCGGCACGTCCGACCCAAAAGCCACAGGGATGCCGTGATCTATCAGGGTGCGGAAGATATACGCGTTTCTTGCGCGAGCGCCCCAGTACTTGCGCGCCATCATGATGTCTGCCGGACAGTGTGAGGGCTGCATTGACGGCACCACGCCCAACTTCTTCAGGCGGGGAATGTCCTTGCGACGCATTAACTGTAAATGTTCGATCCGATGTCGAGCCGGGAGTCGAAGCCGGGGGCCGGCCTCGAGGGCATTGAGAACGTTGGCCACGGCCCGGTCGCCGATAGCATGAATAGCGCATGGCAAACCCAGCCTGGAGGCCGATTTGATCAGCCGCTTAAGCTCAGACACGGGGGTTACTTCGATGCCAAAGTTGTCCGGGCTGCCAAGATACTTGTTAAAGCAAAAGGCGGTCTGGCTGCCCAACGACCCGTCGGCGAAGATCTTGACACCCGCGATTCGCAGGAAGTCATCGCCCGTCGCGTAGCGGGTTCCGGTCTTGTGCAGTTGCGGCAGCCTGGTTGCCGGGGGATAGTAATTGATGCGCAGGCCGAGCTTGCCACCGGCGGCCAATTCGGAGAAATAGGCAAACGCCTCCGCACCGTCAAAGGAATGGACCCCCGTCACGCCCTTGCGGCAGGCATGATCCACGGCCTGCCGGTAGTGTCTGTCTATGGTTTTCCGGGGCGGCGGAGGTGCAAGGTCGAACACCGGCCGATACGCCGTTTCGCGAAGGATACCCGTCGGTGTGCCGTCTGCAGTCCTGACAATCACGCCACTGGAAGTCTGCAGCGTCTTGGCAGTGATACCTGCCAGCTCCAACGCGCGACTGTTGACCCAGGCGGAGTGCTGATCCTTGGAGAGGATGATGGCCGGATGGTCGCCGGTGACGGTGTCGAGCGCCTGGCGGTCAGGCTCCCGGCGGCCAGCGAACAGATCGGGCGCGTATCCTTCGCCGACCACCCATTCCGTTCGCTTCAGGGTTGCGGTATGTTTTTTGATCTTCTTTCGGCAGGCCTCAATCGATGTCAGACCTTGAAGCGACACGTGACCTAAGGAGAGGGCGTAAAAGAAAAAGTGCGTGTGGGCGTCGACAAAACCGGGCGTCACTGTCCTGCCTTTCAGATCCACCCGGTGGTAGCTCCCAAAATCCGGGTCATACTTGAGGTTGTTGCCCATCGCCACAATCCGATTGCGGCAGACGGCCATCGAATCCGCCATGAGGCCACCGGCCTGAGTGTGAATGCGGGCGTTATACAGTAAACTCTTCGCTTTCAAACCTCTCTCCTTTTGTTCGCTGGTCGCCGTCGCGCCGGGTGAGCTTGAGCCGGTCGGTTTCTTCCAGAACGGGAATGGCATACTTGCGCGATATGCCGAAGCGGTCTTTCAGGTCGGCCACGGCCAACTTGCCTGACCGGGTAATCTGATCCCTGACAAAACGCACGATCTCCGACCAGCTTTCGCTGAGAAAGATGAACTCAGCGCCGCACTTGTAACCCTCGCCCGATTCGATGATGTACCTGATTGCCTCGCGGCTGTCCTTGCCCCCTTCGGCAAGGAGCGAGAGCTTCGGCGGGGCCATCGGTTCCTCCCGCAGCAGATTCATTATCCTGTCGTGGGCCGTTTTGATGTTGCCTTTCAGACTCATACCGCGGCCGGCAAGGTCAATTTTGTCGCCCGCCTTGACAATGGCGCCTTCCGACAGCAGGTATTCAATCATGGCTTCAGTGGTCGCATCGTCGTGTTCGCTCAAGGCAAGCACCTGCTCGCGGGGAAGGCCTCTCAAGTGCGGACTGGCCTCAAGCGACTTCACGATGCCCGCTCTGAAGCCGTCGATGTCTCTCTGGAATGAGTCGCAGTGGAAAACGTGGTCCCCGATGATGCCGAGTCGACCCTCTTTGATCAGTCTCTTCACCGTCGTTGCTATCTCTGCGGGCGTCACTGCCGCCTCGGCCAGAAGTTCGTCAGAGCGCATAATAGAGCGTTTTTTCAACTCTGATACGACCAGGTCCTCGATCCTCCATGACAGCCGGTCGGCAAGATAATCATAGCGGGTTAGGTGCTTTCGTCGGGGGACCTGCGCGAGATGGTCCAGAATACGGCCCCCGCCGAGAGTGACCATCGGTGTCGGCAGCCGCAGGACATAGTGATCGCCGACGAGTGCGTACACTGGTTGCTCCGGCTTGAAGAACGCGATGCCCTGCTGCGACGGCCTGATTTTCTTCTTGTCCGGGAGCCGCAGTTCCCCTTCCACCTCGGTGGTGCCGGTAATGAGAAGGACCCGGCGCCGATCCTCCAGTGTCACCGGGGCTTCCGGCAACAACTCTACCGCAAGAGCCAGCACCGGGTTGGCGGTGAAGAACGACAGGTCCAGCCTCCCGGAAATCACGCTCCCCCGCGCGAGCAGTTCCTTGTCAACGCCGGTAAGGGAAACGGCGGTACGCTGGCCCGGCAGGGCCTGGTCGACTTCCCGGTCGTTGGCGCGAAGCGAACGTACCTTGCCCGTGAGCCCAGCCGGCCATACGGCAACAGGCTGCCCCACACTGAGCGAACCGTCGCGAAGGGTCCCCGTGACAACTCCGCCGATACCGGACAGTACAAACGAACGGTCGACATACAGACGGGCCGTCCGGCCGTCACGCCCGGAGGTCAGGCAGCCGGGAAGGCTGTCAAGATGATCTGAGAGCGCGTCTATTCCCTGGCCGGTGTGGGCCGACACGCGAAACATGGGAACATCGGCCAGGAAAGACCCGGCCACCTTCTCGCGAATCTCCTCTTCCATCAGTTCCAGCCATTCGCTGTCGACTAGGTCGATCTTGTTGATGACGATAAGGCCGCGCTCGATGCCGAGCAGGCGCACGATCTGGAAGTGTTCCTGGCTTTGCGGCATCCAGCCGTCGTCGGCAGCGATGACCAGCATCACGGCGTCGATACCCCCGGCGCCGGCGATCATGTTCCGGACAAATCTCTCGTGACCAGGCACATCGACGAAGGCCATGCGCTCGCCGCTTTGCGTCTGTCGAAACGCAAAACCCAGGTCAATTGTCATCCCGCGTTCTTTTTCTTCGGGCAGCCGGTCGGGATCGGTGCCGGTCAGCCTTTTGACAATGGCCGATTTGCCGTGATCGATATGCCCTGCTGTTCCGATTACGAGCACGGTCGCCCACTCCTCGCTTCAGCCGATGACAGCCCTGATGGAATCACGCAGCAATTCGAGATCCTCGAGAAGCACCGCTTTCAAGTCCAGGATGAAGCGGTCCTGGTCGATGCGGCCGATAACAGGGGTTTCAAGCCGGCGGAACTTCCGCGCCAGCGCAACGGCCTTGTGCCGTCCTCCAAAGACCAGACCGACCGACGGCATGGCCGCCTCAGGCATGGCCCCGCCGCCGGTGTAGGCTTTGGTGGCCTCGACTGACAAGACATCCGGCTGCCCTAATTCGTCCAGAATCGCCCTGCCGCGCCGATACAACTCCGCTTCCGGCACCGACAGGATATTCCACAACTTGATTTCGGAGAGGTGGTCGCCGTTGAGATAGATCGTGAACAGCTTCTCCAGTAAAGCAAAGACGATTTTGTCCACGCGCATGGTGCGGAAAAGCGGGTTGCGCTTGATCTTTGCAACCAGTTCGCGACGCCCGACAATGAGACCGGCCTGTACACCACCCAGCATTTTGTCTCCGGAGAAACAGGTGAGATCAGCCCCGGCGCGGACCGATTCCTGAACGGTTGGTTCGGTGTGCCCGGTAAGTTTCCTCGTCGGCACGAGCACGCCGCTGCCGAGATCGTTGACAACCGTCAGGCGGTTTCTCGCGGCGAGCGCCACGAGATCCCTGAGTTCGACTTCCTCGGTAAAACCGGCCTGTACGAAATTGCTCTTGTGCACCTTCAGGATCAGCCCCGTTCGTTCGCTGATGTGGCTCTCGTAATCCGCCACGTCGGTCACGTTGGTGGTGCCGACCTCACACAGTTTGGCCCCGGAGCGCTTCAGTATGTCGGGAATACGGAACCCACCGCCAATTTGCACCAGTTCCCCGCGCGAGATCAACACCTGCTTACGATTGGCCAGACTGTTCAGGATCAGGAAGATAGCCGCGGCGTTGTTGTTTACAACCGTTGCCGCTTCAGAATCGGCCAGCGCCGCCAGGTAATTCTCGCAGGCCAGGCCGCGGCTTCCACGTACGCCCCGGTCGAGATCGAACTCGACATTGCCGTAACCGGTGATGGTTCGCCTTACGGCGTCGAATAGCGATTCCGACAACGGCGCGCGCCCTAAATTGGTGTGAACGACGATACCGGTGGCGTTTATCAAGCGGGTGACTTCGGTTCGTCTGGCGCGAGAAACGGCCGAACGAATATCACGATGAAGCGAGGTGATCGTCAGGCGTCCTATTCCCTCCCTGAGTTTCCGTTTGTTCTCGGCCACGACGGCCTTGACCAGTTCGGCCGCAATGGGTCGGGGAAGTGTCGCAATGTCTCCGGCGAGTGGTCGGCACTCAAGAAGCTCTTCCACCGAAGGGAAATCGCGTGGTTTGCGGATCAGTTTTTCGGCCATAACTCAGGATCGTAGACAATTTCTGTCAGTATCCGTCCGACGTTGGCCAGCGACTCGGCCGAACACTTGTCGGGACTGTCGAATTCGGTGTGCCAGTAGGGGTAGTTGAAATCGATGATGTCCACTGTCGGCACGCCGCCGCTACAGAGCGAGAGGTGATCATCGTGAATGAGATGCTTGACGCTGTCGCGGAAGGTCGTGATGCCGAGCCGCGCGGCGGTTGACCAGATCATGTCGTTGAGTTCCTGATGGTATCGCTCCGAATAGCCCTCGCGATAGATCTGCTGGTCCTTGTCTCCAATCATGTCAATGACAATGCCGAAACGGTAAGTGTCCCTGATACCCCGTCTGGCGAACTCGCGCGACCCGAGCAAATAGAAATCGAGATCGCCTGATTCGCCCCAGTCTTCGCCGTCCGCGAGGACCAGGTCAACATGGCAGGGCGGCGGTTGCTGCGCCAGAAGACGCGCCAGTTCCATCAGCACCGCCACACCCGAAGCGCCGTCGTTGGCGCCGTCGATGGGGTGGTCCCTAAGTTGAGGATCCGAGGCGAAGTCGGTGCGCGGTCGGCTGTCCCAGTGGGCCATGAGCACGATTCGATCAGCGTCCGCATCGCGACCGGAGACGGGCACGATCAGATTCACCAGCGGCAATCGGCGATTGGAATACGGGTCGAGGAAGTCAAACACCTGAGAATCAACGGCCAGACCAAGGCCGGCAAAGAAGTCGCAGTAGTAGGTACGGCAGGCGGACCACGGCCTGCTACCCGGCACCCGGGGACCAAAAGCGACCTGCTCCTCAAGGTACCCAAATGCTCGCTCGCCGTCAAAGGCCGGCGCCGGCTGCTGATTCTTCGTGCAACCGCACCCCAGCGATATAGTCAACGCCAGTGAAAGAGCAACGCCTTTGACCCTGGGCATGGCGACAATTTCAGGGAATCCGGAAATCATGTCAACGGAAACCTGTTAGAATCTTATCTCGGTGAAGAGCTGGAGTTCCCTGACGTGGCTCTTGCGGTTTCGGTAGTTGTCGTTGGAATCCTGCCAGCGAAGGGAAACGCCGCCCTTGATCTGCTGGCTGAAGGTGTAGGCAATCTGGGTCGACCATGAGAACTCCGACTTGTCCGTGGACACCGTAAACGGTTTCCCACCGCTGGCGGTTTCGCTGAGGCTGGAGTTTATCTTGAGGTTCACCGCGATTGACATCGTCGACCGGAACTTGAGTTTCCCGAACAGCGGAATCCCGATGCCCCCCGGTGCGGAGAAGGAGTATTTCGACGATACCGACACCGACTTCTGGCTTGAACGGGTAACGGACTGGGGCTCCCCGTCACTGGGGTTGAACTTCTCACTCTCAGACTTGGAAAGATTGTATGATCCGGTGAGGCTGAGTTTGGGCAGGAGCCTGAAGTTCACCGACAGCAGCGGATTGTGATTTGTCGACACGCTCCGGGAAGTCGTGAAACCACCGTCAAGATCGATCGCCTCCTTTGTCGAGCGCTGGAAGGACGTCCGCGGCGAAAAGACGTCGATCAGCTTGTTGACCAGGGAGGTGATGAGCGGGAGCGATCGGAACTTCGCGATTCTTATGTTCAACTCGGGCCAACTAGTGGAGACCTGTTCGAACCGATGACCCTGTTTCTCAAGGTCGCGGGAGATCAACCGCTTGAATCCGATGTCGGTTCCCAGTCCGCCAAACAGCGTAAAACCACTGCCCACGTTGAAGGCGATGCCTTCATTGGATGAAGGGTTGCGATTCTGAGCTACCTTGCCGACATCAGCCTCCCGCGTCATACCAAGACGGTATTTCCACGAAGGCCGGTCGGCCATGCCCGGGACCAAGGCTTTGAAGGACTTGTTGTAGCCGTAAGAGGGCGACTTTATCCAGTTGGTGAGAAAGCGCAGCACCGCCAGGGGAGGATCGTAGAAAGGTCGCCCACTCTCTTTCTTCTTTTCGCCGCCGCCCCGCACGTTGTGCCGCTTGCCCTTGAAATATCTCTCGGAGCTTGTCGCCTTGCCGCCGAGAAAGGCGATGTGATCGAATGTGCCTTGGACCCCCCAGGACTGATTGAGTGTCGAGTTTCGTGATTCCGATGATCGGTCGTAGTTATCGCCGTAGGTGACTTTGTAGTTCCACTGGTTGGTCAGCCAGCCCAGCAACCTTGGATCGTAACCGGCGCTGAAAGACTGATTGTAGCGGGTCTCCAGACCCAACTTGAAATGGCTCAGCGACAGGTCCACCTGGTTCAGATCACTCAGGTCTCTGCGAGTCGTAAGATTCAACGATGTACTCAGGTTCTCGAAGACTTTGTACTGCAAGTCCAGCCGCCCGCTGAAGTCACGATTGATTGATGATCTGCGATTTTGGTTGGGGTCTTCAGTGATATTGACATTGCGGCTGAAGTCACCGGATACCTGAAACTTGCCGGGGTACAATCCCAGCTTGCTCTCCGATGTTCTGCGGAGCAGGGGAATGGGTTTCGTCCAGAAAAAGATGGGCAGTCTCGGTACGCCGGCGATACCCAGGTTAAAACTGCTGTTGACACTGGTGTTCTCGCCGAACGAATAGGGTGTGTTGACCGACTGCGTACTGTTCCTGCGATAGGAAAGTTTGCTGTTGAGTCGATTCAGAAGCAGCCGGAAAAGGAGGTTCTTGCCCTTGTATGCGAAGCTCTCCGACACTGTCACTGAGCGGCTCTCGCTGATGGTTTGCTCCTGCTGGCGTACCTCGTCGGGGAGGACGATGTCGGAGTTGGTACGAAGGAGGGGAGTGGTGGTGGATTTCGAGTACGAGTACGTCACCGGAAGAGACGCCTTCCAGGAGCGCGGGAGAAAACGGTCGAGTTTCATTGACAGGCTGTAGTTGTACGATGTCGCCGTTTTCCCGCTGCCCAGGTTGTTATCGGATCCCCCGCGTGTGGCTGCGGAGATGCCCCGGAAATAGGGGTCCTGCGATTGCAGGTTGAAGTTATAAGTGAAAAGATCGGCTATATTGCCGCTGACTGAGATGCGGCCGGCCGTGCCGATGTCCTTGCGGACGCCGGTGATCCGCAACTCATCAAGCCAGATTTCACCATCGTATCTCTCGGTCGGGTCCGTGTTGACAATTCCGGCTGCAAAATAGCCGACCTGGGCAAGATTGGGTCTGCCCTTGACCCGATATACAGCCGTGGTGTCGTCAATATCCCCCTGTTCGGACCTGGGAACCGATCTTATCAGGGAGTCCTTGAAGGCCGTGACATCGTTGAAATCGAAGCGGACGAAGTTTCTCGAATCCCAGCCCTCGTGGACGAAAGTGCGATACTCATAGAAGTTGTCGGCATCGTCCCCGATTCGGAAGAAGAAGCGTATTTTCCCCTCGGCAATCCCCGGCGCTCCGTAGACATACATCTCAAGATTCCGGTAGCCCGAATACCGGTCGACCGAAAGGAGTTCCTTGGTGGCCAGGCAGGTGTCAAGGTGGTCGAGGTTCTCGAATCTCATCAGCAGGCCGCGCTGGGTCTCGGTCACGTTGCTGGTGGGGTCCTTGTAGGCTTCAACGCCCGGAGGTGGGTCAAACGTACCGTCTTCCTGGCTGACGGAGGCCACCACCAGGTTGGCGCGATCCTCTTCCAGCGTTCCGGGGGGAGAAATCACCGAATCCTGCCAGTTGGACTGGACAAAATACCAGTCGGCCACCTCTACCGTGTCCCACTTGATCTGGTTGTCAGCGGATTCGAACCAGATTCGTACATGGGTGATCTGGCTCCAATCCGGTTTCACCGCCGCGTCGGTCGTGAAGGTGGTGTCGAGAGCCAGTGTGTCGCGGATCGGAATCCGGTAGGTGCGCCAGTCGTCCTTCCGGGAATCTTCGACCAGAAACCGGGCGTCGTCGGCCAGGTCGATAACGTACGAAAAATAGGTGTCGGTGGTTTGCCAGCCGTTGGCCGTGAGAGCTTCCTCGTCGGGACGTCCCAGCACCGAGATGTCCTTCAGGTTGCCCTCGGTGCCGTTGAGCCATTCGTACCTGACCGAATCATCTTCCCAGTCGATATCATTGCACTCGGCGGATGGCAGCGGACACTTGCCCTCACCCAGGAAATACCAGTTGTCGCCGTAGGGATCAGGGTTGGCGGCCGAGTAGTTCTCCTCCATGGCGTCGGGTGTCTGATCGACGCCGGTGTCCTCGTTTTCGTCGACGGCCCCGTTGTTGTCACCGTACGGCGGGTTGTCCTCGGAGTTTGGAACCCCGTTACCGTTGGCATCTTCACTGATCCTGCCGAAATCGAAGTGCAGTCTTCCGCGGTCGGTCCCGCGCATGCGAACCTCAAAAAGCTGCGCTCGCTTGGAGTCGACGCGGGCATGGAAATAGCGCATGATACCGGCCCAGGAGTTATAGCCAAGCAGGGGTGTGATCTCGCGCGTACCTTCCTCGGTCCAGGTGGTGTCGGCTACCTTGGGGCGGAAAATCATGCGGAAAGTACGGATTGTCCCCTGTCCCTGCGCGACATCGCGGTCGTACACGTCGTCCACGCGGACAAGGTCCCGTGGGGTATGCCAGAGCAGCTTGCCCCTGATATAACCGGCGTCCACCTGGCCGGGCCGTGAGGAAAGCTGCCAGAGCGTACGAGAGTTGCCCAGCGACAGGTGATCCACGGCGGACTCGAAATCATCCACGTAGGCGATGCCGTCGACATTGGGATTGGGACGGGACTGGGCGATCTCCCCCGAGACATTCAGGTTTGAAGCCGCCTCGGTCTCGACCAGCGGGAGGGCATCGGCGGCGGCCGTGAGAAACGAAGGCCGGAGCTTAAGCGAGGCGTCAAAATCGTAGACGTAGCTCCTGGCTGTTTCCTGCCCGACCCGCGGTTTGCGCTCCTGAGCCTTGTCCGATTTGTAGAGAAGCGTCGTGCCGAATTGGAAATCGCTGCTCCATTCATACTCAGCCCTGAAACCCAACAGCGTTTTCTTCTGAATGGCCAGGAACGGCGCGTATTCAAACTCGATGTGAACATCAGCATTGGGGTCGGTGGCCTCGGCTGAGAGCAGGGTTATCTGGCCGAAGCTGTAGTCTATCTTGTAATGGGTATCTCTCGTGAGAGTCTGCCCGTTGACGACCACGCGTTCCGAGCCCTCAATGATGTTGGCTCGCTGCAAGCGAATAATGGAGCTGCGCGACCGGGTCGCCAATCGGATGAAATACTCACTGGCGTCGGTTTTCTGCCGGTCGGTGTGCTCGTAGATGTCGGGGACTTTCACGTCCAGTTTCAGGGTGAGGTTTCCCGTGGAATCCTGGAACCTGTGCGATGAGTTGAAAGGCTCACGCTCCGGGAAAATCAGCAATCCCCAGTCCATGCGGAAGATCTCCTGGCGGTCATCCATATTGCCGTCGGGAAACCTCTGGTCGGCGGTGTTGAACTGGTCCAGGCCAAGGATTTCGAGGTAGCTCTGGGTCTGGCCTTCCGTCTTCTGGTAGTCGACCGGGTTGGTGGTCCGTTCCGTTCCGGTACGGCCCTTGAGAATCCTTACCCCCAGGTCCCCGACCGACACGCCGCGTGGGATGCTGTAACAGTTGCGCCACATCAGGTCCCAGCTTTTTTGCGTGTTCACCGGCACGTTGTGTCGAAGAAGCTTCAGGACAAGGGTGTCGCCGCTCAGATCCCCGACCGTGATGGTGTCGCCGGTGCCGGCTATCTTAATCTGCATCCAGATACCGAGCGCCTTGTACACGCCGCGGGGACTGTTGAAGTGAACATAGTGTAGACCGCGCAGGGGATCGTTGACGAACTCGTAGACCGTTGGGTCCACCTCGGCCACGCGCACGCCCTGAATATTCTCTGACAGATAGGTGTTGGGATGGTCGGGGTCGACTGCCAGCAGCGCCGGGTAGGCCAGGGCGTTGTCGGCACTGTTCTCCTGCTCATAGACGATCAGGTTGACGACGGAGTCATAGTCCTCCCGTTCCCCGTCGAGAACCAGGTCAAAAACCCTTCCTTCGGCAAACTCATAATCGCGGATGATGGTGGCGCTTTCATCGCCGGTGGGCGTGACAACCGCTTTCTCCGAGGAACCTTTCTCCTGCGATGCAATAGTCGTGAGCTTGAGACTTCCCACCTGGGCTTCGGTCTTGATGCCGAAAAGACCGCGGATGCGCGAGGAGTATCCCACAAAGCGGGTGTTGGGGAGATTGAGCGTCGTGTTGCCCGCCTCAATCGTCTTGAGGATGTCGTCATCGTCGCCCTTGTAACGGATCTGGATCCGGTTGGCCAGGGGGATGTCGGTCTTGCTGTCCTGCGTGACCTTTACCGTGATCTTGCTGCCGATGTTTCCGGTGATTTCAAACTGCGAAATCTGTTCCATGTTCAAAGACGGGAACTTGCTCTTGCGATACGTATCGGTGTTGGCTGCGTCAGTCCATTGCGATCGACCGGAGAAGGTAATCCTGCGGTAGCCGGACACCTTCAGACCGGCTCCGCCCTCGCCGAATATCCGATCCAGCCTCTTGGGCAGGGCCACAGAGATACCCAGCCCGCCCCTGCGTTTTTCCTTGTCGGGGTCAGTGATCGACCGGGTGGTCAGTTTGTGGAACTTGTCGCCAAAGATTTTTCTGATCCGATATGCCAGGTAGTCGTTGGCGTCCACGGAAACCGGTGTTAATTCCTTTTTAAGTCGGCCGTGTTTGTAATAGTCAGTGTTGAAAGTCAGTGAGTTGTGCTCGAAACTCTCCCTGATGAGTCGGGGCCGGCGCTTGAGCTTGTACGACAGCAGCGGATAGCTCTTTGGATAGAGGGCGACCGAGAGTTGATCGGGCACTTCTTCATACGGGGAGATATAGCTGGGCGGAGTGTCCAGCTTGGCCACAAAGCGGCCGGCGGCATGTGCCGACCATGCCGCCACTATCACCGCGGCCAGGGCGGCAAGGGCAGGGAACCAAAGCTTGAGCAATGTTGTCTTCACAACCGACAAGGAAAAAAGTCCTCAACTCAATTCCTTAGCAATCGTTCGATAGAGGTCCTCCTTATGCTAAAAATCGCCGACTTGAGTGACTTCTTCCTCTAACCTTATACCCGTCATCTCGAACACTTTCTTCTTCATTTTATCGGCTAACTCTCTTATATCCTTTGAGGTAGCCGCGTTCGAGTTAACGATGAGGCTAGCGTGGTTTTCATGCACCCGGGCGCCTCCGACCGCCATCTTCTTGGCGCCCGCCTGCTCCAGAAGCCTTCCGGCGGGTAGCTTGCCGAACTCCTGCCCGGGATCGGGAACGTTCTTGAAAAAACAACCTGCCGACTTTATCTGAGGCGGAAACTTGACCTCGCGGGCGAGCAGGATATCCCCGATCTTCTTCCTGATCTGGTCGGTCTGGCCTTTCCTGAGATTGAACCGCGCCCCCACAATGACATCGCCCGAATCCTTGAAGCAGGAAGAGCGATAGTCAAAACGGCAGTAGTCCCGCCCGACCGTTCTGATGTCGCCACCGGGGCCGACAAGTGTCACGCGTTCGACTACCGAGCCAATTTCGCCCCCGTAAGCGCCGGCGTTGCCGCAAATCGCCCCACCAACGGTTCCATATATTCCTCCGGCGAATTCCAGTCCGGTCAGGGAATACTGGGCTGAGAAATCGACCAGCGACATCAGGTCCTCACCGGAGCCGCTCTCAATTTCCGTCCCGCCGACCAACTTCAGGCCCATAACATTGATCCGGATCACCAGTCCGTCAAAGCCTGAATCGGACACCAACACGTTCGAGCCCCCGCCCAACACAAAGAATGGAATCTCGAGATCGACGGCTGCCTTTATCGCTGCGGAGACGTCATCGGTGATTCGGGCGGCAAAGAAATACCTGGCCGGCCCCCCCGTATTGAACGTCGTGAGCGGGGCCAGCGGCTTGTCAGTCTCCAGCCGTTCGCCCAGCCGGGCAAGCAGCTTTGATCCGCTGGATTCCCGATCGACACTTGTATTCTTGTCCATAATCATCCGGTAACAATATACCGCGGAGGCTCTAAAAAACAAGGCTAAACGAACCTACGGCGAAGTCGGGGTGGGTTGTTGAAAAACGTACTCCAAGGGGTGATGTCAGGCGTTCCTACCCGACAATTACCGACGGGTGATGAGGGAACCGTCAGGCAGGGACACCTGACGGCACAATACAGCGATTCAGACAACAAGATGGAGACTGTTACCGATGGCGTGGGCGGGGGCGAAGCCTATGCCCCATCGTCCACGCGGTCACCGGACGCGCTACCGGGCTTTTCTGAGTTCTCGGTGGTGGTGCTGTCAGTAGCGGCTGAGTCTTCTGAGGCCGGGGTTTCTTCGGTCGACTTACTCTCGGGAGACGTCGTCTCTTCTTTCCGAGTTTCCCCCTCCTTCTTCAGTTCATCAACGTAGTTCAGTCTCAGTTCGTAGAGAAGGTGGCTGAGGAGTTTCTGCTCTTCCTCACCTAAGTTCCCCTTTGTCTTTTCATCGATCATCGCCAACATGTCGATTGAATGTTTGGCCATGTCCAGGTCACGCTCCACCTTTCCCGTGAGCGGTGAGGCAACCTTGCCCATCTGCTGCATTGCTCCCGCCTGAAGGGAAATGACCAGTTGCATAAACAGCGGATCGATTATTGGTTCCTGCTGGTTCATCGCTTATACCTCGAGTATTCGTACCGGTGTTCTGTTGTTGCCGTGCGGTCGATCAGCCGCCGCGAAAGTCTGCATACCGCGAACTGACCGCCTCAATCAGGTAGTTATACAGATTACGGTAGCTGGTGTCAAGGCCTGCGTCGGTGGCAAAGAGACGTTCGAGCAGCCGCCGGGAAGCCTCCAGCAGGTCTTTGTCGACTGACAGGCGGGCCGCCTTCAGTTCGGGCAGACCCGATTGC
Organism: uncultured bacterium; assembly: GCA_965603125.1. Classification (GTDB taxonomy): domain Bacteria; phylum Zixibacteria; class MSB-5A5; order GN15; family FEB-12; genus JAJRTA01. The sequence continues at coordinate 19,885 of CBFDBU010000009.1, read as the reverse complement.
CTGATCCCGAATATCTCTCCCGGCCCGCGAAGTTCCAGGTCGGTCTCGGCAATCTCGAATCCGTCAGTGGTGGACGCGAGGAACTGGAGCCTGCGGCGAGCTATGTCCGATATGGGTGGGTGCGCCAGCGCCACCAGCGTGGCCTGCCTTTCGCCCCGGCCGATCCTCCCACGCAACTGGTGAAGCTGCGCCAGACCGAAACGCTCGGCGTGTTCGATCACCATCATGGTTACATTCGGGTTATCTATACCCACCTCGATCACGGTCGTGGCCAGGATGATGTCCAAATCGCCGTCGCGGAAGCGCGCCAGAATCTCGTCCCGCACCCTGGATTTGATACGACCATGCACCATACCCACCCTCAGGTCGGCGAACGGCCCCTGGGTCAGTGTCTCGTAGGCGTCTTCAACGTTTTCAATGTCGCCCTCGTCGGATTTCTCAATGAGTGGGTAAATGATATAGGCCTGCCCGCCCTTGTTGATCTCGTCCCTGACAAACTGGTGGACCTTGTCACGGGCGTCAAGTGTGCGCCAGACGGTGCGTGTCACCTTGCGTCCCGGAGGAAGAGTATCCACGGTCGAGATGTCCAGATCGCCATAGAGCGTCAGCGCCAGCGTCCGCGGAATGGGGGTGGCGGTCATGACCAGCAGGTCCGGGTTGTCCCCCTTGGCGTGCAGCTTGTCGCGCTGCTGGACTCCGAAGCGGTGTTGTTCGTCGATTATCACCAGGCCGAGATTCGCAAACTCAACATAATCATATATAAGGGCGTGAGTACCGAAAAGAACGTCGATATCCCCCTCGACGCATCGGTGCGCCACCTTTTTTTTCTGAGCCGGTGTCAGACTCGCGGTGAGCAGACCGACCGTGACTCCTATTTCGCTGAGTGTGCCTTCCCAGTTGCGGAAATGCTGCTCGGCCAGGATCTCGGTGGGCGCCATGAACGCAACCTGCAGGCCGTTTTCCGCCACGTACAGGGCTGCGGTGATTGCCACCACCGTCTTGCCGCACCCGACATCACCCTGCAGGAGGCGCGTCATCGGCTGCTGTGACTGAAGATCGGCGAATATCTCGCTCAACACCTTCTTCTGACCGGAAGTCAGCGTGAATGGAAGCAGTTGTTTGAGTTGTTTCAGCTTCTCACCCGGAGGGTTGTAACGATGGGACCGAACGGCGGTCTCCTTTTTCATCTTGTTGCGGAACACCAGCGTCTGGAACTGAAGTAGTTCGTCGAACGCCAACCGCCGCCGGCAGGTTTCGATCTGGTCACGGTTGTCGGGGTAATGGATTTTGTGGACAGCTTCGTGAAGCGTGACCAGCCCCACGCTGCGGCGCTCAGCCGACGGGAGCGGGTCCGCTATCTTCTGCGCCAGGTTGTCGAAGATGAAAGAGGTGACCTGTCGAATCCCTTTGCTGTTAAGTCCCACTTTGTTGAGTTCCGACGTCTGCGGATAAACCGGTATAATCCGCCCGGCGTGAATCATCCGATCGGAGTCGTCCTCAAGCCGCTCGAGGTCCGGGTGAACCAACTGGTAACCCATGAAATATGTCACGGTCCCGGTGGCAGCGAATATCTGATTCTTCTTGAACAGCCGTTCCCAGTACTTGATACCGGCGAACCACAAGAGCGTGATCGCACCCGTGTCGTCCTCCAGAATGACCTCGTAGCGCCGCCGTTTGCCGAATAGAACCCCGTGCGCCCTGACCTGCCCGATGATCGTCACCGGCTGATCGACCTTGATGTGACCGATGGGGACGATGTTGGTGCGGTCGAGGTAGCGGCGGGGGAAATAGAACAGCAGGTCGCGAACGACTTCCATGCCAAGCTTCGAGAGGGCCTCGGCCTTTCTCGGCCCGACGCCTTTCACATACTGCAGGGAGGAGTTGAGATTTAGCTCAGCCACACCCTAAGAGTGTTCTATTTTCCCCGCAGAGTCAACGACAAAATGATCGGCAACCGGCCGACGGTCAGGCGGTTCCATTTAGCCGCATCAGGGACGCCGCCCCGCCGGGCGCGGTGCAAGGGCGAGAATTGGGGTGGAAAACGCTTGACAAATAGATTTCCCGGTCGTTACATATTGTCGGGAGCAATGAGCCAATAACTTGGAATTGAGGGCCACCTGTCTGTGTGATTGCAAAACTAAGGAGGTGAGAAGATGAAGCTATCGACAAGAAGCGGAGCCACCGTTATTTTGTTGCTGGTCCTGTCGGCCTCGACCTTGTGCGTGGCCGGCGAAGATCAGAAATGGCAATTGGAGATAGGTCTGTCAAAGACGACATATCTCCTGCGTGAGTCGATTTGGCTCGATGCAGTTGCGACCAACGTGAGTTCGGATACCATTCGTTCCCGGGGAATGTTCCCTCCATGCCTGGGTCCCTTGCATGTTGAGGTAACGGACAACATGGGGAAAGTACTCCCGTATACGGGCCCCATATACGATGGTGTCTGGGGCGATGGCTTCTTGGTGAAGCCGAATGAGCAGTACTATGGCTGCTTCGATCTGCTGGACCTCTTCGCGTTCAGCAGGATTTCAACCAGTCTCGGCATTATCCCCACTGGCAAATACAGTGTGAGGGCGCTATTCGGAGGTGCGGTGTCGCAGGAAATTGCCTTCGAGGTTGTAGAGCCGACCATGCAGGAGGCGGAGGCATATCAGATGTTAATCAAGGCCTGCGAGAACCTTAGAGCATCACTCTTCCGAGAGGGGGTCGATCAATCCCCCAAGAGCTTGTACGCCGAGTTCCGAGACGTAGTCGAGCGATACCCCAAGAGCGTATACGCCGAGACGGCTTTCCGCCGTCTGCGTCCCTGGGATGAGTTTCTGAAGCGACTTCCAAACTCGGGACATGCTGAGATGATCCTCAGAAATTCTACCGAACAACTGACACGCGAGGAGAAACGCAAGTATCTTACAGAAGTGGTCAGCGCATATCCAGAAACACGAGCTGCCAGGTTTGCCAGGCAAATGTTGTGGATGCAGGAGAATCTGGCTGGGGAGGACACTACTAAGCAAGGGATGAGAGAGTGAATCAGGTGGGCAAGCACATGACTCCCCTAATTCTACTATTACTGGTAACAGTATCCCTTGGCGTGGCCGGTGAAGATCAGAAGTGGCAATTGGAGATAGGTCTATCAAAGAAGACATATCTCCTGCGTGAGCCAATCTGGCTTGATCTCAGTGACTTGGGTGTTGAAACTGTAGTTTACGATTCGGATGGAGGGCACGACAACCATTTTCACCTGAGAATTGAAGACCCGGATGGAACGGGAAACTAGACATAAGAATTAAGGAGGTTCTCGAAATGAAGAAGAGGATTGTCGTGGGAATAGTTTCATTGATGTTCTCTGTGATGATGTTTATTGCCGTGGTAATGGCATTTTCGCAAAATGCTCAACCTGCTGTTGGCAAGAACGAAGAAATTATTGGTGGAATTGTAAATTACCACGAGACCAAGTTCCAGGACGACCCGCGAAACATCTATCTCGTTAACAAGAGAACAGGCGACAGGAGATTGATCTATCAAAGCCAAAAGGCTTATGTAGACTGGATTTCGGTTTCCCCGAATCGGAAATTTATTGCAGGGATAGAACCCCAGGATTCAATAACAAACACAAATCGCCTGCAGATTATTAGCTCTGAGGGAGAAGTTATCTATTCAATTGATGATGATGTGCGCAAGTTTTCCTGGAGTCCGGATGGTGAAAAGATTGCATATATCACAGGTACTTATGAAGAAGATAAGGGATTCATTTCAACAGGATTATACATCTTCAGCCTGAAGGATGGAAGCAAGAAACAGATTGCTCCCAGAGCCTACCATGTCAACTGGGCTACCTTTGACAGTTGTATATACTACGAGGGCTTTAAATATAATCCTGTCACAGGGAAAATGGAAGAAACTCAATATCACGGGATAAATTTCTCACCTGATGGCCGGTATTACACAACGACCATACCAGAAGTGGGTTTCAAGGTTTATTTCACCGAAACAAATCAACCGGTAACGGAGCGTTTTTCCGCCAGGTTCAAAGACTTGCGATTCATGCCAACCTGGGCACCTGACCATGACCATTGTCTGCAGATAAAGGAAGTCGATTTCATTGTTGATCCCATTATCCCTGGTAAGCGAGGGGGGATAATCGTGGGCGTCAAGCAGAAGAAGTATACGATCTACGATATTGAAACAGATCAAATAATCAAGGAATGGACTGAGAAGCCTGAGGAGTAAAAGGTCCTGCGTTGTAGTTGACTCCCGTTCCTTATAGGAGGTAACTGTCCATGGTGGGATTCGGATTGCGATGGTCTCAGTAATGCCACTGAGACAAACGATGCTAACTCATATCTCTGCCTGGATCCGGATTGGGCGGATAACAACCCCAGTATTGCCCATGGCTGGCCTTGTACGACTTATTGCACAGGAACCGACTGTGGGTGGATCGATAGCGCGTTGAATCTCGTCAACCAGGATAGCGGCTACGATCATTACCTTAATGACCCCATAGACTCTGACGACTGGGGTACTGCGCACCTGCTCTTCATGATTGAGGAAGCGGCCAGAGGCTGGCATCGTTGTGAATATACACCTCCAAGAATCTGCGTGGGTGATTTGAGTTGGGGGAATAAGGACAATCAGGAATTCGGTGGATATTTCTCACCGCATGTTTGTCACCAGAATGGCTTGGAAGTGGATATAAGGTATGTCCGGAATGATGGCGCGGAAGATCCTCTGGACATATCTACATCTGACAGTCTGTTCTTTGATGAATATGCCACGGGGAGTCTTATCAATTTTCTTATCCGTAGTGCGGATGTGGACCTTATCTACATCGACTTCAATCATACCACAATCCGGCGCGAGGGTATTACCTATCACGCAAAGGGACATAGTGATCACTTTCATGTGAGGATTAGTGACCCGGATGGAACGAACAACTAGGGAAGGAAGAGTACAATATGAAAGTCAAGAAAACTACATCGGCAGTCATTTCTGGAGCTGTCTTAGGTCTTCTCCTACTCGTATTCCTTGCTGCCGAGGTTATCGTCGGTGAAACCAGCGTGTCATACCTCTATTCAATTGATAGCTACGGGATACATAGGCAGGATGACAGTACAGGCTCAGAGAAGGTCATTTTCAGCACGGAAGGAATGTACGGCGTCTCCTTTTCACTCTCACCGTCAGATACAGTAATTGCCGTGTTGATAACAGAGAGAGGAATAACCCCACCGGGTGCGAATGTTTATTCTGTCCCGCCCAGGAACTCGTTGCTGTTCATTGATCTTAATGGCAATGAGATCGCGATATTGGATGAGGACGTGCGGGCGTTCTCCTGGAGTCCCGATGGCGAGAGAATCGCCTACATTACAGGCACGTATTATGAAGGAGGAGTGGGCTTCAAGACCACGGGTGTCGGAATATTCGGCTTAAGAGATGGCAGCAATATACCGATTACGTTGGATTTTCCTCATCAGACTCTACGGGGATATGAAGGCGGAGGGTACGAGATCAACTGGGCCAGACACGACAGTATCATCTATGTCAGGGACTTTGGCTATTTGGCGGGTATCTATAGATATGACACCAAAGTCGGCAAGTCGGAGAAAGTTGACTTGAAGTTTATAGATTTCTCACCAGACGGCAAGTTCTACATCGGGCACATGGAGGAAGGTAACGACTTTGTTCGATTGTTTAAGACCTCCACCAACACAGAGATCACTGACCAGATCAGGGGCACATTCGGAGTCGGAGAGGAATTGGGAGAGATATACATGGACTGGGTCTTTGGACAAGGGCATTTGGTGCATTTGCTAAAGTATGAATACGAATTTGCCAGCGAGTCTGACCGCAAGTTGGGCAAGTCCACTGGCAGGAGAGTGGCCTACAATGTCCTCTATGATGTGGAGAAGGATGTGATTGTGAAGGAGGTCACTCTTCCCATCAGCCGCTGGACAGCCGGCTCCGGCAAGCTGGTATTTGAGAAGGATGGCAAATTTACCGTAGAGACGTATGAGGATGTCTGTGAGAAATAGCGGCATACACCCGCTTATTGGGTGTCGCCCCCGACAGGAGGAGCTACTGATGATCATTGCGAGGACAATAAGAACGATTCTCATTGTGATGATAGCGATGTCAGCCTGGTATTCCATCGCACAGGCACAATCTGAAAGCCAAAATGCGCTCATCCGAAGGGCTGTGTTCAAAACCCCCCTGATCTGGAAATTGACCAAGAGCGTCACGAACGACCTCTGGGGTAAGGACCTTTTCGGCTATCCGCGATCCACAGCGCAGAGTTATATTATGGATCCCGACCATGTACTGTATAGCGGTGTGTCATTTAAGTTGGATCATGATTGGTGCAGGCTACTCTATACGGAAGTACATGGTAACTGGATCAGAGCCTATAGTTCATATGGTACCGGTAACTGTCAGTTATGGGCGCCGAAGAGCATCGCTTCGCTTGTTCCGTTCAATGATGAGATGGGCGACTCCTGCCATTACGTCTATGTGGCGGATACAAGGAATGATCGCATCGTCAGGCAGAAGTACAATTGGAGCCTTGAGCAATGGACATGTGTGCAGCCGATAACCGACAGTCATTTGAGTCGGCCGATCGATATCGACATAAACGAAAACTACGATTTCTGGCCGCATTCCAACGATTATCTCTGGGTGCTCAACTCCCCGGGCGAAATCATGAGATTCACTGTCGACGACGGCCAGTTGACGAATATCTTCATGGAGCCTGGGTGTGATTCGCAGCCATTTCACCTTTGCCGACCAACGGCAATCGTCTCCGGCCGCAGTTACTTTCTATCAGGCTCTTATGACCAGTCTGCCAATACTGACTCGTTCTATATTGCCGATGCTGGGAATGAGAGGATTGTGCTGGCACGGAAGCACGGTTCTAACGCGGTTGCGTGGATCCGAACCACTGCCACCACTTCCACCATAGTCGATCTGGAGGTGGATATTTTTGGGCAGCTCTGGGCTGTGGACCGGGAAAACGGGACTATCACCAAATACAGGTACGACCTCTTCCCTCTTTGCACCTTTGGAAGTTCCGGCATTGGAGAGAACCAATTCCTGGAGCCGATCAGTATCTGCAATAATGGGGGTTACTATCTGTTTGGAAACATGTCGGTGACCGAATCCTGGTCCGATTCAAGCGGGATGCAGTACTTCGCGATTGGTACGGACATTTTGGACTTCAGTATCAATCCGACTAAGAATGACCATTTTCTTTACATCAACTACACTCTGATCGATCCATCGCACGTTACTCTCCAGGTTTACGATCAGCAGGGGGGACTTGTCAGAACCATCCGCGATGGGAATGACTTCTCCGGGCCGTGTTCTTACGTTTGGGATGGCACCGACGATTCCGGCCAACCGGTGGATGCCGGAGATTATCGGTTAGCCCTGGTGGATTCCTGTACCTACTGGAACGCGGAGACTCAAGCGCCGGTCAACGTTGTGACCAAAGAGCAGTGGTTTCATCATGCCGGCTACACTCCGGGGGATATAAATGGTGATGGCGCCCCGCTCATTGATATCTCTGATCTCGTTTATTTAGTGGATTATATGTTTTGTGAAGGCCCAGTCCCTCAGCCCTACTCTTGTGTGGCTGACGTAGACGCGAGCGGCGACGGGGTGATTGATATTGCTGATCTGGTCTATTTGGTTGACTATATGTTCGTAAGTGGTCCTCCACCTCTGGATGGTTGTCGTGTGTGGGGCGCTTAGGCAGTTGGCCTGAACGAGAGGGGCTGTTGAAAAAGCCCGAATATTAGCAGGTCGACTTTCCCTGACCGTGCGAAACTCGCGGTGTCAACCTAAGGGACAGGATAGCCCACCCCCGCGATCGAGCGGTTTTCCCCCTCCCAAGTTTTTGTTGCGAACGCCATCAGGGCGCGGCACCTTGGTACCCATTAAGTCCGCGGCAGTATACGCCAGGAGGAAATACAAGTGACCAGGAGCAGGGAAGATGTCCTCAGGTTGATCGATGAAGCCGGCGTCCGCTATATCAGGCTCTGTTTCACCGATATCCTCGGCAAGATAAAGGGGATGTCCGTCACACGGGCGGAGATCGAGCAGGTGCTCGACGAGGGGCAGGGGTTTGACGGCTCGTCGGTCGAGGGATTCGCGCGGATCGAGGAGTCCGACCTGATGGCGCTCCCGGACCCGATCACGTTCCGTATCATTCCCTGGGAGATCTCCGGCGAGAAGGTGGCCATGATGTTCTGCGACATTACCAACCCCGACGGCACTCCCTACGATGGCGACCCGCGCTGGGTGCTGAAGCGAAACCTGGCCGGGCTGCAGGACAAGGGCTGGATTTTCCACGTCGGCCCCGAGATCGAGTACTTCTACTTCGAGGACGATCAGGACACGACCATCCTGGACAGGTCGGGTTACTTCGACTACGACGCTATCGACGTCGGCTCGCAGGTGCGCAAAGCCACCGTGGCGGCGCTGGAAGCAGTGGACGTCGCGGTCGAGTGCTCCCATCACGAGGTCGCACCCAGCCAGCACGAGATCGACCTGAAATACCAGGAAGCGCTGGTCATGGCCGACTTCACCCAGGTCTACCGGTTCATCGTCAAGGAAGTGGCCATGAAGGGTGAGATGTACGCCACCTTCATGCCCAAACCGATCAGCGGTGTCAACGGCAGCGGTATGCACTGCCACCAGTCGCTTTCCAACGGCGGCCGGAACCTCTTTTTCGACAAGAATGACCAGTACTGCCTGTCCAAACTGGCCCGGCATTACATGGCGGGGATACTCCGGCACGTCAAGGAGTTCACGCTGGTCACCAACCAGTGGGTCAACTCCTACAAGCGCCTGGTGCCCGGCTATGAAGCGCCGGTGTATGTCAGTTGGGGACGGCGCAATCGCTCAAGCATGGTGCGGGTGCCGACCTACCGGCCCGGCAAGGAGCAGGCCACCAGGATCGAGCTGCGCTCACCCGACCCGGCCGCCAATCCGTATCTTTCCTTTGCCTGTATGTTAGCCGCCGGGCTGAAGGGAATCGATGAGGAATACGAACTGGACGAGCCGATCGAGGAAAACATCTACAACATGTCCGAGGAGACGAAAGCCTCGCTCCACATCGACACCCTGCCGAACTCGCTTGATAACGCCATTGGTGAGTTCGAGAACTCTGAACTGATGCGGAAAACGCTGGGCGACCACATTTTCAACGCCCTCATCCTGAACAAACGGATCGAGTGGGACCAGTACCGAATGCAGGTCAGCCAGTACGAGAAGGAAAAATACCTGCCGATGCTGTGACGTGGGGGATACTCTGCAGGGCATCATTGCAGTGGTGCTGCCAACGGTTGATGCTTGGCAAAACCAATTACTCCCCAGGCTTCTCAGTCCATTCCTTGACTATACTGTTTGTTTCCACATCATATATGAAGAACGTCTGTTGTATGATTTCCCTTGGGACCTCAACCATGATTTGTGGTTTGTCATAGCTAACTGTGTCTTCCGGACGTGGTTCATAATCGGTCTTTACTGCATGGAGGTGATGCTTTTCCTCTGGCACCCAACTCCGTGGTACGTAACCAAATTGTGACTTGACCCGATCGGTTATCTCTTCGTTACTGGCTGAAACATAAAGGCGGGGATACTCCATAGAAGAAATGGAGAGATAGTATCTTCCGTCAGGCGAGAAGTTGATCCCATAATAGGAGGTTTTTTCCGTTTCCCCTGTGACAGGGTCGAATTTGAAACCTTCGAAGTATATACAGCTGTCATGGACTGCCCAACTGATTTCTCTCGCCTTTTCTCTGATCTTGATTACTTCTGAGGTATTCATGTCAAAAACCCACGCCCCTGATGGACACTTGTATTGGTAGTCGCATTCGCAGGGCTTGAATGTTAGGAAAGCGAGCTTCTCACCATCAGGACTCCAGACATATCTCATCACGTCCTTATTATCAACGCGGCATACTACTTTCCCTGAGCAATCTAATATCACCAGGCTACGTTGCGGTGGAACGACATAAAGCCCGTTTCTCGTGCACTCTGACTTCGTTTCCTCAATAAAGGCTATATATCTATTACCGGGTGAGACAGAAATACTGTGCGTCCACCACTTATCAGAGTGGTATATCCTCTGGGTTTCGCCTGTCTCGGTGTTCATTCTGCTGACCCAGTTCCCTTTCTCCAATTTCACAACCAAGGCTTCATCATTGGATTGGATATTACTGGGGGCCGCAACAAGTAGTACAAAAACCAGACCGGCAGCAATAACGGAGCATAGAGTCGTCAATCGTGTCATGTTAGCATCCTCCTATTCCACAAGGAATTAGACCTAATTGTTGGTTCCATCCGGGTCACCAATCTTCACGTGAAAGTGATCACTATGTCCCTTTGCGTGATAGGTAATACCATCGCGACGGATTGTGGTATGGTTGAAGTCATACTCAAACATCCTGCCTGTGTCGTTCTTCTGCATAGTTTCCCCAAAGGATATGCTGCAATATCGGGTCACTCATGGACTCTTGTCAATCACATATTAACTGCAAATGCGTTGAGGGTGCGGGTTTCATAAATCCTGATACCTCGTGTCGCAAGACCCTGAAACAACTTGTTTACTATGATCGAGCGGGTTAAGTTCCGGCATTGTGAACAAACGCTGGGTCATACCGCTTACCGCCTACTATTGCAGCCTGGCGGCGTACCTGGTAGCAGGACTTTTCCCTGATTACCGCGTTTGGGGGATCAACTGGTGGGGTTACTTTCCGTCGTGGGTTCCATGGAGCCTGTTTGGAGTGGGCGTAGTCGCACCGGGAGTTCTCAGGCTCTGTCTGCGGCGCTTTGAGTCCAACTCCAACGAAAACGCGCTCCCTGCCGCCGATCGCCGATTCTTCCTATTTGCCGGTACACTAACAACGTTGTCCGGAGTCCTCTTCTGGCTCCTGCGAACCAGGACCCATTTCCTTGGCGATGGCTACGCATACCTGTCGCTTCTGGCACGTGATATTCCACTGGTGAAGTATCGCGACCTGGGCGAAGCACTGGATCGGCACCAGGAAGTTCCGGCGAACATACCCTACCAGTCGCTCTACCACCCCCTTCTCGTTGGGCCGGCCAACATTGCAGAAGTGAGAAGTAAACAGATAGTGACTGCGCAAAGCTAGGAAACCGCCAGTCAACTCGCGGCTCGGACCCTTGAGAATCGCCTTGACAGCCGTGCTCATGTTGTCGTACAGACTTGTCGGAGGAACGCCCTCGAAGAAGGCATAGGCGGCGTTATGACCGTCCTGAACGGCTTCCAACGCCTCGGTAGGGTAGGCTTTGACGAAGATGGCGTGGCTATAGGGCAGAGCCATGCAAAAGACATGAGCCTTCAACTCCCTACCATCAATGACAACCCGGGCCTCTCCAAAGTCCACCTGGCTGGTCCCCCGACGATGCTCAAGGGGAAAGAACACCTCCCGCAGACGTTTTCGCTGCTCGCGTACGTAATCCTTGACGATCGTGTAGGAACCGGTAAAACCATACTCCTGTTGCAGACGGACCAGAATACGCCTGCCCGTAAGCCGCTGCTTACGAAGTGCCTTCTGGTCATCTTCGAGAATCTGGTCGATGATGCCAAGAAAGGGGTCCAGCTTGGTCTTGGGGCGGGGGCGACTCAAACGGTAACCCGGCGGTCGGGCATACAAAAGCATCTTGTTTATCGTCTTGCGGTGCAGGCCGGTACGCCGCGATATCTCGTGCTTGCTCAAACCGTCGCGGTAGTAAAGACGGCGGACAAGATCATACTCAAACATGGTCTTCATTCCTTTCCCTCTCGCTGATAGATCATCTAAGTTCTACCGTGAGAGATACCAGGAATAGTACCCTTTTAAACCGCCCTTTTTACTCCGCCATATGGGACACTTTTGGACCGCCGTTTACAAGCGACCGGAATTCGGACAATCTCAGTTAACCTGAGCGTCCTGTACCTTGACAGGCGGTAGGCAATGCCAAGCGTTTCATGGAGATGTTGGCATGGTTAGAGGACAGTGACCATATGAGTTTATCGGAAGTCCCTTGACTTGAGGGTTATGTTGTTCTTGCTGATGCGAAGAGGAGCAAACTCTTTTCCGATCACATTGATCACATCGTCCTTTCGTTCCACCTGCCCTTTTATCAACAGCGCCTTTGAGTACATGATAGCCCTCCGGCATTTGTGAATATAGTGCGGCTTAACGACAATATTGACAAAACCGGTCTCGTCTTCCAGTGTAAGAAACATGAACCCTTTGGCTGTCATTGGACGTTGTCTGGTAATCACTATACCGGCAACCCTGATTGTTCTCTTGTTGGGAGTCTGTTTGAGGTCAATTGAAGATAGAATCATCTGCCGAGACAGCTTCTCCCTGATCAGTTGCATTGGGTGTGGCCCGGTAGAGAGGTTCATCCTCTTAAAATCAGCTGCCAACCATTCACACAGTACCATTGGGGCAAGTAACTGTTGCCCCTGTTCCTCTGGCTCCACATCCAGTTGCTCGCAGGATTGGTTCACCAGTGACAGTACCTCCCAGAGTGCTTGGCGGCGGGTGAGGCCAAAACAGCCGAAAGCTCCTACCAGCGCCAATTGTTCAAGGCAATCTCGATCAAGTTTTGCTCTGAAGACAAAATCGGCAGGAGAAACGAACGCGCCTTGTCTATGTCCTGTTTCAATCTTTTCCTTGGCCGTCGATCCCATTCTTTTGACATAGCGGAATCCCAAGCGGACTCTGCCATTTTCAATTGTGCAGTCCCATTCGCTCTTGGAGATATCGACACCAAGAAATTTAACTCCCCGCTGTCGGGCTTCGTAGATAATGGTTGAAGGGGAATAGAAGCCCAGTGGTTGGGCATTGAGAAGGGCGCAGTAGAATTCCTGAGGGTAATAAACCTTGAGAAAAGCTGACATATACACCAGCAAGGCGAATGAAGCAGCATGGGACTCGGCAAACCCAAAATCAGCAAATGCCGCCAACTGCTTGTAGATCCTCCAGGCGTATTCTTTTCCAATCCCGTTTCGCACCATGCCGGCAATCAACCGTGCTTGTAGCGCTACCATCTTTTCAGCCGAGCGTTTATGTCCCATTGCCCGCCGGACTTCATCTGCCTGTGAAGGAGAAAACCCGGCAGCAGCCATGGCCACCTGCATTCCTTGTTCCTGGAAGAGTGGGACGCCGAGTGTCCGCTCCAGTATTGGTTTTAGCGAGGGGTGCGGATAAGTAATCTCTTCTTCTCCGTTTCGTCGACGAAGGTAGGGGTGAACCATATCCCCCTGGATTGGTCCCGGTCTAATGAGAGCTACTTCCACGACAAGATCGTAAAACCGTCGCGGCCGGTGGCGGGGAAGGGTATTCATCTGGGCACGTGACTCTACCTGGAACACACCTACTGTATCAGCAGAACAGAGCAGATCATACACTTTGGGATCATCATACGACAGCTTGGCCATCTCGAGCGCGACTGCATGGTGTTTCTTGACCAGCTTGAAGGCAATGTCAATTAACGAGAGCATCCCTAAGCCCAGCAAGTCGATCTTAACCAACCCACCTACACCAGCATCATCTTTGTCCCATTGGATTACCGACCGGTCAGGCATAGTGGCGTTTTCAATCGGAACTATCTCGGAGAGTGGCCGTTTGGTAATAACCATCCCGCCTACATGAATCCCCAAATGGCGAGGGAATCCCTGAATCTGTCCACACAGCCTTGCCAACAACCGGACACGCTTATCATTGGGATTCAAACCCGCCTCGACAATCCGTTCGGCGGTTTCTTCACCACGAGAGAAGTGATCGTGCAGTTTAGCCAGTTGGTCAACCTCTTGAAGAGAGAAACCGAGCGCTTTGCCGACGTCCCGCACTGCCGAGCGTCCTCGGTAACTAATTACTTCACAGACCATAGCAGCGTGATCCCGACCGTATTTCTCGTAGACGTATTGGATCACCTCCTCCCTTCGGTTGTGGGCAATGTCAATATCAATATCCGGTGGTTCAGATCGCTCTTCGGAAAGGAAACGTTCAAACAGAAGTTTCAGCTTGATCGGATCAACCGCGGTAATCTCAAGACAGTAACAGACGGCTGAATTGGCCGCAGAACCGCGTCCCTGGCAGAGAATGCCGTTAGCGTTGCAGAAACGGGTGATATCCCAGACAATCAGAAAGTAACCGGCTAGGTTGAGCTTGTTGATGATGCGCAGTTCATGCTCCAGTTGGTCAGTCACCGTGGAGGTTACCTCGTTATAACGCTGCTTGGCACCCTGATAAGTCAAGTAACGCAGATAGCCATGGACAGTGTGTCCCTCGGGGATAGGGAAATCAGGCAGAGACGCTTGCAGGTCGTTCAGTGAGAAGCTGCACCTTTCAGCAATAGCGATCGTGTTGGCGATGGCTTCAGGGCAATGGGAAAACCGCCTCTGAATCTGGTCAGGTGATTTGAGGCATCGTTCTGCGTTAGGGTATAAGAGGGTCCCGGCCTCGTCGAGGGTGGTGCGATGTTTAATGCAAGTAAGAACGTCCTGGAGCGGACGGCGGTCAGGTGTGGCATAGTGGACATTGTTGGTGACAACCAGTGGGATGTTGAGCTGTTTACCCAGACGACTCAGTTTCCCACACAGTAATTGGTGCGGCGGCAGATTGTGATGCTGTAGTTCGAGATAGAAGTTGTCTTGGCCAAACAGTTCTTGAAAGTGGGCAGCATGTCTCTGCGCTCCATTATCGTTTCCCTGCAGGAGGGCTGACGGCACTTCACCAAGAGAACAGCCGGAAAGGGCAATCAAGCCATGGCAATATTCGTCAATGAGGTCACGAGTGGCTCTTGCCTGACCTTTATTGTTCTGCAATTGGGCTGCTGTGAGCAACTTTGAGAGGTTGGAATAGCCGTTGGCATTCTTGACCAGCAGAACAAGATGAGCGCCATCCTCCAGTGTAACTTCAGCACCGAAGATCGGTCTTATCCCTTTTGCTCTTGCTGCCTGATCGAACCTGACAATGCCATACAGACCGTGGTGATCAGTGAGAGCCAGGACCGAATAGCCAAGTTGCCGAGCCTGCTCAACCAGCTCCTCTGGGTGCGAGGCACCGTCAAGAAAGGAAAAATTAGAATGGCAGTGAAGTTCGACATACTCCATGCGGGTCGTCCTTAACGTTAATCAAATACTCCCTGCAAGAACCAGCGAGAGGACAGCCGATCAAGGAAGAGAAGATACGATTGTCGGTCAGCAGTCAGGACTTCATAGTAAAGCCGGTCAAAACCCTGACTCCACCAGCCCCCAGAGAGCTCCCATGGTCCCAGGCAGTTGACAGCGGTAGGCTGCTTAGTAGCAATCGGCTGTCTAATGGCTGTCGGTCGGCTGTCCTTAGTTGTTACCTCGATTTCCCGGGGTGGCTGGATCAGGCGCAGGCCAGTGATTTTTCCATGGGCGTAGGGGCACTTCCCTTTAGTTTCTCTGTCGCTTGTTTCAGATCTGGCTTGCATCACCGTAGAGAATGAAAAGCGCCTTTCGGGGAGGATAAGATCGTGTTGAACAGGAACGGTTATTGTCTGACAGTCTGGTATATCACATGGAGAAGCGCTATTCCCTTTCCCTCTCGGGAGATCGCTTGATATGGATAACTGTTCAGTCAAAAGAGCAGCAAAGACAGGTATGGTTACGGTTATGCCAATGACCGGAGAGGATAGCTGTAGTTTCTGCAGGCTTACCTGCAGTTGACGGCTAAACATACTAACCAAAAGAGACGGCCGCTCGACATTTATCAGGGTGCAGTGCTTGGTCTTATCCTCGAGGTCAAACCTGATTTCGATTGTACTACAACCTTGGCTGAAGCGACGGAGCTTGTCCAGCAACGGTGATAGCAATTCCTCAACCTGGGCAACGGTCATTGTTGTTTGATAAAGCGGCGCTGTCAACCAAACACTGCTTGACAGTGGTTCATCGGGAGGCGAAGGTTCAAAAAAGGCGGTATCATTCCCCCGGGCTAGTTTAGACAGGGCAACTCCATGTGGGCCGAATCGCCTGACCATCTCATTGGCTGGAAACGCTGTCAACTGTCCGATTGTTCTTAAGCCAAGATCGTGCAGTGAAGTAAGTATATCTGCCGGAAGTTGAAGCTGTTCAATTGGATGTGGCTTCAGAAACAGCTGTTCGCTGCCGGGTGACACAATAGTGAAACAGTCCGACTTGGATACATTGGCAGCCACCCGGGCCACAAACTTATTCTTGGCAACCCCGACCTTGACTGGATAGCCAAGCGGTCTGACCGCGGCGAGAATCTTTCGAGCAAGTTGCTGGTTGTCCCGATAGAGCAACCTAAGTCCGGCAACATCGAGATAATAGAGACCAACATCTGCCTCCTCGACAAACGGTGAGATATTCTGGAGCTTTTTGTAAATCCTATTGGATCGTCCTATCTCCTTTTCGATGTCTCGTGTTTTGATGGTCAGGTTTGAGCACACAACACGTGCCTGAACGACGGTCATGTGAAGCAGGACACCAGCTTTGGCTGCTCTCTGGTTGAAAGCTACTATTTCTGCCGAATCCTGGTCATTTTGAGCCAGTGCCAGGGGAAGATTCCTGAGGTTCTGGTTGTCGAGCAAGCAAACCTCAATTGAGAAATTCGGGATAGTCACACAGGCAATCCTGGAGGTTCTCATAGATGCACCTCTACCCGGATACCCTCAACTGATATTCGGCTTCTAGTGACGGTGATTCCCAAACCACCTCTGTCAGAACGTTTCACCTCCATACAAAGTGACATCATGCTGGTAGGTATGATTTGAGAGTTGTTCTGAGTGAGAAAGATAGTCAGTGCTTTCGCCTTGACAGTTTTGAGCCTTAGTCGGTGTAGCAAGCTGATCGGCAACATGGTTCTTTGACCCACCAGATCGAACACGATGATGTCAGCCCTCTGTGCTCGTAGAATCAGTTCTGCGGTACGGATGCCTGTTATGAGATTGTCAGTCGAATGACCGTCAGGTTTAACAACCACCAGTCGGTTCAAATCAATGCCCGAAGAAACAGCGGCATCAGGGAAAAAGGTGTTGCTGAAATCAAGATATGCTGCTGTTTTACCTTTAGTCAAGTGTCCCAGTAGCGCAAACAGAAGACTGGTTTTGCCAGAAGAAACACTGCCGGTGATTTCAACTAACTGACCATATGGGATCCCTCCAAGCGGAAAGAGCTTGTCAAGTTCCAGCAAGCCGGTATTGAAAACCATCTCTCTGTTATCTGTAAGCGAACGTAGGGCTTCAGGCCATTTTCTTGTGATGGCATCCCTCAGCCTGGCCAATGATAGATGGTCTAGGGGCTGCTTTTCGCTTTCTGCTGTGTTGACATCCATAATCACGCCATCGACAAATACTGCCCATTTGTACAGTATTAAGATAAGGAAGCCCCCTGGGCTGTCAATACCATATTGTAATGTGTTGAACTGAAGGAGATTAACGAGACACAACGAAGCAGAAATCTGATCAGGATTGAAGCAGCAGCATGGGCGACAGCGGATGTTGCGGTGGCGTATGCCAGTGGCGACCGACGGGCGCTCGGCAGAAGATGGCTCAATTCCTTTGGTCTCCATGCTGCAACGATGGGCGTGGACAAGGGACTTGATGTCGGTCTTACGAAGGCCGTAAAACACGCCGGTAAAGTGCCGGCGGTAGGAGCTGTCCTCAAGCCTATTGCCAAAGGAGCCAAGATTGCGGTAGATGTCGGCAGATACGCTGGGACGGGCTTAGCCGTCGTCAACACGGGTTGCGCGCTGTATAGTGGGGATTTGCGATCAGTTTACAACAACGTAAGCTTCGCCAGAACAGATATACTCGCCGCAAAGCTCGGTTTTCTCAGCACTTATCTAGGGCTGCCGATGATCGGGTCCTCCGAAAGTCCGACTATAGGCTACGCCAGTTATGGCCATGGCAATATGTACCGTGGCGCATTTGTCTTTCGCGGTGGATTAGTCGGAGCCGTGCTCCCGCCGAAGAAATGGGGGTTTACTTTCGGGCATAATATCTTTATAAACGGAAGTAACTGGAGTAGAACGAATAGCTACGATAGAAGCGTCACAATGGGCCACGGGTTTGAGCATGTTTTCCAATATGAAAAGTATGGAGCAGGTTTCTTTGACCCCTACTTGAACAGGAAGGTTCCGTATCCATTCGGACAATCGGAGGAACTCCAGGCAAGGTGGTCGAGATCAAAAGGTCGACGCCTGGAATGGGATGCCTATAGTTGGGAGGAGGACTGGGCTCCCCGCGTTGAATGGTGGTTTTAGGGAAACGAAGGAGTATGAAAATGCGATACATAGCAAGGGTAACCCCAGTCCGGATTACTGTTGCGCTGCTGTTGTTCTTGTTCACCGGCTGTGGTGGCTGTAACGATGACGATGACGAGTACGATTTTCGGCTGTTGAAAGTGCACGGTGCTCAAGGAACAGACCCGGGTCTGTTCAATACTCCACTCGGCATCCAGATTCGTGGAGTTCCGCCTGCCGGCTCGCCACGAGTGTTCGTTGCGGATTACGGTAACCGCCGAGTGCAAGCCATTGAGTTCACGCTGCATCCTTCATCTCAGCCTGATAGCGCATGGGTATTTGGCGAATCACCTGTTGACACGGGTGACGTAATCTGGCCAGCGTCGGTTACCGTCACCCAGGCCCTTGATGATATATCGGTGCCCCGTCCCGATTCGATGTATCTATACGTTACCGACTTGCGCAAGGACAGAATCTGCAAGTTCGGCATGGACGGCAGCCTGGTTTTGACTTGGGGTGAATCCGGAACTGATACCGGACAGTTCATTTCGCCTCTTGGCATCGATACTGACTTTGCGGGGGATATTTATGTCGCCGACTCCGGCAATCATCGCATCCAGGTTTTCGACACGTTGGGCAATTTCCTGCGTATGTGGGGAGGATTCGGTAGCGACCCCGGACAATTCAATGGACCGGGTGATGTTGGCGTGGGTCTTGTCTACGAACAGACTTCAGTTAAGTTCATCGCAGTGTCGGACCATGGCAACAATAGAATACAGCTCTTTGATACACAGGGGAATCTGTTGTCGGTGGTTGGCGGCATCCCCGGTCCGGTCGGTCTCAACGGTTTTAAAGATCGCGTCTGGGTTTTGAGCCCTTCCACGAAGACACTCTTCAACATCTACGCCGGCAACCCCCGCTCGGCTTCTATCTCGCGCGGCAGTCGTCTGCCGGACTGTGCCGAGCCGTACGACGTTGATGGTAGCGGTCATGGGGCATCTGTTTCAGACAGAGGAACACATAAGGTAGTCTATTACCAAACAACGGCTACCTACTGACTGCGGCAGGAACGGAGGTGAGATCGCAGTACTGTTGATTCAAGATTAGGAGAGTTTGCGAAATGATTCCTGCGTTGTTTAACCTTTGCCGTAATTGGCTATGGCCGTGCACCATAATGCGTATGGTACCGGTACTCTTAGTCAGCTCACTCGTCTTTGTTTATGGCTGTAGCGGATGCCACGATGAGGAAGATGACTTCAGGGTCAGTTCTGTGTACGGCGGGTATGGCAGTGAACCCGGAAGGTTCAACGAACCTATGGGTGTTTGCGTCAGACGGATTCCCGCGGGATATAGGTTGTTTGTATCCGACTACGGCAACCACCGCGTACAGGGGTTGCCCCTTGAGCCCACTCTGAATCCCGATTCCATATTGATATTCGCACCTCCCCTATTAGACTCCACTGATTCTTTTTCCCCCACGGATGTCACTGTATCCCGGAGGAAAGGTTCCGAACCGGTTTTCATTTTCGTTGCGGACGGGTATAACTCTAAGATATTCAAGTTTGATCCAAGCGGCGAAGTTGTCGGGAGTTAATTTCAAAAGGTGTGGAAATTGATAAAAAAGTAGCGTAGCCTTTCGG
>CBFDBU010000008.1:0-140957 GCA_965603125.1 uncultured bacterium | reverse complement strand
ACCAACAGCGCCACCCAGTTAGCTACCCAGCAATCGATCAAGGCCTATGTCGATGCCGGTGACTTCGCCGACAATACCTTCACTGTTTACGATGATGGCGACAACACGAAGATTCTGGCCTTGCAGACCTCGGGGATCACCACCGGTAACACCCGCACGTTGACCGTCCCCGACTACGATGGCACGGTCGCCACACTGGCCGGTACCGAGACCATGACCAACAAGACGTTGACGTCGCCCACGATCGGCACCTCGCCCACAGCCGCCGGAGCTACCTGGGCTGATTTGGGAACGGTAACCACAGCCGACATCAACGGCGGCTCGCTGGACGGCGTGACCATAGGTGGCGCCACTCCTGCCGCCGGATCTTTTACCACCTTAACGACTACAACCGGTAACTGGCTGGGTCTGGGTGCTGACGCGGGAAGGATTGAATTCGATGATCAGGCCCAAGATGAAGTGAATATACTGAGTGCCAGAGTCGGTATCGGCACAGCGACTCCTGCAGACACACTACACGTTGTTGGAACGGTTAGGATATCTGATTTGACAACAACAGGTGGAACCGCTGTATATTTTGACGGTAATGGCACGTTGGGAGTAACATCGTCAGACAGAAGGCTAAAGGAAAACATAGTCCCTATTGATAGCGCCTTAGACAAAGTGTGCCAATTACAGGGAGTAAACTTCAACCTGAAGGAAGACACTACCGGAAAAAAGAAAATGGGAGTAATTGCCCAGGATATAATGGGAATCGTGCCTGAAGCGGTGTTTTCATATGAAAAAGACGGTGTTGAGTATTACGGAGTACACTATGCCGAGCTTACGGCGATATTGATTGAAGCGGTAAAAGACCAGAACCAGGAAATAAAGGCACTACAACAGCGTCTTTCGGAATTGGAGAAGCGGTTGCCTTAGCAATTGCTTCATTGCGGTTTCTGCCTGGACAAAGAGCAGTAGATCCAGTACTCTGGGCAGAGCACATCAGATCACTGGAACGATCTGTTGTGCCGTCAAGTGCCCTTGTGCACGAGCTACCCCGAACCAGGCAGGTCGGGTCTGCCTGACCCTATCAGGCTCAAGACAGCCGCCCGGCTGCTGCTTCACATCGAATAAGCGGATATGAACCACCAGACCTTGTGAGTCGCCCTGTCTGATACGAAGGGGCTGAGTATCTCATCATTATAGATGCCGTACGGGTCCACGACGACGTCTGGTAAATCGTCCGATCTGATTACATATGCGGAATTGAGATTCGACGCATCAATCACGATAATGCGGTTGGGCGATTTGCTGATAACATGTATACCACTACGCGGCACAGACAAGCCTAAGGGATGTGGAACGGAACTCACTACCTTGAGAAGCTGACCATTTCTGTTAAACAACTGGACTCGGTTGTTACCGTGATCAGACACTGCAACGAACTCCACGATGGTATTTCGGGGGTAGAAACCCAAGGCAAGATCGACAGGGTCCTTGAATTGTCCCGGGGCGGATCCATATCCACCCCAGGAGCGGACAAAGGCGCCGGAGGTATCAAACACCTGTACACGGTGGTTCCCCGAATCGACCACGTAGAGGTAGCCGTCGTAGTCAATATCGATACTGACGGGAACTCTGAACAGACCTGAATCATCCCCCACTCCCCCCCACTCACCGACAACTTCGCCGCTTGGATCAAACTTGAATATCTTGGAGTTATACCCGTCGGCAACGAAAATGAAAACCGGTTCGGATCCTTTCCTCCGGGATACAGTAACGTCCGTGGGGGAAAAAGAATCAGTGGAGTCTAATAGGGGAGGTGCGAATATCAATATGGAATCGGGGTTCAGAGTAGGTAGTTGATCGGAGCTGTCAACCACGGTGTGGAATCCTGCCATATGTGGTGGGCACCCACGAGAAGTCGCCGAATTACCTTGCCGATCCAAAATCGTCGGTCCGATATCAAGGGGGCAACTTGCTTCCTCGGACTATGCTGGCGTTTCTCATCCAACCCACACCGACAGAGTGCTTTTTTCGTAGCGGTACATCAGAATGGTGAGAGAATCGCATGCGCGCGTGTCGTTGAGTACCGGGAGCCTATGGCCGGTGACTATCAGTGTGATGCTGTCAGCATCGGCAGGGATTGTCAGACTACCAAATTGGTGGTAAATATTGCCGCCTTCGCTCTCCGGATAGATGTCGGTGCGTTCTCTGCGCACATAGGCGACCTCTCCTGTGTTGTGGAAGACTACAGCCATGCTGTCCGCAGCAAACAACCCAGGATCAAGAGTCGGCTTGGGTTCG
This sequence comes from uncultured bacterium, assembly GCA_965603125.1. Classification (GTDB taxonomy): domain Bacteria; phylum Zixibacteria; class MSB-5A5; order GN15; family FEB-12; genus JAJRTA01. Next base: position 138,668 of record CBFDBU010000008.1, on the reverse strand, counting down.
GCTCCATCGGCAACATCAATCCAAAGCCCGATCCAGAATGGCAGGTCTGCATCGAGAGGGGCCCTTGCGGAGCCGCTAAAGCACCTAACCGTGGGATGCAGAATGTAGCCGCCGCAACTCTGGCCGTAGGCGACCCGCCTTGAACGCCAACCATACGCGTTCCTTGTGTCCTCACCGAGCATAAGATACGCTAATGTATTGTACTTGGTACAGCCCATTATTATGACGGCCAACGTGACTGCCGTTGCTGCGCAAATGCCTTTGTATTTCATTCCAGTATCATCCTCAGTATTCGGGTTGGTATAGAACATAAGGGTACTGTGTATATCCGGTAAATATCCACCTCGGATAGTCAAATGGTGCAGTAAGCGAAAGCGATGCGCTATCAGGTTGAGATGAAGGATCCGGCAAGGCCGCTAAGGCCTGTACTCGGCGGTTGCCGTAGTCAGCGACGAACAGTCGCGAATGGTCTGCAGTATGGACTCTGCGAATCTGGATGCCGAGTGGAGTATTGAACTGACCCGGTTCTGTTCCTTGAGCACCGTAAACATACTCCACCCGAAAATCGTACTCGTCATCGTCATCGTTACAGCCACCACAGCCATAAACAAAGACGAGTGAGATGACTAACAGTACCGGTACCATACGCATTATGGTGCACGGCCATAGCCAATTACGGCAAAGGTGAAACAACGCAGGAATCATTTCGCAGACCCTCCTCATCTCGGATTATCGATATTAGAACCACAATAGAGTGACGAAGCCCGGACATAAATTGTAAACTATTTCTTTATGAGTCTCCAGTCAAGCCTGGGAACACAACGCAAGCCGAATGGAGCGCTCGGCCTCAGGGCTCTTGTCGGGCACAGTGGCGCAGGATATGAGTGGAAATCAATAGCGCGGCAATCGATCAGCCGGGTACCACAAAGAGCATGAAATAGCAATACATGAACGGTGCCGCAAACAGAAGGGAGTCGAACCTGTCCAGAACACCCCCGTGCCCGGGAATAACACTCGAGGAGTCCTTGATCTTGAGTGAGCGTTTCCACATCGACTCGACCAGGTCACCCAGTTGCCCGAACAGGGAGCAGCCGGCGGCGACAATCAGCACATGTCCGAGGCTGAGAACCTGAAACTTCCAGAAATACATCAGAACACCGATGGCAAGGGCGCTGACAATACCTCCTGCAAATCCCTCGATGGTCTTGTTGGGCGATACCGCAGGCGCCAGTTTGTGCCTGCCCAGCCACTTGCCGATTCCCATCGCAGCCGTATCTCCCACCCACAGAAGAGCAAACAGGAAAAGAAGACAATCGCCACCGTGGAAGCGGTCGAAACCCATACCAAGCCTGAACACAAACGGGTAGAGCATGGTGACATACGCCACGCCCCAGAACAGCCGCGTGTGTCGCCGGAAAATATCTGCGGGTGGCTGCTTTCCCAACGAAAAGGCCATCGCCGTCACAACGAAAAAGACCAGCAGTGGAAAGATACCGGGGAGAAGGTTTGACGTTCCCTCAGAAGACGCTCTCGCGGGCGAATCCAAAATCCAGGGGGCGGCGGTCCACCCGAAGGAAGTCAGCAGAGTCAGGATCGAAAGCCAGAATGCCCACTGGCGCAGCCGGAAGCCCTCATTGAAAAGAAATTCGCCCAGCGCCATCAATGCAAAGACCAGCACCATCCCAAACAGCCAGCCGCCGCCTCGGTAGCAGATCCAGAGAATGATGGGAATTCCCAGGGCCGACACAACGAGGCGCGCTGCCAGGTTTTTGCTCATCGGTGCTCCCTGCCCACCTTGCCGAACCGCCTTTCTCGTTTCTGATAGTCGATTATAGCTTCATACAGTTCCTTGCGGCCGAAATCAGGCCAGAGAGTGTCGATTATGTGAAGCTCCGTATAGCTGGTCTGCCACAGGAGGAAGTTGGATATGCGCTTTTCCCCCGAAGTCCTGATGAGCAGATCGGGATCGGGCAGGTCGGCCGTGTAGAGGAAACCGGCAAAGAGCTTCTCGTCGATATCGTGAAGTTGCAGCATGCCGGCCTTCACCGTGCTGGCAATGGCCTTGACAGCGTCGAGGATCTCGGTGCGACCTCCGTAGTTGAGAGCCAGGTTCAACACCAGACCCTTGTTGTTCCGGGTCTTTTCAACCGCTTCCGTAATGGCCTTGCGTCGGCTGGGAGACAGGTCGCCGATACGGCCGGTAGTGATGAGCTTCACATCGTTTTTCAACAGTTCGTTCATCTCACGTCGCGTGGTTTTGGTCAGCAGGGACATCAGCGCCGCTACTTCTTCTCGAGGTCGTTTCCAGTTCTCCACCGAGAACGTATACAGCGTAACGAACTTGATCCCGATCTCACCAGCCGCCCGGACAACTTCCTTGACCGCCTGCACACCCGCTTCATGCCCGAAGGTGCGGGGCTTGTTGCGCATTGCCGCCCAGCGACCATTGCCGTCCATGATTATAGCTACATGTGTTGGAACCCCTCCGGAGTGGGCGAGTATTGTTTCTTTGAGTTTCGATTCCATACTGGTCATGGCGCTAAAGCTATCAGGCGCGCGGCGAAATGGCAAGGGCTAATGGGCAACGGGGCGGGACAATAGTCAAGCAGCCACCGGCATGAGACCGCTGCAAGCGTCATCCCGAGCGCGTCGCTCAACGATAAATCGTGATGTTCTCAATACCGGTCTCGAGGCGGTAATCGTCGGTGGAAAAGACCCCCTGCCTGGCGCCGACTTCCCAGATCGAATCCGGGAATATGTACCCCTCAATCTCCACCAGACGGTATGAGCGCGAGAACCTCTTGTAGCCTGGTTTATTCGGATGAAAGACATATAGCCGGCACAGAAAATACCGCTCCCTGTCTATCAGCGCCAGACCAACCGGACGCGGGTCACCGACCGAGTCGGAATCGAAGCCGATGGCCAGGTAAGGCCCACCGGTATCGTGGGGAAAGAAGTTGAAGTGACAGCCCTCACGAAAAACATTGGGAACCGAAAAGCAAACGTCGTTTATCCTGGTTGAGGCGGCTACCCTTGTTCGCTGGGAATCAAGGCTACCGAAACTGAAGTAATATTCGGCAACCGTCGAGTCGGTCTTCTCAATCTGTCCTCTCTTGCCCACTTCCTTGTAGTAGGTTCTCGCCGTGAAGGAGTAGCTTAACCCGCTTTCTATCGGGTCGCGGGCCGCGGTAACAGCAGCCGCACGTTCACGGTAGAACTGTAGTACCGGGTCTGCTGCCTGAGCCGCGTCATCCTCAACGGCAACCAGAACGGCGGCCAGGCCTGCCAGAAAGCAGACACCCGTCCGCGCCACAGAGACATGGTACTTTTCTGTTGACATCTCCCGGCAAATATACGTAAAATAGGTGGGGTTGCCAATAAGGCTTCGGTTCCGACTTGAGGACCACCATATCCTGATATCGCCGGATCCGTTGGCAACTGGGGCGGTAGGGGGTACTGACGTAAGGAAAGCGGAGGTAGACAAATGTTAGTTAAGGAACAGTTGAAAGCGCGCAAGAAGGACGTCATCACGATCACGCCCGAGACCGGTATCATTGAGGCTATGGATATCCTCATTAGTAACAAGATCGGCTGCCTTCCCGTGCTGGGCGAATCCGGCGAACTGATAGGGATCGTGAGCGACAAGGATATCTTCAAGGCCATCTACGAGCACCAGGACGGCTTTTCGGACATCATAGCGCGCCAGTTGATGTCGACCAACCTGATAATCGGCGTTCCGGATGATGAGATCGACTACATTGCTGGACTGATGACCAAGAACTATATCCGCCACGTACCGATCATGGACCAGCAGAAGCTGGTGGGTCTGATCTCAACCGGTGACGTCGTCAAGGTCCAGCAAAAGCACATGGAAATCGAGAATCGGTACTTGAAGATGTACATGGAGGGCACGCATCTCGGGTGAGGCGCGGCGCTCTGCCGGCAACGCACAGAAGTCAGCACTCGTCCTTTCCATACTTGCCTGGCCAAGCGTCCACCGGCTCATCAATGAAAAAACCCGGGCCGAGTGCCCGGGTTAAGGTATGAGTTCTCCGGTCATTCCGGCCTTTCAGACATCCATGACTTCCTTTTCTTTCCTGTCCAGCAGGTTGTCGATGTTCTTGACGGCTTCGTCGGTGAGCTTCTGAACTTCATCCAGGCCGTCTTTTTCCTGGTCCTCGGAGATCTGTTTGTCTTTCTGAGCCTTCTTGATCTGCTCGTTGGCATCGCGGCGAATGTTTCTCACCGCCACGCGGCCGTCCTCAGCGACGTTCTTGCAGTGGCGAACCAGTTCCTTGCGCCGCTGCTCATTGAGCGGAGGGATCGGGATCCTGATGGTCTGCCCGTCAACCTGCGGATTCAAACCGAGATCCGCTTTCTGGATGCTCTTGACGATCTCCGGCACGGTGGCCTTATCAAAGGCCTGGACAACGAGCAGACGCGGCTCCGGCGAGGCTATGGTGGCTACCTGGTTCAGCGGAACCCGGGTCCCGTACGCTTCCACGCGGACAGTATCAAGAAGGCTGATCGCGGCCTTGCTCGTTCTCACCGCACTGAACTCCCGCGACATCGCTTCAACGCTCTTTTTCATGCGCGCCGCGGTTTCCTTGTAAAGTACCTCCAGCATATGAGTACCTCCTAATAGTGCCCGGACTGTCTCGTCAGGATATGAGCGAACCCACCTCGTGCCCCAGGATTACCCTCTTGAGGTTCCCGGGTCGGTCCAAGTTAATAACCCTCACCGGAATGCGGTTATCCATGAGCAGAGAGACCGCGGTGGAATCAATCACACGCAACCCCCGGGTCAGCACCTCCCGGTAAGTCAGGCGGGGAATAAATTCAGCGTCATCATGTTTCCGGGGATCCGCCGAATAGACACCGTCGACATTCGTGGCCTTGATCACCAGTTCCGCGTCGATCTCAGTGGCTCGAAGCGAGGCCGCCGTGTCGGTGCTGAAATAGGGATTGCCGGTGCCGGCGGCGAAAATCACGAGCCGGCCTTTTTCCAGGTGCCGGATGGCGCGTCTTCGGATGTAGGGTTCGGCGAAATCCGAAAGATGCACCGCCGACATGACGCGCGTGAAGATGCCCATCTGCTCCAGCGCGTCCATCATCGCCAGGGAGTTAATGACCGTGGCCAACATGCCCATGTTGTCGGCGGTGACACGCTCCATGCCTCTTTCGACCGCCTTCAGCCCCCGAAAGATGTTCCCGCCACCAACGACAATCCCGACTTCAACGGAAAGCTGTCTGATTTCCCCCATTTGCGAACAGATCGAGCGAACCGTGGGTGAATGGATTCCGAATCGATCGGGACCCATCAGCGCCTCGCCCGATACCTTAATCAGGACTCTCTTGAAGACCGGTAATTCGCCTTCGGATTCCATGTCTACTCACCGAGACGAAAACGAGCGAACCGCTTGATATTGATGTTTTCTCCCAGGGTGCTCATCATCTCCTTGAGAAGGTCGCCGACCGTCTTGTCATTGTCTCTGACGAACGGCTGCTCCAGCAGAACAACCTCGGTTATGTATTTCTCCAGCTTGCCGTCAACGATCCTTTCGACCACGTTTTCCGGCTTGCCCTCGTTGAGAGCCTGCCGGCGATAAACTTCGCGCTCTTTTTCGAGCAGCGACTCATCGATATCTTCACGGGAGATGCACACCGGGGCGATGGCGGCAATATGCATGGCCACGTTACGCGCAAAGGTGTTGAATTTCTCCGTGCGGGCGACGAAGTCGGTTTCGCAGTTTATCTCCGCCATCACACCTAACTTGTCGCCGGGGTGCACGTAGGCGGCAATGACGCCCTCGGCCGTGACCCGCCCCTCCCGCTTGGCGGCCTTGGCAATACCTTTCTCGCGCAGGACCTTGACGGCTTTTTCGTGGTCGCCGTCGGCTTCCGTGAGAGCCTTCTTGCAATCCATCATACCAACCCCGGTTTTGTCCCGAAGCTCTTTAACCATCTTCGCACTTATTTCCATCGGTACCAATTCTCCCATCAGCCGATCTTGTCCTTGGCGGTATTTTCGTGGCGATCGCGGGAGTCGTCAGCAGCCGACGTGTACGTACGCATCTGGTCTTTGCGTTCTTCTTCGGCGGCAGCCTCGATCTCCTCTGAGGTGACTCTGTCTCTGGCCTCAATGGCGGCATCGGTCAACTGCCGGATAATGACCCGGATCGACTTGATGGCGTCGTCGTTGGCGGCGATCGGGAAATCAATGGGGTCGGGGTCGGCGTTGGTGTCGACGATTCCGACGATCGGAATACCCAGCTTGGATGCCTCCGCAACCGCTATTTTCTCCTTCCTGGCGTCCACTATCACCACCAGCCCGGGAAGGACATTCATTTCCTTTATGCCACCGAGGACCTTATTGAGCTTGGCGGCTTCGTGCTCAATCCTGGCCCGCTCTTTCTTCTTGAACTTCTCCAGCGTTCCGTCCTGCCGCATGCGGTCGATGTCCTTGAGTTTTTTCACGGAGTTCTTTATGGTGTCGAAATTGGTCAGCATGCCGCCCAGCCAGCGCTCGGTCACGTAGAAGGCGCCGCAGCGCGCGGCCTCTTCGCCGACAACCTCCTTGGCCTGTTTCTTGGTGCCAACCATGAGGATTGACCGGCCCCGGCCGATCACTTCACGTATCTTCTTCCTGGCCGTCTCCAGCGCGGTGACGGTCTTGTGAAGGTCGATAATATAGATGCCGTTGCGTGCCGTGAAAATAAACGGCTTCATTTTGGGGTTCCAGCGACGGGTCTGATGCCCGAAATGCACCCCTGCCTTCAGTAATTCCTGGACTTCCGGTGAAATCATCTGTGCACCCTGAACTCTGGTTAGCCTTTGCCCCGGGGTCATCCCCGACCGGAACCCGGAATAATCGGGACCGCCGATCAGGTCGTCCGAGGCTGTTTATTTCCCCGCCGCAGCAGGGATGGTTGACTCCAATTAACGCTTGGAGTACTGGAAACGCTTTCGTGCCTTGGGCTGCCCGTACTTCTTGCGTTCTACTTCGCGGGAGTCGCGGGTCAGGAACCCACCCCGACGCAAAGGCCGGTGAACGTCCGGGTTCATGGCAACCAGTGCTCTGGCGACGCCGAGTCGGATTGCCCCGGCTTGCCCTCTGATCCCGCCGCCGTTTGTGGTGCAGTGGACATCTACACGTTCGGAGATTTCCACAACCGCCAGCGGTTCCCTGGCGTGAGCTACGAGCGTCTCACGACACAGGAAGTCACTGATGGGACGACCATTTACCATGAAATTGCCCTTGCCCTCCCTCAGTTGCACTCTCGCCACGGAGCACTTGCGACGGCCGGTAGCAGAAAAGACAGTTTGTTCCATAAGCTCCAATTTATATTAAGGACTCAAGTTTCTCAGGTTTTTGTGCCCGGTGTGGATGCTCGGGCCCGGCGTAAACGTGCAGTTTCCTGATCAGCTTACGTCCCAACCTGTTCTTGGGAAGCATCCTGCGGACCGCCATACTGAAGGCCTGTTCCGGTTTCTTCTGCATCTGTTGGGCAAATGTCACCTTCTTCAATCCGCCCGGGTACCCGGAGTAGCGGTAGTAGGCCAACTGTTGCGGCTTGCGGGTTCCGGTTACGCGCATGGCAGCGGCGTTGATCGCGATGACACAATCCCCCACGTCAAGGTGCGGAGTGAACGTCGGCTTGTGTTTACCTCTCAATATCGTAGCCACCTTCACAGCCGCGCGCCCCATAACAGCACCGTCAAGATCAACAACCCACCATTTGCGTCGGTCTCGGTCAATCTGTGGCATAAACGTCTTCATTTCAAATCCCAACAGTCGGGTCCCAGGTCAAAAATTGACAACTTTTGAAAATACACATATCGTCGGATTTGTCAACACAATCCTAAAGAAAAAAGCTCGCTTCCCGCAAGCACCCTTCTGCAAGTATCGGCATATGCTGCAATGGCCTTAGCCGTACCGACTTAGCAACGCCATCGCGGGGTTGACGCCGAATCCTCGGAACTCACCGGTAGAATCCGAGCCTGCAGGGCCGCTTAACACTCTTGCGAATCAGAGGCCGGATGTTCGTGCGCGTGCTCCTTTTTGCTCTTCAGTTCCGGCGTCCGCCTTCCGACTATGCAGAAAAAGGGTAATATCAGAAAGGTCCGCAAAGAAGTATGGAAACATATCTCGATCTGTTCGAACGCGCAATAAAGACGCAGGCTGAAATAGTCGGCGAAGAAACGGCTTTCCAGCAGGCCCAGAAAGCGGGATTGGGCGTTTCGCGTGAGGGGCACATTGTGAGTTGCACCGGAAATCCCCAGGTGGTGCTGCTGCGCCTGATCAAGTACTTCACCGCTGACGGGAATATGACGGCCCTGTCCGAGTGTACTCCCCTCATCAATGAACTGCTGAAGAATTGCTCGGAAGACAAGGGGAAACTGGAAGAGCCGGAGTCTGTCAGCGACCCGTCTTAGCTCTCTTCAGCCTGAGCTTGTAGCGCTGGTCGAACGTCTTTCCCGGTGTGCAGACCCCGCAGGAGGCCATACGGAGCCGTTTCTGTCGGGGGTACTCGCGCCCGCAATTAGGACATACATAGAGATAGCGGGGAGGTTGCCGGAGCGAGTGGTGTTCCCTGGCCCTCACCGAGGCCCCGACTCGTTGCGCCTCGGCCCGAAAGGCTGCATTGTGTTGAAAGTGCCTGATATGGATCATCTCGTGCTTGAGAGTGTCGGCGATCTCGGCGGGGAAAACCCGGTGGTATCTGCGACCGATCCTGATCAGCCTTTTCTCCGGAGTATAGGACCCGGCTGAGGTCATCCGCTCCGAATACTCAACCTGGACCCTGGGCAAACGCCCGTCGAAGTACATCCAGTTCAGCCGGTCGAACATGCGGTTCAACGCCGCCGCCTCCGGAAGAACGTCGCCCGCAGGCATGAACGTCTCCAATGACGTTGGCGGCCGACGCCGCGCGTGCTGCTGGATCTTCGCATAGACTGTCGCCGGCGCCGGAGGCATAACTGTCTCCGGGCGAAACATATCGTAATTCAGCGCCGCGAGCGCTTTCTTTTGGCTCCTGCTCCTTCGCATAAACACCTGCCAGAGGTCTCTATACGTATCGGAAGAGGCATCATCAACCTTAAAACAGTTTGTGTGTCGTAGCTCAGGACTGATCTTGCCCCAATAAAGTGGACACTGAACGAGGGTCGTGCCAGATTGCCCTTAGGAGGATTCGGGTGGGCGGCAGCTCTCCGGTCTACCCGTCCGTCAAACTGGCGAAAGCCAATATCCAGTCTTCGAATACAACCCGGATTCCGGGTCAAGCCCGGAATGACGAAGGTGCTGCGGTGGATGAGTCCTCAGACTCGGCCGCAGGCAAGATAGTCCTGTTGACTATGAACGAAAAGAACTACATGCTTAGAAAACTGTCCCCCATAACAGGGCAAGATCAGGATCCGCGCGATCCTGCCATTCTATTTGACAATTATCGTGACTGGCGGTCGTCTGCCCGACTCCTGGTAATAGGGTCGGTGAGTCGGGACATACACAGCCAAAGAAAGATAGAGGCACGATGCAGCCCGTTCTGATGCTCTGCGTCTCGGCGCACTCAGGTCTCAGAAACCTCAGAGCGGGAAGACCCACCCGACCATGATATACACCGGCAGCATGACTCCATGCCGGAATATGAGATCGGCGCGAACCATGACCGGGATGACCACGTTTCTACTCACCACCATGTTAAATCCGGCGGCCGTCATGAGACCAGGGTTTACCGCACAGCCGGACTTGTCCGTAACATCGCGGCCCTGCAGACCGGCATAATCCCTGGTCCACTTCCAAAAGACAACGTGCAACCCCAGGCCGGCCTGTAAGTATATTGCTTTCTCCCGGTGCGTTCGTTCCACAAGGGCGAGAAGCGAAAGGCCGTACTCGGTCTCCCGATTGATATTAAGCCACGTCACACCCTGGGTCAGGTCACCATACACCTTTGCCCGAAACAGCCGCCGAAAACCGACATCCACCCCCCACCTCAGTGAGTTGTCGGTGCCCTGAGGTTCGCCCCGGACAAAGAGCAACTGGGTGCCTCCACCGACGCCGAATCTCCTCATCCTGAACATGTTATCGGTGACGCCCCGATATTCCAATTCCTGAGATGATGGTGTAAGGAGCGTCCCGCCACCGTTCAGGTACGGTCGCAGCAGAACTCCTGATTGATCGGCCTGGCCGGTGTGAGCACTTGCGACACAGAAAACAAGCCCCAGTGCAAGCAGTGTCTTGAGCATCAGAGATAATCTCCCTGTTCTAAGGATAAGGATGCGGCCGCGTGATGATCTATTATATCCTCACAGTTTCCGGCCGTGCAACCAACTCTTCTCCGCCGCAAGAACGCATCATACAGACTGATACCTCTCGCATTTGCCCTAACACTGTGGGCGCTCATTATACTATGTTTAGTTGCTGTTGTCAAGCGGATCTATGGATTCAATTCCTTGCACTCACTTCGAAAATCCGAGTTGAATCCGTTGCTATCTCAATTGCCCGATTTGCACATCTTAGTCAAGACTTGTTGTCAAATGGAACGCTGCTGTTTCGACCAATCCCGCAGAGCGCCGCCAGGCAAGCAAGCTTCGCACAGTCGAAGGTGATAACAGACGGCGAAGGCTGCCCGGTCGATCTCGACATGATGTCGAATCCCAACCAGTCGGGCCGCATGAATGCGGTCAGCAAAAAGTACGCCCCTCCGGTCAGCAGTGCTCATGTGGTTCTAACCGAAGGGGCTATGAAGGTGTAGTGGGAGGGGATACTACACCTACCTTTGTCCTGGTACGGATTATCAACTCCTACAAGCAAACAGGCCCCGGTCCTCCGTTGAACATGTGGTCTACCAGGTAGACCAGGTCAGCTATGTCAATGATACCGCCCGAGGCGTTCATATCGGCAGCCAGCATCTGCGGCGGTTCAGGTCCCTCGTTGAACATGTAGTCGACCAGCCAGACCAGGTCAGAGATATCGATTACCTCCTGACCGTCTCCGTTGATATCTCCGCAGACAAACTCGACGTAGGTCACGGTGAAAGTCGCCGATGTCGATGAATTGGCCGCGCCATCCTCGGCGATCACCTTCCAGTAGGTCGGAACACCATCGGCAAGCGGGTCAGGAACCACGAGTTCGGACACATCCAGACCGGAATACTCGTGCGTGGCAGGACCGGCGGTAACGGCCGGGTCGGTGGAGACCAGAAGCGTGTACGATACCGGTGTGCCTCGTTTGGCGGACTCCGTCCAGTCGAACAGCGGCGTGGAATTTCCGGTCATCGACTGATCTTCCGGCAACAGCAGCACCGGCTGCTCAGGCGGAGTCTCGTCAACAGTGAAGGTCCATACCTCCGAATACTCCGAATTGTCCATGCTTACGTTGTCGAACACTTTCACCCGCCAGTAGTATGTTCCATCCGCAAGCTGCGACGGGGACTCGTAGAAGTTGGTATCGAGTTCCCATGTCACCAGGTTCTCGTCGAACGACGCGCTCGTCGATAACTCCAGGCGGTAGTGGTCCTGGTTGTGCTTCCAGGAAGTGGACCATTCGAACAACAGCGTTGGTTCCTGAATCGATCCGCCAGTCGGCCCTGCCAGGCGAGGCTCCAGCAGAGGCAGGTACCAGTTGGCCGTGTATATCTCCGAGTTGCCGTCCCGCGAGTCGGTCCAAACGGCATTGATCTTGTCGTGGAACGCCGATACCCCGATGTACTCGCCGATCAGCCCGGCTCTTGTTCCGGCAGGCACCGGCGCCGCGAGACCGTTTCTATCGAGTTGCCACGGTTTATCGCCGGGCTCCGACATCAGATCATACGGCGCCGAGGAGACTTCCGAGATGCGGTGATTGCTGGTGAAAGTCAGGCCGCCGTCAAACGAATAAGCCGCCAGCATGTCGAACCTGTAGTAGCTCGGCGCGTCGAAGCGCTGGTCATAGAACACGACCACTATCACTCCCTCCTGATTCACGATCAGCCAGGGATGGAAATTGTCAATGGCGCCTGAGTTGGCGTCGTCATTGATAGTGATTCGCTCCGACCACGTGACACAGTTGTCCGTTGAGCGAACGAAATCCACGTCGCCGTTGCCGGCATCCTCCGGGCCTGTGTTGGTGAAGGTGATATAGGCGTTTCCGTCGAACGGCCCACCGGTGATGTCGGCGTCAGCCACCGGTTGTGAGTAGGTGGCGATGCCGCCATCGGCGGTCGTGTAACCGCTGACGCTCAGAACCGTGTCTTCATGGGAAAAACTCTGACCGCCATCGGAGGATACAACGTGCTTTATGGTCATTGTCCCGGTGCAGTTCTCACTTGAATCGAGCGCGTATCCCTGCCAGAAAACGTGAACGTCACCGTTCGAGGTGACCAGCGGGATGGAAAACTGGCCGGCATCGATAACGTACTCCCCACACCCGGTGGATGTCTGCTGCGGTCCCACGACAACGGTGTCCTCAAACGAGGCGCCGCCGTTGATCGAGCGGACGAACACTATCCGATCCGGATTGGGAAAGCGGGTCCAGGAACAGAAGAGATTGCCGTCATACGGTCCGCCGGTGCGGTCAACAGTGATGAACTGCTTGTCTTCGAAGATATCCGGATCTCCGGTCCACATCGCAGGTACCGGCCCTGTCCACGAGAGGCCCTTGTCAGTCGATTTGTAGAAGGAAATCGTGGACAGCCCGCTGAAGCCGAAGCCGTCATAGTCAAGCGCTGACATGTAGAAATTACCCAGCCGGTCCACAGTCATGGTGGGATCCGACTGCTTGGAGTCCCAACCGAAGTGCTGCATGTGCGGTTTATTAATGAGGGAATCCGACCACGTCAACCCGCCGTCGGTCGAACGACCGACCCCGATCTGACGATACCCCAGACGGAAATCGCGCCAGTTGGCAATAATGATGTTGGAGTCGGTAGGGCAGATAAACACCTGCTCCTCGTTATTCAACTCAGGAATGGTGGTGATGCGGATGTTCGGCGGAGGAGGATAATCGCTGGTGGATAGGACCGTCGCTCCCACCACAAGAAGCCCGAACATGACTGCCATGGTAACATAACGGTTTTTCATCTTTTCTCCTCCTCTTCTGTGCGCAACACGACATGGCGCGCGGGATGTAACAGAGGTGGGCGAGTACTTGGTTTCAGTTATTGCAGATCCCCAATCATCTCGGAACCGGGCTCTGTGCTCACAACTGTTGACTGAGAAACGTTTGAATTAGCGGAATTGTTTAACCCCAAAAAGGCAGAGATCGTCTCGCGGGTTGAGCAGGTTCCCTCCGGCGGGAGATGAGAGGGTGTGCACTAAGCCGGTAGTCGCAGCCGCCCGTGATCTCGGAGCGGCATATGTTCAACTCCAGGTCCGGCCGTCAGAAGCGCCATTCACTCACTGGTCATTATGAACAGGGGCTGCATCTCGAAACTCTTATACAGCGGACGCAACCGTTCCGTATTATAATGCCTTTCGACGTTGACGAATTTCTTGAAGCGTGTAACGACATCGACGGGTACATCATCATATCGCCCGTTCTTCAACACCACAAGTCGACCATGAGTCCCCTTGAGGATCAAGTCGAGAGCCAGGTTGCCATAGGCCATGGGAACGATGGAATCAATGGCGTCGGGGTTGCCTCCCCTTACCAGGTAACCCAGCTTCTGGGTGACGACGTCGACCAATTTCCCGTGGTTGTATTTGGGGGAGAGTTTCCTCAGTTCCGCCGAAACCAGGTCACCAATGCCGCCAAGTTTGGCATGGCCGTAAGCATCCTTGGCCGTATCCCGGAACACCATGTCGCTGCCCTCGAACATGGCCCCTTCCGACACCAGGACAACTGAGTATTTGCTCGGATTGGCCCGGCGGTCATTCACCAGCAACTCCGTCAATTGCTCTATGTTGAATTTGTATTCCGGAATGACGCAACGGTTGGCCGCTCCGGCCATCGTCGGAAGCATGGCGGTGAAACCAGCGTACCTTCCGAAGACCTCAAGAACCAGGAACCTCTCATGCGACCCGGCTGAAGTCCGCAGGCTGTCCGTCATCATTATGGTTCGGGTGACGCAAGTGCTGAATCCAATGCAGTAGTCCGTCCCGGCAACATCGTTGTCCATCGTTTTCGGCATGGCAACGACTTTGACTCCTTCCTGGAACAACCGCACGGCATAGCTGAGCGTATCATCGCCACCGATAGGGATGAGGTAGTCGACGCCCAGGAACTCCAGGTTTTTCAGCACTTCCGGCGTCAGGTCGTTCACTTCTGCATCATAGCTGTCAGCCAGGTGTTCCGGCACGTCATCTTTCGCCACATGACCGGGGTGTGTGCGGGAGGTGTGCAGGAACGTGCCGCCGGTCCTGCCGGCCTTGTTGACTATCTCCTCCGTCAGGAACTGATAGCAATCGCTGTTGTCGGCTCCCTGCTCGCGCTTCAGTTCTATTGTACCTGCCCAACCACGACGCAAGCCGATCACCTGATAGCCCTCCCTTACGGCTCTGATGGTGATGGCCCTGATTGCCGGATTCAGACCGGGCACATCGCCACCGCCGGTGAGGATTGCAATAACGCCCTTCTTGGTTCTGATATTCGCCATAACGGCACCTCTGTGTTCAGTCGGTTACGGGCACCATCTTTCGCCTACGATACAACATATCGGCGACAGTCGCATTCACCTTAATGCGAGCGGCTCAACATACCGATCTGCCCCAGGCACGTCAACACAAAGCTTGCACGGTGTCACACTGGCTGGCATCGCCAATCTCTTGGACTGCATGTTTAATCAGGGCCCTGAACCGCCGACGTGTCCGTAGAGGCCATCAGCAAGCAATAAGCTCCAGAAAACGCTTGACACTCTAACTGCTCGGGGCTATATTTGACACAGAGTATGGGCGAAAGGGCTAGGCGGTTTACGGGGAGGGTTTTTCACAATGTTTGGTGTTAGTCATTGCAGAAATAGCTTGCTGTACGACTGCGTTTGTGGTGTGTCACGGCAGTCGCAAGACTGCTGACCGACAATCCTGACCTCGGTGCATCGACTTACACCTTTGATAATACTGAGGGTATATCATCTTTGTTTGTTTACATCCTGAATGCCCTTATAAAATCGAACTGAAGTTCACATCACTCTGGAGCCGTTCTAACTATTTGGAGGAGTTATGAGGAGAAAAGCAGCGATCGTGGGAGTCGCCGGTATGATTGTACTGGCAGCGGGTCTTGCCTTTTCGGCTGACCAGCTTGACAATCGTCGGGGTTCTCACATCGACAGGGCTTACGGTGAGATGCCCCTCTATTTCATCGCGAACCAGGGGCAACTGCACGAGGACGTAGCATTTTACGTCCAGGGTTCCGACAAGACCCTCTACTTCACATCATCCGGTGTCACGTTCGCCCTGGTTGGGGGCGAAACCAACACGGGAATGGAGCCGATACCCGGCGTAGAAGCTGAGTTCCTGCCCCGAACTAAACCGGTATCAAGTGAGCGCTGGGCAGTCAAACTTGACTTTGTCGACGCCAACCCCAGTGTGTGGCCAAGGGGTGAAAGCGGTCAGGAGGGGGTCATCAGCTACTTCAAAGGAGAACCCGAAAACTGGTATACCGGCATACCGACCTACGGCAAGATTGTCTATCCGGACCTCTGGCCTGGTATAGACCTTGTCTACTCAGGTACTGTCACCAGCCTCAAGTATGAGTTTGTTGTCAAACCGGGTGCGAACCCAAGCCAAATACGCCTCGCGTATCGGGGTGCAACGAGTGTGACGCCGATGGAAACGGGTGAATTGGCGGTAAGTACCCCCCTTGGCGGGTTTGAAGATGCTACGCCGTACGCCTGCCAGGATATCGACGGGCACCGGGTGGAGGTACCGATGGCCTATGCCATGAGAGAAGGAACTTCCGGCGATGTTTTCCAGTATGGTTTCAGTATTGGCGCCTACGACCCCACGAAGCCTCTCATTCTTGACCCGATGGTGCTGGTTTACTGTGGCTACATTGGTGGGGCAGCAATGACTGAGGACTTCGGCAACGGCATCGCAGTGGATGCTTCGGGGTGCGCTTACGTAGTCGGTTGGACAGAATCCACTCAGGCGAGCTTTCCGGTGGCTGTCGGTCCCGACCTGATGTTCAACGGTGGGTGTGACGCATACGTGGCCAAGGTGGCGGCCGATGGCTCCAGCCTCGTGTACTGTGGCTATATCGGCGGTACGCAGTTTGACTATGGCGAAGGTGTTGCTGTCGATGGTTCCGGCAATGCTTATGTCGTGGGTAACACTGCATCTTCGCAGTCCAGTTTCCCAGTTACTATCGGCCCTAACCTGTCGTTCAACGGCGGGATGGACGCGTACGTAGCCAAGGTGAACGCGGCAGGCACCGGCCTGCTCTACTGCGGTTATATCGGCGGGACAGGTTCGGACCAGGCCTACGGCATCGATCTGGACCCGTACGCAAACGCCTATGTGGCTGGATACACAAACACTACGGAGGCGAGCTTCCCGGTGACTGTCGGCCCGGATCTCACCTACAATGGCGGTACGTGCGATGCATTTGTTGCAAAGGTAAACGCGAGTGGCACTGGTCTGACATACTGCGGCTACATCGGCGGGGTGGATTTGGACATAGCCGTTGACATTGCGGTGACCACTGGAGTGTCTCCGTGTGTAACAGGCTGGACTAACTCCACACAGGCAACTTTTCCGGTGGTTCATGGTCCCGACCTTACTTACAATGGTGGTATGTTCGACGCCTTCGTGGCCTCGGTCTCGAATGACGGTACCGGGCTAGGCTTCTGCGGGTACATCGGCGGGACGGGTTTGGACAAGGGCAATGGCGTCGCACGGCTGAATCCCTTGTCATCGGTTTGTGTAGTAGGTGAGACAGAATCCACCGAGGCGAGCTTCCCCGTGGTCGGCGGCCCGGATCCTACTCACAATGGATCTCGAGATGCCTTTTTGGCCCGTATGAATCTGAGTTGTAACGGCTTGGTGCATTGCGGGTATATCGGCGGCTCGGGTTATGATGCAGGCTACGGGATTGCTCTCGATGGTAGTAACAATGCCTATGTAACGGGCGGCACGGCCTCTACGCAGGCGAGTTTCCCCGTCCTCTCGGGCCCGGACCTCACGTACAACGGCAACGGAGACGCTTTTGCAGCCAAAGTGATTGCAATTGGCGCAGTTATGGACTACTGTAGCTACATCGGCGGGACGGAATACGACGATGCCTCTGACATCGCCGTGGACAACACCGGCGCTGCCTACGTGGTCGGCGGTACAGGGTCTTCCCAGGCGAGCTTTCCGGTGATTGTCGGTCCGGACCTCACTATCAACGGTGGTCAGGGCGACGCCTTTGTCGCCAAGATCGCCTATGACTGCTGCGTGATTCGCGGTGACGTGGATCACAGTGGCGTGCTGCCGATCGACATAGCCGACTTGGTCTATCTGGTAGACTACATGTTCAACCAAGGCCCGCTGCCGGTGTGTTTTGACGAAGGCGACATCGACGGCAGCGGAGCGGCGCCGATCGACATTGCCGACCTGGTCTATCTTGTGGACTACATGTTCAACCAGGGCCCGGCACCACCACCGTGTCCGTAGGAGGTGACACCGCTTCTGTTAAGTGGAAGAAGTCCACAGGTTGTGCGAACGGCGGAGCAAAGTTGCTCCGCCGTTCTTATGCTCAAGAATCACCGCCGGGCGAGCCAGAAAGACCTTGACAAAGGCAGGCTGCGATTGTAGATGCACATGACTCCCGATTATGGGACCAACGGTGTCAGATGCCGGTGCGCTATGCTCCTCCCTCTGGCGCCGAATACCAGGAGGTAATCAATGGCTCGACGTAACAATGCCCACTGCTTGAATAAACTGATGTGGTTTCTTGCCTTTCTGATCTTCTTCCTGACTCCCGTTGTATCGCGTGCTGATACCGGGAATCCACCTTCTGACACGCCTGTTCTCGTTCTTTACGCATTCAGTGAAGAAGGCGCACAACTACGCGAGGAGATGTGCATAGAGGAAACCGATACTGTCCTGGGCCGGGCCATCTACCGGGGGGACTTGTCAGGCGAACCGATCGTACTCGCGGAATCAGGCGTCGGCCTGATCAATGCCGCCATGACCAGCCAGGCCCTGATCGACCTCTACCGGCCGCGGGCGGTTGTTTTCACTGGTATCGCGGGCGCCATAGACACCAGCGTCCATATAGGAGACATTGTCATATGCAGCAGGTGGCGCACCCACGACTACGGCTACTACGGCGCTGACGGTCTTGAGCCATCGCCGGTGCGGCTGTACGTTCCAGGGGAAGACAGCGTGCGGCAGGTGTTCGAATTCGTTGTCGACAGTTCCTTCCTTGAGGCGGCCCACACGCTCCTTGAGACCGAGCTGAATCTTGAGTTGATCTCCGGGAGAGTCCCACGGCTCCTGATCGGCGGTTGCGGCGTAAGCGGAAACTCCTTCATTGACAGTGCCGACAAACGACGGTGGTTGTCGAAAACTTTCGATGCCCTCATAACCGATATGGAATCGGCGGCGGTGGGCCACGTATGCACTGCCAACGGACTGCCGTTTGTTATCTTTCGTTCCGCATCCGATCTAGCGGGAGGCTCCGGCTCCGAATCGGCCAGGGCTGAGATGAGCCGGTTCCTGGAAATTGCCGCCACCAATTCCGCCCGCATGCTCCTGGCATTCCTGGAACGCCTCTGACGCCATCGAATCGCCTGTTCATTTCTGAATTACCGAACCCGGCGGCACTGGCCCGTAAGGCAAATCGAGCGCGACGCCGTTGCAAACCATCAAGGCAACGCCAATAACACGGTGACAATATGAGAAAGACAAACTATATTCTGATTGTCGCCCAAGTACCCCGGCACGGAAACGGAGCGTACCGGATGAGCGGGGACCTGGAGGATTTGCACTGTTGGCTCCTGCGTGTGATCCAACGTGAATGAGGATTGCTGATATGGCCGATGAGTACAAACTGGTGGTAATCGGCGCCGGTCCCGGCGGTTACGTGGCGGCGATCAGGGCAGCGCAATTGGGAATCAAGACCGCCGTCGTGGAGCGCGAGTATATAGGAGGCGTCTGTCTTAACTGGGGCTGCATTCCATCAAAGACACTGCTCCACGTTACCGAACTGAAACGCACGCTGGAAAGATCGAAACGCATCGGTCTGACCGCCGAGAACGTAAAAATCAATCTGGAGCAGCTACGCCGGCACACGGAGACGACGGTAAAGCGTTTGACCGGCGGTGTGAAGATGCTGCTTGACAGGGCCGGGGTCGTGGTAATCGACGGCACAGCTTCCATTATCTCCGACAGGGAGATAGACGTGATCTCCAGCGAGAGGACAACCAGAATCGAGTCCGAGAATTTCATCATCGCTACCGGGGTTACGCCCGTGGAACTTCCCATGCTCAAGTACGACGGGAAAATCGTTATCGGCGCGCGTGAGGCAATCGGCATTCCCGTCGTGCCCAAACGGATGCTGATCGTTGGCGCGGGACCGATCGGGATTGAAATGGCGACCATCTATAGCAGCTTGGGAGCGAAGGTGACGATAGTCGAGGTCCTTGACTCGGTTCTGCCTGCTCTTGACCCGGACATCTCGGCGGCCACGGCGAAAGCACTCAACAAGCAAGGTATGGAGATATTGCTGTCATCAAGGGTCGTGTCGTCCAAAAGAAGCAGCGGCGACATCGAGGTGACAATCGAAACCGGGGCGGACAGCAGAACACATGCCTTCGACTTAGCGCTGGTTGCCGCCGGTATGAAGCCGAACACGAGCAGCCTTGACGTCCAGAAAGCCGGCGTGCAGGTGGACTCCGCAGGATTCGTCGTTGTCGACAATCACATGCGGACCGCTGTCCCCAACATCTATGCAGTCGGTGACGTTGTTGGCGGTATGCTGCTGGCACACAAGGCGTCACACGAGGGAATCGTCGCCGCCGAGGCAATCGCCGGTTCGGCAACAACCGCCGACTGGAAAGCCGTACCGTACGCCGTTTTCACCGATCCTGAAATCGCCGGCATCGGTATGACGGAAAAGGAAGCCGCTCAATCGAACAGGAAAATCAAGGTAGGCAGATTTCCCTGCCGGGCATCCGGGAAAGCTGTCGCCACGCTGGCGACTGAGGGTTTCGTCAAAGTCATTGCCGATGCCGATACTGATCAGATTCTGGGGATTCATATTCTTGCTCCCCACGCGGGTGACATTATCTTCGCCGGAACGGCTCTGATGGAGATGGGCGCAACCGCGGAAGATCTGGGGCGGACAATGGCCGTGCACCCCACCCTTTCGGAAGCGCTGATGGAAGCCGCCCTCAACACCCACAAGCGGGCGATCCATATACCGAATTGAGAGCCACCCCGGCATGAAGAACTGCTACTTGTCGCAGAGATGGGACGGCGTTGTGAATGTCATCGGCAACCATTTCGCGCTACTGACGCTGCACGGCGAAAAGATCAAGCTGAAGGTGCGGGATTTCCGGTAGGGCTTCGATAAAAGGGACCTGGAATGTTGACTTGTATTCGAAAAATGCTATCATGGTCGAAAAGGATTAGTATTTCAAATAAAGGAGCCAACGCAAATGGGCGCTCTAAGGACTTTTTCAATCACTATCACTCTATTGTTGGCGATTCTGATCGCACTTCCATCGAATACGAACGGAACTGTGAACTGTAGTTCCGATTCTCTGAAAAATCTGCTTCTGCAAATGCCTCTGCCACCAGAGTTGCAAGCGCTCGCCGATGAGCAGGCCATCTGCCTATCTGACCATCAGAGTACAACTATGGACAGCGCCCTCGTGTCCCTACACTTCAAAGACATCCAAACCGCACGAAAGTACTTCACCGACATCATAGAAGCATACCCTGGTGATGACACGTTGAGAAGTGAGGTATACCTGCTTCGAGGCCAGTCATTCCATTACAGTGGTGACCTTGAAAGTGCTTCTGCTGACTATCTTAGTGCCACCACGCTGAAGCCCGGATGGGCACGTGCCTGGTCGCAATATGCCTTCATACTCAACGAACTGAAGCGCCATCGGGAAGGTCTACAATGTGCAGACTCTGCCCTGAAGTATCGACCGGATTATCCCGAGGCGTGGAACAATCGAGCCAAGTCGTTGGCAGGTTTAGGCAGGGCTCGCGAAAGCCTCGCCAGTCTCGACAGCGCTCTATCTTACCGACATGCATTTCCGGACGTGTGGTGTAACAGAGGTTTGACCCTGACGGACCTGGGTAAACCAGCTGAAGCCTTGAAGTGCTATGACAGCGCGTTGGCATATGACAGCCTGCACGGCCGAGCATGGTTCTTTAAGGGGTCTCTGATCGGTGAGAAGAATCCACAGCATGTTCTTACCTGTATGGAAAAGGCGTTAGCTTGTGGCTTCGTCGACAGCAGACCGTGGTCCATAAGGGGCTACCTTCTGAAATCGACCGGGCGGTATGAAGAAGCTATTAGCAGTTTTGACAGCTCACTCGCTCTCAAACCAGAAAACTACGTGGCCTGGATGTATCGCGGTTTGTGTCTCGACAAGCTCGGGAGGTATACAGATGGGTTGGCCTGCTACGACAGCACTATCAAGTACAAACACGACAGCTACCACGCGTGGCTGAACCGCGCATACTGTCTGGCAGATATCGGTCGCCTCAAGGAAGCTTTGGCCAGCTGTGACAGCGCGCTTGAATACTCGCCAGATCTCGCGACAGCTATCAAACTCAAGCAGCAGCTGCAGGATATGATCCGTTCAGGCAGGTAGACCGGCACCCAGCCCCGCCAACGGTGGGACCGTGGAGACCACCTCGCCTCATTATGCGCTGGCTTCCTGACATGAGAGACAGTACCTTTCCCGAACGTCACATGAATAACTGGAATATGGAGAAGGTATCATGGTTCCACAAACCAAATGGGTTGAGCGCAAGTTCGAGTTCGGCTTCCCGGTGGGAGTATTCCCATGTATCATCGAGCGTCTGAGGGGGACACCGGCAAGACTGGAAGAGATCACCGCAGACCTCCCGCGCGAGCAGCTTATAGACAAGGTCGCCGGCAAATGGTCGATTCAGGAGCACGCTGGACATGTCGAAAATATTGACGAGCTGCATAACACCCGGCTGGATCAGTACCTTGCCGGAGCAGAAGTCCTCGAAGCAGCGGACATGTCGAACACACGCACCGAACAGGCAGACCACAACGCCGGGGATATCAAATCACTGTTGGCATCCATTCGCGCCACGCGTGAGGCGTTGGTAAAACGGCTTGAAGCGCTCGACGAGAAGACAGCCTCACGCAGCGCCTTCCATCCCCGCCTGAAGACGCCGATGCGAATCGTGGATATGGCCTTCTTCGCCGCGGAACACGACGACCACCACGTGGCGGCGATAACAGAACTGGTGCGAACACTCACAAGATAGGGGACGATGCAAACGCCAGGACTCCTGGACACCGGAAGAAATAGGGGCAGTGCCCCTCCCCTGCCTGAACGATCTATAGAATGCCCTCGAGTTCATCCAGGCCGGCGATCTCGGCGTCCGGTTCAATACCGTACTCGGGCGTTTCGCCGGACCGGTTGAGCCAGATCGCCCTGATCCCAGCGCCCTGCGCCCCGGCGATATCCGATTTGAGACTGTTGCCCACCATGACGGCCTCGGCTGGTTCGGCGCTCATGCGGTCAAGAGTCAATTCGAAGACCCGGGAATCCGGTTTGCCGACGCCAATCTCACCTGAGATCGTGATGATATCGAAAAACGGGTCGAGTCCGGACAGTTCGATCTTCTCGCGCTGCAGATCGACAGCGCCGTTGGTCAGCAGCCCCAGGCGACAGGTGCGGCGCAGACTGCGGAGCGTCGGCTCGGCGTCGGCATAGACGATATGGTGAGCCGGTCTTTCGCGTTGAAATGTAGCCGCCATTTCCAGCGCCAGGGTCACGTCGTCAACACCGTGTCTTGCAAGCGACTGCGACCAGGCCTCTTTGCGATAAGTCGGCACCCACTCACGAAGCTGCCTCACATCCGGGTCATCACTGTAGAACGGCATCCAGAGGCCCTCCGAGGAACTGATACCGATCGACACGCAGTACGCCCGCGCCGGAGAGGCGAACCACACCTCGCGAGCCGTCCGCCGCACCGTCGGATGAAGTTCCTTCGGGTCGACACCGTGCTTTTCGCGGGCCATTTCGCAGGTCGCCAGAATCGCGGCGTCGGCAGAGGCTTCATCGGCTATCAGGGTATCGTCGAGGTCGAAAATGACTACGCGCGTCGCCACACATCACCTCTCATGGTTGTCCATCATCTGCGTCAATGATCAGCACCGGGGCTGCCTTTCCACACATCACGCTGGTCAACTCAGGGTTCACGTCGTTTGTCGCGGCGTGGAATCCTGTGAACCAGGATGTATTCCCGGGCCAGCTTTCCTACCTCGCGGGCAAGCTTCTCGTTCAAGTGGACATTATCGAGGATGTCCTGGCCGACATTGAAATCATCAGGAAAGGTCGCCTCGATCACGGCCAAATCGGCACCGGCCACAAGTTCCTGCAGCGACGGACACAAGCCGGTGTCGCCGCTGATCGCCACCGTCTCGTCTCCCCGCGAAATCCGATAACCAACGGCCGGAATGCGATCAAGCTGCCCGCTCCCCTCGATACTCCCGCAGTGCATGACATCGTAGGGCTGCACCGTCATTCCGGCAACTTCAAGCTTCTGTCGATCGGTAACGTCGGTGCGGAGAATCGTGAACGGTGTGCTTTCAGGGTAGCACCTCGTAAACGTCTCAACAATCGCATTCAATTCATTACAACCCCTGGGGCCGATGATCTGCAGGGCGTCGGTTCTACCTTTCATCCTCATGAATCCAAGCAGCGAGTGCAACCCGCCCACGTGGTCATAATGACCGTGCGTGAAAAGCAGCCCTTCAATAAGATCCAGCTTCAGGTCGCTGTCCAGAAGGTCTCGCAAAGCGCCGTCGCCGACATCGACCAGGATAGCTCCCTGCTCGTGACCGACCCATATCTGCTGAGCCACGCCTGCGATAGCACAGGGTATCGTGACAGTCAGTGCTTTGCCGTGCCACGTATCCATGTCGGTACCTCCGGTCAGACGCGGTCAGACTTTGACCGTCAGCCATCTGCCGCGCTGATAATACACGTAAAAAATGACCGTACTGACGATCCCAGCCACGGTTATTGTCCACCAGATCGCTACCTGGTCAAAACTCAGAATGTTCGTCAGTAGCAGGATCGGCCCCACCTCAAAAGCCCACGAATGGACGGTATTCATCACCATGGCTGGGGTGTTAAGGCCCACTCCCACATGGATTTCCTCGATCATTAAAAACGCACCGATAAAAGGAAAACTGACGGCAAATATCCGCAGCATAGTTACACCATAGCCGATAGTGAGGGGGTTGTCAAAGAACATCCCCATAATCCAGCGAGGGAAGACGAAAGATATGACGGCAAAGAAACACATTATGCCCACTCCTAACCATACGGCATGATCGGCTGTCTTCTTGGCCCGATCCAGTTTACCGCTGCCGATGTTGTGGCCGATCAACGACGACAAGCCCAAACCGATCCCTACCAGCATCATGATGCCTAAGTGCGTTATCTGGTTTCCCACGCCATAGGCTGCCACTACCTCGGTCCCGAAAGCGGCGATCAGCGGCGTGATGACCAGGCGGGCGCTCGAAAATGACATCGACCCCAGCCAGGCCGGGACGCCGATCCTGATAATTTTCCACATCGTGCCGATCGCAATCGGCGCTTTGCCCCTGAGGTGAAGTTTGACATTGGTGAAATTGCCGTAAAGAAGAAACAGGCCGACCCCCAGGGTGATCGTAAAGCTGACCACCGAGGCCACGGCGGCGCCTTCTATGCCGAGCGCCGGAAAGCCGAAATGCCCGAATATGAGCACCGGATCGAGGGCCATGTTCAGGGCGTTGGAGGACAGCATGAGATACATCGCCATCTGCGGGTTTGCGATGCCACGCATGGCGGTGAAAACGGAGTAGGTCGCGTACATGATCCCCATCCCGAGAAACATGATGCGGCCGTACGCGATACCGTCGGTCAGCGCGGCCCCGCGGGCTCCCATGAGCCAGAGCATTTCGCCGGCGAGAAAGTACCCAATAATGCCGAACAGGAAGCCGAAAAACAGTTTGAGAACGAGGGTCTCCTTGATCGCCTTTTCCGCCAGATCGTATGCCTTCTCCCCGTACCGGCGGGAGATTATGGCCACCGAACCCGGCCCCACCAACTGGTTGAACGAGAAAAAGAGCCACAGGATGGTAGCGAAGAAGGTGATGGCCGCCACGCCGGACTCCCGGCCGGGGAGCTTTGAGACCCAGTACGTATCCACGAGCGAGTAAATGTTCTGGCTGAGAAAACCGAACATCGAGGGCAGACCCATCCTCATGATGGAGCTCATAATGGAGCCTTCAGTGTAGTCGGCACGCTTTTTCTCTAATTTGTGGCTCACAGAGGTACCTCTCGGACGGTCATAATACGACAATCAGGCATCCGGGGAAAGCCGTAATTGGGGTAAACCCAACTACCGCAAGGCCTGTGGCTTCCGTACGCTGCGACCCCGGGCGTTGTCGTACTGGCGGGTCGCTGTCAGTTGGCTGTTGAGTTCGGCCACAGGTACAAGCCGGCTGCATCGCAAACGGCGTTTGCGCCCGTCGTACAAGGCCCGGCAGGGCACCGCGAGTTGGCGACCCTATTGCGCAATATCGCGTATCGTCTTGTGCCCCCGTCACTTAAGGTGCGACCCAAGGTGGAACTTCAGACTGTCGCAGGTTCCGGGGGGCGCCCGCCCGAAATCCGGATAAATAATCCTGGCGGGATGGCCTTGACATTATCCGGGAATGGGTTATATTATTTGTGACAACAAGTTAGACCCCTCGTACCGTGTCGGCTGTCCGGGGCGCTGCTATCGGCCCCGAGACTCGCGTCGACCAACCTCAGCGGCCTTGTATTTACAGCCTGGATTCGAGGAATTGAGGAACTTAACGTACGCGCGGCGCTGTGCGAGACGCCGGACCGTCGCAGGGATGCGACCATCCGACCCGGAAAGGAGTGATCATAGTGTCAGAAATGTTCACGTTTGACCCCTCGAACGAACGAGGCTACTTCGCTATCCCCGGCCTGCAGCACAAGTACCGGGAGACGGTCTTGTTGTTTGTGGCTCAGGACTGCCTGCAGGTCTGCAGTTGGTGTTTCCGCAAGCGGCTGTTTAACGGCCAAGCCCTTGAGGACGATCAGATCGTTGATCCCGCACAGGCGCTGGACTACCTGCGTTCGCACGAGGAGGTACAAAGCGTTCTCCTGAGCGGAGGTGATGCTCTCATGGCAGACCCCGGACTCCTCAGGGAATTGTACGACGGAATCGCAAAACTCGATCATATTCACTCCCTTCGCATTGGAACACGGGCGCTTGTGCATGACCCCCACGCCTTCTCACATTTGATCCCGCGCCGGTATGCAAAGAAGCTATACGTCGTGCTTCATATTGTCAGACCGGAGGAGGTCACCCCACAACTTGTGGAGGTCCTGGAGTCACTTCGTCATTGCAGTGTCCCCGTTCAGACGCCGCTTTTAGCGGGAATCAACGCTGAACCCGACCTGCTGGCCGAGCTATGGTACCGGATGACGGCTGCAGGCATGCAACCCTACTATATATTCCAGTGTCGCCCGGCCAGAGGCAACGAGCGCTTTGCTACGACCCTCGGGGAAGGTCACGAGATATTTTCCAACGCGCAGTCCCAGTCTACCGGAGTCATCAAGACCGCTCGATACGTGATGTCCAATCGCTCCGGCAAATGGGAGGTGATCGGAATCGATCACGATGAAGCCGTCCTGCGCTGTCACCAGGGGGTCACACCGGAGATAGTCGGCACTTTGCGGCGGGCCAGCGCTCACGCTGTCTGGTGGGATCTGCCCAAGGATGATCCCCTGATCGACGCCATTCCGATCCGGAGACCTGCTGCGTCCGACGAGTAACGCCCGGTAGAGTCAGGACGGGGGAGTCGGCACAACATAAGGTTGACGCCGACAGGTTTTGGCTCTGGTATCCGGACACGGAGACTGTCGTTGCTGTTTTTCACCCGGTTCTGCTGGGGTGCGTGCTCGTGCCGGGCCTGTCGGGCACCCGTCGCAACCCAAGGCGGGCCCGCTTTAGAAGCAGGCGCCCGGCTCGGGGCCGCTGTTGAACATGTAATCCACTAAGTAGACCAGATCGGCGATGTCGATCGGTTCAACGCCGCTGGCGTCGATGTCCCCTTCGTCAAAGCACTCCGGCTCAGGGCCACTGTTGAACATGTAGTCCACCAGGTAAACCAGGTCGGCAATGTCGATTGGCAGGACACCGCTGTGGTCCACATCTCCGCGAATCACACAACAACCGGTATAGCTCACAGCTGCGTCCACCACCGCCGCCTGGTACTCAGCCAGGAAACCGTAAAACATCGGCAGCCTCTCGTTGAGCCCGGAAGTGTAGCCGCCCAGTATCAGTATGGTCTCGTCGCCAAAGGCAGGTGTACCCTCGATTTGAAAATACAGCTTGATCACCGGACCGGAGCCGGGATCAAGGTCGGGCGCGGTGCCGTACAGACTCGTCGTCAGGGAAAAGAACATCTTCTTGCTGGCGGGCACATACTGAACCAGTGTCTGCTCCTCAAAATACTCGGTGCGGCAACCAACCATCGAATACGAATCGTACTCCAGATCAATATCACCCGAATACAGAACCGGGATCGTCATCTTCGTCAGCGGGACGGTGTTTATCCCTTCGATAACCACCTCCACGTCGGTCATCCCCGGTTCGAAGCGAATCGTGTCACCTACCAGCGTATCGGCCAGAGCCACCACGTAGCTGCTCTTGACGCGGCTGTAATCCTGACCGCCGGAAGTAACCTGAAGGCCGACATCATGGGCTCCGCCGTAATTGTAAACGTAGTCCGGGGACTGAACGTCCGCCGTGCCGCCGTCGCCGAAATCCCAGGACCAAACGTCGACCGTAAGTTCCGAACCGCCCTCGAAATGCACGGACAAAGGCGTCCAGCCGACACGTGTGTCAACCGTGAACATCACCGACTTGTCAGGCTCGATGTTCTTGATCAGGCACTCCTCAAAGATACTGCATCCCTCCCAGGGGCAGTAGAGATCGTCAACCGTGTACCACGTGGTATGGCCCTCGTCCCAACCGTAGTTAAAGTGATACTGATCGTAACCGGCGTTGTCGCTCCAGCCGTCGCAGACAATACTGTGGCTGTATATCCGATACTGCATCGGCCTCCCGGCATTGATCTCGTCCTTGATCAGGTTGAACCACTCGGTAGGGGTTAAACCCACTCGATACACCACCTCCGTCTGATCCTTGTAGACAAAGTACAAGGGAAACACCCAGGCAGCGTCCGCCGTATGGGCGCCGGAACCATCGGGCGCATAGTTCATGTTGAAAGCGACTCCCACTTCGTAGTTCAACTCGGCCAGCGCGGCCTGTTGGGCAGCATCACAAGCAATGTGGCAGTTATCGGGGATGTTGTCCCAGTCGTATGAATCCCAGAAATCAGCCGAGAGGACTCTGCCCCCTCCGCTCCAATAGTAAGCGTGGCTGCCGGTTCCCTCAGTGGGCCATCGCCAGTAGGCCATGATCTGCGCCGTTGCCGTGGCTACGCAGCCGACCGGCGTACCGGGGGGACAGTAATTGTTGTAAGGAGACCACTGGTGCCAGGAAATACCACCGAGCAGAGGCCCCGCCGCGTCGCGCGTTCCCACCGCCCCCCTGGCTGACATAGCGGCGAACTCCGCCGGGCTTGCCGAAAAGACATCCCACGACTCGCGGTTGGCCCTGCCGTACAGCACCTCTCCCTGTGGTGGCTGCGAAACTTCCAGGTCCCCATATACCTCCAGGTAGAGCGAAACCCGATCCTGAAGGACCTGCCGCAGAAGCAGCGCCATTCCGTCGGCGGCATGAATATCCAGATTCGACTCGTCCGAGTAGGCTTTCACAGATGGCAACTCTTTGAGCACCGGCACCAAAACGTAGCCGACCGGATCGACGGAGTAGCATCGAGCCAGAAGCGTACCGTCGACAATCACATCCTCAGCATCGGCGATTGTCGGAGAGGCTTCCCCCGCCCACGCGCCGGTCGCAGCCACTGTGTGGGTGAGCCAGTTGGTGCAGACGTTGCGCATCTCTTCGGAAGTAGCCAACTCGGCGTGGGCAACCGTCGCCGTGAGAATAACCAGCAATCCAGCCGAAAGAACCAGCCTCGTTAGAATGCGTTTCACTGTAATCACTTTCGTCATTTCATATCTCCTGTGTCCCGGCGTCAAAGCCGTTGCTGCAAGAACTGTAGTCTGAGCTAACTCAGGCAGCCCACCTGCTCAGTCAGGCAAGCTGAACGCGCGGAAGGAACGCCTGCAACGCTCGGGGGAAGTATATTTCTTCCAGCCGCCGACGTGTCCTCAGAAGCAGGGCGACGGCGGCGCTCCCTCGTTGAACATATAATCGACCAGATGAACCAAATCCGCGACATCAATCGGATCGCTGTCGTCACCATTGATATCCGATTCCTCATAACAGGCACAAGCAGGTCCGTTGTTGAACATGTAGTCCACCAGGTAAACAAGATCCGAAATCGTAATCAACTCCTCCGGGTCGCCGTCCATGTTACCGCGAATTCCCTCGCAGCAGGTAGAATAGGCTACCAGTCCATCGACCACGCGCGCCTCATATTCCGCCATGGCGCCTCTGAATATCGGCCGACGCTCCACCACCCCGGAGGTATACCCACTTAGTATTATCGACGTCTCCTGATTGTATGAAGGCGTACCTTCGACATGAAACCAGAGCCTCAGAAGGTCGCCCGAGCCCGGATCAAGGTCGGGAGATGAGCCGGCCAATGAAGTGATCAGGCGGAAATACATCTTCTTGCTGGAAGGGACATACTGGATTTGTGTTTGTTCCTCGAAATAATCCGTCCGGCAGCCGGTAGTCGCAAACGAATCGAAGACAAGTTCAATATCGCCCGAGTACAGCACGGGTATGGCGATCTCTCGAAGTGGGATGGTATTGATCGCCGAGATCACCACTTCCACGTCACACTCCGGATCATACAGTATGTCGGCTCCCCGAAGCGTGTCGGCCAGCGCGGCGATGTATTGGTTCCTGGTTCGGGAGCGTATGTCCCCGCCGACGTCAACTTGAATCGTGACATCGTACAGCCCCCGCTCCTCGTAGACGTGGCTGGGTGACTGGATATGCGCCGAACCGCCGTCGCCGAAATCCCACGTCCAGGTGTCTACCTCAAGCCCCGACATGCCAGTGAAGGCAGCCTCGAAAGGAGCCCAGCCGACTCTCGTGTCCGCCTCAAACGAGGCTCCCCCGATGTAGTCCACATAAGCGCCGCCATAACCAATCCGTGAACAGTAGTATTCGATGCGCATGTACCCGCCTTCGCCCCACCCGGAGCTCCAGGAATTGCGCATGATCCAGACGCCGTTTTCGCCCTGGCTGTCATCCCAGCCGACCAGGACAACGGCGTGATTGATGTCGTCGACGGAGCAGGCGTTGAAGATACCGCCGCTATATGCCTGCATAGCGGAGTTGGCCGTCACGCAGACCGAAATCGGACCGTAATCCACTATTGCCTGCTTCAGGGAATTGATAGAGGGTACGCCCGACTGCGACCCGATATACGCCCAGGAGTCTATGAGGTAGTCGTGTGGATAGGGACAGTAGCACGGGAGGTCGAGGGCGACATAGGGCAGGTGCTCCTCCAGCACGGCGCCCACGCCGCCACAGGGATCGGGCCGCCACTGGTGATAGTCATGGGCCAGCCAGCCGCCGTCGCAGCCCCAACCGCTGGTATTACAGCTCACGAGATATTGCTCCGACAGATCAACCGTGGTGCCGTCCCGTATCAGGATGTTGCATTCGAGCGCCCCGACCGTCGAGAACGCCCAGCAGCTTCCACATCCGCCCTGGTACTTGACCGGCGTGCACCCGCCCTGCGCTCGCCAGTCGAAGGAAACCGGCAGGGCTCTTGTCGGCGTGCATGGGTCGAAGTTGCCCGTCTCACGCCAGTCAGTGGGTTCGCTCAACCCGCACAATTCCGTCAGCGAATGCTGCGTGGCCGGATTCTCGCTCACGGTGAACGTCCAGCCCTCCTCCGCGGCTCTCTCCTTGAGAGCGGTAATGTCCTCGCTGGTTAACTGACCTGAAACAGAACTGCAGAATACAACAATCAAAGCAGCAATAATCGCTACACTCCTAAACATGTGACCTCCAGGAATTGGTAAATGGGTCTCGGTCGATCAACAACCGGCAAGTACGCGCCAAGAAACACCAGATAATTGTCTAACTCATTACAAGATATGTAATTATTCTCGCGTGTCAACTATAAACTGCCGTTACAAACGGGCAAGCAGACCACCTCTCGTTTAGCAAACCTCACGGGTGTGACTTACGCACCCTCTGCGCTGTACAAGCATACCAAGGTCCCCTGTTTTGGGCAGACGGAGCCCACACCGGCAAAGGCGGCTCCATCAAAAAGCTTGCTGATCGGTGCCCGGGCACTTAGTTTTGAAACTGTGATGTCCCGGAGCTCGCGGCCCGGCAGATAGATTGAAATGCAGTCGAACCTCCGGGAATCGATACAGGCGAACATCGGACGATCTCCCGCCGATGGAGATCGCAAACTCAAGGAGGAGTCGACATGCAAACCAAGAAACTGTTTGCCCTGGGATGCCTGATGCTGGCGGCCGTGGTCGTTGCCGTCCCAGGTGCGGCGCGGGCTGATCATCGTGTGGTGATCGCGATCGAATCTGAAGCCTACCAGGTTCAGGGGCAGACGGTGCCTGCCTCAAGCGACACCAACGTGACCTGGCTCGGCAAAGACGGGGCGCGGCTCGACATGGGCGACTCGGCGTCGATCCTCATGCTCGCAGACCGGGAAACCATGTATATGATCAATCATCCCCACAAACAGTATACCGAGGTAGCACCCGGTTTGATGGACCAGATGCTGAAGGCGACCGACAGCGAGGACCCCGTGATGGCGCAGCAACGGCAGGCCATGATGTCCATGATGCAGGTGGACGTGAAGGTCACCGAGACCGACGAGACCAGGAAAGTCGGGAACTACGACTGCCGGAAGTACCTGATCAGCATGAAAATGGCTATGTCGGAGACCGCCACCGAAGTATGGGCGAGCGAGGATATCAGCATTGACTATGACCTGTACACCCGTATCAGTCACGGGATGATGACGCAACTCCCAGGGTTCGAGAAGGCGTTGAAGGAATGGGACAAGATCAAGGGTGTCGCGGTCTTGTCATCCTCTACCACCAAAGTAATGGGGAATGACATCAAGACCTCGCAGAAGTTGGTGGAGGTTGTGGAGAAGGACGCTCCCGCGGGCACGTTTGTGCTACCTAAAGAATACAAGAAAACCGAGATGATAATGCCCGGTATGCGTTAGCCCGCCCGCGCACAGACAACTTGACAGGGCCCCGTGGCGACGACGCCACAGGGCCTTTGCTATGCCGTGCCGATTCATGCCGGTGTCTCCGCCGCTCAGCAGGTTCTTGAAAAAGCATGTTGTCATACTCAAAGGCCGGCGGATTTGTCATGCCCGCGGTGTCGGGCGTCCCGAGGCTGATCCAGAAGATTCCGTGCGCGGCAGACCCCACCTGTCTGCCCCTGGCCGACTTCTGAGTTACTATGTTATAAAAGTTCTGAGTTTATGTTATTCAATAATTGAGGCTGCCTTTTTTAATCAAGAGATAACCATCAACGTGGTCGCTAAGCGCCACAACCTTAAAGGAGGTAGCCTCATGAGAAAGATGCATGAATATGTAGTTCGAGACAAGTCCGTTCTTTTTGGGCTGGAAGATGCCAAACGGACGTGGAAGCTGTGTGTTCGGTCAAATGGCATGGTGGTACATGAACTCAGCATGCCGGCGGACTATTCCAATTTGAACTCTTATCTGCTCCTGCGGTATCCCGGCTGCTCGATCCAGTTGATGTACGAATCAGGTTTCAGCGGTTTCTGGCTTCATGATGCTCTAATGGCGGACGGGATTGATTGTGTGGTCACGCCGCCAAACAAGGTGACCCAGGAGAAAGTCAACAAGGTTAAGACAGATCGGATCAATGCTCGTCGATTGGTCCGGAACCTGGAGACGGATAATTACACGCGTTGTCATGTTCCAAGCCGGGAGCGTCGGGAGGACCGGCAAATCAGTCGGACCTTGAATCAGATCCGGCGGACGATTGTGGCCACCAAGAACCGGATTTGGAAGTTTCTTGATTTTCACGTGTTGAACGGCTCCTTGCCGACGGGGACATGGAAGACACACCATTACCGGCAACTGCGGGAGCTCTCGCTGAGACGACCCTCACAGATCAACCTGGGTGCTATGTTGTCAACACTGATACCGACTTTTCGAATGAGTAACATGTGGGCAAACCACGGATAGCAGGTTGTAAAGACCTCTCGATCGCTCAGAAGAAAAACAAAAAAGGTGGTCCAAACAAAATACCACTTGACAGGTGTCATAGCGGGTGGGGTACTGTTGTGTCGGGCAGGGACGCCCGACGGCACGCTTATGACGAATCCGCCGGCTTCCGAGTAGGACAAAAGGCTTTTTCATCAAGCTGCTAATCAGTGAACCCGACATCGGTGGTCGCCGTCGCCGGGTACCGCCGCTTCTCGCGCTGTGATTTTTTGTACTTTGTGTGGCAGGTCTTACATCGCTTGGGATCTTCCCTATAGCCTCGCTCAGCAAAGTATTCCTGAGCCGCGCACGTAAACACGAATTCCTCTCCGCATTCACTACAAATCAAAATCTTCGGTTCGAAACCGCTTACCATCCGTCCCCCTCTCGGCCGCTTCCGAGCAACTTCCGTGTCACTCGCACACCACGACTCACCTCTTTTATGGCTAAGAAATATCAGAGGTCTGAAATCAAGTCAACAAAAAAAGAGAAAAAGACGATCGCGGCAATTAATAGGGATTGCAGGGAGGTGGGGGGCCATCTTCAAACATGTACTCTACCATCGCCACCAGGTCACCGATATCAACGCCGATATTGCACTGGAAATCGGCTGCATCCAGAACCGGAATCGGCTGCGGACCGCTGGTGAACATGTATTCGACGAGATACACAAGGTCGGCTATGTCAATAAATCCCGTGAAGTCGACATCGCCTCGCTGAAGCAGGACTTTACCGAAAACGGTCTGAGAATCAGCGACCAACGGGTCACTCCACGATTGCACCTTGAAGTGAAGATTGGAGCATTCTTCCAGCGGTGTCCCTTTTGGAGGGCTGACGGCCACTGAGAATACCGTATCCCGGCCGGGAGCCAGGGCCTTGTCGATTGTGTCCGGAGGTATCCAACCCAGATCGTCCCACACGATCAAATCTATCACATCATGCAACGGAGCATTATTGGTAACCTGACACTCCCACTGACGGACACCGCCGGAGTACACCGCGGAATCAGTGGTGAGCACGACCAGGCTCACGTCATATGGTTCGAGGACGTCCGCCCGATAGGTATATGGAGCTCCTGCGGAGAATTCAGACACGTTGATTCCAACGAGAGCGACCCGATAGTACGACTCGAACCCGGGAACCTCAACCGCACCCAGACAGGTGCCGGGGCTTAGCTCGATCCGTTCAAACTCGTGGACGTTGTCGGCTGTCGATTTGATCAGATATGCCGCCCACTCGCGGGAATCACTGCCGTTGAAGGTCACTGTCAGCGTGCCGACGTTCCCACCCGGAAAGAACTGGACGTAGGCGGCGCCATATCCGGCCGGAGAGCCCGGTGAGTTTTGCAGATTGACCGGGAAGCTGGAGTGCGTCCGACCGATTACCGCCAACGGGTAACCGGCCGCCTCTTCGTGGTGCAGTCCGTCGTCGCGCGTGTAAGTGCAGAAGTTCCAGAGCGCGAATTCCGCAAAAGCGGAGTCCTGGGTCCAGCCATACCTGGCCAGGAGGGTGTCGGAAAGGGCGTCATAGACCGTGGTCGCATTGATCGCTCCTTCCCAGACGGCGCGCATCAGGGAAGTATCAAACTTCTGAGCAAGATACAGCCCCCAGATGAAACAGGAGTAGTAGTGATTCGAGTTTTCCATCAGCGAGCGGTAAGGCTCGGAAAAGAAGGCGCCCAGGTAGTTGAGGTTGTCATCGGCGTGGTCAAAGACAATGTCTTCCATGTAAACGGCATCCAATTCCATGAACCAGGTATCCTCGTCGACATCGTAAGCGAATTGAACGGCGTGATGGTATTCATGGGCGGCCGTCGCTTTGGCGGCGCCCCATTGGCAGCCTTCGGGGTCAGGGTTGGGAGGGAATACGAGGAAATTGTGGTGTAATACCATGTAGCTGAAGTGGTCGTTCCAGGGCATGGGACCGTTGCCCTCATACACAACGTAACCGTAGTAACTCATATTCTGGAAGTAGATATCATACTTCTCGTCTCCGCCCAGACCACCGTCAGACGGCGGCAATAAATACCCCAGATCGATATGCCGGGCCCAGACCGTATCAAGGTAGGCGGCGCACTTCTCTACGAAATCCGGTACACCGCTGAGATCACTGTCGTCGGTAGGTACGGCGTGGACACTGTCTTCATCGATATCGTAATGAAGCTTGAAAAAACCGCCGGGAGAATCGTAGACGAAATCGGTTCCCCATCTCGCCATGGTTTCCATGAATGCTCGCCGGGTGGAGGTTGAAAGGAGGTCCCACTGGGATCGGATCTCCTTGAGAATCATGGTCACGCTGCCACCGTACGCTTCGGGGACACCCGCCGCCAGGCGAACTGCTTTGTATTTGTCCGGCAACTCGCTCGGCGCTCTGATTGCCTTCAACTGGAGCATGACCTTCTCATCCAGTGTGAGCGAGCCCTGAGCATAATCCTGCTCAATGGCGGCAAGAGGGTCGTGGGCGCCCGGTATATTGCGCCCACCAGCCGTCGACACGGTCAACAGCATAAGCGCCAGACAGGTCAGCAGCATCTTGATTCGAGATTCGCTCATAAGTTTCTCCACTGCATTAGCCAGCGGTTTGATTACTAATTCGGCTTCCTGCCGATCTGCTTCACCTGATTCGTTACCCGGGACAGCGACACGGTTCACCACACCTGTCACCGACATTACCAGGTCACACCGGTAAGACCACACTGTCGTACCCATCGGCCCTGCCCCTGGGGTCAGTCCAAATCGAGAAAGCCCCGGTGACGGTCTGCGCTGGACGGCCAAGCCGGGCAAAGCCTTCGTATATTCACAATGTATTGTATATCAATGGTTTGTCAAGGGCAAAACGGCGGTCGTGGCTCGGAAATACTGCCCTGACCCGATCGACAACTGCCAGCCGTTTTGCTCCGAGTAGGCTACATCCAGACGAAAGAGGGCGGTTTTTGAGGATTTCTCGAACGACACCCGCAAACCTGCTCCGACACTTGCATCGAAGTCCCGGAATCTGAACGGCTCACCCGACTTCCAGGTGCGGCCGATGTCGGAAAACAGTGTTGCCCCGAATATCACCGAAAGAAGTTCCAGATCCGGAAACACCCTCCCTTCAATGTTGAGGACGGCCCGGCGGTTGCCGGTACGGAAGAATGTTTCATAACCACGAAGTCCGTTGGTTCCTCCCAAAACGAGGTTATTAGCGTCGCCCATCCAGTCCATGACGTAGTTCGCTCTGGCTGCAACTGTGAAATCGTCTGAGGAGCGGTTGTACCCCTGGAGAACTACCTCCGTCAGACGTCTGACTTCGGTGCCGTGTGTCACCCAGATAAGGCCCTCGCATGAGATCCGCACCAGGCCGGCTCGAAACCGGCCGGTGTGCGCCAGACCCAATCCCAGATTGTCGAAAACAACCTCGTCGGAATTGACGGCCCGCGCCAACTTGACGGCCACCGACGGTCCCAGCGTGAAGTCCTCAGTGTATCCGAAGCCATCGATCTGACGAAGCCTCACGAATGACATCCGCGAGTAGCCGACCACGGCGCTGACTCTATGATACAATGAATCCCGCGGAAAACCTGCATCCGCCGCAGCCCAGTCATCCGGGTCGTTGGAAAGTGTGTCCTTATCATAACTCCTCTCAAAGCGGTAATCGTAGCCCAGCTTGAGCTTAACCTTGTTGGCATGGGGACCGGTGCGGTAGGCAAGCCCCAGACCGGCCAGATCACCGGCGAATCGTGACTGAGCGATCTTTGCCTCGTCGTCATAGATGTCTCGCCGCCCACCAACGGCCATGGCGCTCAGGGAGTACGAGAAACGCTGGGAGAGATCATAGAACGGGTGCCCGACGACAACCCTCTGGAAACTCGCCAGGGGATCGTTGCTGTAGTCGACTCCCAGAGACAGCGGCCAACCGAGAAGGCGGTTGTCGGAAAGATGAGTTATCAGGTGGTCGTCCTCAATCTCCCTGAAGAAGTAGGCGATGTCCAATAACTGGTTGTTCCCCAACAGGTTCTTGTCAGTAACGCCAATCTGATAACGCAACTCGTTTCCTTCCCGGCTGATATTGAACCCTCCGGAGATGCTCCACTGATCAACAGTGACAACCCTCACCAGCAGATGTCCGTTCGGCAGCAGGCTCGTCTCGACCCAGGCGTCATAGAGCGTCAGACGCCGCCGCAGATTCCGTGCTGTTTCCTCGGCCAGCTCCTGCGAGTAGGGCTCACCGACATGCAGCAGCACCTCCCGCCCGACAACCCTTTTCCGCGTGGTCCAGTGAAGGGCATTGGCTGTCCTGAAAACGAAATTGTCATACCTGGCTTTCTTGGTGTCATAGATGTTTCGATTGTCAATCACAATGCTGTCGACAAGCAGCCCTTCGTGCGCCACCTCCGGCACCCGGTCTTCGGTGACCGGTAATCCATCAGCCGCAGCAGGCTCCCGTCCGGCAGATAATTGAACAAGCAGGCAAAGCAGGAAAAGTCGATATATGGCGGGGCTGAGCATAGTCACGTTGTCGTCAATAAACGCCATCGCCTCGCGCAATCAACAACAGAGTTGCCGGTTTGATGCCGCAAAAGGCAGGTCTCAAGAGAACCCCGTCGCATTCCGATAAGATAATGAATTCAAACGCGGAGCGCTCGCAG
Organism: uncultured bacterium; assembly: GCA_965603125.1. GTDB lineage: Bacteria > Zixibacteria > MSB-5A5 > GN15 > FEB-12 > JAJRTA01. The sequence goes on along the minus strand of CBFDBU010000008.1, from coordinate 100,574 downwards.
TCTGATGAATGCGAAGAAGAAAATCGGCGATCTCCTGGTCGAAAAAGGCTACATAACCGGTCAGCAACTGGAAGAAGCCGTCCGTGAGCAGGCGGTTTCAGGGCGCCGCCTGGGGGAAGTCCTGATAGACCTGGGCCATATCACGGAGGAGCAGCTTACCGACAGCATTTCCGATCGCCTGAGTGTTCCGAAGATCTCCCTGACTTCAATGGTCCTCGATCCCAAAGTGGTGCAGAGAGTCTCTGTTGATCTGGCCCGAAGGTACACGCTCATCCCTGTTTTTGCCGTCGGCAATACCCTGACGCTGGCTATGGCCGATCCGCTCAACGTTGTGGCCATCGAAGGAATCAAGTACCTCACCGGCTGCAATATCAGGCGAGCCGTGGCCAGCCCCTCTGAGATCAGGGCCGCCATTAACGAGAACTACTCAATCGCGGACTCGCTGCATCACCTAATGGACTCCCGAAAAGACACCGAGACCAAAACCGCAGTCGCGCCGCCCTCAGTTGAAAAGGTAGAGTCAGAAAGCTCGATCGCCAACTTCGTCGATCTCATTCTTTCCACAGCGATTCGGGATCGGGCGACGGATATTCACATAGAGCCGGAGGAAGCCCGCCTGCGGATCAGATACCGGATCGACGGTGTCATGCGCGAAGAGGCGGCGCCGTCCAAATCGATGCAGAGCGAACTGGTCTCCAGAATAAAGATCGCCGCCAACCTGGACGTCTCGGAGAAGCGGCTGCCCCAGGACGGACGTTTCATGACGGAACTTGAAGGCGCCGTTGTCGACCTTCGCGTTTCGACTCTGCCCACTATCCACGGTGAGAAAGTCGTCATCCGGCTTCTGGATCGCCGCAACCTGCTCCTGAGCTTCGAACAGCTCGGCTTTAGCGCCAACGTTGTGCAGTCCTGGATGAACGTCATCCGCAAACCCGAAGGGTTGATCCTGATAACCGGGCCGACCTCCAGCGGCAAGACGTCGACGCTGTATACGACTCTCCAGGAGATAAACTCCATCGAGAAAAACATCATCACCGTCGAGGATCCGGTGGAGTACTCCCTCACGCTTATCAACCAGATTCAGATCAATGAGAAAGCCGGGCTGACCTTCCCTTCTACCCTCAGAGCCATACTCCGACAGAACCCGGACATCATCATGATCGGTGAAATCCGCGATACCGAGACGGCCCACATGGCGATACGCTCGGCGCTTACCGGGCATCTCGTCTTCTCGACTATCCACACCAACGACGCCCCCTCGGCCATCGCCCGTCTGGTCGACATGGGATTGGAGAGATACCTTGTCGCCTCGGCGCTGAAGGGCATACTGGCCCAGCGGCTGGTTCGCCTCAATTGCCCGGAATGCCTTCAGAGCTACCGGCCGTCTGATGGGATACTGAAACGGGCCGGACTGTCGGAACTTGGGAACACTATGTCTTTTCGTCGGGGCGCCGGTTGCCCCCAGTGCAGGAACACCGGCTTGAAAGGGCTTACGGGCATATTCGAGTACGTTGAAATCACGCCGCTCATCGCAGAACAGATCATCGCCGACGTCTCGCTGAATGTCATCCGCGAGGAAGCTCGGCGCTGCGGATACCTCCCCTTGTTTGAGATCGGCCTGGAGAAACTGACCACGGGGCAGATCTGCCTTGAGGAACTGCTCAAGGAGACGTCCAGTCTCGAAGACATGTCTGACCCCTACCAGCAAACGTACGTGAGGACCGTCGATGCCGGTCGAGTATAAGTATCGCGCCGTAGCCGGGAACGGCCAACCGCAGAGCGGAACGATTACCGCCGAGAGCAACCAGCAGGTATTGGAGTACCTGTCGGAACAACACCTGCTGCCCGTTTCAATCAAGGTGGTCAGCAAACGGCCGTTGTTTTCTCTATGGGGCTTTTTCAGAGGGTCACAGTATGACGCACTGATAATGTTCACCAGCAACCTCTCCACTCTTTACAAAGCGGGCGTCCCCTTGCTGCGCGCCCTGTCGATCATCAGGATCGGCGGTCGGCAGAGTCGGTTCAACTACGCCATCTCCCAGATGAGGCTCAGCCTGCAGTCGGGGAAATCACTCTCATCCGCCATGGCCGAGTTCGACGACCTTTTCCCTGGGTATTGCACGGCAAGCGTCGCGGCCGGCGAGGAATCAGGCAAGCTTGACGACATCCTCGACGAGCTGACCTTGATGATGGAGAAGGAACTCGAGCTTACCCGCCAGATCAAGTCCGGCGTCAGGTATCCGCTGATGGTTGTTTCAGCCCTTCTGGCCGCCTTTGTCATAATGATGACGTTTGTCGTCCCAAGGTTTGTGGAATTCTACGGTGCCTTCAACGTCGACCTCCCCCTGTTCACCCGGCTGCTTATCGGTGTCAGTAACGCTTTCGACCGATACTGGCCGGTCCTGCCGGTACTGATCGCAGCCGCCATATTTGGGTTTCATAAGGCGACCTCAAACGAAAAAGCCCGGCTGGCTGTCGATCGCTTCCTGATAAGGCTGCCGGTGATCGGCAAGTTAGTGATAAAGGGCAACGTGGCACGATTTGCGCTGATGTTCCGGATCCTTCTTAAGTCCGGCCTGCCGATCGTGAAATCGCTTGACATCCTCAACGGAGCGATCAAGAACAGCCAGGTGGCGCGGGAGATCATGAAAATCAGGGACCTCTTCCGCGAGGGCCGGGACGACTTATTGACCTCGGAAAACTTCGCTGTCTTTCCTGAGCTGGCGCTGCAGATGATGTCCATAGGCCTGGAGTCGGGCTCCCTGGAGAAGATGCTTACGGAAGTGGGCCGGCATTACTCCAAAGAAGTACAGTACATGTCGCGCCATCTGGCGTCCATTTTAGAGCCGATACTGACTGTCGTCCTGGGAGGCTTCGTGCTGATTCTCGCACTGGCTATCTTCCTGCCGATGTGGAACCTGATCCAGGTATTCCGGGGCCCGTAGGCAGCTAAAGAGGCGGGCTGATGCTTCCGACATACGTCATATAGAGTGCAGTCTAACCATGCCGCAATGGAGGTAACATGCTCGCCCGATTCGATCAAAAAGGTTTTACGCTCATCGAGCTGGTAATCATTATCGTGATTCTTGGCATACTGGCCGCCGTGGCCATTCCCAAGTACCAGAACCTGTCGGCAGAAGCCAAGGAGGCTGCCGCCCGGAGCACCCTTGGCAGTATGCGTTCAGGGATAACCATCTACTACGCCAACCAGGCGGTCACAACCGGCAACGCTACCTGGCCGGCACTTGACAGCCTGAGGACCATCGGCGTGGTCATGGAACAGACCATTCCCTCCAATCCGTACCAGACCGACGCCTCCGATTCGATTGTCACCGGCGTTACCAAGGGCACCGTCGTGGGGACCCGGGGTGGTTGGGCCTACAAAGAGTCCACCGGGGAAATCTGGCTCAACACCGACGGATCGGGAGAAAACAACTGGTAAACCGATTGCGCCTGGACTCGAAAACACCTGTTGCCTGCGGCAGGTCCGGGGCCTGTCGTAAATCCGACGGCTTTACCCTGATCGAACTTGTCATGGTAATCGTCGTTCTTGGCATTCTGGCCGCGGTAGCGATCCCAAAACTCGTCAACGTAATGGACAGTTCGAAGATTGCCGCCACCAGGAAAGAACTGCAATCGCTCAAGGAAGCCATCATCGGCAACCCGGCCCTGGTTGCCGGTGGGGCTCTTGTTGACCGCGGATTTGAAGGCGACGTCGGATTTCCTCCACCCCGGTTAGAGGACCTGGTGATCAAGCCGGGTTCGCTGAACGTGTATGATCCGTTAACCCGACTCGGCTGGAATGGTCCATACATCGACAGCTGCGGCAACTCGTATCTGGCAGACGCCTGGGGAACGGGGTACCTATATGATCCCTCGAGCCGCCGCCTTGTCTCGGTCGGGGGCGCGGACAGTATTGCCATCACGTTTTAGCCAGCGTAAACTATGGTCAGTATCAGATCCATCGTGAAAAGGCATGGTAAGACCGGCGATCCGGCCGGCTCTCACGTCTCGAAAGCGAGGCTTTCCGGACGGTCAAGCCTGAATATCGGTCGACACCTTGCGTTTTCGATTGGTAGCACTCATATCCAGATGGCCACCACGGCGCATTTCGGCAGGCGAAGGAGAATCCTGGACGTCACCTGCGCTCCCTTGCCGGGCAGCCTGAACACGCCGGAAGAACGAACCGGATGCCTCACCAACAGCATCAACATGTATCTCGCACGGCATGGCGGGAGATACCCCAGCGTTTCCCTGACCGTATCCGGCCGAGAGACCGCCTTTCGAACATTCCTGATGCCGGTCATGAAAACCCACGACCTCAACTCGGCCATTGAATACGAGGCTGAGAAACAGATTCCTTTCCCCCTCTCCGAGTGCGTCTTTGGCTATCGACCGACCTCCGAGGTTGTCGCTCAGAACCGGGTGCGCTACAGAATCGGCCTTCAGGCAGTGACCACCCGGTATATCAAGGAACAACTCGATCCCTTTCGCGCAAAGGGGATTGAAGTATCCCGCGTCTTTCATGCCCACGATGTCATCGGGCAGTTGCTTGGGGACCTGCCGGGTTTCCAGGATGACCACAGCTACACTCTGATGGATGTGGCGCACGACCGATCTGAGCTTTCTTTCTATCACGGGTCTACGCTGGATTTCGTCCAGATCGCCTCTACGGCGGCTTCCCAGTTGGGAGACGATCCCGATGACACCAGGCTGAGATTCTTTGCCGAGAGCCTGACAAGGGAACTTGAAACCTCACAGGACTATTACGCCGGCCAGTATGCGAGAACGCCATCGGGCACGGTGCTTGTCTACGGTGAACTGGCCGGTGCCCCGGAACTGGTGGAACGAATTAACGCCTTCACGAGTTTCGATTTCATCCCTTTCCCGACCGAACGCCTGCCGTATCTACGCGACCAGGAGCTCTCCCGGGACGAGGCCTGCGCCGTGGGCCTGCCGGCGCTGGCGGCCTCCGTATGTCGCAGGCGATTGGTCAGCCTGCTGCCCGCTGAAGAAAAGCGAAGACAGACTGAAAAAAAGCTCAATCGCCGAGCCAGGATTTCGCTGGCGCTCGTAACGGTTGTCCTCCTGGTGTTCTGGGCAATCATGTACCGTACCGCGGCGGACGCCGAACTGACGCAGTCCCGGTTGGAAGACCAGGTGGCCGACATCAGAAACTCGGACACATACCTCTCCTATTACGTGCTCCAACAGCAGATGGCCGCCGACAGATCCTATATCGAAACGACGAAGGCCGATCCCAGCTATTTCAACCTTAACCTCAAGCAACTTTCACTGGTGACACCACCGGGAGTCCGGCTCACGACGCTGGACTACAGACCGGCAGATTCAACTGCAAACCTGACGATTCATGGTGTAGCTTCCTCGGAGGATATCCCGCCGGAGATTGTACTGGCCGAGTATGTCGAGGGTCTCAGGGCATCGCCGTTCTTCCAGAACGTCACTGTCCTGCGGCACGTCAAGAGAAAAGCAAAAGGCGAGTCCGTGATCGAGTTCCAGATCAGCATGGAGGGAGCGGTATGACGCGACGGCTCAGCATATACGCTGCCCTCGTGCTTGTCCTGGCGGGAGCCTGGTATTTCCTTCTCTATGCTCCGCTGGCCCGCACACACGCGGCAACCGTCACCCGGATAGACGAAGCCGAACGGCAGTTAACCGATTTCAGGCGGACGATCAGCGAACTGCCCGGATTCGTGGCGGCCCGAAAGCGACTCCTCAAGGCCAGGAGTGACCTCCACTCGCACCTCTATGCCAAGAACTGCGTGCTCAAACTGCTCGATCAACTGCAGCAGGAAGCAGGCGGACGGAATCTCACCGTCACCGATGTCTCGCCACCCGTGGAGGAACTGCTGCTTCTCAACAGCATGGTCGTCGATTCCACGCAGCCCGGGTTTCTGAATATCCAGCTCGAACTCACCGGCAATTACGTGGATTTCGGGAAATACGTCGGTTTCCTGGAAACAGCGGAGTTCTTCCGGGGAATAAACGGTTGCCGTATCGCCGCCTCACCGGACGTCAATCACGAGACCACGTTCAGGATCGGATTCAGAGCGCTCCTCGGCAGTTTTGTGGAGGAAACGTGAGCGAGAACACGCGCAAGAAAGTAGTGTACGCCTGCTTCATTGCGGCCATCATCTACGGCGCATACAACCTCCTCACAGGAGACGACCGGCCACGGATAACTTACGAGCAGCAACAGGCCACAAACGTCAGTGCGGCGATCCACTCGGCAGCCTCTCCTCGCTCATCGGCCCAACTGATTGTCACCGATGACATGATGTCCGCGCCGTGGGGGGCTGACCCGTTCCGCGCCAGGGTGACGCCTGCATCTGCGCTTGCACCCCGACCGAACAACCTCGTCTGGGTATTGGACGGCATCGCATACAGCACTCGCAGTCCGATGGCAATCATCAACAAGCAGATGGTTCGATTGGGCGACACGGTCGGCAATGCGCGAGTGATCGCAATCGGTCGCAAGACGGCCACGCTTGAACACAAGGGGAAGCAATTCACGCTGACTGTATCCAAGGGTTAGAATATGAGACGAAAGACAATCTCAAGAGCGCTGATTCTTGTGTTGCTGCTGGCAGCGGCTACCGCTGTTGCCGAAAGACCGCTTGACACAACCGAAAGGCTGACGCTCCAGCTTGAGGCGGTGCCCCTCCCGACCGTCCTGAGGATGATCGCCGAGCAGAACGAGCTTAATATCGTCATTCCCGGGGACGTTCAGGGTGAAGTGACGCTGAGGCTGAATAACGTCGATATAGCATCCGCCCTGGAGGCGATCCTGATGCCCAACGGATACAACTACTACGTCCGCAACGACGTGCTCATAATTAAACCGGTTGACCTCGATGCCGTCGGCGAACTCGTGTCGCGCACGATCACGCTCCGGCATGCAGAACCGGCCACCGTTCAGAGAGCGCTGCAGTCCCGACTGACCGTCAAGGGCAAGACGGTGATTCTGGACAACGACGCCGAGGCGACCGGCAGCTCCAGAACGTACACACCGAACAGGATCATGATTACCGATCTACCGGAAGTGATAGGCGATCTGCTGGAGATTGTACGCCGGATCGACAAACCTGAGCGCCTGGTCTCAATCGAAGTCAAGATCATAGAGACCACGCTGGACAGCAAGTCGAAGCTCGGCCTCACGTGGCCGATGGCAATCGCGGCCGACCTGGGCGCAGGCGTGCAGACCATCTCGGAGAGCACGGAATCAGACACGGAAACGGAGTCATACCAGGCGACACTGGAAAACACGGCCGCAAGCTATAACCCGTCAACCGGCCGCTGGACCTGGGGTACCCTGACCGTTAACCAGGTCACGGCTGTCCTGAACCTGCTCGATCAGCGCGGCAACAGCAGGCTCGTGTCCGATCCCCACATTACAACCCTGGAGAACCATGAAGCGGAAATACGAGTCCAGACAATTATCCCCATTGCCACTCTCAGCCGCTTTACCGAGGGCGTCACGATTCAGGATATCGTCACCTTCCAGGACGAAGAGATCGGAATCTACCTGAAAGTCACCCCGCGCATAGACGACGCCGACCGCATAACGCTTGACGCTTATTCCGAGGTGGAAGATATCATCGGTTTCGCCGGTCCACCCGACAACCAGAAACCGATTACCGCCAGCAGATCCGTAAGAACGCGAGTCACCGTCAGGGACGGCGAGACCGTCGCCCTGGGCGGACTTCTCAAAGAAACCGAGATTGTTCAGGAACAGAAAGTACCGCTGCTGGGGCGCATTCCATTGCTCGGCAAACTGCTCTTTACCAGCCGGTCGAAGGAGAAGGTTAATACGGATCTGCTTATTCTTATTACGCCGCGGATAGTCCCCTGATCACGTCCGCGTCAGCATCCATCGACGGGAACGGCTGAACAGCAGTTGGAGAGTAAGCACAATCAGCCCCAGGTCGAACCAGAGCGCCTCCCAGGCCGATTCGCTTGAGACCTGAGCCGCCTTGAAACAACCGCAGTCTATGTTGATCCCCCGGGCGATGGCTGTAGACAGGGCGACAAGAAACACCAGGACCATCAGGTTGACAAGCGTAACCGCTCCCCGGTAGCAGACGCCAAGAACCAGGCAGATGCCGCAGACCAACTCCAGCCACGGCAGGAACAGGGACATGAGGTTGATAAGCACCCCCGGCACCATATGGTAGTACCAGATTGACCGGGCAAAAGAGGCCGGCTCGACTATCTTGTAATAGGAGGCAATGATGAAAGTGACGCCCACCACCAGACGAACAACCAGTGTAATGAGATCGTGATCGATTACTCGTCGCACTGTATTCTCCGTTGAACAGGGAGTTCATACTTCTCCCATTCCCGTGAGCCTCCAAAAAAGATCACCACGTTGGTATAGCCCACATCCTGCATGTTCCTGGCCAGATGCAGCGACAGGTCACATTCCTCCCCGGAACAGAACGTCACGATCCGACTGTCCCGGCTGACATAACCCAGCGCCGAATCAAAATAGGGGGCAAGGTCACCTTCGGGCAGGAAGTCGAAGGGAATGCATATCGCTCCCGGTATCGTGCCGCAGTCATACTCGTGGGGTTCGCGGGAGTCCACAAAGACAGCCTCACCGGAACTGAAATCCAATTCGGCGACATCGACTGCAATAAAAGGCGGATCACCCAGTTGAGCCTCAGGGGGGACAATCGGGCCGGAACCGGTATACAAAGACCGGTAGTTGCCGATGTACGGAATCGCATTTGGTGAAATCAGGTTGACCCCGAAGGCAAGCACTGAGGTCACAACCACGAGAAGTACAGCCTGCTTGAATACCATGAATGTCCGTCTAAACACTTAACCGCTTATACCATCAAGGCACCTTGCCGTTTGCTCGAAAATACCACCACTGCTTATTAGAGTGAAGCCCAAACCGGTTGCTGCCCCCACGGGGCCGTCAACTCGTATGAGCTTCCTCGCAACAGGCCCCGGCTTGGTACGGCGGCCGTTGAGGCGGAATGAAAAGTCAGGCAGACCGGCTGTCAAGTGGAATCGAGCGGCTCTTGCGGGAATCGGGCGGTTTGGGCATCAAGTAACCCTCAACCGGGCACAGATGAACGTGCAACACTCAAAAAGAAAACGGGACCCACCGCATAGTGGCTCCCGCGTCATTTTTCGGTTCGCCCACAGGGTTCAAGGAACTGGTAACAATCCGTACCGAGATCAGTCCGGATGGATCTACTGGGCACGCTCCTCGAATCGGGAACTAATCAACGCGTAGTGGCCCCGAAGGATCTTTTCCACGACGCGCGTAAATTTGGTTGGCGTCAGCACCTGCAGTCCATACAAATGCCAGCAGTCCTTCTCACCCAACTTGGCGAACTTCTGTTTTCCTTTTCTCTTCGGCATTTTGCATCTCCTCGCATGTCTTCCCCCCTCACGTACTGCTTACCAGTACTCGCTACTATCATGGCGGTGAGGAAACATGAGATGCTCAGTTATACGCCTATCACCTCCTTTAAGAAACGGCATGAACGCCGACCGCTTTGACAATACCGCTTACACCGTTATCTATCTGCAAAACGGCTCTCTATATAGTAGGTTTTTGACATACACCTAAGAGACCATTATCTTCTGTAATCTCCTGATAGCCCTGTGTTTATAGATATTGACCACCTGCTGAGTTATCCCCAGAATGGAGGCGATTTCGCGCTCTTTCCTTCCGCTGAGGTAATGCCGTATCACCTGTTTCTGACGGCGCGAGAGTGAGTTGTCCACATGCCATCGGAGTCGACTTCGGAACTTGTCCAGCGCTGGCCCCTGTGAACCATCCATTCCACTGCTGTAGTACGGAGACTGCTCGTTTGCAAATGACTCCAGGAACAGCTTGTCCACGAGAACTTCAGCGAAATCGTGTTCTTTCTTGGAAGCCATTCCAATACTTACTGTCTCAATAGGTTAGTTCATATCGAGAACGTAGCGCTTTAAGTTCGTTGAGCGATATCGAGAAATTTTGCGCCGTCTCCAACCTGATCTCGTGCAACGCTACTTTACGCTCGTAGACGGAAAGGTCATTGGGAAGTTCCTGGTAGAGTTTCTCATAGTATGCGATTATTTCCCTGTGGACGGCATCATCAGCAATCTCAGCATCGGTTGGTGTTCCCGACTCCCCTTCGGTGGAATCAACCTCCCCGTCGGTCTGCGCCCACATTGAGTCCAGGACTATCATCAGAGAGTCAATGCCGGCTTGATAGGTGGAATCCCGATGAGAGAGCGAATCGCGGAAGGCAACCTCCTGTTGTTCAATAAGATACTGAAGTGAATCCACCGCCTGCCGGTAAGCAAGAAGTTCCCCTGTGGCTTCTTTCCTACCCTCATCCCATGAAATCTGCCTCTGAGCCGTTCCCCGCACTACCTTCACATAGGTGACGCCGGCAACGATAATCAGAAGACATATGGCGACAATTGCTTTTTTCATGACAAATTTACAATATCCACCGCTGATTATAGTGTCAAGTTTGAATTTCTCGGTGGGATTCGCTTAAGCGCGAGCGTGAAATTTCGGCACCCGCAGGCAGGCTGCGGGCGTGACCAGGGGTCGTGGCTCTACTTCCTCAAGCGAAGCAGCAGAAACACCCACGGCCGGATCATCGACCACCAGCCCACAAACGGCTTTATCTTGGAGTAGTCTTTGCCTTCAGATGGATAGACCATCGACACGGCGGCCTCGACCACTCGAAACCGGTGTTTGAGCGCCTTGTAGTGTATGTAATACTCCATTTCATAGCGATCCAGCCAATCCTGGTCTATATCTATGTCGCTATGGTCGAAAAGGTCGAGCCGATAGGCCCGAAAACCGCAGGTGAGGTCGGTTCCCTTGAAGCCCGTGGCTAGATTCACGATGGTCGTGAATAACCGGATCATGATCTTCCTGAAAAGAGGCAGATTGGGCGACCGTGCGCCCTCGAGATACCGTGAACCTTGCACGTAGTCCGCTTGGTTTTCCACGATTGGCCGAACCAGGCGGGGGATTTCCTCCGGTTGCATCTTGCCGTTGCCAGCCATGATGACAATGATTTCGAAACCGCGCGAGCGAGCCCAGTGGACGGCCGTTCTGATTCCTGCTCCCACACCTCGATTGTGGTCGTGGCAGATGACCTCGTACCCCTGGTCATATAGGAAGGTGGCTGTGGTATCGGTGGAGCCGTCATCGACAAACAGAAGTTGGTAATTCTGTGCATCCGAAAACCGGTCGACGAGAGCCTTGAGTTTCTCCCCCTCGTTATAAGTCAGAACGGTGACGAGAAGCTTACCGGTCAATCAATCCCCCTGTACTGAATCGGGGTCCGGCACAACAGCGCCGTCGACAAGCCGGTACTTTCGCCCGCATGCGCAGACGGTCGAGGTACCGGTTGTATCCACACTCTCGCCAAAGACGAGCCGCTCGGCACACATGCAGACATAGCCTGCCAGGCGGGCAGGATTACCCAGCCATAGTGTATAATCAGGCGCGTCTCCGGTCAACACGGCCCCGGCTCCGATAAAAGCATACCGCCCGACAGTGTGCCCCGCCACAACGGTGGCGTTGGCGCCGATGGTAGCGCCTCTCCCGACAAGCGTTCTATCAGGCTCATCGTGGTGAACCCTGCTCCGGGGATAGATATCATTGGTGAATACGGCATTCGGCCCGATGAACACATCATCCTCCACGACCACGCCGTCCCACAGCGACACACCGTTCTTGACCGTCACGCGATCCCCTATGCGAACATTATTCTCGATAAAGCAGTGATCGCCTATATTGCAGTTGGCGCCGATGACTGCCTTCTCCTGAACATTGCAGAAGGCCCAGATGCGGGTCCCCGTCCCGATATACTCACTGTGAACGAGAGCCGTCGGATGCGCGAAGAAGCTTTTCCCTGCCATATCAATCCAGCCTGACGACCCGGCCGCCGTCTCTGATTGACCGGTTGGCCGCCTCCAGAATCCTTACCACCCGCAGACCGGCAAGGCCGTCGGTTCTTGCCGGACGGCTCTCATGAACAGCGTCATAGAACTCGCGAGTGACCTTCTTGAGAGCCTCGGTCAGGTCGATCCTCGGCGCCAGCATGTCTCCCGTTCGGTACTGAATCAGGATATCATAGATCTGGTTGCGGTCGTGGACAACTTCAACGCCGCGATCGTACACCTTTACTTTCTCGGAGGGTTCCATGTCGTCATAGATGATCATTTTCCTGGATCCCGAGATAAGCGTCTTGCGCACTTTCACCGGCGCCAGCCAGTTGACGTGGATGTGCCCCAACAGGTTGTTGTCATAGTAGGTGGAGATGTAGGCGATGTTCTCGATATCGCTCTCAAAATGGGCCACGCCCGTGGCCGCGATCGCTCTTGGCTCGCGCCCCAGCAGGTAGTCCATGATTGAAACATCGTGCGGAGCCAGATCCCAGATAACGTTGACATCGTGCTGAAAGAGACCGAGGTTCACCCGCACCGAATCGAAATAATACATCTCCCCTAACTGCCCCGAATCGATGAATTGTTTTATCGTCTCGATCGCGCCGGTGTAGACAAAGGTATGGTCGACCATCACACGCAGGTTTTTCCGCTCTGCCAGTTCAATCAACTGCCGGGCCTGCTCCACCGTGGCTGTGAACGGCTTCTCCATGAACAGGTGTTTACCGTTGGAAAGGGCTTCCATGCCAAGCGGAAAATGACTGGACACCGCCGTGGCGATGACCACAGCGTCTATATTCGGTGAGCGAAGGATGTCGCCGGCGTCGGTGGTCAGCACTCCAACAGCCGGGAACTGCCGGCCGATATATTCCAGCCGCTCCTTTCTCACGTCACTTACGGCCGCGACGGTGACGTCATCGAGAGCATTGAAGTTCCGTACCAGATTCGGCCCCCAGTAACCGCAACCGATTATCCCGATATTCATGAGTAGTCCTTCAATCCTGTAGGTCAGAACCCCTGTGGTTCTGACACCTGAATCTGTCGAGACCGCAGGGGTCTCGACCTACAACTGCTGCCACCCCTTACCCAGCAGACGAGGGCGTCTGCCAGGCACGGTAATCTCTGAGCTCACGGGAATTCCGTGGGCTGCAGACCCCCGGTCTGCCCCTTACCGACTTGTGGGACATCCTCCCCTCGTGCACCGGCTAGCCATTGTCCTTCACTTTCCTCCTCTAATACACAAGAAACCCGCCCTCGTGCCGGAAAAGAGCCAGGTACATATTGTATCTCCCCGTCTGCTTACCGGCCGCGGGAGACAGATCCTGTCCGGCGATAACGATACTGTCATTACGGGTAATATAGTAAGAAATGGCCGAGTCGGACACAAGTTTCACAGGGAGCCTGATTCGGGGGTCGTCACGATGCACATACCGCTCCACGGAGGTATAGTGGTGCGACGGCATCAGAACATCGGCGTTTCCCGTGGCGTAGCTGCCGTGGAGCGTGATGTAATTGTCCGCTTCCTGCATACCGTCGTTGATGGCCACGGATACGTCCAGGAAGCCGTCCCTCTCCAGAAGACGCCGGATCCGACCGGCCTCCACCGGCACGACGGCATACTGGCGAAAGTGCTCAATGCCCTGCCCTTCAAGTCGGGCGTACTCATCGTATGTCGGCTTGGGATAGAAGTACCGAGCCAGCGGCTCCCGGCCGACCACGTACCGCTGCTCTCTGTCCCCGACAAACAGGGAGAAACTGTTCTTGCGCTCCGAGGGAGCATTGAGATCTATCATGAGAGCCAGGAGATCGCCCTCATCAAGCGGCCCCATTCGCGAGACATAGAGCCGGGTCCCGGCCTTCATCTTCGGATCATCCAGACGGCACGAGAACTCCGCCCAGCCGTTGCGGAAAAGAAGCGGCGTGGCAGTCGTCAGGGTAAAGATCAGGCTCGCCGCCAGCCCCACCCACAGATGACGCGCTCGCCACCTGCCGCCCCACAACTCCCTCACCAGGAGAGTCACCGCCGCCAGCCACAACAGCGCTTTGAGAATTATGACTGTCACGACCATAGTCAAAGACAGTTCACAGCCAAATATGGCACTCAACCAGTGCGCCTCGATCAGCCAGCCGATAAGAAGCAGGCCGGCAGCGACCGGCAGAATTCGTCTTGCCGCCGACCCGGAAGCCGCGTACCTGTCCGCCAGCGCCGTCACCAAACCGGCGCCGCAGATTATCAGCAGCGGTATGGCCGCGAACGCGTACCGATTGATCGAATGAAACACGAGGTGAAGCGATATATAGTAGGCAGTAATGAGCAACGGCCAGGCGGCCAGTGACAGGTTTTTCGCTACCATGAAGAGGAGCCCTACCAACCCCAGCGATACTACTATTACGTGCAGTCGCTCATCAACCACGTAGGGCAGGACGAAGGTTCTCTTGAAATCGTTGTAGGGGCGGCTCCAGAGGCGCTCGAACTTCTTGGCGAAAAGGCCCAGGTAACCGGGCAGTTGGCCGAAGAAATCGCCGTACACCTTTCTTTCAGAGAACGTGGGCTCGACCTGGTCGAGATCGTAACCCTCGAACCTGATCGAGGACGACTGTCTCAGATTGACCCCGGCGTAGGCAGGATCGCGAAGCGCCGGTTGACCATACTTTGCCGACGAAATACCCAGCCAGACCGCAAAAACAACTAAAGCCGGCAGCGCTACCTGCGCCAGCCGCCACAGGAACTTCCGCCCATCCCACGACCGCCGCGTGTACAGGTACAGTCCGACGACAAGAGGAAGGCCGAGGAACATCGCCGTGGGCTTGTGCAGCACCAACAGTCCGCTGATAATCCCGGCCGCAACGAAGAAGACACGCTGGTCGGTCTCGACACCGCGGATCATGGCGTAAATCGCGAGCAGGATGAAAAAAACGGTGGAGGTCTCCATCAACAGCGTGGTCGACGCCAGCGTGAAGGGAAAGTAGACGGCGTAGACGGCACCCGCCAGCAGCGCCGCCTTGCGACCCACGAGACGGACGGCAATCAGCATCAAAAGGAGGCAGGCGATAATATCCAGCGCGATCCCCACCAGACGGGCGCAGGTGAAATCCGCTGCGGGTGCGAGATAGAAAACCGCCGCCAGCAGAAGCGGGTAGAGCGGACCGCTCAGGAAAAGGTCCTCACGCGCCTGGGTCAGAGTGTGCGGCGCATAGAACAGCCAGTCGATCTGTTCGCCCTGGACGTACTTGTCGTAGTAGTAGGCGAACGCTTCCCGGTCCAGGTCTTCGTTGGTTTCCTGCTGTGGCCCGGAGTCGTCCACGTAAGATAACAGGGCTACCCCCGCACTGGCGTAGCGACTGGCGTCCCACATGACCGGGAGCACCCGGCCGGTAGTCAGAAACCCGATCCGCCATAAGGTCGCAAGGATCAGTATGGCAAGAATAGTACGCTTGAAAACCGTGTCACGCATCGAACCACTCTGCTCAATCAACCGAAACGCGGACTATGAATGACATGATACCCGCGCAACCGGGATCGGAATCACCTGGCCGTCCCGGCTATTGCTCGTTCTCGCCTGCCACTTCCTCCAGCCTCTTAAGCGTGAGGTGCTCCTTTTTCAGGAAATAGAAACCCATGAGAGTTACCACTAAGTACTGAGCGGCGTGAAGGACAATGGCGCAGGGCAGAACCTCGCTCTTGGTGTACCCATAGGCCATCATAGCCCAAACGGCTCCGGCATGGTAGACGCCGATGAATCCGGGTGAGGACGGAACCAGGATCGACACCGACACCACCACCAACACCACGAACGAAGCATCCAGCGGCAGATCAAGACCGAAAGCGCGAAAGACGAACAGGTTGGATACTCCCATCAGTATCCAGATCAACAGCGTGTGAAACGCCACCTGCATCACGGCGTCTCTGTCCCTCAGAAACTCAAGTCCGCGCGTGAATTTCATAACCACGCGCTGGATGAACTGTTTGCCGCGTTCGGGAATCATAAACAGGTACCGCGTCAGGAAACTGGTGGTCTGCACCGGCTTTAGGGCCATGACCATGATAAAAACAAGCCCAAGGAAAGCAGCTCCAATGGCAATGCTGAGCCCGTATCTCATCGACTCATCCAGCGACAGGTGCGACAGGCCGAGAACGACACCGAAGATCAGCAAAAGAGCCACGAGGTCGAAAACCATACGCTCGACAAAGATAGTCGCCAGGGAGGCCGACTTGGTGATCTGTTTGTGCTGCATAGCAAGAGAGTAAGCGCGCACAAACTCCCCCAACCGCAGCGGCAGAACGTTGTTGGCCATGAAACCGATACAGGTCGCCGCGAGGAGCTTGGAAAACGGGACGCGGCCGATCGGCGCCACCATGAAGCGCCAGCGGTAAGCACGCTGGTACATGGTCAGAACTATCAACAGAACGTTCGGTATCAACCAGAGGTAGTTGGCTCCCTTAAGGGCGCCCCACAAGTCCCCAAAATCAATATTACGAAAAAGAGCCCACACGAATGCCGCCGATATCACAATACCCAATAGGAAATAGAATTGCTTCTTCGCCTTCGACTTCATCGCCTCTCCCCGACCAGTTTCAGCAGAAGGTCCTCGAACTTGCGGGCGGCATCGTCCCAGTTGAATGTCTCGGCCCACTTGAGGGCGCCCTCCTGCAGACGCACGCGCAGGCT
This sequence comes from uncultured bacterium, assembly GCA_965603125.1. Taxonomy (GTDB): domain Bacteria; phylum Zixibacteria; class MSB-5A5; order GN15; family FEB-12; genus JAJRTA01. The sequence goes on along the minus strand of CBFDBU010000008.1, from coordinate 83,964 downwards.
GTCGTCGGCGAGAATTTGCAAGAGCTTCCGGGCCAACTGCTCGACATCGCCGTACTCGTAGAGCAACCCGGTTTGGCCGTCACGAACGGAATCCCTCAGGCCCGGCACATCGGCCGCCACCACCGCCGTCCCGACGGAATTGGCCTCGATATTGGTCAACCCCCATCCTTCCTTCAACGACGGAAGAACGGACACGTGCGCGCGGCGCATGCGCTCGACTTTCTCTTCCGGCGAAACAAAACCCGGAAACTCCACGTCATGGGCCAAGCCCATCGATCTCGCCAGAGACTTGAGACTGTCAAGATAGTCACCGGCGCCGACAACCATCAGTCGCGCCTCGGGCAGCTTTTTCTTTACCAGCGCCAGCGCGCATACCAGGTCCTGAATCGACTTGTACTTCTTTATCCGTCCCAGGTAGAGGATAGTCGGCTGCTCATACTTGGGCAGACCGGGGTCGTGCGCATAGACCTGCCGGTCGATACCACAGTGGATAATTGATATGTCGCTGCGGGGGATGCCACGAGCGGCGATATCGTCGGCGGTCGACTCCGATATGACGTTGAACGGCCGCCCCCGGTAGATCGACACCATCGGTTTCTCCGCGAGGTAGATGTAGCACCCAAGCACGAAGTTGATTTCGTGAAACACCGTCGTGGCGAAAAGGTGCGGCACCACCACCAACGTCTTGATGTCCAGATAGAGCGGCGTGTAGAAAGGTATCTTGTTGATGTCTTCCACCAGGATGTCGTAATGATTGTCGCGCACGAGTCGCCTGATGTGAAATGGGACGACCAGGTTGAAGTTGTGTCTATTACCGCACCTGACTATCCTGATACCTTCCACTGTCTCAGAGCGCCGACAGCCAGCGAACCCTGAACACAGCAGCGTCACTTCGTGACCGTACGTCACCAGACGTCGCAGCATCTCCTCAAGGTGGACCTCGGCCCCACCGGCATAAGGGTTCTTCAGGTCATTCCAGTTGAGAGCCAGAATCCTCACCGGCCGCTCCCTCGCACGGAGTCGAACGAATCGAGACCCCGGCGCAGTTCCTCAAGCATCAGCCTGGCTCGCCTGTCACCGGGATTGGTTCGCAGCCATCGCTTCAGCAGCACGTCCATGCTGCCCACCTGGTTGTTCTCGAAGTAAAGCCGGACCAGTTCCTCGAAAGCCGGCCGGCAGGTCTCATCAGCGGTTAGCAGGCTGTCCAGCAGTTGCTCGGCTCTAATGTCATCTCCTATCTGGCGATATGCCAGCGCCATCATCACGGCAAGGGTACTTCTGTCTCCAGCTACGGTTTTTCGGTAGAGGGCCGACAGGTCCTCCACCCGTCCCTGTTGGCCGTAGATCCCGGCCAGATACTCCACTGCGTCCGCCGAGAGCGGCATCTGTTCCACGGCCAGCCGGGCAAGTTCTTCCGCCTGTCGGATATCACCACGGGCGCGCAGAGAATCAGCCACCAGAAGAAAGCCGTTGGTGAAGTTGCTGACCAGCCGGCGGGTGGCTTCGTTCTTGTAGATCGTGGGATCATTGACTCCGCGAGCGCTGAACCGACCGGGTCTGGTAAAGAAATCCACGGACGATTCCATATCGGCCCGAATCGCCCCTCCCGTCTCATTAACCCGCCACATCATGCCGTTCAACGACAGGAGACTGTCGATTCGGCGGCCCAGAAAGACCCGAGAGCCACGTCCCGAGGTGACCGAAAAATTGATTGGTTCCCTGCCCAGCCGGCTGTAGATCAGCTTGTCCACTACCTGCGCGCGGAGAGGAAACGTAGCGCCATAGGGAACGCCGGCGGATCTATACACACTGTCAAGTTTCCTGCTGCTCAGGCCGAGGTACCCATAGACGGATTTGTCGACTATCTGGCCACGGGCGCTGAGGGTGGCGCTGTCGGGCACGCGGAAAGGCCGCAGCCGGTCAATCCGCTCGTCGCTCCAGCCCAGATCGAGTCCCAGGTTGCTCTGAAGCTGCTTGATGTACCAGCGCAGGTTGGCCAGCGACAGGTTCACAACCTTGACGTCGGTGCGCACACCGTAGACCTCCTGCAGGCACCAGAGCGGAAAGGTGTCATTGTCGCCGTTGGTGAACAGGACGGCGTTTTCGTCAGCCGAGTCCAGGAGATTCCAGGCGTAGTCGTAGGGGATGAAGTTCCGCGAGCGGTCGCAATAGTAGTAGTTCACACCTAAGGCATAACCCGGCAAGAGCAGCACGACAAGAGCACAAGACAGCACTGTCTTTCTCGGGAGAGCTGAAAACCGCCTGACACTGCTGCGGATGTATTGAACGACTATCGCGGCTCCGATCCCGATCGCCAGGCCGAAGAGAACGAAACCGGGCGTAAAGAAATAGTCCCGGTCGCGCACCTCGATGTGATCGGGTCCCGTACCGAGACCCTGGCGTGTCCCGTCCGCGAAATTCATATACAGCACCAGCCCCACCGTTGAAAGGAGCAGGAGCACCACCAGTGGCCACCCCGCTACCGGGGAACGACGAACGACCTCCCAGACTCCGAACAAACCCAGAAGCAGAAGCAGCACGAATTTAGAACCCCGGAGGCCATACTGCTGTTGAAAAAAGCCCCAGAAACCCATCCGTCGGTGATTGCCGAACTGGTTGACCCAGTCCGCCCGGCGCATGAACATCCGTTCGACCATCGACTGCGTACCGTATTGTTTTCGCTCGAGGAAGTTGACCGTCGTACGCAAGGATTCCGAAGGATTGTTTTCGTTAAGAGAAGGCTGTTGCGCCGACCGGATCGGAATGAACAGGTGCACGGAAAAGCCGGCCACGGCCATGACAAGAATCATCAGGCCAGTTCGCCACCGCGGCAGACGACCTCCCAGACCCATCGCGAGCAACGCTGCCGCCGCCACGCCAATACCGATTACAAACAGACTCAGGTCCATAACCACGAGGGATGCGCCCACGGCCGCTGTTAATATAGGCCAGTGTATGTGACGCCACAGGAATGCCGCGACAACCAAGGCCATAATCGCAGAGAGGACCAGAAAGGTCGTATAACCCTTCGGAACATGCAGCAGCGCCGACGCGATCCCGGCGGTCAGGGTAAAAGAAGCCGCCGTCAGATAAACACTCCGTCGAGCGCCGGTTGCGCTTTTGCCCAGGTACTTCGAGAGACAATAAAGCCCGGTCAATATTAAAGCGGCCGTCGCCAGTTGAGCCACAATTGTCAAGACCTGCTGGACACTGCCGCCAACCACACCGGAAACACCGTACGCTTTTCCCACAATGTTGATTGCCGTCACCCACCCGGGGGCCGTAGCCAGCAGGAAACCACCGCCGACATAAAGAAACAGGCGCGGAATGCGGTCGAAGGAGAAGACGTAGAACAGGTAGAACACGAATACTATCACTACCGGCAGATACCAGGGCAGTTCGCCGACCTGGGATGAGAGAACGAATACCAGGTACAGTTCAGCAGCAAAAAAGAGCGCGGCCGTAAACCAGGTTGCGACGCCGGCGTCCTTCTTGATAATGAAAACGAGGGCCGCCACCGGGAAGACCAGGAACGTGATCATGTGAACGCCGATACCCAGAAAGGCTAAAAAGACGATCAGCAGCATGATCCGCTCGCCAAGGGCGGTGCCCCGACGTTCGAGATAGAGCAGTATCAGCCACAGCATAGCTATCATTAACATCATGGACATGCCGTAAACTTCGGCCTCCACCGAGTTGGTCCAGTTCGTGAGGCCAAAAGCGAGAAACAGAGCTCCCGACGCGGCCCCACCGTAAATCAGCAGCCGACTGTAGGTGCTCCGATCCGATCCGAACCATATCCAGAGAATACGCACCGATGCCAGGTAACCGAACAGCGCCGTGAACGACGAACAGAAACCAGACAGCATGTTTACGCGCACGGCAATATCGGAGGAAATCGGCAGAATACTGAAGATGCGCCCGACCATTACCCACAGGGGCGATCCGGGCGGATGGGGTATGCCCAGAACGTAACCAGCGGCGATGAATTCACCGCAGTCCCAGAATGACAGGGTCACGGCCTTAGTGAGATAGTAGACCCAAAAGCTCAGAAACCAGATGCCAAAGCCGATGATAGCATTGGTGATGTCGAGGTTGTAGCGAGAACTGCTTTTCATCCACAAGGACCGGTCGAGAGCTATGCCGCCGGACCTTCTTCCCTGACAGTGTGCGGCGGCCTCCTAAAGAGTTGCAATATAACAGCTTTATGTTGCCTGTCCAGTTCCTTTTACAGACCGCCGCGTATGCTGACGCGTCGGGAGGTTGTCGAAGAAAAGTCCCATTATACTCGGAAACCGAACTGCCTGTCACCCACCCATGACAGCTAATCCCTTGAGGAGCCCTCCATCTGTTTGACGAAGTTGTCGAGGATACCGTTTACGAACGCCGAAGAATCATCCGTGGAAAACGTCTTGGCCAGTTCGATTGCCTCGTTCAGGACTACTTTGACCGGCACGTCGACAACGTACTGCAATTCCACTATCGCCATTCGCAGAATGGCAAGATCGACTGCCGCCATCCGGTTGATTTCCCAGTTCTCGGCCAGTTGACTGATCCGCTCGTCGGCCCACCGGCGATGTGTCTGCGTCAGGTCATACAGTTGGCGGGCGAACTGCAGCGCTCGGTCGGGCAGCGGTTCGGCATCGACGATATTCGAGAAGTCCTCGTTCGGAGCCGCGTCACCCTGTTCGGACGCATACAACGCCTGCAACACCAGCTCGCGCGCCCGGTGACGGAGGGATACCTTTATGCTCAATATGCTCAACCCAGACTGTGATACAGGTTGATCATTTCTATTGCGGCGGCGGCGGCGTCCCAGCCTTTATTGCCCGCCTTGGTGCCGGAACGTTCGACCGCCTGCTCCAGCGTGTCTGCAGTCACTATGCCGTAGATCACCGGGATACCGCTGTCGAGCGCGATGCGGGCGATCCCCTTAGCCGACTCGCCGGCTATGTAATCGAAATGCGGCGTGTCTCCCCGCACTACGGCGCCGAGGCAGATAACGGCATCGTAATCGCCCGAATTGGCCATCCTGGCGGCAACATAGGGTACCTCGAACGCACCCGGTACGTAGGCGACACCGATGTTACCTTCATCGGCGCCGTGACGCCTGAGGCAGTCCAGAGCGCCTTCGAGCAGTTTGTCGGTGAAGAAGTTGTTGAAGCGAGTAGTCACCAGACCGAATCTCAGTCCCGCCGCTTCAAGCTTGCCTTCGAAAACCTTATGATCCATCATTTTTACTCCCATCTACTTGAGGTTGAGCAAGTGCCCCAGTTTGTCCCGTTTCGTTTCGAGGTAAACCTGGTTGTACCGCGACGGTTCTATCTGGAGTGGCACCCGTTCCGTAATCTCCAGGCCATACCCTTTCAAACCTACCAGCTTCTTAGGGTTGTTGGTCAGCAGGCGGATTGAACTCAGCCCCAGATCAACCAGGATTTGCGCTCCAATACCGTAGTCCCGCAAGTCGGCCTCGAAACCTAACTCTTCATTGGCCTCAACCGTATCGCGCCCGGCTTCCTGCAACTTGTAGGCAAGAATCTTGTTGGCCAGCCCGATTCCGCGCCCTTCCTGCCGCATGTAAAGCACCACCCCCAGACCCTCCTCATCCACGGCCCGCATGGCGGCATGAAGCTGACTCCCGCAGTCGCAGCGCCGCGAGGCGAAAACGTCGCCCGTGAGGCAACTCGAATGAACCCTCACCAGAACGTTCTTCTTGCCCGCAACGTCGCCTTTCGTTAGAGCCAGGTGATGGTGGTCATCGATGTCCGACCGATACAGATGCAGGTCGAAGTGACCGAACTCGGTGGGAAGATCAACGATCTCAATCCTTTCCACCAGTTTTTCGGTATGACTCCGGTAGGCGATAAGATCATGGATCGAGATCAGCTTGAGATTGTGCTCCTTGCAGAATCTGATCAGTCGCGGGACCCGGGCCATGGTTCCGTCGTCGTCCATAATTTCACATAGTACGCCGATCGGTTTGAAACCGGCCAGGCGCGCCAAGTCGGTGGAGGCCTCCGTATGACCCGCGCGGGCGAGTACCCCGCCGTTGAGCGCCTGAATGGGGAAGACATGACCGGGCCGGGCCAGATCCTCCGGTCGCGTGTTCTCGTCGACCAGACACCTGATCGTCAACGCCCGGTCGTAGGCGGAAATACCGGTGCTGGTGCCTTTCACGGCGTCGACCGACACCGTGAAACGGGTGCCCAGCAGGGCGGTATTCTCCTCCACCATCGGATGCAACCTGAGCCTTTCAATGCTCTCGTGCGTCAGGCAACAGCATACCAGACCGCGCCCGTGCCTGGTGAAGAAGTTCACCGTCTCAGGCGTCACGCACTCGGCCGCCATTATCAAATCGCCCTCGTTCTCACGGTCTTCGTCGTCAACCACCACCACGAACTTACCGGCCCTGATATCTTCAATGGCCTCCGGAATCGTATTGAACTTGACACCGTTGTTGCTGTTCATTTCACCATCCACTTCCTCTCAGTTTTTCCATCGTGAGTGATTCCGCTCCCGGTGTATTGATCATTTTGAGTACATATTTGCCTATCATATCAAATTCAAGGTTGACCCTGTCGGATACTTTGAGCGATCCGAGTGTCGTCACGCGGGCCGTGTGGGGAATTAGATTCACACTCAACCAGCCGGGTCGGACATCGTTGACCGTAAGCGACACGCCGCTTATGGCAACGGAGCCCTTCTCGATGACCAAGGGATCGAAGCGCTGCGGAAACCTCAACGCCAACACAAGCGACTCCCCCGCAGGGCGAAGGTAGTCGACCACACCTACGTCATCGATATGCCCGCTGACCAGGTGGCCGCCGAGCCTGCTGCCTGCCTTCGCGGCCCGCTCCACGTTGACCACCGACCCGGCCCGGTAGTCCTCCAGCGTTGTTCTGCTCGCTGTCTCCACGGAGGCTTCGACCACGAACGATCCTTCCGCCGCTGACACAACCGTCAGGCAGGCGCCGTCACAGGCGACAGACTCGCCGACATTGAAAGGTTCGCCCTGCTCGGGGGCGGCAATCGACAGTACCCGGTAGTCTCCCCTCCGCCTGACCTCCCGAACGGTTCCCGTTGTCTCAACCAAACCCGTAAACAAAGCGTTACCTTTCCTTCCTGCCGGGGTAACCGACAAAGACGCAGTCGCCACCGCTCTTTTCCATAGTGTAGTCGTTAAAGTATGTGCCGTCGGCAATCGTGCGCGCGTTCAACTCGCCGATTGCGTTGACTCCCTTGCCCAGAATAACGGGCGCCGTTATGATGATGTACTTGTCAACGAGACCGGATTTCATAAATGATGTCGCCAGTTCGGCGCCACCCTCGACCAACAGCGATTGGAACCCGAAGTCCATCGCCTTTTGCACCAGATCCTCGATGTCAATGCCACCGCTGCGGTTCGCGCTGACCTCCCAGAATATCATGTGTGGCAGACGTTTGCGGCGCGCGAATTTTTCCCGTGCGGCCGCCGTCGTCGCCAGGATGGTCCTGCAGTCTTTGTTGTCCTTTAGCAGCCGACTGTGAATAGGCAGGTTCATCGATGCAGAAACCACAATCCGGTAAGGGTTGTTCCCTTTGACCAATCGAACGGTCAGAGCCGGATCATCGGCACGTACCGTTCCTGATCCCACCAGGACGGCATCGACTTCGCTGCGCAGGCGATGAGCCAGCTTGAGGGACTCGCGTCCCGATATCCACCTGGAATCACCGGTGCGCGTGGCGATCCGGCCGTCGAGGCTCTGGGCGTGCTTCAGGATTACGAACGGGCGCCCGTTCTCCACGTAGCCGAAATACCAGTCGTTGAGCCGTCGAGCCTCTCTGCGTAGAAGTCCGCCGGTGACCTCGATACCGGCTTTTCTCAGCAGGCGCGCACACTTGCCGTTTACCCGGGGATCGGGATCCCTGGCGGCGTAGAAGAGTTTGCTGAGCCCGGCCTCGATGATCGCCTGACTGCACGGACCGGTGCGACCGGTATGACAACACGGTTCCAGCGTGACGTACATGGTGCTTCCCCGCGCACTCCGTCCGGCGTCTTTGAGAGCTGCAATCTCGGCATGATCCCGTCCCACGGCGCGGTGGTATCCTCTGCCGATGACACTCCCGCCTTTCACCAGGATCGCCCCGACCATCGGATTGGGGGATGTTCTGCCTCTCCCCTTCTCGGCCAGAGTCAAGGCCTGCCTCATGTACTGCGCGTCTGCTTCAGCATCCACAAAAAAACCCCGGTGTCTATTCGGGGCACGGGCAGACGGTGGGCTTACAACACAGGTATGCGTCTCCGCACTGAAACCTCCTACCATCCGGACTGTTACCGTCGGCGCCTGAATCTCACAGGCTCTGCCGGAGACTTTCTCCGGCTCGCGGGCTTTACCGCCGGTCGAGGGATTCCACCTCGCCCCGAAGATTTATGTCCGGGCAATATAATCTGAAAACGGGAAATGGCAAGAGCTTTTTGTGAACATAGAGTTTCCGACTCCGTCAAGCGATGGATTTGTTGCCGAAGCGGGGGATTTTTTATTAGCAGTTTTGGTATATTAGTGGGCGAATGTTGGGCGGGGCTACGTTCTTTTAGAGAAACAAATAAGGGACTGAAACTGCTGCCGACAGCGGGCTAATAGCTGCGCCAGAACTCGCTCTTCTGGTAACACATTACGGACTAACAACAAGATCGGGTTCCAGCCGAACATCCGTATTACAATAGTACCCCACCGGCCTGCGGCGCGCTGTGGGATCGGTCGGAACAGCTGGCAGAACAGGAATCTTGTGCCCCTGCTACTTGACCAATCCGCGGGTGGAGTCGTCGACAAAGCTCAGGATGACTTCAAGCTCCGGTGTGATCTGCATCTCGCCCCTGATTCGTTCGACCGCTTGTGACGTGTTAAGCCCGCTGAAGAAAAGAGACTTGAAGGCCCCCTCAATGCTCTTTATCACCTCCCGCTTGAAACCGCGACGCCTGAGACCGATGACATTGACCCCCACAACCTTCAGCGGATACCCGGCCACCAGCGCGTAAGGGCAGATGTCGTGCTGCACGCGAAAACCGCCGCCGATCATGGCATGAGCGCCAATCTTGACAAACTGATGCACCGGCACCACGCCGCCAATAATAGCGCACTCGCCGATTTCGATATGCCCGGCAAGGTTGACCGAGTTTGCCATGATGACGTTGTCACCGATGAGGCAATCGTGGGCTACGTGGGCGTAGGCCATAATCAGGCAGTTTCTCCCGACCGTTGTCTCGTTGCGGTCTTTTGTACCCCGGTTTATGGTGGCGTACTCGCGGACCACTGTGCCGTCGCCAATCACGGCGGTGGTTATTTCGCCCTCGAACTTCAAATCCTGCGGCTGCGTGGCAATGACGGCGCCGTGCGCAACGGTCACGTTCTCGCCGATCCTGGCTCCGGCGGCGATCAACGCCGTTGACGCAACTCTCGTACCTTTGCCGATTGTGACGTCATCCTCGATGATACTGTACGGGCCAACCGTCACGTCTTCGGCAAGCTCCGCTTTGGGTGACACTATTGCGGTCTTGTGGATATCGGTCATCGGTCAATAACCATCGCCATGAAGTCCGCGCCGGCCACGAGATCGTCATCGACAAACGCCTTGCCGGACATCTTGCAGGTGTTCCTGCGAAAGGCGTTCATTGAGAGTTCAAAGCGAAGCCGGTCGCCCGGTATGACCGGTTTTCGGAAGCGGGCGTTGTCGATGGCCATGAAGTAGACCAGCTTGGTCTCAGGTTTATCCATGGCGTGAAGCAGAAGTACACCGCCCGCCTGCGCCATCGCCTCGAGTACCAGCACTCCGGGCATGATCGGGTGGCTGGGGAAATGCCCCTGGAAGAACGGCTCGTTGATGGTCACGTTCTTGATCGCGACCACACTCTTGCCCGGTTCGAGGTCGAGAATACGGTCGATAAGCAGGAACGGGTAACGGTGGGGCATTATTTTCAGAATGGAATTGATATCAAAGAACGCCTCGCCGGCCTTGGTCGCGTAGCGCCGGGCCATCTTTTTTTTCCTGTATAGTTCACGTAGTTTCCGGGCCAGGGCGACATTGGCTTTGTGACCGGACCGCGCCGCCAGCACGTGCCCTTTCAGAGGCGCCCCGATCAGCAGCAAATCCCCCAACAGATCGAGCGCCTTATGGCGCACGGGTTCGTTGTAGAAACGGAGGGGGATATCGTTTATGATGCCCGTTTTGCCGACGAACGCCTCCTCCTGCAGGTCGAGCGCCTTGCGGATGCGGTCAACCTCCACCTGACCGAGGTCGCTGTCGTAGATCACAATGGCGTTGTGCAAACCGCCGCCTTTTATGAGTCCGGCGTCCTTGAGGGCCTCGACCTCCGAGAGAAAACAAAACGTCCGCGCCGGCGCGAACTCGTCAACGAATTCCTTCTCCAGGTCCACCAGCGACGTGTACTGGGTCCCCAGGGCCGGGTTCTTGTAGTCGATCATGAAGGTGATGCGCAACTCGTCGGACGGCGTGACGACCAGGTCGACCCCCCGTTCCGGCTCGTTGTAAGCCATCGGCGTGTCGATCTCAAGATATGCCTTGTCGGCTTCCTGACTCTCGAAGCCGGCCTCAAGCAGTTTGTCGACATACGGTCGGGCGGAGCCGTCTCCAACCGGCGGCTCGTTGCTGTCAAGCTCGACGACTAGGTTATCGATTTCCAGGCCCGCGATAGCGGCCAGAACGTGCTCCACCGTGTGCACCATGGCCTCGCCGTGCTGCAGGGTGGTGCCGCGGGAGATGTTCACAACGTGGTCGATGTCGGCGATGACCCACGGTTTGCCGGGAAGGTCACTTCGGACAAAATGGATGCCGGTATCGGGGGGGGCCGGCTTGAGAGTCATGGTGCAGTTGTTGCCGGTGTGAAGCCCCACGCCGGACATCGAGATTTCAGTCCTGACCGTTCTTTGTTTTTCCAGCATCGTGCATAATTCCAGTTCAGCAAACTGGCTGGATGATACGAAGAACGACGGGAGCCCTCAAGCTTTTTTTAATCGCTCGTCTTTCCGACTTTGCGGACTTACGGCACAATGGCCGGCACGGCACCCGGGATCATATCTCCTTGAGCGATTTCACCTGCCGCAGCTTACGGAAGAGGGAGATATACTCCCTGACCATGATTTCCTCAGCCTGGGATAGACCTTCCATCATCGGAATGCCGATCCGGAGCACTGCCCGCACCATGTCGGATGTCGTGCGGTCGTACTTCTTTGCCAAAGCCTTCAGCTTCTCCTTCAACTCGTACGAGACGAACACGTTAAGACAGTGATCCCCCCTGACTTTGGCGCCCGTGGTTGGATCGTTGGCCATTTCCTGCTCTCCCTATATTTGGGTCGTCAACTTATCTGGCGGCGTGACAGATACCAGTCGGCGACCTCAGTGATATTTCTCGTGACCGATCAGTAGCTGCGGACTGGAAATACATAGCCCGTACTTCTCACGCAGGACTTTCAGTACCGGCTTCCAGGTGGACGCCTTGTCCCGGTCCCGGATGAGCCTGTTGATGGCGTCCAGGTGCGGCGACCTGCAGATCGGGCAGTCCCTTCTGATCGCGGGCCGCAATCGGTACATCTCCTGTACGAACGGCGCCAGTTCTTTCCTGAGTTTTCTCAGGCTACGCTTGTGCAGGGTCTCCAGTTTGTGAACGGCACGACCCGACTTCTCCGAGATTAGCCGGTAGCTTTCCCCCATGAAATAGAACCTGACGGCGAACTCCCTCTCTTCGTCGGTCAACTGCGCCAGTGCTGTGTCGACCTGCTCGCGCACGAGTACAGCCCGGGCGGCCTGTTCGGCAAGACCGAGAATATCCTCATCGGTCAGGGCAACTGCGGCGGGACTGTTCAGCGAGATACCCAGCGCCGGCGACCGGCGCGAACCGGCCCCACCGGCGCATCCACCCGGATCGTAACCCATGTCCACAATCCAGTTCTGATAGACAATGCGGTTGTTTGCCATTTGTCTTCCTGTAATCGATCCATTTGACGGCATGCGATTTCATTTCGCTTTCCCCCAAGAAAGCCGATCCATCGCGTGAGGGCTACCACAAGGGGTTCGCATCCAAATCGACGCGTCTGGCCTCCCTACTATCACATGAGTCACTTTCGATGCGGGTTACGGTTGGCGACCGGGTCCGGAGACTCGATTTGAACTCGCTTTCGAGAAGACGCTTTTGTACCTTGGCGTTCGTGACTACTGACGATCTTGAACACATCTCCGGGTACACTCCGCAGGACGCCGCGGACACTCCCTTCAGCCACTTTGCGGTCAACTCGGGTAATGCTTATTTCCGCCGGTCCCGCCTGACATGGATATCGCTGGCCGTCTTGCTCCTGGCATATCCCGCAGTCGCAGTAGCGACCGCCGACGATCCCTCGAAACTTACTGATTTACTGACTGAGGAAATCCTGTTGATCGGGCTGATTGCGACTGTGTTCATACAGTGGTCGGTCTTTCTTCTTCTCTACGTCGCCACCTTCCGCGAACAGACCGGCCTCGCCGGGCTTGGTCTCGGCAGACTCCGGCCGGTGGATTTTCTCTGGGTGGTTGCCTTTCTGGTATCCTCCAACCTGATACTCGCGGGGCTGGCCTGGGGGCTGGCCCAAATCGGGCTGCCGATGCCGGGAGAAATTGCGCTGCTGATTCCCGAGGACACGGTCGGCCGCATCGTATGGGTGGCCGTGTCGGCGACGGCCGGCTTCTGTGAAGAGATCGGGTTTCGCGGCTACCTGATGACTCGACTTCGGCTGGTAGGGAAAACGAATTCCTGGGTCGTGCCGACGGCGCTGTCGGCGCTGGCATTCGGCATGGCCCACGCCTACCAGGGTCTCCCCGGCATTATTCTGATCACCGTGTACGGGCTGATGTTCTCATTTTTGTATTTGCGCACGGGACGCCTATGGCCGTGTATCCTCGCCCACTTCTTTCAGGACTTCGGCGCCCTGTTCTATCCGCAATGAGGAGACTACACACAGGGCCCACAAGCCATCGTCGGGTGGCCGTTTCAAACTTGTTTGGAACGGGAATTCAGTCCAGGAAGAGACACAACTAAACAAGCTTGAGGGTGTCACTCAGCCGTTGCCTTGGGCAACTTACTATTGAGACAGCCCTCCGGTCTGCCCGAGACCATCTTGTGACTTCCCCCTTACGCGAAAGAGCCTATGTCGCAGAAAAACCGGTCATTGCCGGTTACCAACCCAGAATCTGTTCCAGGTTCTTGTTCAACTTCTCGATCCGCTCCCGGTAGTCGTGCTTTTTGCCTTTCTCACGCTCGATAACCTCGCTCGGAGCATTGGCCAGAAAATCGGCATTGGCCAGCTTCCTGGATATCTTCTCCAGTTGCACTGAGAGATTCTTCAGCTCTTTCTCTGTCCGCTTCTTTTCGAGCTCGATATCGATCAGGCCTTCCAGCGGCACGAATATCTCCGCCCCTGAGATCACGGCCGAGGCCGACACGGGCGGTTTCCTGATGTCGCAGCCGGTGTGAAGATTCTCAACCCGCACCAGTGAGCGGAAGTACTCGATGTGACTCTCAAGCAGTTGGCCGAACTCAGCGTCATCGGTTCTGATGTACAGGTCCGATTTCCTGCCGGGAGGTACGTTCAACTCGGAGCGTACCGCCCGCACCGCGGTAACTACCGCCTGGATCTGCTCGAGGCTGAGTTCCAGGGAGTCGTTGATATGTTCGCCCTGCGTCTTCGGCCACGGCCCGAACGTGAGGGTCTTGTCGGAGTCGTAGTCCGCACCGCACAGATCAAGATAGATCCTCTCGGTAACAAACGGTACTAAGGGGTAAAGAAGTTTCAGGATGTTGTACAGCACGTAGGTGGCAACGTTGAGCGAACCCTCTCTTATCGGAACGGACGGGGAATCGGGCTTTATCAACTCGATATACCAGGAGCAGTAATCGTTCCACACGAAGTTGTAAAGGGTCTTGGCCACCGACGAGAGCTGATATTCGTGGAACCCCTTCTCGACCGTCTGAATCGTGCGCTCGAGGCGGGAGAGTATCCAGCGATCGAATATGACCAGGTTGTTATCGTCAACCGCGTCCAGCACCGGGGGGCATCCGTCAAGGCGAATCATCACGAACCGCGAGACCTGGTGCAGCTTGTTTACGAAATTGCGGCCAATCTCAAATGTGTTTTTGCTGATCCAGGGGTCCTGGCCGTCGGGAGTGGCCAGAACCAGCGACATGCGCAGGGCGTCGGCTCCGTACTTGTCTATTATCTCAAGCGGGTCGATTCCGTTGCCGAGCGATTTCGACATCTTGACGCCATTGGCGTCCCGCAACGTGCCGTGGATATAGACGTCGGAGAAGGGGGCCTCGCCCATAAACTCATAGCCGGCCATGACCATGCGCGCTACCCAGAGATAGATGATTTCCGAAGCCGTGCTAAGCACCCTGGTCGGATAAAACTTCTTCAGCTCGGGTGTCTTCTCCGGCCAGCCCATAGTGGAAAAGGGCCACAGCCAGGACGAAAACCAGGTGTCCAGAACATCTTCATCCTGAACGAGGCTCTTCGGGTCACAGCCCGGGCAATGTTCAGCCGAGGGTCGGTCGATGGAGGCAAAGATGGTGCCGTCCTCGGCGTACCAGACGGGAATCCGGTGCCCCCACCAGAGCTGGCGGGAGATACACCAGTCGCGGATGTTCTCCAACCAGTGCAGATATGTCTTGGACCAGTATTCGGGATGGAACTTTATTTTGCCGCTCTTGACCGCTTCGATGGCCGGGGCTGCCAACTTGCTCATTTTCACAAACCACTGATCGGACAAGTATGGCTCGATGACCTGGTGGCAGCGATAGCAGGTACCGGCAGATAGCTGGTACTTCTCGGTTTTCTCCAGCAATCCCTTCGTTCTGAGCTCATCGAGCAATTGCTTGCGCACCTCGTAGCGATCCAGCCCCTTGAACTTGCCTGCATTCTCGTTGAGTGAGCCGTCGGTGTTGAGAATGTTGATTTCCGGAAGATCATGGCGGCGACCGATTTCGAAATCGTTCGGGTCATGGGCCGGAGTCACTTTCACCACGCCGGTACCGAACTCAGGATCGACAAAACTGTCGGCGACGATAGGGATTTCGCGCTCCAGGATCGGCAGTATGACCTGTTTGCCCACGTACTTCTTGAACCGCCGATCCTTGGGCGATACCGCCAGCCCGGTGTCACCCAGCATCGTCTCCGGTCGCGTCGTGGCCACCGTCAGGAATTCATCGGAACCCTTGAGCTTGTACTTGATGTACCAGAGATGGCCGTCGATCTCCTCATGTTCAACCTCATCATCCGACAGCGACGTCTGGCAGGAGGGGCACCAGTTGACTATCCGGTGCCCGCGATAGATCCAGCCCTTCTCGTACAGATGCATAAACACTTCGGCGACGGCTCTCGAGAGGCCCTCGTCGAATGTGAAGCGGGTGCGCTCCCAGTCGCAACTGCAACCCATCTTCTTCAACTGGTCGACGATAATGTCCTTGTTCCGCTGCGCCCACCCGGCAGTGCGTTCCTGGAACTTCTCGCGGCCGATCTCCCGCCGCGTGGTTCCCTCCCTGACCAACTGTTTCTCGACAATCACCTGCGTCGCGATACCGGCGTGATCGACCCCCGGAATCCAGATCGTCTCGTAGTTCTCCATGCGATGCCGCCGGATCAGGATATCCTGAATGGTGTTGTTCAGGGCATGCCCCAGGTGAAGGACGTCGGTAACGTTGGGAGGAGGGATTACAATGCTGTACGGCTCGGCAGCCGTGTCCACCCGGCCGTGGAAATAGCCCGCCCCCAGCCAGCGGCGCAGGATTTTGTCTTCGACTTCGGCCGGCGAGTAGGCCGTGGATTGCTTCTTCTTTGTATCCGTCTTAGGACTCATGGCATTCTCAACAGCTCAAGCTGACAAAAGACCGCTCAAGTTTTGGACTCAAGCGTCCAAACATAGCCTTGCCTTTCTTTCTTGTCAAGACGACTGTTCAAAAGGAGTTGGCATAACGGTTAACATATGGTATTATCGACAATTATGCAGGATTCCCGAAGCCGTGTTCTCGATAAAAAACTCCCCGCCTGGGAGAGGCTGAAGCTGATAATGGCTATCCTGCGCTCCGAGGACGGTTGTGCCTGGGACCGTAAGCAGACCCACAAGAGCCTGCTTCCATACCTGATCGAGGAGGCCTACGAGGTGGTCGAAGCCGTGGAAGCCGGAGACAGCCGCGCCCTTTGCGAAGAGCTTGGTGATCTGCTCTGCCAGATCGTTTTTCATGCCCAACTGGCCCAGGAGAGCGGCGCCTTTGGGGCCGATGACGCCGTAGAATCAATCGCGGAGAAACTGATCGCACGTCATCCCCACGTTTTCGGTAGGCCGGAGCAGTTGAATCCAAAGCAGGTCCGCGATCAGTGGGAACGGCTCAAGATCGAATCCGGTGAAAAGAAATCGGTCCTCTCGGGCCTGCCGGAGTCCATGCCTGCCCTCAACATGGCTTTCCGCATGGGAGAAAAGGCCTCCGGCGTCGGTTTCGACTGGCACCAGGCCGACGATGTGATCGACAAACTGGACGAGGAACTACACGAGATCAAGTCGGCAATGGAAACAGGCAACAACGAACGACTGGCCGACGAGATCGGGGATCTGCTTTTCGCCACGGCATCACTGGCTCGGAAGCTCGGTATCGATCCGGAACAGGCCCTCAAACGTGCCCTCAAGAAATTCAAGACGAGATTCGAGAAGCTGGAAAAAAGGGTTCTCGCTTCGGGCAAGCGGTTCCCAGATTTCTCTTTGAACCAACTGGAGGAGATCTGGCAGGATGTGAAACGGGATTCATCCGGTGATTGAGCGGGGGTCGGCCCACAAGCGGCAGACGGTCTCCTGAAGCGATCCCGACCTAACGGGATGACGAAACACTCCCTCAACAACTTCCTGAGGAACCATACAACGTTTGCGACCTGTCTACGTCCTAATGAAAAGCTGAGGAACGCGTAAAAAGCGGATACCGCGCCTATGTTTACACTGAACAACAGGACGATCCGGATCGTCGCCGCGGCGGCAGGCAGCCTGGTCCTTGCCACCGCCGTCTCAGCCAGAATCGCCCCGGGTGCCGACCAGGTCAGGTCTGCTCGAACGGGCCAGGCGGCCGCCTCTCCCGTTCATTGCCTGGTGGCCCACCGCGTAGGGCAAATCGAGTTGGGTGTTGCCAACAATGGGACTTTCGGCAACAATTATCACCCCGGCCCGAGATTTGACTGGTTTACCGGCGAACAAGTGCCGTCCTGCGAATACCCGAAGAACTCCGACATGGAGTATCTGTACGGCGCTGCCTTCTGGATCGGCGCCGTGATCGGACGCGACACCCTTGTCTCCGTGGGCGCAGACGGGTGGGGCGGTGGAGCCGAGATGTACCCGGACGAGGAGCCCTTCGGGGAGATCGTGTACCGCTCCATTACCGATCCCACCAAGCCGGAGTTTAACGGCGCCATTTCGGAAGAAGACTACATCGCCGTCTACATGGATACCCTAACCGAGGGAGTTTTGGCGGACGCTTTCGGCAGACCCCACATGCCCCTGAACATCGAGATAACGCAGGCCTCCTACGCCTGGTCGTACTCGTATGCGGAGGATTTCGTTCTGTTCGATTACAAGATAAGGAACATCGGTTCCCGGAATCTGAACGATGTCTACATGGGGATATATGTCGATGCCGATGTCTGCTTCGACTGCGTCAACTCCCGGGGCTTTGCCGACGATATCTGCGGATTCCTTTACCGCCACCCGTCCCGGTACGGCGCCTGCGATTATGTGGATACTGTCTTCACTGCCTGGATAGCGGATAATGACGGCGACTTCAATCGGATACACAATGACGGTCAGTTTCATCCCTGTCCGGCCGTGACCGCCACCCGGATTGTGCGCACACCCTCGGATTCGCTGGACGTCAGTTTCAACTGGTGGATCGGCAACATGAACCCCTCACTGTGTTTCGGCCCCCGTGAAAGACCTTTCATGGGGCGACGGGGCGAGAACTTCCGTGATTTCGGCACCGGCGGCCTGGGCACCCCGGAAGGTGATGTCAACAAGTACTACGTCATGCGCAATCAGGAATTCGACTACGACCAGATACGCACCGCCGTCATCCAGCCCGGCGATACCCTGTGGCAGTATCCGAACCAGGAACTGGCCGACGATTTCGCTGATGGTTTCGATACCAGGTATTTGATATCTTTCGGCCCCTTCCACATCCGTCCGGAGCAGACCCTGCCGGTGTCATTTGCGTATGTGGGAGGCGAAGACTTTCACGGAGACAACGACAACGTCTCCAACCTCCCAGGTGACCCTGATGAGTACTACCGGAATGTGGATTTCACCGACCTGGCCGCGAACAGCCAGTGGGCCTCGTGGATATACGACAACCCCGGCGTCGACACCGATGGCAACGGGTATTACGGGAAAATGAGAATCTGTTGCACCGATTCATTGATCATCCTGGACACCCTCTCTGAGTCCCCGCTGCAGGTTGACACCGGCTGGAACTACACTGTCTGCGACACATTCTACTACGAGGGCGACGGCGTACCGGATTTTCGGGGAGCCTCCCCCCCGCCGCCTCCCGACTTCTGGATCGACCGGAGGGTTGGAAGTCTGACGATACGGTTCAACGGGCTGCGCTCCGAGACCACGCGAGACGTCTTCTCGCGGGAGTTCGACTTTGAAGGATATCGGGTGTACCTGGCCCGCGACGATCGGGCCTCCAGCTTCACCCTGGTGGCTTCCTACGACCGTGAGGACTACAACAAGTTCGTCTGGAATGATAGGCGAATCGAGTATGAACTGCAGGAGACACCGTTCACTCTTGAGGAACTCAGGTGCCTCTACGGCGAGTCCTGTAACGACGGGAGTTTTCAGCCGTTGGATTTCACGAGAAATCGGCCCTACGAACACCCGCTCTATCCCGATTCCCAGTTTTACTTCGCTGCACAGGATTTCAACGCGTCGGTGTTCGGCGTCACCACCCCCATTCGCAAGATCTACCGGGGTCAGCCCTACCCCACCAGCCTCTGCCCGGATTCGGCCCGGCCCGAGGAACTGACCGAGGACGGCCACCTGAAGTACTTCGAGTACGAATTCACCATTGCCGATCTGCTACCTACCGTCCCCTACTGGGTCAATGTGACAGCTTTCGACTACGGCTCCCCTGAGTCCGGGCTGGAATCCCTGGAATCATCGGTCACGCTTGGTATGCAGAATGTCTACGCGCTCAGCCCCTGGGATGAAGTGCAACGTGACAACCTCGACGTATTCGTGTATCCCAACCCTTACCGCGGAGACGGCGAGTATCGCGAGCGCGGCCTGGAAGGCCGGACGGAAATAGTCCGCCCCCCCGACAGGGTCCGCGCCATCCATTTCGCAAACGTGCCGCCCCGGTGCACCATACGCATATACACGATCGACGGCGACCTGGTACGCGAAATCGAGAACGACAAACAACCCCGCGATGGAACGGCCACCCAGGCACAATGGAACCTGATTACCCGCAACACGCAGACGGTCGTTTCGGGATTGTACTACTGGAGCGTCGAGGACCATGAGAGCGGCCGCATTCAGATGGGCAAGTTCGTGATAATAATGTAGTCCTGCCGAATGAGCAGGTAGATCAAAAGCCCTGTGCTTTTGGCGGAACGTGGTTGTCGAAACCGCACTTATGAAAGGGAGAGTGTCCGGAATTTTGTGTAAGCGACCGGTTCACGATTGTCAGATCCTTCCCTCGAACATAATGCTGAAGTGGTTCAGGGCTGCGACCCAATCCTTGATGGGCCGCTTCCATTTCTGCGAGATTCTCTGGAATGCCAAGTAGATCACCTTCCTGACCGAGTCGGCCGTAGGAAACGAGCCGCGATTCCGAATCACCTTTCTAAGTTGTGCCTGCATCGATTCAATGGCGTTGGTGGTATAGATAACCTTCCGAATCTCCGGCGGGTAGCTAAAAAACGGAATGATGTTCATCCAGCAACAACGCCACGAGCGGGCGATCCGGGGGAAGCGGTCCTGATACCTGGCTTCGAAGGCAGCCAGAGCTTCTTCGGCGGCGTCCACGTTCGGCGCTGAATAGATCGTCTTGAGGACCCTTCGCCTTTGCCAAGCACAGCGGCGACAAACGGAGAGACCTCAGTACAGCCTTCGCCAACGCCCTCAAGCGGGCCAGGATTGCTCGGTTTAGGTTCCATGATCTTCGTCACACTTTTGCGTCTCACCTGGTGATGAACGATCTGGACTTACTGACTGTAAAGGAGTTATTGGGGCACAAAAGCATTGACAAGACGCTGCGATATTCCCCTCTTAGTACGTCGCACAAGCGTAAGGCGATTGAGTCATCGGAGCTTATTGATGGACAATATTCGGACACCAAGGAGATATCACCAAAACGATTCGTCGCTCGAGGTGCTTGTGAGACACCGGATGTCGAAGTGGTGAAATCGGTAGACACGCTGCGTTCAGGGCGCAGTTCTCGCAAGGGAGTGGGGCTTCGAGTCCCCCCTTCGGCATTTCCATATAAGCCAATGATCTGCGGCTTGCTTTCCCTGTAACTTGTTGTGCAACCACCGCGTGGCTATCAGCAGTCTCTCCGTACACTGTGGGTTCGTTCACGTGGGCATCGTGGTCTGCCCCTGTTTTTCACTCCAGTCAGAGTGTGAGTATTGACTCCTTCTCGATCAACTGTAAAAGGGGGGAGCGTGGCCCAGTTGGAACTTGCAGCCGAAATCGCAGACTCCGCCGGTGGCTGACAGCCCGGCGGACTGTGCAGAAGACGCGAGACAAATGTGCGGCTGGACATACTGACCGCGTTGGTGACAGGTTTGCGTTAGTGGAGTAGTTTACTGCCGGGACTACTGGAACACCGTTGTGGCAATTGAAGGCAGTCGGCGGAATTCTTGTGGTCACGGGTAGCTCATAGCGGTAGGGACAAGTGCGGATTACCTTGACAACCTGGCCCTTTTGGGCTACATTTGGTCGAAAGGGCCAGCCACTAATGTAGGGGTTCTATGAAGAGTTCAGTTCTTGTCATTGAAGGGATGTTGTGCGGCTGGGTCTGTAGCCACGATTCACGCACCTGTAGATCAGCCGACGATTCAGGCGGGGATTGATGCGGCAGGGGTGGGCGACACAGTCTTAGTGGCGCCGGAAATCTATACCGAAGTGACGGCGAAATACTGTTGAGGGATCACGGGTATGCGTTTCAAGCATGAAACTACAGGAGAAGGTTGAGAGTTATGAAATATCTTGAAAGGAGCAATTGTACGGCAAGGAGAACTTCAATAGCGCTGGTGCTCTCCTTACTGGTGGTGGCCTTCCTGACGACGCAGGCGGGCGCTTCCGAGAAACCGGTTGAGAAACGAAAGGTGCTCAATCCTCTTATCAACAGGGTGGAGATGTACTCTTTCCCTGATGAGCAAGATTTCTCCGTTTCGACCGGCAGGGTCGTGCCGACTCAGTCCCTGGGCGGGACTGAGAAGCTCGGCGTGTCGCCGGGTGTGAAGGTTGGTGAGACCTGGTACGACAAGCAGCGTAACGGCTCGATGCGCCGCATGGTCAATTGGGGCTGGGGTCCTGACCTGGGTGACGGCAAGGCTTATGGGTTCGGGGTTCACTTCACCTATATGCATTTGCCGAGTATGGTTCTAGTAGATCGTCACACGTACTATAATTGTTACATGGGTATGACCGGCACCCAGCTTCAACCCGGCGTCGGTGTGTCCGTTCAACCTCCGGGTGAATATAGTGGCTACGGTGGTCTTGATGTAACCCAGGTGCTGCGGACCGAGGATGACGGTCAGGGCGGACTTGATACTAGTTACGTCGCAAATTGCGCCGTCACCGTAGGCCACAACAATCAAGGCACAGGCTATTCCTGCCAGGTGGCCTACGATTCCGGACCGATGTGGGGCGATTTTGCCTTGACCTCGCGTGTGCCTGACAGTGTGCAGGAGTATGGGGCATCGGCCGGGCAGGTAGCAATCTGGCCGGCCATGCGGTATCACGATGTGCCCGGGCAGATTCCGGTGACGCATGTTATCGGGCAGCAAGCCAATCCTAACGCTGCTGACCCGCAGGCGATTTACTATTTCCGCAAGGAGGGAGTTGGCCCGGATGGCGCCTGGGATTATCCGCCTTATGTGGTCGATACCGTTTATGATCTCTCGCAGGACATCGCCAGCTCCATGACCGACGGCAAGATGGCCCTGGTCTGGGTCGCCAACCTGCCGCCCAGGTGCACGATTCGGATATACAGCCTGGATGGTGATCTGGTGCGGGAGCTGAAGCATGACGTCGACCCGTCGGACGGCGCCAGCAATCATCACACGTGGAACCTGATCACCCGGAACACGCAGATGCTGGTTTCGGGTTTGTACTACTGGACGGTGCAGATGCCGGGCGGAGCGGTGCAGATGGGCAAGTTAGCCGTTATCATGTAGCGCCGCTTCGTGGGTGGCAGACCTACCGGACTGCCCCTACTTTTACTACGGTTGTAGGTTGAGACATCTGCGGTTTTGACATATTGGTACTGCACCTAAAGCGGCGTCGCAGGTGGAATTCTTCCTTGTTTAGATACCTTGGGATGACTTGGGTCACACATCTATCAAGGGGCAGACGAGGGCGTCTTCCGCGCACAAACAAAAAGTCGGTCGAGACTGAACTTGCCCTGCCCTGCGCACTTTGTCGGGAGACAAAGGAAGCCGCATTTTCCGCTTGATTATAATATGCTATTGCTGTAAACTTGTAGTGTGGTATTGTAATCGGGGGCAGCCGGCCTGCCGACTACGGGTATCGTTCGCACGGTGACATCGCTATTGTGTCAGTTTGGCACCTGCCCTTTCTCGTTGCTGAGCGAGAGGCACCCGACACCGGACCCCGCAGTGTGATCGAGGTGCTTGTCATGTTGTCACGCAAGAGCATTGGCGTCATTGCCATCGGGTTGCTTTGCGTCGCAGCGCCGGTCCGAGTCCTGGGTCGACTTGCTTATCAGCAGGCACGGTCGAGTGTCAGTCACAGTGCCGTCTCAGCAGAACCTGCCTACCAGGCCACCATTCACAACGTCGGCGAAATTGAACTGGTTATCCAGAATCAGGGTTGCATTGGGCTAGGGTTAGCAGATTCAGGAAATGTTGACTGCTTCACGGGGGAGAAGATTAGGTTCCGTTGCCGGTTTCCGAAGGGCATGCTGGGCGAGTATCTTTTCGACGCGAGCCTGTGGGTGGGTGCCGTAGTGGGCCGGGATACCCTCGTTTCCACGGGCACCGACGGTTGGCACTGGCCGTCTCAGGAGATGGCGCCCGATGTCCATCCGTTTGGTGAGATCAGGTACCGGTCAATTGTGGATCCGGAATCACCACACTACGACGGGGCTGTTTCGGAGCAGGACTACCTATGTGTCTTCACCGACACGATGACCGACGCCAATCCCTACCTTTCGTATGATGTCATGGCCCACCGTCCACACATCCCGCTGAACGTTGAGATCACCCAGAACACTTACGCGTGGTCGTACAGCTATGCCGAGGATTTCGTTATCTTCGATCTGTCTGTCAAGAATATCGGAGCCGAGCTACTAAAACGTTTGTATATCGGGCTCTATGTGGACGCCGATGTATGGGGAGGGTTGGGTGCGGGACCATACGACGACCTGTGCGGTTTTCTGAAAGCTCTGAAGTCGCCGTTCGGTTGTGGATTTGTCGACACGGTGCAAATCGCCTGGACAGCAGACAACGATGGCGATCCAATAGACGGCCGTTTCCAGGAGACCGTAATCTGGAGGGGCCTCGATCGCATGGTCTCCAAACGACACGTTACCGGTATCTGCATCCTTGAGCCGCCATCGGAGAATCTGGACCTGTCGTTCAACTGGTGGATCTGCAATCAGGATCCTGTCTACGATTTCGGCCCCCGGCACAGGGCCGACTTCCGAGATTTTGGTACCGGCGGACTGGGCACTCCCGAGGGTGACGTCAACAAATACTACCAGATGAGCAATTACGAGTTCGATTACGACCAGGCCTTCACGTCCAGCATCACGCCGTATGACACGACCTGGCTGTATCCCGACCAGGACCTGGCGGAGGATTTCGCCGACGGCTCCGACACGCGCTACCTGCTGTCGTACGGCGCCTTCACCCTCTATCCCGGTCAGGCGCTGTCGTTGACGTTCGCTTACGTGGCTGGGGAGAACCTCCACACCGACCCCGACAACCTGCAGCATCTGCCGCGCGACCCGGCGGCATTCTATACCCACCTGGACTTCTCCGATCTGGTCAAAAACGCCATCTGGGCGCGGTGGATCTACGACAATCCCGGTGTCGACACTGACGGTGACGGATACCCGGGGGAGTATCGGGTGTGCGTGTATGATTCCGTGGCGACCGACACGGGCTGGGTGATCACGGCGGCCGAGACAACCTGGTACTGGGGTGACGGCGTGCCGGACTTTCGAGGGGCATCACCACCGCCGGCGCCCGATTTCTGGGTAACTCCGATTGTCGACGGTCTGAAGATTCGTTTCAACGGCCACCGTTCGGAGACGGAGAAGGACGTTTTCTCGCACGAATATGATTTCGAGGGGTACCGGGTGTATCTCGGCCGCGATGATCGCCGCAACAGCTACTCGCTGGTGGCTTCGTACGACCGCGATAACTATGACAAATATACATGGAACGGCAGCCGTTATCCCGAGCCGCGCTGGGAACTGCGAGATATCCCGTTCACGCTGGACAGCCTGCGCTGTCTCTACGGGTCCGGTGATGATCCCTGCCGGGACGACGGCTTCGACCCGCTGGACTACATGCCCGGTTCATACTATGTGCATCCTGAGTATCCCGATTCGCTCTTCTATTTCGAGTGGCACGATCACAATGCCTGTATTCCCGGTGTGACTACGCCGATCCGGAAGGTTTACCCCGACGAGCCGGACCCTTCGACTCTGCCGCCGGATTCGTTGACCCCGGATCGTTACACCGAGGATGGTTACTTCAAGTACTACGAGTACGAGTACGTGATAGAGGGTTTACTGCCGACGGTGCCCTACTGGGTGAACGTGACGGCATTTGATTATGGTTCGCCGAAGTCAGACCTTGAGGCTTTAGAAACCTCGGTGACGGCGGGTGCGCAATGCGCCTATCCGTACGGTTCGGGAGGGATGGCGGACGGGACCGATGATCGAATCTACGTTTACCCCAACCCGTACCGAATCGACGGTGATTATCGGGAGCGTGGATTCGAGGGTCGCACCGAGCTTGATCGCCCGGACTACCGGGTGCGGGCGATTCACTTCGCCAACCTGCCGCCCAGGTGCACGATTCGGATATACAGTTTGGATGGTGATCTGGTGCGGGAGCTGAAGCATGACGTCGACCCGTCGGACGGCGCCAGCAATCATCACACGTGGAACCTGATCACGCGGAACACGCAGATGCTGGTTTCGGGTTTGTATTACTGGACGGTGGAGATGCCGGGCGGTGCAGTGCAGATGGGCAAGTTAGCCGTTATCATGTAGCGTTGCTTGCAGGGGGGGCCATCCTTGCCGCCACGGGTCACCGTAGCTGACGGGCGTGTGACAGTATTTGCAGGGATCTTGCCCTGCGCACCTTTTCGGGAGATAGAAGAGGCCGCGTTTTCTGCTTGACTGTTATATGCTATTGCTGTAGACTTGTAGTGTGGTATTGTAATCGGGGGCAGCCGGCCTGCCGACTACGGGTATCGTTCGCACGGTGACATCGCTATTGTGTCAGTTTGGCACCTGCCCTTTCTCGTTGCTGAGCGAGAGGCACCCGACACCGGACCCCGCAGTGTGATCGAGGTGCTTGTCATGTTGTCACGCAAGAGCATTGGCGTCATCGCCCTGGGGTTGCTTTGCGTCGCAGCGCCGGTCCGAGTTTCGGGTCGATCTGCATTGCAGCAGACACGGCCGAGCGTCAGTCACAGTGCCGTCTCAGCAGAACCTGCCTACCAGGCAGCCATTCACAACGTCGGCGAAATTTGGCTCCCTATAGCGAATCAGGGTTGCTTTGGGATGACACCCTTTGATTCGGGGGCTGTTGATTGCTTCACCGGGGAGCTGATTGATCCCTTCAGCGGGTGCAAGTTTCCGAAGGGCATGCCGGGCTCGTATCTTTACTCCGCGAGCCTGTGGGTGGGCGCCGTAGTGGGCCGGGATACCCTTGTTTCCACGGGGCAGGACTGTTGGCGAATCCTAGCGCAGGAGATGGCGCCCGATGTCTATCCATTCGGCGAAATCAGGTACCGGTCAATCGTCGATCCGGAATCGCCAGACTTCGACGGGGCCGTTTCGGAGCAGGACTACATTTGTGTCTATACCGACACGATGACCGACGCGAATCCCTACCTTTTATATGATGTAATGGCCCATCGTCCACACATCCCGCTGAACGTTGAGATCACCCAGAACACTTACGCGTGGTCGTACGGCTATGCCGAGGATTTCGTTTTGTTCGATCTGTCTATCGAGAATATCGGATCCGAGTTGCTGGAACAGTTGTTCATCGGGCTCTATGTAGACGCCGATGTTGGTGTAGGGATGCCTGCGGGACCATGGGATGACCTGTGCGGTTTCCTGAAGACTTTGAAGTCGCCGTTCGGCTGTGGATTTGTGGACACGGTGCAAATTGCCTGGATAGCTGACAACGACGGGAACCCAATAGACGGCCATTTCCAGGAAACCGTAATCTGGATCGGTGGTGGTCCAATGGTCTCCAAGCGACACGTTACCGGCACCTGTATCCTTGAACCGCCATCGGAGAATCTGGATCTGTCGTTTAACTGGTGGATCAGCAGTCCGGATCCAGCCTATGATTTCGGCCCCCGGCGCAGAGCCGGTTTCCGCGATTTCGGCACCGGTGGGCTGGGCACTCCCGAGGGTGACGTCAACAAGTACTACCAGATGAGCAACTACGAGTTCGATTACGACCAGGCTTTCACGTCCTCCATCTCGCCGTATGACACCGCATGGCTGTATCCAAACCAGGACCTGGCGGAGGATTTCGCCGACGGCTACGACACGCGCTACCTGCTGTCATACGGCGCCTTCACTCTCTATCCCGGTCAGGCGTTGTCGTTGACGTTCGCCTACGTGGCCGGGGAGAATCTCCACACCGACCCCGACAACCTGCAGCATCTGCCGCGTGACCCGGCGGCATTCTATACCCATCTGGACTTCTCCGATTTGGTCAAGAACGCCATCTGGGCGCGGTGGATCTACGATAATCCCGGTGTCGACACTGACGGTGACGGTTACCGGGGGGAGTATCGGGTGTGCGTGTATGATTCGGTGGCGACTGATACGGGCTGGGTGATCACGTCGGCCGAGACAACCTGGTACTGGGGTGACGGCGTGCCGGACTTTCGAGGAGCATCACCACCGCCGGCGCCTGAATACTGGGTGACCCCGATCGTCGACGGCCTGAAGATTCGTTTCAACGGCCACCGTTCAGAAACGGAGAAGGACGTTTTCTCGCACGAATATGATTTCGAGGGGTACCGGGTATATCTCGGTCGCGATGATCGCCGCGAGAGCTACTCGCTGGTGGCTTCGTACGACCGCGATAACTATGACAAGTATACATGGAACGGCAACCGTTATCCCGAGCCACGCTGGGAACTGCGGGATATCCCCTTCACGCTGGACGACCTTCGCTGTCTCTACGGGACCGGTGATGATCCCTGCCGGGACGACGGCTTCGACCCGCTGGACTACATGCCCGGTTCATACTATGTGCATCCTGAGTATCCCGATTCGCTCTTCTATTTCGAGTGGCACGATCACAATGCCTGTATTCCCGGTGTGACTACGCCGATCCGGAAGGTTTACCCCGACGAGCCGGACCCTTCGACTCTGCCGCCGGATTCGTTGACCCCGGATCGTTACACCGAGGATGGTTACTTCAAGTACTACGAGTACGAGTACGTGATAGAGGGTTTACTGCCGACGGTGCCCTACTGGGTGAACGTGACGGCATTTGATTATGGTTCGCCGAAGTCAGACCTTGAGGCTTTAGAAACCTCGGTGACGGCGGGTGCGCAATGCGCCTATCCGTACGGTTCGGGAGGGATGGCGGACGGGACCGATGATCGAATCTACGTTTACCCCAACCCGTACCGGATCGACGGTGATTATCGGGAGCGTGGTTTCGAGGGTCGCACCGAGCTTGATCGCCCTGACTACCGGGTACGGGCGATTCACTTCGCTAACCTGCCGCCCAGGTGCACGATTCGGATATACAGCCTGGATGGTGATCTGGTGCGGGAGCTGAAGCATGACGTCGACCCGTCGGACGGCGCCAGCAATCATCACACGTGGAACCTGATCACCCGGAACACGCAGATGCTGGTTTCGGGGTTGTACTACTGGACGGTGGAGATGCCGGGCGGCGCTGTGCAGATGGGAAAGTTTGCCGTTCTCATGTAGCGCCGCTTGCATAAGAGGCTATCCTTGCTGCCACGGATCACCGTAGCTGACGGGCGCGTGACAGTATTTGCAGGGATCTTGCCCTGCGCACCTTGTCGGGAGATAGAAGAGGCCGCATTTTCCGCTTGATTATAATATGCTATTGCTGTAGACTTGTCGTGTGGTATAGTAATCGGGGGCAGCCGGCCTGCCGACTACGGGTATCGTTCGCACGGTGACATCGCTATTGTATCAGTTTGGCCCCTGCCCTTTCTGGTTGCCGAGCGAGAGGCGCCCGACACCGGACCCCACAGTGTGATCGAGGTGCTTGTCATGTTGTCACGCAAGGGTATTTGCGTCATCGCCCTGGGGCTGCTCTGTGTCGCAGCGCCGGTCCGAGTCCTGGGGGCGCCAAATCGATTGGCTATCGCGGATATGTGCTCACTGTAGTATAGCGATTGCAGATGCTTCCGTCAAGCGGAAACACCTGGCTATTCCCCTGCCGAAACTACTTGCATAATGGACGATTATGGGCTATAATGTAGCGGTTGAGGGATTCCAACCTACGTTCGCCTGATGCCATACCGCGCGCAGGGCGGAGAGTATACGGCCTGAACGGAAGTTCTGCCGGAATGCCGCTGACTTGTTACACAGATTGAGACAACACCGGTATCAAGCCGATATCGTGAGGTAGAACTGCAAGCAAACGAACACTATTAATGCATCAATACAAGAGGTGAGAAATGAAAGTCACAAGCATCTCAAGACTGGTCATCATTGTAGGAACACTCATTGTGCTGGCGGCGCTACCCGGGCAGGCAAAGGCAGCCTGCGACTGGCTGTATCACTTCGATTGCGACTGGGAGTATGTTATCACCTGGTCGGCCGTGATCACAGACACTCTCGGTGAACCCATTGCGCCCGGTCTGTACAGCCTGTCGTACTGCTACTATGAGGATTCGGTAGCCAGTGACTGTGAGATCGTCTGCTGCGGCGGTCGGGGCGACCTGCCAATCGCAGGTGGCGGTCTGGCGACGGCCCAGTTGTCTTACCCGATACCGATTCACGAGGATACGGTCAAGCAGGGCGACATCCACAGGGGACTGCCGGGTCTCTGGCTCGAGGTAACATTCGACGGTGAGGTGATGGAGCCCCGGACACGGGTTACCCCGGTGCCCAATGCGTCTATTTCGCAGCGGGTGACAGGGGACATTCGTACCCTGGCGGGACTGATGTATCTTCCCGACTCCACCGGACAGCCCGCCATTGAGCTCCGTGCGGACAGCAGTGGCACACGCCTGGAGGTGGGCGTCCCCACCGATCCAATAAACCCCGGAGTGGAATTGGCAAGTGACGCATTGACGGGACGGATGACCATCCTGGGACCGGACTCCGGCGGTGGTCAGCCGACAATTGTGCTCTCTGCCAACGCCACTGAAACCCGGGTGGGAATCGGCACCGACATACCGGAGGAGGCCCTGGATGTTCGGGGAACTGCCTCGGTTGAGGGATTTCGGATGGCGGCCGGGTCGGAGGGCGGCTACGTCCTGACGACGGACAGCGAAGGTCTTGGTACCTGGCAACCTGCCGCGGGTGGCGATGATGGTGACTGGTGCTTGACGGGCAACGTTCTGCGCATCTGTGGCGGTTGGGGAATCGCCAGGTCCGGGTCCGTGCTCCACGGGTCCAGCGACTACACCCATGTCAATCTCGGAGTTGAAGGCGTCACCGGGTCCGCTGGCCAGGGCTACCGTTGCGCGACCGTTGGCGGCGGGTGGCTTAATACTGCCGGTTACGACTACAGTGTGGTGAGTGGGGGACGGAGCAATACCGCCGATGGAGAGTATTCCACCATCAGTGGTGGCAGAGCCAACTTCGCTTCAGGCGCGTATTCCGGAGTCGCAGGTGGCTACTCCAATACAGCCGGCGGGCATGGGAGCGTAGTCGCAGGGGGTAATATGAATGAGGCCCACTATTCGTTCAACGTTATCGGCGGAGGACTAAGTAATGCCACGAATGGTAAAGCCGCCACGGTCTCCGGGGGCGAGGCTGACACGGCATACGGCATCTTTGCCGGTGTAGCCTCAGGCTACAGCAACCTGGCCGGCGCGACAGTATTTGATACAGCCGCTCTCGTATGTGGCGGCTATGATAACACGGCCGCCTCCAAGTTCTCCTCGGTGCTCGGCGGGCGTCTAAACTACAATCAAGGCAACTACTCGACCATTCTGGGAGGAGAATCCAATGAGATATCGACCGGCGCCCACCATTCGCTGATCTTCGGAGAATACGTCCTTGTCGAGAACTCTGACCGCGCTGTTTTCTTTAGCGGCGGCAACTCCGGTCGGGTAGGCATCAATCGCGACGACGAAGACGGCGGTGTGCACCACCCACTGCACATCGGTACCAACAGCTCGAATGGCTTCGGGGCCCGCCTGACAAGTGGGGGAGTGTGGACGAATAGTTCCAGTCGGGAGTTCAAGGAAGACTTCAGGTCGCTTGACGGCGCCGACGTGCTGGAGCGGATAGGCAGTCTTCCGATTGAAAACTGGAAGTACAAGGGTACCGATGAGAGGCACATCTGGCCGGTGGCCGAGGATTTTCACGCAGTCTTTGATGTCGGCACAATGAAAGACGGGCAGCGCGATACGAAATACCTTGCCGCAGCGGATGTTGCGGGCGTGGCGCTGAAGGCGGTGCAGACGCTTTACGAAACGCAACAGAAGCTACAGGCCAGGACGGATGAGATTGACGAGCTCAGGGCTGAATTGAAAGACACCAGAGCGCAACTGACACAGGTATCCGCCCTGGTGGAAGTCATATTGGCTCGGCAACGCGCGCCTCTTGACAGTAATGATGAACTGGCCGCTACCAAGTAGCCGGACCGAAGGATGTGACAATGAAAAAAGGAATCATCGTTCTGGTTCTGACAGGCTTGCTGCTGCTTGCTTCCCATTCCGGTATCGGCGCCGGTAAGGAGGGGACGCGCGCCGAGATGCGGTTGGTTGATAATAGCAAGACTGCCGGAGAATCCGGTGGTGTTGAATTGTCGCCTGTGTGGCGATCGGACAACTACGAGATAAACTGGCAGGTTGTTTCGTCGGGTGGTGGAGCGAGCAGCTCAATGAGCTACGATGTGACCACAACCGTGGGTCAGCCGGTGGTTGGGTCGGGCAGCTCTGACAGTTACGGGGTCAACCACGGTTTCGTTCAGCCTCTTGGCGGCTGCTGTGTCCTGCGCGGTGACGTCGACCACAGTGGTGTGCCGCCCGTGGATATTGCCGACCTGGTTTACTTAGTAGATTTCATGTTCAATAGCGGCCCCGAACCTGAATGTTTTGACGAAGGCGACGTCGATGGCAGCGGTGTCGAACCTATCGACATTGCCGACCTGGTCTACTTAGTGGACTTCATGTTTAACGCCGGTCCGGTACCGCCCGCGTGTCCGTAGGTTGGTTTTCGATTGCCGCGTGGGACGTGGAGTCGACGGTTTAACTGGAGTTGCCGTCAATCGGTGTACAAGCCGTTTGAATATCGTCAGGCGGCTGATCCTTCACTTCCTGCCTGCTGTTCGGAGCAGTTGAGTCCCGCAGGTTGCTAAGCGTACATAAGTTTCAATTCGTCGATTCTCCGGTTGATATCCACCGAGTTGGCACACGCGGCCACACACTCCGTGCAAATCCGACAAGCCTGAAGACCTGATTCCCGTGGAATGCCGTCGAGAGTTGCCCGCGCCAGCTGGAAGTTCCCATATTGGGCGGCATACATGTGAGTGCGCATGAGGGTCGGGATGTCGGCGTCGTGAGGGCAGGAAGCCAGGCATTTCCGACACTGGCGGCAGAAACCCATGCCGAGCTTGATGCTGTTGTCGGACAGGAAGTTCTTCTCTTCCGGAGTCAACTCAAGGTCAAAGGCAACGGAAAAATCCTGGTTGAGGTGTTCGTAGCTGTCATAGCCGGGAATAACGGTGGTAATGTTGTCGTTTCGCAACACCCATTTGAGGCCGGCCCGAGCGATTGTCTCGGAACTGTAGTCTCTCCGGGTGTCCGGGTTTGGCCAGCGGGTCCCGCCCGCCATGACTTTCATACCTATCACTCCGATCCCTTTGGACGCCGCATCGGCAATGGCCTTAAGGAGGTCGGTATCATCGGACATAGTGAAGTTGATGGACGTGAGTACGACGTCGTAGACACCGGCGGCAATCATGGCGTTGATAACCTCGGCCATTCCGGAGTGCGTGGAAATACCGATAGCCAGCGCTTTCTTCTGCTCCCGAAGCTGCACAAGGGCTTCGATGATCGCCGGATCGCTCACCTCCTGCGGATCGTCCACTTCGTGAACGTAGAGAATATCAACATAGTCGGTCGACAGCCGTTTGAGGCTGCCCTCGAAATTGTCGAGCAGCTTCTTTTTCGACTGCTGCGGCGACAGACCGCGCCGCTGCGCAGGCAGATGAACCTTGGTGCCAATATTCACCTTGTCTCTCACGCCCAGGCGCTTTATCACCCTGCCCACCATCTGCTCGTTGCGGCCGAACTGGTAGTTGGCAGCCGTATCGAAATGCCGCACGCCGGCTTCGTAGGACGCCTGAACCACGGCTGGGTTGTTGGTGTATCCCACGCCCTGACTGATGACCGGCAGCCGGAAACCGGTTCTGCCCAGTTGCCGATAGATTACATCCGACTGCCGCTCCGCCTGTTCCTTCACCGTCTCCTGGGCCAGGGCGCGGCCGGGAGCGATACCCAACAGTCCGGCCGACGCTGCACACGAAACGGCTGTTGACAAAAAACCTCTGCGAGTTATTTCGGAGTGTTCACGCTTCATCATCTCCTCCAACTGTTGTCCGAACACCATTTAACATGGCTGGCAGCATAGCTCCGGCACCTGGCGGGACCATGCAGCACGACCTACTCTCCTTCGGGTGATTGCTGTTGAGATCTCTCCAGTATCTGGTTTGCGTTGTTCCGAATGATCTCCTTCACCTGGTCGCTCGTAGTTGTGTCGACCGCCAGCACCTCGAGAACCTTGCGGGCACACTGAAGAGCGGTGGCCTCGTCGCCGTTGGCGACGCACACCTCGCCATAGCTGTCCCACGTGTTGGCCGAATGGGGATAGGCCTCGGTATTCAGTCTGAACACTTCCTGGGCCTCGTCGGTTCTCTGCGTCCGAACGAGTTGGTAGCCGAGGCTGTTGAGAACGGACTCCCGGAAGATCATGTGGTCGGGGTCGGAGGCCTTGAACTCCTCGTAGATTTCCATCGCCTTCGCCACTCCGACATCACGTATTATGGACACGAACTGCGTTTCGGTCGGTGGCAACCTGCGCGAGGCGTGGAATGCCAATGACAGCAACTCCGGATCGATACCATTGTCCGCGGGCGAGTTGTCCAGGAACCTCCGACTCTCCTCGTCCCCGTTCAAGTAAGCCCTGAAGAAGGTCTTCACGTAGCGACATATTATCTCGCCGCCGTGACTCGCTATCTCCAGGTAGGCGTTGGCGGAGTCCTCCCGGTGTTCCGAGATCATGCCGTAAATGGTGAAATCCTCTCTCCGCAGACCGCTGAATCTCGCCGCGTACCTCGGCGCGTAAACACACGTGTCCATAAGAGCCAGGTCGGGCGGCGGCTCGATCGGGGCGTACATCTGCAACCAGGGGACGTACATTCGCTCGATCGCAAGCTGCGGGATACCTCTGATCAGATCCAAATGATCCGTCCACAGGAACGCCCCCTGAAAGGTAGCTACGGCCATCACATCTGAGTTGCGCATCTGCATAATCAGCGACGTGACACCTCCCCAGCCATATCCCATGACCCCTAGCCTGTTGGCATCGACAAACGGATACGCGCGTACATGGGCAAGCACAAACTCTTTGTCTCGCGTCAGAGTTTCCAGATCGACCAGGTTAACTTCCGAATTGAGTTCATGTGTTCCCACTGAATGCGTCGTGGCCACCACAAACCCGTAAGTGGCCAGGTACTCGCACATGACGGCGTTTTCAGCGAAGCTGTTGCGCAGGTGGGGGTGATAGATGATCAGGGGAAACGGCCCTTCCGCCGGTTGGGCGTCCCTGACGGCAGCCATTTCCACGCTCATCATGTCCAACGCCAATACGTAGTTCGTATTCAGCAGGTAAATCAGAGCATAGGCTTCGCGAGTCTGAAGGGCCGAAAGCAGGTTGACGAACCGGTCATCCTCCGGGTAGGGGTAGGCATACTCTCCATAGACCATTGGTAGAGCACCGACTGTGTCCTGGGCCGGATACCAAACGCAGAGTTGAATCCGGCGCGTCGTCTGTTCGGGCAATGGATTTCCGAAATAGTCGAATTTCCGGCCGAACGTTCTGGAGTAATCGTACACTTCCGCCGTCTTGAAACCGGCAACATATGGCCCGGGCTCCAGATCACCCCAGATCGGCGGTGTTTGAGCGACAGCGTCCGAGGTGAGAAAAACCACGGACACCGTCAAAAGTAAGACCAGCATCCCCCAAAGGCACCTTCCTCTTACTTGCATGGCGTATCCTCAGTTAAAGCGGGTTTCTTTTAATACAATTTCAGCTATATGACGTTCGACAGTCAACATTGTCTTAAAATTTTTTCGCAAATGAGCCTCTATCCGTTAGAAAAAAAGTGCTGCACCGCTCTCCCCCGCATCACACTATCGCTCGCCACGTCAGATATTGCCACACATTTAGGTTGCAGAGATGGCCGGATTGGTTAGATTTGGCAATCGGGCGTGACGGAGTCGCTCGCGGCAACGTTAGCTCGCAGTATGCGAGCCTATCGACACAGCAGCAGGAATCGAGGAAGACAGTGACAACAAAAGAGCCCTTTTCACAACCGGGCAACGACGGAGCAAAAAAACAAGACGGAACCGCCGGAAGCTCCGGCAGTGATGCCTCGGCATCGCTGGATTTCATCCGAAGCATCGTCGAGGCGGATATCAGGGCAGGCAAGAATGAGGGGCGGGTCCATACTCGATTCCCCCCGGAGCCGAACGGTTGTCTGCACATTGGGCATGCCAAGGCGATTTGTCTCGATTTCGGAATCGCCGCTGAATATTCCGGGCTGTGCAACCTCCGCTTTGACGACACCAACCCGACCAAGGAGGATGTCGAATACGTGGACGCCATCCAGGAGGACATCCGCTGGCTGGGATTTGGCTGGGACGACCGTCTGTACTACGCCTCCGACTACTTCGGGCAGCTCTATGAGTACGCCGTTCAACTCATCAGGGACGGCAAAGCCTACGTTTGTGATCTGAGCGGTGACGAGATCAGAGAATACCGCGGCACACTGACAAAACCGGGCCGCGACAGCCCCTACCGTGGCCGATCCGTCGAGGAGAACCTGGATCTGTTCAAGCAAATGCGCGCCGGCGAGTTTGAAGACGGATCCCGCGTACTGCGGGCGAAAATCGACATGGCCGCCGGGAATCTCAACATGCGCGATCCGGTCATTTACCGCATCATGAGAGCGACACACCACCGCACCGGAGACAAGTGGTGCATCTATCCGATGTACGATTTCACCCACTGCCTCTCGGACTCCATCGAGGGGATAACGCACTCGCTTTGTGACCTGGACTTTGAAGACCACCGCCCCCTGTACGACTGGTTTCTGGATCAACTGCCCGTTCACCATCCCCAGCAAATCGAGTTCGCCCGTCTCAACATCAGCTATACCGTATTGAGTAAACGTATCCTCGCCCGGCTGATCAGCGAAGGTCACGTGAGCGGATGGGATGATCCGCGGATGCCTACCCTGTCCGGTCTGCGCCGGCGGGGCTATACACCGGAGTCTATCCGCAACTTCATCGGTCGCATCGGCGTGGCGAAAAGGGACAGTATAGTGGCGGCAGCCGATCTCGAATACAGCGTTCGCGAGGAGCTGAACCGGCAGGCGCCGCGCGTCATGGCTGTGCTTCGTCCTCTCAAGCTGATTATCGACAACTACCCCGAAGATCGCGTGGAACAGTTGGATGCGGTGAATAACCCCGAAGATGCTGCTATGGGTACCCGGCAGCTTCCCTTCTCGCGCGAGTTGTATATTGAGCGCGAGGATTTCCGCGAGGACCCTCCCCGGAAGTTTTTCCGCCTGGCCCCCGGCCGCGAGGTGCGGCTCAAGCACGCCTACATAATCAAGTGCGAGCGGGTGGTCAAAGACGAGCAGACGGGCGAAGTCATCGCCCTGCACTGCACCTACGACCCTGAGACGAAAAGCGGCACCTCCCCTGCCGGACGCAAAGTCAAGGGAACGCTGCACTGGGTCTCGGCGGCTCAGTCCATACCAGCCACCGTTCGGCTCTACAGCCACCTGTTTACGAAAGAGAATCCGCTGGAGACTGACGAGGGTGGCGATTTCACCGACTACCTGAACCCGGACTCGCTGGAGACCCTCACTTCATGCCGGGTGGAACCATCGCTCTCAGGCGCGGTTCCCGGGGCGCGTTACCAGTTCCTGCGTCAGGGTTACTTCTGTCTTGATCCGGTGGATTCCGCGGACGGAGCGCTCGTATTCAACCGAACGGTACCGCTGCGCGACACCTGGGCGAAGATGGAGAAAGCAGGAAAGGGAAAGTAGGGGGGGGGTGGCTTAGGGATTTGTGGGCGGCGTAGCAGTGATCTGCAAGCACCTGTGCAGCGCAATGCTGGCCGTGTCATCACGGATTTCCTTGACAACCATGATGTACTCTTGCTCGTTGTATTCAAAACTGTGGACGGCCCCAGCCTCTGTCGGGAACGTGAGTCGCACAAGATCGAATTTGTGCTGCCAATACTGCCTGGATCTCGGATCTTCATGGACGACCGTAAGCTCTCCAGATTCATTCGCTCGCTTGCGCATTCGGAAGAAGACCCTGACTTCATTCCCGATCAAAGGTACAGAGGACGTTGAAACCTTTGTTCTGCATACGAGTTGGCCGTAGGCCGTTGCTTCCGTCAGTGAATTCCTCAATCGCTGATTCTCACTGGTGAGGGCATCCACCCGTGCTTCCAAACGAGAAGCGTCTTTGCCATAGATCTCTCTTTGAGAGGGTGCCACGAATTGAGAGTAATAACCCCACGTAACAACCACACCGATAATAAACCCAACACCAAGGTGCCGTAACTTGCGTGGGAGGAACCTAGTAATGATGTCAATTGTCAATGCGTTTTCCTGACTCAACCTTGCGGTCAAACTCTCTTCCCATCGCCCTTATCTCCACTTGAATCAACTCCAGAGTAGAGCTGATGCAGCCGCATGTCAAGCCTTTTGCAGATTAGACTTTCAGGCCAACTGCTTCTTAATCGGCAGGTCCTTGGTTCAAATCCCCGCAGACACCCTCGTCTGCCCGGTCGATAGCAACAAGCACCACTACATGATAACAGCTAACCTTCCCATCTGCACAGCGCCGCCCGGCATCTCCACCGTCCAGTAGTACAACCCCGAAACTAACATCTGCGTGTTTCGCGTGGTCAGGTTCCAGGTATGATGATTGCCGGTGCCGTCCGACTGGTCAACATCATGCTCCAGCTCCCGCACCAGATCACCATCCAGGCTGTAGATCCGAATCGTGCACCTCGGCGGCAGCAACTGGGAATATGGGTGGGGTATCGCCATTGACGGTTGGGGCTGCGCTTATGTCACAGGCGAAACATGGTCATCTGATTTACCTACCCAGGATGCATATCAGACCTTTCACTTTCAGCTCAACCATGATGCTTTTTTGACTAAGCTGCGTGAGAGTTGCTGCGCCATCCGCGGCGATGTGAACCACAGCGGTGTTCCGCCAGTGGACATTGCCGATCTGGTCTATCTCGTTGACTACATGTTTAACGCTGGCTCTGAACCCCGCCCTGTTCCTAGTGTAGTTTGGAGGGAGTTGCGCCTGCCTCCGGTTCACCGCCAGTCACCGATGGCCACGAAGGCGCCCCAACTGAAAGGGTGATCGCGTTCCCCGGCGGAGCGTAACTCACGGATGACCTGCTGCTGCATAGCCCGCATTGTCTGCGGCAACGATTCACTCCCCCTGCCATATAGTCCGCTCATAAGGTCGGCTGTGGCCTCGTCCGACACGGGCCAGAGAGCGCTCACGACGGTTCGCGCGCCCGCTAATTGAAAAGCGCGACGCAGACCGTAGACCCCTTCGCCGGCGGTCACTCTCCCCAGTCCGGTTTCGCAGGCGGACAATACCACCAGTTCCGTGCCGTCAAGATCCAGTGCCGTCACTTCTTCGGCCGACAGGATGCCGTCGTCGGCCCCGATGCTGTCGGCTCCGCGGCCGTGAAGGTTGGCGCCGGCAAGGAACAATCCGGACAACAGCAGCGGGTTTTCGCCGACAAACCCGTAGTCGAGAGTGTGACCGGACTGTGGGAACAGCGTCCCGCAATCACCCTGAAGAAAGTAGCCGTGGGTAGCCAGATGAATGACGCGGCTTCCCGGCGCTTTCAGCTTGAGCGCCTCCTCGCCGGCACGAGAGCCGAGACAGACTACGGCCGGTTCCGGCGAGCTTGCGCGCCAGCTTTCGGCGACCTTCTCTATCTCATACCGGGTCGCCGGAAGCGGCTTGACCGTGATCTCATCAAGGCGACCGCATCCGGAGCGCAGGTCACTTTGCGGCGAATCAGGCTGTGGGGTGTTTTGTGGTAATGTCGGCGCGTCCTGCGTTTCTCTCAGACTTGACAGACGCGCCTCTGCGGTGGCATCATAGTCGGGGTCGCCCATTGCCAGCAGACCGGTCGACGCCGGGGGAACGTCCATGAACCGGAGAAGGTCGCGACCGGAAGTCAGATAGTGCACAGGATATTTTTCGATCAGGTACTTTCCCTCCTCGTCCTGCAATCCTGCAAACGACACCAATGTCAGCCCCCCGTCAGGCGACACAAAGACCAGGTCCCTGTCGTCCAGCCGCTTTTCGACCGGTTTGAGGACGGCCCGGTACAACTCCCTGCTGATCGTTTCATACTGCGCCTGGTCAATAACTGACGGCCCGCGAGCGCGTGTCGAGACGTCGAGCAGGTGGTGGCGATACCGGTCTACAAGCGCGTCGATATCCTCCGCCGGGCCGATATCCACCATGTCACGCGCGCCATAGTTGTCGACCACGACGACGAGGTAACGAGAACGGGTGGAATCGCCGGGGCCGATGTGCCGATCGTAACTCACGTATTCCACAAGGACGGAATTATCTGGCAGAAGACCGGCGATGCGCTCGCCGCGGATGTCCCGCCGATCCTGCCTGGTTCTGAAACTCCTGCTCCTGCGGGCCAACTCCGATTCCAGGTCGTTGATTCGCCCGCGCAGTGAATCCAGTTCCCGCCTGAAATGTTCCGGAGTCTTCTCGCCCGGTCCTTCGTTGAACAACTGCGACAGTCGAAACTTGGCAAACCGGTAGTTCTCGGCGAGGGCGACGGTAACCGTGTCCGTCTCGGTAATCACAGACTTGCGGCGGCTGAAAATCTCGTCGGACACACTCCCCTTCGCCGACAGGACGATGTCTGCTGCCATAGCGAAGCCTACCGAATCGCCAACAGCGGCTTCGAGAAATGCGGTCAGATAGCCGTTGACCGAATGCCGCATCTGCCGGGCGTAGGTCAGGGCATCTTGTTCCGACATCACCATTGCGCCGAGCTGAAGGTTACGGCTGCGAACAGCGACCGCCTGCGCGGCGAACTCGAGACTTCCCTTGTGGTCTCCGGCCAGACGACAGCACTTGCTCAACGACTCGCAACTACCGGCATACTGGGGATGCTCGACTCCATAGGCCTGCTCTGATATGCGTCTGGTCCTCAGATAGAA
Organism: uncultured bacterium; assembly: GCA_965603125.1. Taxonomy (GTDB): domain Bacteria; phylum Zixibacteria; class MSB-5A5; order GN15; family FEB-12; genus JAJRTA01. Next base: position 43,750 of record CBFDBU010000008.1, on the reverse strand, counting down.
CTCGAGAGCCTGCTCGTACTGACCTCGCATAAGATGACAGGTGGCTATTCCGCTGAGGCTTCCGCCGACCTCGGGGTGTTCTTCGCCTAACACGTCTGCCAGAATACGGAGCGCGCCGCGGAACACGGAATCAGCCTGACCGTACTCTCCTCGTGCCAGGTGAACGTCTGCCAGCGAGTTCATGATAATGGCGGTTTCCGAATGCTGCGGTCCGAAACGCTTGGTCGTGATCTGCAGCGCCCGAGCGAGTGATGATTCCGCTTCTGCATACTTGCGCTGGAGCATAGACACTTGTGCCAGAAAATGGGCGCTACTGCCCACAAATATATGGTCGGGGCCAAGTGACGTTTCAAAAATGTGAACCGCTCTACGGTAATGGTCTTCGGCAGCATCGAGTCTGCCTTCCGCCATATAGAGCAAACCGAGGTTCATCAGATCGATTCCGACCAGGTAGCTGTCTTCTCCGAATATGTCCTCATGGATTTCAGCGGCGCGCAGGTACATAGACTCGGCCTCCGGGTAATCGCCGAGTATATAGTAGACGCCCGCGAGGCCCGACATACTGCGCGCGACCCGCGGGTGGTCGACATTCAGGCTCTTCTCACCGACCTCCAGTGATCGCTTGTAGTATGCGGCTGCTTCTCGATAGCGACCAAAACGAATCAACACATCAGCCAGGATAACCGAAGGAGTGACAATATCGGGGCTATCCGGCCCGGATGATTCCGTTACGATGTCCAGAGCCCGCCTGCCGAGAGCCTCCGCATCGGCCAGTCGGTCCTGCCGCAGCCGGAGCGACGTAAGGCCGAACAGGCTCTTCGCAACCTTCGGATGCCGCGGGCCGAAGAGACGTTCGCGCATGGCCAGCGCCTGCTCAAAGAACGGCTCGGCCTCGTCATACCTGGCCTGCCTCAGGCGTATGGCGCCAAGATAGTAGAGGTTTGCAGCCAGGTCGCAATGATCGCCGTCGATTAATCTGTTACGAATGGCGAGGGACTGCTGCAGAGATTGCTCGGCGTTGGCATAGTCCAGCATCTCAAAGAGGCACATGCCGACCCGATAGTGGATCGCTGCCACGACCGTGTCCTCTTGCCCAAGTTCCTGCCGGGCCTGATCGAGCGCCAGCCCTGAAACTGCAAGCGCCGAGTCGTAGTTGGCGGCGTTTGACAGGGAGTCCGCCAAGGTCAGCATATCCTGCCACGACCGACTTTGAACCCCGCCGGCTGCGAGAGAACATGAAAGGGTGGCAATGAGAGCCACTATAGATAGATACATCTTGAGCACCTGTCCTCCTTAAACGAGTCACGTACATGGTAACGACTTCGTGTCGTAAACCCAAACCATTTTGATCCCGGGTTGCAGGTGAATTGCCTCACGTTGCAGTCCTGTAGGTCGGAACCCATGCGATTCCGACAGATGCGGATGTCGTGACCGCAGTTGTCTTGACCTACAGTTGCTCCGAAACCGGTCAGATGGTCACCTTGTCCTCTGACGGTTGCCTTGTCTCGATATGATAGGTCGACGCAGATATTCTGATTCGTATCACAAGTCCATCAATGCTGTTCTTTCCTGCGCTATGTAAAGGGGTAAGGTGTGAGGCGACGCTCATGGCAACATTGACCACGGATACGCTCACCTGCTGTACTGGTGGCAGTCTCCCTCAATATAGAGAGCCTCACTGCTGCGGGGGTCACAAGACAGAGTGCTGTTTTGCTGAAAGACCCTCGCAACAGGAGGCCCTCTTGAGGAGTATGACGCCCGGAAACCCCCCCGGCCGATGTCGTCAGGATCGGCTTTCGTCTGCCGCTGGGCAGTGTGAAACCGGGATCTCCGGTTGTTTGTAACGGAGTCGGGTTCTATGCGTTGAGAATCTGATCAACCTCCTCTTTCCCGACGTCCATGATGTATCGAATCCCGCTGACCTGCGCTGCCTCGGGAGTCAGGGCGGCAATATCGTCGCGCGAGATATATTCAGGTGCGAATTTCCGGCTACCGCACATGAGTTGTCGTAGACCCTGGGCCAGGCGCTCGTAGTACGTGTACAGGCCGATGGCGCCTGCCGGCAGGGCTTCGAATTCCTTGTCTCCAATCTCCTTGCGCAATTCCCCGGAGGTGACGAATATCTCGTCCCGCGTCTGACCGAAGCGCTCCACGTACACGGGCAGTTGATGGTTATCAATAGCCGCGCCGATTGTCTTGCCGACCATGGTGGCCGCAATGGGACCGCGAGCCATGCCTACCAGCTTAACGAAGGGGGCGCCGATAGCCAGGGCCTTGAAGATCTGATCCTCGAAAGTGAATCCGCCTGCCAAGGCGAGCGCGGGGACGTGTTCGCCCTTGTCGGCCATACGTTTGGTGTACTGGTACAACAACGAGTGCAGTTCTACGGGTGGCACACCCCATTCGTTCATCATTCGCCAGGGACTCATGCCGGTACCGCCTCCGGCTCCATCGACGGTGAGAAGGTCGATCTTGTACTTGGAGGCATACTTGACCGCCCGGGCCAGGTCCGCCGGTCCGTAGGCGCCGGTCTTCAAGAAAAGATACTCGGCTCCGGCCTTGCGCAGTTCCTCAACTCTGGAGGCGAACCCTTCTTCAGAAACCATACCCATGCGGGAGTGTCTTTCAAACTCCTTGAATGAACCGCGCTCAAACGCCTTGATGACGGCAGGGTCGGTAGGATTGGGCAGGACTACATAGCCGCGCTCATAGAGCATCTGGGCTTTCTTCAGGTCCCTGATTTTGACCTCGCCGCCGATGTCCTTGGCTCCCTGGCCCCATTTGAGCTCCACGACCTCGACGCCCAACTCGTTGATGGCATACTCCTGGACACCGAGACGCGTGTCCTCGACGTTTGCCTGCACGATGGTGGCTCCATACCCGTCGCGCTGGTTATCCGTGAAGAGTTTCACGCGTCTCTTGAGGTCAACGGTGTCAACAACGCGACTTTTCTTGATAACGGACTCTGGGTCCATGCCGACGACATTCTCGCCGATAGTCAGCCCGGTACCCGCCAGAGCGGTGCCGATAGCCAGGCCTTCCCAGTTGTTCTTGGCGATGTCCGTAGAGCCGATTCCGGGAATAATCCACGGCAAACGGAATTTCAACCTCTTGTCGTGTCCGAAGGTGACTTCAAGACTGACGTTGGGGAAGATGGCCTTGTCGCTGTCGGCCTCGATGCCGTGAGCGCCCACAGCGGTACCCATGATATTGAAGTGGGAATAGTCAATCGGATAGTTTTTTTCCGACGCGGTGGTAATGACCCCAAACGGCTGAGGGTAGATTACCTCATGCCCCCGGTAGGCGGACTTCCCGATTTCGCACATGCCGATGCAGCCGTCCACACAGGTGACACACATACCTGAACTTGGCGTAACCGAACCTTCGGTGCGGTTCTTCGTCAGAGTCGCGGCCGATGAATTCACTCTTGATAACGTCATGGACATTGTTTTTCCTCCGTTGCCGACCTCAATCTTTCTTGATCTCACATGCCACACAGGGTTCCATGTAGCACATCATATCTTCATACTTTTCTTTTTCGAGACAGGGGGGGCTCAAGTTGGCGCAGCCTCCGCAGATCGCCTTCTCAGGCTCAGTATACGTACACCGCAGCGAGCAGGCCGGGCAGACGTATATGCATCCCCCGCACTGGCGGCAGACATCAGAGGTCATGTCGAACGGTGTGCCGATGCTCCGGTTCTGGCCACGTCCACGAAAGCCGATGGCCTTGGCCATCATCTGCTCTTCACACATGCGCACGCACAGCCCGCACAAAATGCAGTCTTCATATTCCTGCCGGAACCGCTGCTGCCGAATATCGTGAGCGGCGGCAAGGTCTTGTATGATTTTGGACTGTGGACATGACGCCAGCAGCAGTTCGAGAACCATCTTGCGCGCCCTCACGACACGCTCTGAAGCAGTGCGGACTTTCAGTCCCTCCTCGGCCGGATAGGTACACGAGGAAACCAGCTTGGCTCTCGGTCCCTCGCCGATCTCAACCACGCACAGCCGACACGCCCCGTAGGGTGATAGCCCCTCCATGTAGCACAACGTCGGAATGGGAAAGCCGAGGAACTTAGCGGCCTCGAGCAAAGTCGTGCCTTTTTCCACCGAAACCTTCAAGCCGTTTATGAAAAGGTTGATCATATTCATTTGCCTCCGGTTACGGTAGCCTTGGCCTCTGTTACGGTTTCAACTTCTTTGGGTTTGGTGAACTCCAGGTCGCACCGAAGGCACCGACAAGCCTCATGGGTCGCCTCATCAATGGAGAGTGATACTTCCACCTCGGCGAAGTTGCGCCTTCGCCATTCCGCCGGCGCGCGGGGGGTTTCAACGCGATCAGCCGGCTGCGCATCTTCTGTGTCCATCTTGACCGGCTCGATGTAGACTTTTGGCAAATATGGTTCAGCCGGTTGGACCATATCCTCGTTGCGTACAAAACGGTCGATCATCACCGCCGCTCGCTTACCGGCTGCAATTGCTTCAACCACCGTATTGGGGCCGGTGACGACATCGCCAGCGGCGAATACTCCCGGCCGATTAGTAAGAAGGGTGGTTGGATCAGCTTTCACTGTGTTCCACCTGGTCGTCTCAATACGGCTCAAACGGGCAGGACCAATGGCGTCGATCCCGGAGTCCTCGCCGATAGCCACAACCAGGGTATCGAGTTCAATGATACGCTCGGTGCCTTTCACCGGAACCGGTCGCCGCCGGCCGCTGGAGTCGACATCACCCAACTCGTTTCGGACACATTCGATACCGGACAAGTGTCCGTCTTTGGCGATAACTTTGGTGGGTGTAACCAATGTCTCGATCTTGATTCCTTCCTGGTCGGCAGCTTCAATCTCTTCGCCAAAGGCAGGCATCTCTTCGCGTGTTCGACGGTACAGGATTATAACACTTTCGACGTTTTTCTGGCGCAATGCCATCCGAGCAGCATCAATGGCGGAGTTACCGCCGCCGATAACACCAACCCGACCTCGAGCCAGATGCTCACCTCTCATATTCAAGGCCTTGAGGAATTCAATTGACGGATAGACACCGTCCGCATCTTCGTTCTCGAGACTGAGCGGCTTACTCTTGTGTGCGCCCAGGGCCAGCAGGACCGCCTTGTAACCGTCCTCAAACAATCCATCCACCGTGATGTCACGACCCAGCGCGATGTTGCATTTGAGGGTGATGTTGTCATCCAGGAGGGCATTGATCTCATTCCTGATGACCTCATGCGGCAGACGATAGGTCGGAATTGCGCAGTAAAGCATCCCACCCGGCTCCGGCTCGACCTCAAAGACAGTCACTTTGTAGCCTTGCAAAGAGAGATAATGAGCTGTTGTGAGGCCGGCCGGACCTGAGCCGATCACGGCTATCTTGGGAGGCTCGCCATCGGTCCACGCCACTCTTTGCGGTTTGTATAGAGTTGGATCGACGCGGTCGGTAATGAAGCGCTTCAGCGCCCGTATAGCTATGGCGTCACCGCCGCTCGTACCGGCGCGGCATCTTTCCTCACAGGGGTGATGGCAGACCCGGGCGCATACCGACGGGAACGGATTCGCATCCCGGATGACGGTATAAGCATCATCATATTCGCCACGCGCGATGTGGGCCACGTAGCGCCAGGCCTCGGTGCCGAGCGGACAGGCAGACTGGCAGGGAGCTCCTACCAGTTCCTTGCAGACGAAGGCGTCGCATCTCTTGTCCCTGATGTGTCGTTCGTATTCGTTTCGGAAATACCGCAGGGTGCTGAGAACCGGGTTTGACGCTGTCTGCCCCAGTCCGCACATGGTGGTGTCTTTCACAACAATCGCCAATTCCTCGAGCAGATCCAGGTCCTCAAGTGTTGCTTTACCTTTGGAAATGTCGTCGAGGATTTCGTATATACGCTGTGTGCCCTTCCGGCAGGTGAAGCACTTGCCGCACGATTCGTCCTTGAGGAAGGACATGAAGTACTTGGCGAAATCAACCATGCACGTGTTTTCGTCCACGACAATCATACCGCCGGACCCCATCATTGATCCGACCTTGGCAAGGCTTTCGTAGTCGATGGGGAGATCGAACATGCCGGCCGGAATGCAGCCGCCCGACGGCCCGCCTGTCTGCACCGCCTTGATCTTTGCTTTGCCTACCGAGCCGCCGCCGATATCGTAGACGACCTCGCTGATCTTCATGCCCAGCGGAACTTCAACCAGACCGGTGTTTCTGATTTTTCCGACCAGCGAGAATATCTTCGTTCCGGTGTTGCCGGGTACGCCCACCTTGGCGTATTCCTCGGCTCCGCGGTCGATTATCACGTGGACGTTAGCCAGGGTTTCAACGTTGTTGATGCAGGTGGGATGGCCCCAGAGACCCTTTTCTATGGGATACGGCGGTCGTTGACGAGGTTCGCCCATAAGGCCCTCGACAGACCTGATCAGCGCCGTTTCCTCTCCGCATACAAAGGCGCCCGCGCCGCGGACAATGTCGATATCGAAATCGATGCCGGTGCCGAGGATATTCCGCCCCAGGAGACCGCCATCCCGCGCCTGGCGAAGAGCGATCAGGGCATGTTTGATAGCCAGGGGGTACTCACCGCGGACATAGATGATGCCCCGCGTGGCCCCAATGGCGATACCAGCGATAAGCATCCCCTCAATAATGGCATGTGGGTTGCCCTCCAGAACGGCCCGATCCATGTATGCTCCCGGATCGCCCTCATCGGCGTTGCAGACAACGTACTTCTGCTCATCTCCGTTACCGGAAGCCCGGGCCAACTCCCACTTCCTACCTGTGGGGAAACCAGCTCCACCCCGACCTCTAAGTCCGGATTGTTTCACTTCCTTGATGATCCAGTCGGGATCAGGTTTGGTCAGGACTCTCTGGGCCCCCATGTACCCACCCTGTTGAAAGTAGTCGAGAATGCGTATGGGGTCCAGCTTCTGATTTTCTCCCAGAATAGTACGCGTTTGCTTCTTGAAAAAGGGAATGTCGGTCTGGCAAGAATAGCTCTTCCGTTTGTTCGGGTCCTTGTAGATCAAGTCCTCGTCTAGGAAGCCGCCCACAGCAGCTTCTACCACTCTGGGAACGTGTTCTGCCTGGAGTTTAGGGTAAAAATGCCCGCCGGGTTCGACCAGTAGATACGGGTTCATCTCGCAGAAACCTTGACAGCCGGTAATTCTCAGCGCAATCCTGTGCTGGAGATTCCTCTCCACTATGTATCGCTTAACCAATCTTATTATGTCATTGACACCGCTGGCTTGCCCTCCTGTGTCTGCACTAATTACCAGAGTGGGTTTGCCTTCCTGGGCTTTACTTTCGCTCATAATACGCTGGCGGAAATTGTGGAACTCCTGAACAGTTGAGAGTTTTCTCATTTAGTGACCTCTTTTCCTAGCAGACAGCGATTGGCCGTCAATCTAAAGCGGTACCACCCAGATCCAGCATGTGGCCCTTGCAGCCGCGGCGAGAGCATATCTGCACCACACCTCCCCCGCGGACGATCATCGGCACCATCGGTGCGCCGCACTCACCACACGTCGAACTGCCGATCAACTCGGCATGGCAGTGAGGACAGAACATGTGAACAACGGTGTCGGGTGGTATCTCGTGCTCGGAAGTGACCTCATAGCTCCCGTAAAGACTGGACAGCAATAGTCGGCCGTGTTTGTTACCGAAAGACCCTGTTATGCGAATGGAAGGGTGATCGTCGATCAGGTGCCGTGGATCCATCAGGCTGTGATTGCACCGGGCACAACTCACTTCGACTGGGAACACACGTTGGTCGGTTTCAATCTCAACCCTGTCAAGGCCGGTGTGTACCTCATCAATTACCTTCTTGACCATCGTGATACTGACCTTGGAGAAATAGTGCCCGTCGGCCACAATTACCGGACCGAGGGCGCAGGCACCCAGGCAGTTGACCGTTTCCAGCGTGAATTCTTTGTCCCCTGTTGTCTCACCGGCTCTGATTCCCAGTTGCCGTTCGATTTCCTCCGCTATGGCAGGCCCGCCTCGAACATGACACGCCGTTCCCAGGCATACAGAGATGAGATGTTTCCCCCGGGGCTTAAGGCTGAACGCTCTGTAGAATGTCGCCACTCCGTAAATGTCGACCAGTGAGCGGCCGGTCTCCTTGGCGACAACTCTCAGGGCGTCTTCGGGAAGATAACTGTAGCGGGCCTGTATCTCCTCCAGGATGGCTATAAGCCCCCCCTGCCCGGAACCGCTTTTCTCTACGATGGCTGATATTTCTTCAGCAGTCATTACTCCCTTTCACCTGCAAACGCTATTCGTATTCCTCGCAGTGCCAGATTCCACCCTTCGGTCTGGGCAGCTTGCAGGCATGACGATGTACACAATTCACACAGAGGCCTTTGAAACCTGCGGATTCCACTGTGTCCGGCGCCATCATGGCGGCGTTAGCAACACGTTTGCTGCTATTGCCCGTGAGAGGGGCGTATCCGTCAAACATCTCACAGCATATCGCGTCTGTTCCACGACGTTTCCGGTAGACACAGTCTTCAGCATTGTTGCAGGTCGCACAAAGCCCGACAAGCAGCTTCGCTGATGACATAATTAGGCCCTCCATAAGTGCAACTTGCGTTTCCCCGGTTTTCATCATCTGTTTTCCCTACTTAGCAGTCTCTCTCGTGCGGGTAGCCGTCATCATTGACACCCACATTCGGACCTTAAAGCAATGAGTGTGCCATAGCGTACGACTACGATGCGAAGTATCCCGTAAGCCGATGCCCCCAACGTTATATCGTTTTGCTCTGCAATGAGATACCACGATAGGTGAATGTGTGGGCTCAACGGCAAGCGGGGACAGCCAGCCACGCTACGCCTCTGACGACAGGGTATGGGGCGGGGAAATCTGTACCACCGGGGAGAAATTCCCCGGCCATGCGTTAACCGGACGACGAGTACGATGTCTCGTCGCCCGGTCTGTCATAACTGAAATGAGAAGAGGCATCGGTTACTGACAGGATTTACTACGGGAAAATGCCACGTTCCTTGTAGACCTTTGCCAGACGCACCAGGGCTACGATGCACGCCGCGATGCGCCAATCGACGTCGTATTCTGAGGCGGTATTGCGCACTTTCTCATAGGCGCGGGTGATTTTCTTGTGCAGCTTACGGTCGATTTCCTCCAGTTCCAGGAATTCACTGCGTTTGTTCTGAAGCCATTCGAAGTAACTGACGATGACGCCGCCGGAGTTGCAGAGGATATCCGGTATGACGTCAATGTGTCTCTCTCTGAGAATCGTATCGCCGTCCGGGTCAGTAGGTCCATTAGCGCCTTCGGCCACAAGCTTGACATTCAGCCAGGGAGCTGTGTCGGCGGTTATCTGGTTTTCCATAGCGGCCGGGATGAAGATGTCCGCCATTGTTTTCATGAAAGTCTCATGGCTGATGGCATTGGTACCCCGGTATCCGGCGGCGCCTCCCGTCTTCGCCACATAGGCGGCAAGATCACTGGGGTCTATGCCGTCCTCGTTAGCTATGGCCCCGGTAACATCCTCGACGGCCACCAGCTTCGCTCCGTGGGGCTTCAACAGGCGGGAAGCCCAGGACCCGACATTTCCAAATCCCTGAACGATATATGTTGCCTTGCTGAGATCGAAGTTGTTGTCTTTGGCCCATTCTTCAATGGTAAAGACAACGCCCTGACCTGTGGCCTTATCTCGTCCAAGGCTCCCGCCTGATTCGATCGGCTTGCCGGTGACGACGTGCTTGCAGCGTTGGCGCTCATGGGGGGCTGTAGTTGAAAGGTAGGTGTCCAATATCCAGGCCATTATCTGAGGGTTGGTATTTACATCGGGAGCAGGGATGTCATATTCCGGTCCGATGTTGTTTCCGAGCGCGAATGCAAAACGACGAGTGATCCGTTCAATCTCGCCATTAGAGTACTTGAAAGGATCAATCTGAATTCCGCCTTTGGCTCCTCCGAACGGTATGTCGGTGATCGCCCCTTTCCAGGTCATCCATGTGGCCAGGGCACGGACTTCATCGACATCGACCGTGGGATGGTAGCGTAGCCCGCCCTTGTAGGGTCCAAAGACGCTGTTGTGCTGAATCCGGTATCCCGTAAACATCTCCACTCGGCCGTTGTCCATTTTGACCGGGAAGTGAATCGTGATCTCGCTCTCGGTCGTCGATAGGATTTTACGAATATCGCTGTCGAGCCCAATGTGATCAGCGGCCTTATTGAACTGCCATTTCGCGTTCTCATAAGGGTTGGTCTTTGTGGTCTGCACTCCCCTCTGAGGTGGAGTCGCTCCCGTTTTCATCAGAACCTCCTGGAGACCGCCGCCGGTACGTCGGGATAGTGCCGGCGGGCTGTCTTCTCTCTACAGTTAACTCAACACGGTCAACGACCATTGCCCGCGAGAGGGACGTAGCCGTCAAATATCTCGCAGTATATCGCGTCTGTTCGATGGCGTTTCCGGTAGACACAGTCTTCAGCATTGTTGCAGGTCGCACAAAGCCCGACAAGCAGCTTCGCTGATGACATAGTGAGGCCCTCCATAAGTGCAACTTGTGTTTCCCCGGTTTCCACTATCTATTTTCCTAACTTATCGGTTTCTCTCACGCGGGTGGCCGCTATCATTGACACCCGCATTCGGGCCTTTAGCAATGAGTGTGCCACAGCGTGCGACTACGATGCGAAGCGTCCCGCGTGCCGACGCTCATGGCACCATACCGCTCTGTCCGGCAATGAGTTACCTTGACAGGTCAATGTGTAAGTACAATGGCAAACAGAGAGAAAGCCTGCCGCGCTACGCCTCTGACGATAGGGTATGGGGCGGGGAAAACTGTACCACCGGGGAGTAATTCCCCGGAGTTACCAAGAAAACTCAGGAGTTCTTGTTATCTTTCAGCTTTTCCCTGAGAGTCTTGCGATCGATACCAAGTATCTCGGCGGCGCGTGTTTTGTTGCCGTTCACACCGGTCAGGACATTGCGAATATGCTCCCTTTCCACCTCCGCAAGAGTGCGGTGAAGTCGGGTTCGACGCGGCGCTGAAAACCGCATCAGGGATGGCAGGTCGGGTGCGTCAATGAGGTCGCCATCAGCCATAACCGTCAGTCGCTGGATAACGTTCTCCAGTTCCCGGACATTCCCCGGCCAGTCATAGTCTTTCAGCACCCGGACAGCAGTGTCAGAGAAGCGTACCGCCTGTTTGCCCGACTCCTGGGCGAATTTGCCGGCGAAATAACGGGCCAGGATCAGGATATCGTCTTCTCTCTCGGCCAGGGGGGGAACGGAGATGGTAATGACGCTGAGGCGGAAGAAGAGATCCTCACGGAAGAGTTCTTTCTCGACAAGGCTGTGCAGGTCCTTGTTGGTTGCGGCCACAATGCGCACGTCGGCCTTTCGGGAGCGAACGTCCCCGACCATGCAGACTTCCTTGTCCTGCAGGACGCGTAGCAGTTTGACCTGCATGGCCAGACTAGTTTCGCTGATCTCGTCGAGGAAGATCGTGCCGCCGTCGGCGGTTTGAAAGAAGCCGGCGCGGGTCTCGGTCGCTCCCGTAAAGGCTCCCTTGACATGCCCGAACAACTCGCTTTCCAGCAGGCCCTCGGGGATGCCGCCGCAGTTGACGGGAACAAAGGGTGCCGACGCTCGCGGACTACTGTAGTGAATAGCCCGCGCGACGAGTTCCTTGCCGGTTCCGCTTTCCCCCGTTATGAGAGTTGTCGCGGAAGTCGCGGCAGCCTTGCCGATGGCTCGATACACCTTGCGTATCGCCTCTGACTCACCGAGGATGCCGTACGACTCGGAAACCTCCTTATCTGAGCGGGACCGGGCCGCGCGCCGGGTGCGGAGTCTGTCCAGGGCGTGTTCCACCGCGTCGGAAAGCTCCTCATCGGTGAAAGGTTTGGCCAGGTAATCCTCGGCCCCGTACTTGACGGCCTCAACCGCTCCCCCGATTGACGCATAGCCGGTGATCATTATGACCTCGGTGTCGGTGAGATTCTCGCGGACGTGCCTGACCAGGTCCAGACCGCTGACCCGCGGCATCTTGTAGTCCGTGATGACCAGGTCAATCGCTTGCGCTTCGAGAACCCGGAGGGCCTCGTCCACACCTGACGCCGTATGCACCTGGTAACCTCTTGAAGCCAGGTTTCTCTCAAGCACCTCCAGCGTTTCCGGAGCGTCATCAACCACGAGAATGCGGCGCTCTTTCCCCGATTCAGCCATCCTGACCCCCGCTGTTGTTTTGAGGTGTATCCATCGGCAGCCGGATCACAAACTTCGTTCCCCGGTCAACAGTGCTCTCGACCGCTACCGTTCCGCCATGGGAGGTGACGATGCCGTGCACCACGGGCAGACCAAGACCGGTGCCCTGGTCGACATCCTTGGTAGTGAAAAGCGGGTTGAAGATGTCCTTCATTACTTCCTCGCTCATGCCGGTACCGGTGTCCTCAACGGACAACAGCACGTGAGCGTCGTCAGAGGCAGTGGTAATTGTCAGGCGTCCGCCATGGGGCATCGCCTGTACCGAGTTGACAACAAGGTTGATCAGCACCTGAAGCATTTGCGTGCGGTCAGCCGTGATTTCAGGCAATCCCTTCGGCAGGTTGCGCACCAGTTCGATCCCTGCTTTGGCGCACCTTGACTGCAGAAAGTGAAGTCCGTCTTCCACCAGGCTGCTGAGGTTCACTCGCGTCTTCTCTGTGGGCGTTTCCCTGGCGAACACCAGGAGTCTCGTTGTCACCTGGCGGGCGTGCAGAGTCGTGGAGACGATTTTCTCTATGTCCTGCCTGGTCTGGACGGTCAGAGCCGGGTCCTTGGCTGCCAGTTGAGCGAAGCCGAGAATGTTGGCCAGGGATTCGTTCAAATCGTGCGCCAGCCCGGCTCCGAGCAGGCCAATGGTGGCCAGGCGATCGGCATGTCGCAACTCCACCTGCAGGCGCCGGTGAACCAGGGCGATACCAAGAGTCTGAGCCAGACGTTCGCAGGGTTCGATCTCCCGCTCATACGAGAGAGCCTTCTTGGCGGACTGCAACTGCAACAGGCCGATTCGTTCCGGGCCGGCTTCAATCGGAATCAGGGCGAAAGAACGGCAGTCCTCGTCGACATGGATGCCCGGCCCCCATTCCGGACACGGTTCACGCAAGCCGTCAATCGGGAGTGAATCCACGTCACTCGTGAACAGGCTGCCGTTATCGGTAAACCACGGCGCAGACGGATCAATGCGCTTGTGCATTATATCGCGGCATAGTTGCTCTAAGGCTTCGTTCTTGCCCGCACTCCAGGTAATCTCGGCGCTTTCGTCGGGAGGGTTGGGTGTTACCTCGAATCGGAAGGGCTGGCTCGTGCCGCATGTGAGTTCACAGCAGTAACGCCGCCCGCGATCCTGTAGCACGAGTCTGACGACATCGCAGCCGGTGAATTCGATCAGTATCTGCGACGCTTCTTTGAGGAACTGGGCGCGGGGGATACCGGTGCCGGCGTGTTCCAGAATTCGGTTGGACAGCGCGCGGAAGTCCGGCTGCTGCCTGAAACCGGGATGGCGTCGGGCGCTTCTTGATTGCAGACTACTCACGGTCAAAATGTCGTCTTTTTCCCGGCAATGTCAAGAGAAAGCCCGGAAACGCTTGACTGTCGGATTGCAGTTGTTTATGCTGAATCGCCATTATTCGAGATAACCGGGAATGGCGTGGGCATACACATGGTGGCGATTATTAGGGATGGTGGAGGCCAGCAACTCAAAACGGCCACTCAATACCCAGTGTATCGAACGTCAGGCTATCATGTATCTGAATCATCGGATCGATGCCAGGTTTACGTCCCACAACGGCAGAGGCTACTAGTACTTGGCCGTCATCACACGTCATCTTGACATAGAGCCTTCTGGGCGAAGAATTACATTGGTACTTCATAAGCGTGTGGCCCCTATCAACTGATTCTCCGATGCAACAGACCGTCGAAGATTCCCGTCGGAGCCACTCCTGAATGCAACCGAGCGCTTCAGCATGAAGTGAGAACGTGGACCAGTCCATGTTGTTCGGCAGTCTGAAACCAGTGACGAACCGCATCGAATGCGCCGCTGAAAAACTGGCCACGCTCTCATTGCCTCCCGCCACGGAGTTGACAAAGAAATGGTTCCTGGTCAATCGGGCGAAGCCAATCCCTACGTTGTTCCTGAATTCTGACAGTTGAGCTGGCACCCACTCGCCAAAGAACACTTCAAGCTTCTCAAGTAACTTCGGGTTCAGAAGAGTAAATCGGCGAATGTAATCATGTATAGTACTGTCCTTGCTATAGTAGTATTCGAATTGAAGTGTGTCACCAGTGTTGGAATCGTAGTAGAATGTCCGGCTTTTACCTCGGAGAGCGTAAATTCCCGTTGTCACGGCCGTTGCGTCAACGAACAATCTAACCGCCTCTCGGCTCTCAGCGTATTCGAAGATCGATCTATAGTCTCCGCAATCGATCCAGGTGCTGGCATATTCAAGTAGTGAATCGTGGCGGAACTTAAAAACCACTTGGGACGTGTACTTAATCCCAAGTGGTGAGTACTCTCTCGGAACGCTCAGTTCAACAACGACAGGAACCACACTGTCGGTCGCCCTTCCCACCTCCGTCCCAACTATATTCCAATCAACCAGCAATCGGTCGTGACAGTAAGTATGAACCAATTGGACATAGTGTTCAGGGTTTTCTACCTCGTGCATGTACGGAATCCGTGGCTGTCTTGCCGACAATTCCTGACTCCCCATAAGGAGCACTATGATGATTGCAGCGATGACCTTACACATAGTCCTTTTCCCCCACATCATAGGTTGACCCAATCCAGTGTACATCTGTTTTGACGATCTCGAACTCAAGATAGTCCATACGGGACTCGACATCAAGCGGAAAAGGCAATCCGCCGCGCACCCCATGCGCGTGAGCCTCCGTTCTTACTGAGCAGATCCAGAATGGTTTCGTACGGCATCGCAGCACGTATTGGCTCGGCCGCCCACCTTCCCAGGAGCCCACCCCCCACCCACAACAAAAAAAAGGAGTTCCCACCTCACACAGGAACTCCTTTGATCCCCACTTTTCTTAGAAACCCTTCACCGCCATACAATCAAGAGTAACTAACTTCAGGTTATACTCTTACAACTGTCATGCCGAAGGGGATTCAACACCAGCCCATCGATGTTAAGAACTGACGCCGCAACAAGATAGAGCCGCGCAGCCGACGCCGCGCATCCAGGCTCGAATGAGGCAGTACGCAGCCCCTGCGCTGCTTCGGAGGCCATTGAGCCTGCCGCATTCGGCGATGCGCCTTGCTACCAATGAGTTATCCGGCCGCAGGTCCTGCGGACGGCGGACGCTCCCTAACCTTGCTCAGACGTCTATTCGCAGCATCTGCGCCTGCCGCTGTCATGCCGACGCCGCTGCGTTTGTTCCCACCCGCGAATGTGATGGGTGGCAGGTTTAAACATGTTTGGACCTGGTCGCATAACACCCCCAAACAAGTTTGAGGGTGCCACCCGGTCGTCAGTTGCTGCCATACAGCAGGCGCCGCGTGGAATCGAAACAGACAGACTCAAAATAACTGCTGAACTCTGAAAAACGGGCTTGACAAGCCGTGCCTGTCATATATTTTGTGTCGCCTTTATTAAACAATTTGGTCTTGTATACTAAACACGGATACCGGCCGGGAATACCATGACACTGAAAATCGGCGAAAAGATCAAGGCCCTCAGACTGTCGTCGGACCTGACCCAGGAAGAACTGGCCAACCGCGCGGGACTGAGCAAGGGTTTTATCTCGCAGCTTGAGAACGACCAGACCTCGATTCAGATAGACTCACTGGCCGATATTCTGGAAGCGCTGAGTGTCAGTCTTTCGGATTTCTTTTCCGATTCCAACGAAGAGCGTGCAGTCTACCGGCCGTCCGAACGGGTGGCCGTGGAAGGCAGCGGCATTCATCGATTCGAGTTGCTCGTGCCGGGATCGACAAACAACCTGATGGACCCCATCATGCTCCGCTTGAAACCGGGGGAGAGTCTCGAGGAACGCGACCCGCACCCGGGTGAGCAGTTCGGTTATGTTCTGCAGGGGACGGCGACGCTCAGGATCGGCAAGAAGAGCCTCAAAGTACCCGGCAAACACTGTTTCTATTTTGAATCGAACAGGCCGCATCAGATAGGGAATGAAGGCGGACGCGACGTGTCGCTGTTGTGGATAACCACGCCGCCGCAGATGTGAGCGACCCTTAACCCGGCAAAGGAGGTATAAGGATGAAGATTCTTGGACGCCACCTGATCATGGAGCTTTCCGGCTGCAATCGGACCACGCTCGATGACGCACCGCTCCTGGAACGGTTGCTTAACGAGTCCGTTCGAAGATCCGGCGCCACAATCGTGCAGACGGTCATTCATCGTTATAACCCCCACGGTGTGTCAGGGGTGGTGGTTATTGCCGAATCACACATTTCGCTGCACACCTGGCCGGAATACGGCTATGCCGCGGCCGATATCTTCACTTGCGGCGAGAGCGTGGATCCCTGCAAGGCCGGCGAGTATCTCGAAGAGGCTCTCGAAGCAGCCTCGATGCAGCTTCGGGAAATACAGCGCGGACTGCCGTCGCCGGAGGACGAGGTCATTGACCATAAGCCGGCACCTCCGTCCGGTGCGGTCGAAGTCCCTGCCGGTTGAGGAGAGCACAATCATGACACACTCCATGAGCTTGTCGGTGATGGAAAGGCGGCAACTCTCACACCTGGACGACACCGGACTCTTGCGGCAGTTGCTGTCGGATCCGAGCCTTAGGACCCCGGTCATGCTTCTCAGCCGAAGTGAAATCGGCAGCAACTACCGGTCACTCAAGGCGGCTCTCCCGCGTGTGCACATACACTATGCCGTGAAACCCAACAACCACCCACTGCTGATTGACGAGGTCGTCCGGCAGGGTGGCAACTTCGATGTCTGCTCCGCGGGCGAGATCGACACCGTTCTGAAAACCGGTATCAATCCGGCCGAGCTTATCCATTCGCACCCGATAAAGTCTACACACGAGTTTGACCGGGCGGTGGCAAGAGGGGTCGAGGTGTTCGTCGTCGACAACCAGGAGGAAGTGAGGAAGCTCGCCCGCTACCGGGACAGGAGGCTGAAGATATTGGTTCGCTTCCGGATCGGAACCATCCTGCCCGCCGTCGTGAATCTTCAGTACAAGTTCGGCTGCACGGCCGGCGAGGTGCTTCCGTTAGCACGCCAGATCGAGCAGGCCGGGCACGAGTTCTACGGCCTCTGCTTTCACGTCGGATCGCAATGTATTTATCCGGAGAACTATGTGAAGGCAATTCAGACCTCACATGAACTAATCCATGCTCTGGAAACGGTGGGTTTGAACGTACGAATGCTTGACATCGGCGGCGGCTTTCCGGTTGAGTATACCGAACCCGTTCCCGCCATCGATGGATTCTGCGCTCCTATCGCGCGAGCCCTCGACAGGAACATCAGGCCCGGCATCAGGGTCGTCAGCGAGCCGGGACGATTCATCGCCGCCACCAGCGTGACGCTGATCTGTACCGTCGTGGGCAAGGCACTGCGTGACGGTAAAATCTGGTACTATCTCGACGACGGCCTGTATTCCACGTTCTCGGGAATCGTGTATGATCACTGTCAGTACCCGGTGGTCACCGCCAAAGAGGGGCCCGGACGCCTGTCGGTACTGGCGGGGCCCACCTGTGATTCGTTCGACGTCATGTACGACGGATTGATGATCCCCGAGCACCAGGTCGGCGACCGCATGGCCTTCATGGCTACCGGCGCCTATTGCGCCGTCTCCGGTTCCGGCTTCAATGCCCTGCGCCGTGCGGAGTACATGGTTGTGGAGTGAGTTGCCCATGAGTGATCGCAAAAGGATCGACAAGACCTACATATCCGAAGAGGGTATGGCCGACCTCTGGAACGTCTGGTATAACGAGCTGCATGACGGGCTGTCGGGCCTGACCGTGAAAGTCGAGCGCGTAGTGGAGTCGCTGGAGTCGGAGTACCAGCGCATCGACGTATTGCAGACCGAGGATTTCGGGAAGATGCTGGTTCTCTACGGGTCGCTTATGGTCTGTGACAACGACAACAACGCCTATAACGAGATGATCGCTCACGTGCCGCTGTTTGCCCATCCGGCTCCGCGCAAGGTATTAATCATCGGCGGCGGAGACTGCGGAGCGCTGACGGAAGTCATGAAACACCCCGAGGTGGAAAGCTGTATCTTGTGCGAGATCGACCGGATGGTGGTCGAGACCTCCCGCAAGCATTTCCCCTATCTGTGTGAGGGTCTGAACGACTCGCGGGCAGAAATCATCTACCGGGACGGCAAGGAGTTCATCGAGGAGGATGGCGAGAAGTACGACGTTATCATTCTTGATCTCTCCGATCCCATCGGCCCGGCGGCCGACCTGTTCCAGAAGGCCTTCCAGCAGAAAGTATGCGACCGGCTCAGCGACGACGGCATACTGGTGGCCCAGACGGAATCACCGTTCTACAACAAGAGAACGGTACGGGCGATCCACGGCAACCTTCGTGAGGTGTTCCCGATAGCCAGGCTGTTTACCTGCTTCATGCCGATCTATCCCTCCGGCCTGTGGTGTTTCGCCTTCTGCAGCAGGAAACGCGATCCCCTCTCGGATTTCGACCAGGAACGGTATGACAGACTGAACCTTTCGACCCGCTACTACAATGCCGAGACCCACCGTGCGGCCTTTGCCCTGCCGCAGTTCGTGAAAGAGCTGGTCACCCAGAAATAACCGCCCGCGCTAACTGTCTCGCGTGCTGAACGAGCAGGGGCTTTCGATTAGCGGTTACAGAAGTAATGAAAAAGGATTGTCCAGGCAAGAAATGACGAATTAATTTTGACATGAAATCAAGGTAGTTGGTTGGACTGACAGGTGATGTCAGTTAAAATGAAGATGTCGGGTTCGAAGACGGACCCACCCTACTGGCTACGGTCGGACTAAGGACTCTATCTTCTTCACGAGATTTTCTATGTTCTTTCGGGTGATTTGGTTTAGATGGTCCATTTTCACCTTACCACTTTTTACGCTTTCGTAGAAGTCGCGAGCAACTACCGGTTTTGAACGTCCGGATTCGGTAAGAAAGGTGGCGTGTTTGCCACTCTTGACGAGTTTCTTGTTCTTAGCTACGTACTTCATGAAATCTCTGGTGCCAAAAATATTTTCGATACCTTTACCCTTACTTGGGCTAATCCGGTACATATGTAGATCAGCTAGCGCCTGATCATCACCATACAGGTTTTTCTTGATTTTACTATATGCGCTGCGGCCTGCGCTGTCATCATCCAACACCACCCCGAATTGCAAACCCCAGCCTTCAAACAGATACGCGAGTTTGGGAACGTTGGAAGCACCCTCAGCCGCCACAAAATGAAGCTCACGCCTAGAACCACACAACAACTTGAAGGCCAACAAGTAGTAATGAGCGCTTGGTTCCTCTACAATAATGTTGTTATATTCCCGGATTACGGACTGTTGAGACAGTTTCATTCCCATAGTCGTGTAAACGGGTGTAAGCGTCTCGATACTCGCATCGCCTAGATTGTGAACGTCTAACACCTTAGTGTCGCCCCACATCTCACCATCAACATTCCGCTGCACAGCCAGAATTCGAGGCAGGTCTTCTTCCCTCACAAGAAAAGGAGAATGCGTAGTGTAAACGATCTGAGTCGTTTCCTTGATGTTATCGAATAATCGTAGAACATCATCCTGCGCTTTAGCGTGCAAACTACCGCCCGGCTCGTCAATCAGGAAGATTCTCCCTTTCTCGATTGACTCGGAGGCGCTTGCCTTCAATTGTAGATAAAAACTAAGAAACCATCGCACACCGCCACTTCGCTGCTTCGGATACAATTTTCTGTCACCTTGGCTCATCCAAAAAGCGAGATACGGCTCACCCGGCTTGTCTTCGTCATCGCTATGATGTTCAAAATCGACTTCTAATCTCAGGGCCGTGTTTCTACCCATACCTTGGCTCCAAAACGCTTGAAAGTCCGTACTGACCTGGTTATTGATCTGGTTGATCCTATTCTCGATAATGCGACGCTCACCATCCAACTCACCAATGTCCATGCCTGAGACGCTCAGAAAATTAAGTACTCCTTTGTACCCTTCGACGTTTCTCTTTTGTCCTCGCAGGTCAGCCAAGTCTATTCGATCCGGCAACAGACTTTCATAATCGTCAAACCTTACAAATATCGGTATCCAGCCCTCAAGGTGCTCAGCAAGACCCTTTGCTGTAATCACCTCTCTGGTATCCTCATCACCCACAGATGTTTCACCCGGTGCCACAGTGGCATCGCCAGTGTCCAGTTCGTTCGTCTCATCTGACGATTCCGGTTGACTCGATATTACGAAGAGTTCGAATTCTCGAATCATCGTTAGCAGGCCTTCGTCACCGAGCTCAAGAGTGCTGGAATCCTGCTCCGTCCATGATCTTACCAGAGAGACCTTGGACCCTTCCTCGTTCTTCCACGTTGCAAATCCGGGGGGAAATAGGTAGTCTTCAAGATAGGGCGCAATCGGTTTCCAGTCGATTTCAAATCGGCAAGACACTTTGGGCATTTGTTGATCATCGCGCAAGTAGTCCTGGTGGATTTCACCTGTGTAGAAGGCTTCAAGGGCTTCTAAGATTGATGTTTTGCCTGATTCGTTCTGGCCGATGAGACAAGTTACACAGTCCGCTGACAACCTGCACCATCTGGTATCGCTGATGGAGCGAAAGTTCTCAATTCTAAATTCTACCAAGTTTCATTGTAAGACCATCTTAAATATCCATACACGGGCCACCTTGGCCTCCTACTAACTCACCACACTAATATGACACGTGCAAGGTTTAACCCATCAGTTTCTAGCCCTAAATAAGGATATTTTGATCCAGCAGTCAAGTATGAAAACAGAAATGTGATGACGTCCTGTGGCCCACAGCCCCCGTAGGGTGGGTCCGTCTTCGGACCCGCCACGCAAGTACTGAGCACCGAACCTTCCTTGCCACCCCTCACAAAAACACCACAACTTCCCCCCAAATTGCGCCTGCCTGTTCGTTTGCATATGAGATATGCCACGACCGACGGGTGGCAGGTTCAAACTTGTTTGGACCTGACTGCACAAAACACTCCCAAACAAGTTTGCAGGCAAGCCTGTCTTTTGCGCCTCGCGCGCTCCCAGAATTGTGCCGTCAGGTGTCCCTGCCTGACGGTCTCCCAGTCACCTGCCGTCAGGCGTCGGGCAGAGACGCCCGACGCCACTGCATTGGAGTATGTTCTTCAATAAACCCCTTAGGTTGGGTACCCGGCGTGGCGGGTTCGAGGACGGACCCACCCTACCGTTATTTAGACGGTCACACCGAGCACAAGAAAACCGCCGGGCCACTCAACCCGGCGGTTCATATCAGACTCTGAAGACTGTACGAGTGTTACTCATCAACCGTGATAGTATAGGTCAGCACCAGTCCGCCTCTGGGGTCAGTGTCGGTGACGACGACGGTGTAGTCGCCCGGAGCCACCGGTACGTTGAAGGCGAAGTACGCCTCGCCATAGGCGTTGGTTTCAATCGTACCTCCACCGCCGATTTGTATTGTATGGTCGCCCAGCGGGTTGCCGGCCCGGTCCTTGATCGTAACCGTAAAGTAGGCCACCTCTCCTCCGCCGGGGGAACCCTGGAGTGCTATGCTGGAATTGCCCGAATAGGCCGTGCTCGTGGTGATCGTTACGGCATACGAAGTCACTGCTCCCGCTGCGTGCCAGTAGACCACTAAGTCGACCGCGCCAATGCCGTCGTCGTTCGCGCCGGTCAGGGAGTAGTCCATGTCAAGGACGGTCGATCTGAGTTCCACTCTGTCGCTGGCTGAGTAACAGCCGTTCTCCAATTTGCCGCCGGACGCCTGCAGGTAGTTGGCCTCACCTGAGAAGAGAGTACCACCGATGACCGGGTTGTCGTTGAGATCCAGGCCGGTGACCCAGACGTAGACTTTGCTTTTGCCATCGGCAGGCATCGAGCCGGGTACGCCAACTACAATAAGAGTGTCCGGATAATGCGTGTTGTAAAACATGCTGGTATCGGCGACAGTGCCGCCGGCGGTTTCCGCGATGATCAGCACGCGACCGTCGGCGTCAGCGACCTGGGTCCCCGCAAACCACTTGGTATGGGCTATACCCTCGAGGTCGCCGGTCCGCGCCTCGTGAGACTTCATTGTGCCCTCATCGGTCTTGAAATACACGACGGTACTGTCATTGACCGGGTTGAGGTAGATGTCCGAGACAACAGCGACTATATTGTTTTCGAAGCCGACATCATTCCAGTAATCCACATTACATTCTTCAGCACCGATCACAATGTACACCGGCGGGCCGGCCGAGACCATGACCTGTGTGGCGTTGGAAAGAACCTCGTCGGATGAGGCGCGCATTCTGATAGTGCCGGACACGCTGCCGGAGTGAACCGGGACCATAGCGACACCCTGGCTGTTGGTAACCGTCTCGTAAGGACCGTAGCCGACCGTGCCGAGGTGCTCGTTGCCGCCGGGGCCGTCGGTAATCACAAAGGTGACCGGCAAGCCTTCGGGAACAGTATTGGCGTTGACGTCATAACATACGGCGTAGGCAATGGCTACCTCGATACCGCCGGTCTGAGCCACGCACAGATTGATGGAGTCGGCGTAAAGGTAAATGAAATCGACCGTGGCGTCAGGCGATACCTGGAGCGATGTTTCCGAAAAGCCACTTATTCCGTGGTCGTCGACGGTTGCCCTTACGTAAACCGTCTGGGCGTCACCTCCCGAGACATAGTTGACGGTGACGGTTCCGTCTCCGCCGGTGGTCACGGCAGTCGACGGGATCAAGCCGAGGGCGTCCCACTGACCGTTGGCGTTAGCGTCAAAAACGAGGGAGTCGATTCCGTTGGACCAATACCCGTTGCCGTCGACATCGACGAATTTCTCACCGGCCACAATCCTCACCAGCGTGGAATCGGGGGCCGGCTGGCCCGCGCCGTCGCGAACGGTGATAGACACTATGGCCGTATCGGCTCCGTTGGCCAGAAGAAGGCTCGGCGACACCGAAACGTCGACGTTGCCGGAACCGGACTGGGCGGTCTCACTTACCGTCATGTTGGTCGAGGCCGGGTACGGGTAGGAACCGACGTAGACGTTAATAACGGCGGCGCCTATGCTGGTGGCTGTGAAGACCGTGGCCGCCAGGCCGGCTGCATCGGTCGTATCCGTGGCCGGAGTGAAGTATCCCGCCTCGGAATCCTGCACGGTGAAGACGACAATCTGGTTGGGGACGCCCTGACCGTCCAGTTCTACTTTTAGTTCCACGACCGCCGTGGCGCCTATCGTGAGGGCGGCCGGACTGGCCGTAACCGTGAACTCGGCGCCCGCCAGATCACCGTATTGCTCGCTTTCATCCAGCTGGCTTTTTGACTCACACCCGGTCATAAGCAGCGCTGCCGCCACAAAGACTACCGTCATCAACGAGGACACGGAGTATTTCTTTCTCTCAAACATGATCTCTCCTGAGTCTATCCTGTGCATATCCTGTTTATGTCAGATCCGATACGCGGTCATCCCCCTACCGCCAGGTCCTCTTCGACGATCGTCGGCGTAACGAATATGACCAGGTCGCGGTTTTCGACCGTCTTGTTCGTGTACTTGAACAGCATGCCCAAGAGCGGAATATCTTTCAGGATGGGCACGCCCACTTCGCTCTCGACCTCGTCCTCCTTGGTCATTCCTCCGATCACGGCGGTCTGACCGTTGGCGACGATAACATTCGTTTCGGCATTGCTGGTGTTAATGATGACACCGGCGGCGTCGAACTGAAAACTCGAGCGTTCGGGAGCCAGGTGCATAAGGATCTGGTTCTCGGCAGTAATATGGGGCGTCACCGTCAGGATGGTCCCTACTTCCTCGAACTCGATAACCACGTTACCGGCCTCGTCGAACTGCTTGACGGGCACCTTGGAACCCATCTGAATCCTTGCTTCGTGGTTGTCTATGGTGGTGATTTCCGGATGGGCGATGATCTTTCCCTTACCGTTGGATACAATCGCCTCCACCAGCGCCGTTACGTCATACCCTCGCTGAAGGGCCGTGACGGAATAGCTTCCGGCCGGGTTGGCTACAGAGCTGGTCGTGACGGCAGCCGTCTGTTCAATCTCGCGGTCCGGGTTGGGGACATAGGTGCCTACCACCGACCAGTCAACACCGATCTCCGTGAGGTCGTTGGTGAATATCTCCAAAAGCTGCGCAGATATCTTGATCTGTTGTGCCGGCCGATCCAGTTCAGCGATATAATCCAGCAGGATCGGCATATGATCGGGGACTTCCTGAATGATGATCGAGTTGGACCGGGAATCACTGGTCACAGAACCGCGCTCGGTCATCAGCGACTTGACGGCCTCGACGATATCGTCTGAGGTTGAATTGGAGATCTTGACGATCTTGGTCTCCAGTCCCACCAACTTGCGCTGCTCGGAACGGTGCTTTTCCTGCTCGGTGAGTTCCTCACGGTAGGCTTTAAGGGGCATCACACGGAGGTACCCGCTTTCCTCATCCACGATGGCCAGGTCATAGGTGCGACCGATAATATCCATAGCCTGTCGCCACATCACATTGTCGAGCTTTATGGTGACTCTGCCCTCGACGCCCGGTGCAATGACGACATTGACGCCGCCGTAGTCGGCCAGGTGCGTCAGCACCGACCGGATATCAGCCGACTGGAACTGCACGCTCTCGATAGGGACGTTGGGGTCTGGTTGCGTGTCGGCCGCCAACGGCGCCATGCATGCCGCCAGCAGTAATATGAACAAACCGGTCGCCAGGCTTTTCTTGTCAGATTTCTTCAGGGCCATGTCACACCTGCCTTTCTTAGTCCTCTATGTTCAGGGCCATCGTGCGGCTCCAACCGTATTCAAACAACTGGAAAAACACCCTGTCGCTTTCCACGCGCAGCACGTAGCCCTTCTGTACTCTGTCTCCGGCCCTCAGAATGTAGCCGTAGCCATCGGTACCTTCAAACAGGGCGCTGTTGGCCCCGGAGCCGGACTGGATAACACCGACCAGCTTAAGACCCTCGACACTGGGCACTCGCTTCTCAATCGGGTTGCTCAACATCCTGGCATCGTTGATCAGAGCCTCGAAGGGATCGCGGTAGTTTTTCGTCTTGTATTTGACGACCAACCGCTTGGGGAATTCAGCGACCAGGGTTCCTTTTATTTTCTTGGACATCGTCGGACTGCGTCGAAAGCGCGAGGTCGATTTCTTGTCCGGTTTGGTCTTGATTTCATCCGCTTCCGGGGTCGGCTTCCCGGCCGGTTCGACCGGTTTGGGCGTCTTATCCGTCTTGACCTTACTCCGCGCCGGACTGGCAGAGCTGTCCTGAGTCACCTTCCGGTCCTTGGCCGGAGATGCCGCCAACTGCGGAGGGGCAACCGGTTTGGGTGACGCCTGACCGGCTGCTGCCGGTTTGGTCTTTGAGGCCGGCTTTTTCACGGCCCGGCTGTCCGACCTGGCCGGGGACTTGGCTCCTTCGTCCTGGCTGTTCGCGGCCAGCGCGGGCTTGACCTTTGTATCTTCCGACTTGACCCCGGGTGTCGGCTTGTCGGCTGTCTTAACAGCAACCGGCGGCGGCGTTTCGAGGACCGCTGTTGGTTGTGTGTCAGCCGTCTTCTGGTCGGGGCTGGAAGGAGCGTCCTTCTGAGTCTTGGCGCCAGCCTGCTTGACCGGATCAGCCTTGTCCGTTTCCGGGGGTTCAAAAAGGCCGGCCCACTTGTCCTTGTCGGAGAATAGCTTTTGCGACCTGACCGGCGGACTGGTCTTGTGACCGGCTTCCTTTGCGGTCGTTTCCTGTGCCGGCGCGGCAGCCTTCACGGCGAGCGGTGTGGGCGCTTTTGTAACAGGAGCTGCTTTCGACCGCAGGCTTTCCTGTCTGTCTTTGGCTATGAGGGCATTCAACTCCGCCGAGGTAAGTTCTCGGACGACCTTGGGCTTAGTCTGTTTTGCGGGTGCGGCTGTTGGCACTTCCGGTGGCTTAGTCGCCGCCACCTGCCTCTTTGCCTTGGCCTGGGCAACCAGGAAGGCCGACGTTGACCAGGCTTTGAACGGCTGACGGGACTTGTCCGGGAAGAAGATGCTCACCGAGTTGTTGTCCGACTCTACCCGGTAAGTTGTTTCCCTTTCCATATCAAACACGACTCGCGTGATCTTTTCCGGCTTGACGGAATACTGGGAGGTGCGGAGGTGCCGCACCGGGCAATCCGGTAGCGAGAGGAACTCCTTGGCCCCCAGATGGTGAACGGCCGTGAGGATATCGACTATCACGCGGAAAGGACGACCGTCTTTGGCAACCGCGGTCTGGTGGGTGAAGCGGACAGTGCCTTCGACATCGATTTTGGCGATCGAACAGTCGTTCCCGTAGCTCAGTTCAACATTGGCGACCCGGGCAGCACCGTGGGCGATGGAGACCGCAAGGAGAAGGCAGGCCGCTGTAACGAATGTGCTCTTTAACATCTCCTCACCTCCTATATACTCAACTCCATCAGCCGCTCCTCCTCCTTGACATAGTAGGTAGAGAGGTTGAATATGGCCTCGATGGTCTCTTTGCTTTTCAGGTTATCTGTCTCGTCGTCATGCTTTGATTCGGCAATGGCGATATTGGTAGCCGTGATCCTCATGTCCGACATATTCGCGATGAAGGGGAAGTTGGCCACGTAGCTCATGAAAGAACCGAAATCATGGTAAGTCCCCGTCATCCTCATCTCGAAAGAGGCGACATTGTAGAACCTCTCTGATTCCGTCTCCAGTGGCTGAATACCGGTGATCCTGCAACCGGTGAGCGACGAAGCCGTGTGCAATTGAACCAGGAAGGAAGGGATCTGCTTGACTTCCGGCAGGAGAGCTTCGATCTCGTGATAGCGATCCACCAGGCCCTCGTACTCAAGTTTGAGAGCCTCGAGCGATTTGGCCTTAAGTTCCACCTGGCGCAGTTCCGTTGTTATCCGTTCAAACTCGTAGCTCCTGGTTTCTATCTGGTGGTCGTAGCTCGAATAGAGCCGGGAGTACCAGAAATAGACCACCACAAAGAACGCCACCAGCCCCATGGCGATTTTCTGCGTGTTCGCATCTCTTAGATCCATAACGGTCCGTCCTAATTTAAGCTTTTGTGACTGGTCTTTGAGGAAGCGGATTGCCCTTCATCCCCGGCTTTGCCCAACAGCCCTCGCGCATCTTCATCGGAAAGGTAGTGCAGGTCGCATGTCAGGATGAAATTGAACGCACTGTGGCCTTCGTACCATGCTTCGCTGGTTCCCTTTAGTTCGACCTCGTCGAAGTAATCCGAGCGCATCATGTTGATCATGAAGGCGGCCATGGCATTGAGGGTGAACGTGTGCCCTTCGATCTCAGCCCTTCGGACCAGCGCCGGTGTCGACCCGGAATCGTCTGTTTGCTCCACCGGCAGTTCGTCGAATCGGGCCAGCCATACGAAGTCCGGCACGTTTCTGGCCATATCTTCCAGAACCCGAACCCAGACGGAACGATGACTGTCAAGGGTCTCAACCGCCTTCATGCGGTTGGTGATCTTGGCCTTCACGTCTTCGAGGGCTTCGACTACCCGGATGTCTTTGCGCAGCATGTCGGCCCGTTGCCGGGCCCGCTCGATATTGTCGTTGAGAGTGCTGATCTGGTGCATCTGGTAAAGGGTGATTCCAATCAACATGAGAATCACTCCGACCGCTCCGCCCATCACATACAGGCCGGTCTTGCCAAGGGAGAACTCGAACGAGCGTTTGTTATAGTCCTTGGGAAGCAGGTTTATTTCTATCATGGCCTTACCTCACTGTCCGCATTGCCAGACCTACCGAGACAGTCAGCAGGGGTGCGATCTTCTCTGGTTGCAGATACTGGAACAACTCCGGATCATAGTCGATATTGCGCAGAGGGTTGGCAATCTCCAGCGGAATGCCCAGCTTGGATTGCAGGAAGTCCGGCAGATACGGAATCAGCGCCCCACCGCCGGAAAGTACAATCCAGTCGATGTTTTCCAGCTTGGCCTGGGATTTGAAGTAGGAAAAGGCCAACTCGACGCCCGAGATAAGCTCATCGGTGGCTGAAATGATCGTGGCCTTGAGCATATCCTGGTCGATCGATTCCGACATCTCACCTTTGATGGCCTTGCTGGTCAACTCCGGGTTGAGGCGGAATTCTTTCTGAATGGCATTATAGATTTCACGGGTCCCCGACGAAACGTCACGCGTCGAGTGATAGAAACCGTCACAAACATAGGTTATGTTGGTCACGTCGTGGCCGATGTTCACCAGGGCCGTGATCCGGGTCGGGTCGATTTCGTAGTTGTGCTCGTAAGCGTTGTATATGGCGAGCGCGTCGTCATCCACTATGACAGGACGCAGCCCGCAGTCCTCAATCAACTGCAGATAGACCTGAAGATACTCCTTTCGGGCCGCCACCAACAGGACGTCCATCTTGTTGATGTCGTCATCAACCTTGACGATATGATAGCTCAGCGAGACGTCATCCACATCGAAGGGAGCTCTCTGCTCTGTCTCAAAGAGAATTGCCTGCTCCGCCTCGGTGCCGGTTTTTTTGTCGATTGTGAACCGATCGGTGATGACGCCGTGCCCGGAGAGTGACACGACCACGTCTTTGATCTTGGGGTCGGTCAGGTCAATGAGCGACTGAATGTTGAACATGACCGATTCGCGGTCACGAATCTCGTCGGCGACAACGGCCTCCGGAGGCAGTTCCCGAATTCCGATTGCCGAAACCGAGTGGCCGGACTTCGTATGGTCCAGCTTCACGAGTTTCACCGAACTCGCCCCAATGTCCAGTCCTACCGTGCTCTTACTTCCGCGTGAAAACGCCATTTCTCACTCATTGTCTAAGATTTGCCGGTTCTTGCCTACGAGATTAGTTGTCGACACAATCCCGTCTCATTTAAGGCCTGTGGCGAAAAATCCTCTTTTGCTGGTCTGTTTTGGGATATCCGCCGACGTGGCCATTTCGAGCCTGCGTCGGAGGCTGCTCGATATTTCTTCGCGAAGACCGACTAAGCCGTTGCTTCTCAACTACTTGAGTATAGCGGCAAGAGGCCCCTTCGCTTGGCGAAGAGACCTCAATTGGAGAGAACAAGAAGCTGTTGGGAGACTACCACTGCTTCTACAGATCACCGTGATTCGCTGCCCACTCCTCCCAACTGTCATACGAACGAACCCGGCCGGTTGAAGCCAGAATATTGTGGTAGTACTCGGCCGACCAGTTTGGGAAATAGCCCTGGGCTGCTATGTTTCCACCGCCGTTGAATCCTGCCGATCCGTTCGGGGCGAAGGTGATGACGTCGTTCTCAACGTCCGTGTAGATGTTGGCAAACTCATCGCCTATAGTGTCTACTCGAATCACCGGGTCGTTGCCGTCGAGGATATAGGCTGTGGGGTCAACCGAATCCTTGAAGATGGTTACGGTGTGATCCTCGTAACTGAAATGGACACCATACTGGTGTTTGTCAGTGATAGCCATTGATCGGGCCAGCCTTAGAGTCGATATCAGGTCTCGGTTAGCGGACCGGAAGCGAGTCTTTTCGAAGGCAGTCTGAAACCTGGGAGCCGCCACCGCAGCCAGAATGCCGACAATCACTAACATGGTCATGATCTCAATGAGGGTGATACCCTGTGCAGATCTGAGTTTTGCTTTCATTGCGGATCCTATCGACTCGAGAGACGTCAACACCGGGAAACCGCAATATCCCGGGGTCGACGGGACCCTCGTTCAAGGTTTTCTTGTCGTCACCCGGTTTTGAAGCATACCCCATGCCTCGCCACCACGAATCCGGATGGTCGTCGCCGCCCAGAGGTAACCCCATGCGTGACTGTCGGTTAGGTATGATATGAGGGTGGTGCATTCCCCTCAGCCGAGAACGGGCGGCCGCGTATCACGCTTCAATAGATGGGCGTAACCCCATACTAATAGGGAGAAGGCGATTTGCTGTTGACAAAAACGACATCTGCAGTAACTTAGTAGAACGACGCGGTCTTACAACTAAGAGGCAGTAGCCTTTTCACAAATCTCGAGAAAGTGGACATGATTATGCAGCTATGCCGTCGATCCAATATGGCGTTTCTCACAGCGATCCTCACGCTTACGCTTATTTCCATTCTGTCAGCCGCGGCAAAGGCCGACCGCATTATCCCGGCGCTGACTGATCAGCCGGTGGTTTGCGAAAAGTCCGGGCCGACCGCCTTTGATGACGTCAAACGCGCCCTGGTTAATCGGGACGGCGATACCCTGATGGCGTGGGTATACTTCACCGACAAAGGGATTGCCGGCAAGAGCGGCTTCTCCGGCAAGGCCGCGTCGGTGACTATCAGCCAACGGGCGCTTGCCAGACGAGCTAAGGTCGGGCTGGATCACGTCGTTTTTGCCGACTTGCCGGTGCCGGAAGGTTACTTGGAGCAAGTGATCGACCGGGGCGCAACACGCCGGCGCACTTCGAGATGGCTCAACGCTGCCAGCTTTGAAATCCCGGTTGACCGTTACGATGAGATATGCCGACTACCGTTTGTCGCGAAGATCAAGCCGCTGGGGCTCTATCGACGGAGACCGGTCGAGAGTATCCCGATCCGGATTGATCGGCCGGATCCACTCTCTCTTTCCCCCGAAGTACTGGACTACGGTGCATCCGAGGGTCAGTTGACGCAGATAAACGTACCGGCCATGCACAACAAGGGACTGGACGGCGCCGGTGTCACGCTGGCGATCTTCGACACCGGTTTTCGCAAGACCCACGAAGCGTTTGCGCAGCATTACGCCGACGGTCGCGTGCTCGCGGAATGGGACTTTGTCTTCGATGACGGCAACGTTGCCAATGAAGCAGGCGACTGGCCAAGCCAGTGGAATCACGGTACCTATATCTGGTCGGTGTCGGGCGGCCACAAGGACGGCGCTATCTATGGACCGGCGTACAAAGCCAACTTTATCCTCTGCAAAACGGAAGATGTTCGCTCGGAAACGCCCGTAGAGGAAGATAACTGGGTGGCGGCCCTGGAATGGGCTGGTTCTATCGGAACCGATGTCGTGACGAGTTCGTTGTCCTACTTGGAGTGGGATCCCGGCACCGGCACCGACTACACTTACGAAGACTTGGATGGGGCCACGGCCACGACCAGCATCGCCGCCGGCATGGCTGCCGGTCTGGGCATCGTTGTGTGCAACGCTGCCTCCAATTCCGGCCCCGCCCCAGGCACCATAGGCGCACCGGCAGACGCTTTTGATATCCTGACCTGCGGGGCGGTGTACCAATCCGGAGCGCTGGCTTCCTTCTCATCACGAGGGCCTACCTCTGACGGCCGCATCAAACCCGAGGTCTGCGCCCAGGGCATCTCTACCTTCTGCGCGACAAGTGGAACGGACTACTCTTATGGTGCCGCCAATGGAACGTCGCTGTCGACGCCCCTGGTAGCCGGGGCGGCCTGCCTGATGGTGCAGGCGCGGCCCGGTTTCACGCCCCAGGCAATTCGTCAGGCCCTGATGGAGACGGCCGACAACGCCGCCTCGCCCGATAACAACTACGGTTGGGGAGTACTCGACGCCGACGCCGCCCTTGACTGGGGCGTCGATTTCGAAGCGGACATAACCCTGGAACATGCCCCGGCGACAGTGCAATTTACCGGAATCAGCCCGCTGACGGTCGACACGTGGACATGGTCGTTCGGCGATGGCGGCTCGGCTTACGTCCAGGAGCCTGCTCACACTTATACCGAGGCGGGTGTCTTCGACGTTTCTCTGACGGCAGGCACATCCATGGGCGATATTACCCATGAGAAGGCGGCCTACATAATCATGCTGGGTGACACAGTAACGTTTGTGTCTGACTCGGCCCTCCCCGGCAGAGAGGTGATGATGTCGGTCAGCCTGGTCAACTCGCAGGCGCTGTCACGACTGGTAATTCCCTTCCAATACGAGGATGTGCCGCCGCTGGCGCTCGATTCAGTTACCCGCGGTGACCGCACCGGTTACTTCGAGCGACTGCAGGAAGTGGCCTCCGACCCCGGTTCCAACCGGTATACCTGGGAACTGACTCCCGATGACGGAGGCGGCCAGCCGCCGCTCCCCCAGGGCTCCGGTGAAGTCATGAGGTTGTACTTCACTATTGCGCCACTTACGCCGGGCGGTCTCAGCAACAAAGTCGATTCCGCCCTGGGATCGGAAACGCTTGAACTCACGTCGGTCTGGCTTACCTATGAGCCGGTGATCCATCCCGGGTTCATAGTCGTCAGCCTCGTCCGTGGCGACATGGATAACAGCGGCGTCATTGACATTGCTGACCTTGTCCACCTGGTCGATTACATGTTCAACGAAGGCCCCCCTCCGACACCGCTCGAAGCCGGTGACGTTGACGCTCTGGGCGGCCCCATTGACATTGCCGACCTTGTATACCTGATCGACTACATGTTCAACCAGGGTCCGCCACCGGTTGGCCAATAAATCACAGCTGCTCTAATATGAAAAAACCGACGCTGTCAGCGTCGGTTTTTTTGCGGCAGAGCAGGCGCTATATCATGAACTTGCCGTCGCGATAGATGACCTTGCCGTCGGCGGTTATTTCGCCGCCTTTCTTCAGGTTGCAGATCATGTCCCAGTGCAAGCTG
The DNA here is from genome assembly GCA_965603125.1 of uncultured bacterium. Classification (GTDB taxonomy): domain Bacteria; phylum Zixibacteria; class MSB-5A5; order GN15; family FEB-12; genus JAJRTA01. Next base: position 11,101 of record CBFDBU010000008.1, on the reverse strand, counting down.
CTTACATTCTTGCCCCCCGACTCCGGGATCGAGTTCCCCACGGCCAGATGACAGGTGCCGCCGATCTTCTCGTCAAACAGTATGTTCCTCGAGAAGCGCTTGATTTCGTAGTTGGTGCCGATTGCGAACTCCCCGAGAAAACGCGCTCCCTTGTCCATGTTAAGCATGGCCTTGAGAAAGTCGAGATTCTTGCCTGCGGACTCGGCGACCACTTTGCCCTTCTTGAATTCGAGGCGCACGTCCCGGACTTCCCGACCCATGTACACGGCGGGGAAGCTGTAACGGATGTAACCCTCGGCGGAGTTCTCTATGGGACCGGTGAATATCTCGCCGTCGGGGAAGTTCTCAGTGCCGCAGCAGTTGATCCACTTGCGACCCTTGACACGCAGCTTGAGGTCGGTCCCTTCCGCCCGGAGATGAATCCGGTCGACCTTATTGAGGATTCTGCAGAGCCGTGCCTGCTCCATCTGCACTTTTTTCCAGTGTTTGATCGGATCGCCGGCATGGATATGACCGGATCGGTATACGAAATCCTCGTAGTCGGCGAGCGACATGTCGGCTTCCTGAGCGTCGGCGAGCGTCGGGAATTGCGTCCCGCACCAGGACAGCAAACCGGCCGCGGCCCGCTTGTGAAACCTCTGCATGACGGATTTCATGGCCGTTTTGTGCAACGCCTGGCGTTTGGGATCTGTCCCGGACAAGTAGCGGGTATTGTCGCTGCCCCAGATGCCCAGGTAGGCGTCTATTTTATCGACCTCCAGCCTGGCATGCGCCGGGATGTGCTTCAACTGGGCGTCGGTTCCAAGTTTCAGCAACGCTTCTTCGTTGTCAGGCACCCTGATCATCGTGTACGGGTGGGCGCCGACTTTGACCGCCTCCTTGAAGGCAGCTTTTATCAGCGGCAGGGCGGCGACCTCACCAACGATTTTCAGGGTCTGTCCTTTTTTCAGTTTGAGCGAGTAGGTGACAAGCACCCCGGCCAGTTTCTCGACGCGTGGATCCACGGTAATGCTCCTCTATCTTGAGTTCAAGTTCTATACCTATTGTCACCTGGCCAATCATGTCTGTCTCAGGTCCACATTAGTAAGCCGAGAGCTGACAAAGCCGCTCAGGCTGATTGCTCGCAATGCTCCAGCGAAAGCCGGCCGAGCATCGTCAATCCCTCAAAGGGCGCGCTCCATCATAAGCAGACGTCGCTTCATCGTCAGGCCGCCGCCATAGCCTCCCGGCCCGTTTGACGCCACCACCCGATGGCAGGGGATTACCAGCGGCAAGTTGTTCTTTGCGTTGGCTCCTCCCACCGCCCGGGATGCGCTCGGGTGGCCGATGGCGCGGGCGATCTCACCATACGTACAGGTCCTGCCGTATGGAATGCGGGCCACCCGTTTGAGGACCCTGACCTGAAAGGGCGTACCTCTTATGTCCAACGGCAGGTCAAAACTGCTCCGCCTGCCGCTGAGAAAAGAAACGATCTGCCTCTGCGCTCTTCTGTTTATCACTCCCCCGGGGCAGACTTCGTGGCCGGGGAAGTGCTTCTCAATCCTGGCGTAGAACCGACGCTTAGTCTCGCGGGGAAGACCGACCAGGGCCAGCCCTTTCTCGGACGAGGCTGTATGCACCTTACCCATTGGCGTTCCGAATGAATGAACATACAATTTCTTCATCGTTGGTCTCCTGGTTCACTACCACATCCGTTCAGGATGCGTAACAACTCGGGCAGATTTTCAACAAAGTAGTCCGGCCCTGAGGCCATGAGTTTTTCGCGTCCTCCATACGGGGAAAGCACGGCCGTAACCGTCAGCGGGACCGCCCTGGCTGCGATGACGTCATTGATGGTATCCCCGATCACCATCGATTCGGACTTGGAAGCTTTGAGCCGTTCGAGCGTCAGTTGGAAGATAGCCGGATCAGGTTTGACCCGCTCTACTTCGTCTCCTCCCGTAGCAGTGGTAAACAGGTCTTGCCAGCCGAACTTGTCGATGATGCCGTTGACATGGACCTTGATCTTGGTGGTGGCGATGGCCAGGCGATATCCCCGGCCATGCAGCTCTCGCAGCGTACTGTCGACGCCGGGCAAGGCCACCGTCGATGAGACGACCGTCTCTGCGGCTTTTACCTGAAAATGGGCATACAGTTCGTCGACAGGCGCATTGGTGAAGTTGGGATACATCTTCTCCAACGGGTAACCGATAAACGGCTTGATTGCTTCGGGAGTCTGCGGTGGTTCGCCCATCTTCTCAAGCGAGTAATTGATTGCCTTCACGAGGCCTTCGGACGAATCGATCAGCGTACCGTCCAGATCGAATATCAGGTTCTTTACCCGGTTCAAAGCAGTTTCTCCACTTTCCCGATCAAGTCCGTCAGCGGGACATCCTGCACCCGGCCAACGCTTCCAAGTTTCAACGTTGCCACCAAGATAGAGAACTGCCCGGCCCGGGTCAACGGCCAGTCGCCGGCAAGCAGCAGTCCGTCGGGCACCGTGTCGAAATCCGGCAGGCCGTCAACAACCACGACTCCCTCGACGATCTCGATGTTCTCCGAGGGCAGACCGACCACGATACCCGTGCCACGTCCGCCGGAGGTGGCCTTGAATCTCACAACGTCATAGCGTTCGGGCAGCGTGTGCAGAAGCGGCCGGTCAAAGGCAAAGATGTTCACCTGGTAGGACAGCCTGCTGGCCTTGAGCAAATCCCCTCCGGCAAACAGGGGGGACAAGCGGTTATCCTCAAGGGTGAATATCTCCGGCCGGTTTCTCAGGGCGAAGTTGAGCGGGGCGATTGGTGCGCATAACTGGTAGACAACGGCGACGATCAACACGATGAGCAACACACGCTGTGAGCGGTTGACGGACATGCGCCGGGTGCGGACTGTCCGCGTCAGATCCACGAAAGTGAACGCGTAAAATACAAGCGGCAGACCCAGGACCAGGACCTTCGCCGGAGCCGGAAGAGGCACAGAAAACGAGGCGACAAACAGCACCGAAGTCAGCAGCGTGATAAGAAAAACGAACAATCCGAAGGCATACTCTTTCCAGTACCAGTGACCTGATCCGGGCAGCAGGAGGTTCAAAAGCCAAGCTGCCGTCATGCTTTTGGCGAACTTCATAGTTAGTAAATGATACGGGATTGTGCACAAAAAGGACATTCTTTTCATCCCCGGTTGCGTAGCAACGGGCCAAGCCGATAAAGTCAAACGGGTTAAGCAATGTGCGGGAAAACAGCACCGATCTGCCCTCTGCGGCAATGACCGGCATGTCCCACTCGCATAGTTAAACACAAGGAAGATAACGAAATACAAAAACATATAGGCCGATCCGACCGGGGAGGGCAACCAAAGTCGTTCGATAAACGTATAAAACTCATGAAGATACAGCATCTCCGACAAGTGTAACCAAACTTGACAAGGCTGCGTAAATGGTTACATTGTAAGTGATTTTGGAATAGCACATTTGGAGGTCCCATGCTTCGCTATACAGTCCAACTCTTTGGAGTTACGATCTTTGCCCTTGCCCTGATCTGGTTCGTGGGAACCGGTGAGGCGGTTCAGAACACAGCGTCCGCCGAACCGGTGCTCTGGGCTGACACCACGCACATAAATCTTGAGTCCGGCTCTCGCGCGTCGCAAGATGCTGCCCGCGACGAACGAGACAGCTTCCTCAGAGACGTCAAGAAACTGACGCAAACCGCCTTCAATGTCAGGAATCAGTACATGGAGGAGGTGAACACCGAGGAGATCATCAAGGCGGGGATAGTCGGTATGCTCTCCGACCTCGATCGCTTTTCGGTCTTGATGGAGAAGTCCTCGTACGACGCCCTGATGGAGTCCACAGACGGCAAGTACGAAGGTCTGGGGATGCAGATCGATTCGCGCGAGGGTCGAATTGTGATTATCACGCCCATAGAAGGCACTCCTGCCTATCGCAAGGGGCTCCGGGCGGGTGATGTCATCTGGGAGATCGACGGCAAGTCGACCGAGGATATGTCCACCTCTGACGGCGCCAAGCTCATGCGCGGGACGGCCGGAACATCGGTAACCCTCCTGATCAAGCGCTCCGGGATCGCCGACATGATGGAGTTTGAGCTGGAGCGGGCCGTTATCGAACTCAAGTCAGTGCCTTTTGCAGGCATTATCCCCGGCACCAACATCGGCTACGTGCGGCTCTCCCGGTTCGCCAAGGAAACCAGCCACGAGCTAAGGGAAGCTCTCTCGGAACTCAACGAGCAGAACGTGTCCGGCGTGATTTTCGATCTCCGCTCCAACGGTGGCGGGCTTCTCGACCAGGCTAAAGAGACAGCCGAGCTGTTCCTGGAGCAGGGGCGACAGGTGGTCTACACCAGGGGGCGTTATGAGAACTCCGAGCGGCATTACTATTCCGACAGTCCCCCCCTCTATCTTGACAAGCCGCTCGTCATCCTGGTCAACGAAGGCACCGCCTCGGCTTCAGAGATCGTGGCCGGTGCCATCCAGGATTGGGATCGGGGGTTGATCATGGGCAGCACGACCTACGGCAAAGGTCTCGTGCAACAGATATTCCCCATCTCAAACGACGGCAGTATGGCGCTGAAACTGACTACGGCCAAGTACTACGTCCCGTCCGGGCGCTGCATTCAGAAACCGGAAAAACAGGTCAAGGGAGGCTCGCAAGCAGCGACGGAACTCGAGAAAGAGGAGACCGATTCGCTGGCCGTGTCCGAAGAGGAGATCTTCTATACCAACGGCGGGCGGGCCGTCTATGGTGGCGGCGGGATCGTTCCTGATATCGATATCAAGAGGGAGATGTACGAACCGATCGAGATCAATCTGGAGCGCCAGTCCCAGATGTTCGATTATGCCGTCCAGTACGTCGCCGCCCACCCCGATATCGAGCCGACCTTCGAGGTCACTGAAGAGATGGTCGACGAGTTCCGGGCCTTTATCAAGGAGAAGGATTTCGACTACAAGACCTCCCTGCAGGTGGTCCTTGAGGAACTGCGAGAGACGGTTGCTGAAGAAGAGCAGGACAGCCTGTTCGGGACGACGCTGGACAGCCTGGAGCAACTGGTGTTGCAGGAAAAGCAGGACGATTTCGATCGGTCTCTGGACTATATCAGGAAAGCGATAAAGCGTGAGATTCTCTCTTCCATCGTCGGTCAGCGAGGCGTTTACGAGCAGCTCATTCTCAAGACCGATAAAGGCATTCTGCAGGCGGTTGAGGTCCTCCAAACGCCGGGCCAGTATTCGGAACTGATCGAGAAGGGTCAGACCAACAGCAAGGCCGAACTGAACTAAACGCCATACGATAACACACTCGACTTCAAAGCGCCGCCGGCCGGCGCTTTATTTTGGCAATTTCGCGGGAACCTATCGACCGTGCGCCCACCGTGCGATCTCACAGCAAGCTGTGGGATCGGTCACATTCACGCTGACTGTCACATTGTTATGCCGGTCTTCCGGCTATTCTTCCTCTTGTTCCCATGCTCCGCGTGGGAACGAGTACAAAGAACAAACGATATGACCGGTGTCTTATCCTACCCCGCCGCCTCCACGATTCGCTTGGTATCCCGCGCGATCACCAGTTCTTCATTGGTGGGAATGACGAACACGCTGACCTTACTGGCGTTGCTTGAGATGACCGTCTCCTGGCAGTTGCCCTCGGCGTTGCGGTTCTCGTCAATCTCCACGCCCATAAAGCCAAGGTTCTCACACGATTTGGCGCGGACAATGGGTGAGTTCTCGCCGACACCGGCCGTGAACACCAGTGCGTCCAGCCCCCCCATTGCGGCCGTGTAGGAGGCGATGTATTTTTTCAGGCGGTAGCAATAGATGTCGAGGGCCAGTTGGGCGTTCTGGTTGCCGCTTGCGGCCGCCTCCTGGATGTCCTGCATGTCCGACGATACACCGGAAATGCCCGAGAGGCCGGAATGCTTGTTAAGAAGAGTGTTGGCCTCGTGCAGTGAGAGCTCCTCGCGGGCCATGATGTGCAGGATGATGGCCGGGTCAAGATCGCCGGAACGCGTATTCATCAGCAATCCTTCCAGAGGTGTGAAGCCCATCGAGGTGTCGACCGACACGCCGCCGTCAATGGCAGCCAGCGAGGCGCCACCTCCAAGGTGACAGGTTATCATTTTGAGGTCGGTCAGCGGTCTGCAGAGAATGTCGGCTGCTCGCTCGCTGACGTAGCGATGCGAGGTGCCGTGAAAACCGTAGCGACGGATACCGTAACGCTTGTACAGCACGTATGGTACGCCGTATATGTAGGCGTGCGGCGGCATCCGGTGATGGAAGGAGGTGTCAAACACGGCCACCTGGGGAGCATCCGGCAATGTCTTCTGGCTGGCGTTGATTCCCCGGATGTTATGCGGGTTGTGCAGCGGAGCCAGCTCGATGAGGGACCGCAACTCGACCATGAGTTCCGGCGTGATCAGAACGGAATCCGCAAAACGCTCACCACCGTGTACCACGCGATGCCCGACGGCCGCTATTTCCGATTTGTCCCTGATTACTCCGTGGGTCTCCGACGTCAGAGTCAAAACGACTTGTTCGACAGCTATTATATGGTCAAGGATTTCCCCGGCGGAGGTGATCTCGGGTCGGTCGTACGGTCTGTGGGTCAGAACGGCGGCCGACATGCCGATCCGCGACACAGCTCCCTTGGCAAGAGCAATCTCGGTGCTGGTGTCGATAAGCTGATACTTTACCGACGACGACCCGCAGTTGATAACAAGTATGTTCATTGGAACTGTTCTCCATCAGCAGGCTGCTCATTGGTCTCTTCATCCGTGATACGGTTGCCCTCGTCATCGTAACTGAAGAACCCTCTTCCGGTCTTGACGCCCAGGCGTCCGGCCCGGACCATCTTCCGAAGCAGGGGACAGGGATTGTACTTGTGTTCGGACAGCTCGGCCAGCAGGTTTTCCATCCACGACATGACCACGTCCAGCCCCATCATGTCGGCCAGAGCCAACGGTCCGATATTGAAACCGAAGCCCAATTTCATGGCCTTGTCGACGTCCTCAGCGGTCGCTACTCCCTCCATTAACACGTGCATGGCCTCGTTCAGCAGGGGAACAATGATACGGGTGGTGACATAACCGGGATATTCGTTCACGGTAATCCACTGCTTGTCAAGCAGTTCAGCGAACTCCACGGCTTTCTGGAACGACTCGTCGTCGGTCTTAAGACCCTTGACGATCTCCACCAGGGGGATTTTGGTAACCGGGTTCAGGAAGTGCATGCCGATGATCTTGCTCGGTCGCTTGGTGGCGGCTGCTATTTCCGAGATCGACAGGGTGCCGGTGTTCGTGATCAGGAGCGCGTCCAGCTTGCAGATCTCGTCCAGTTTGTCGAACAGGGAGCGCTTCATCGCGAGATTCTCCGGGATGCATTCGATCACGATCCCGGCGTCTTCCGCCTGGGAGATGTCCGACGACGGAAAGATGCGGGCCAGGATAGCCCGTCTGTCCGCCTGCGTGAGACCCCATTTGTGGATCTCCCGGTCTATGGATTCCGAAATGCCTCTCAGGCCCCGTTCGGCCAGCTTGGTCGTTTTGTCGATCAGCATGACCTCGTTGCCGGAAGTGGCGACAGCCTCCGCCAACCCCTGACCCATTACGCCGGCACCAATGATTATTATGTCCGCGCTTGCCATCATACTGGTCCATCCTTTCGGTTTTCCATAGCCGAACAACCGTCGGTATATCTCCATCCGAGCGGAATATAACCACCGTTCCGTCCGCCGCAACGGGTATTTGCGGCAACGCGATCAGATACATAGAATGTCGGCCGATTTGCAGTTTAGTTGTACAAGAAGAAGATGGTGGCGACGGCGCTGCAAAAAGTTTGACACAGACCTGCGGAAGTCGTATCTATCGGCCACACGAAGACGATTGAAACCGGGAGTGAATATGTCAAAGACTGCCAAAACGATCATCATGTTGCTTTTTGCCGCCTTTACCTTGAACGGAGTTGCCACGGGAGGAATCGTCAGGGTGGCCAAACGGTATAACGTCGTCGATCTGTGCGGCGGTTACTCGACGCCGGTCGGGAGCTATGACGGATTGAGTGGTTTCCTGGACTTTACGGATGAAGGCGGTCGGGCGGTGGATATCGACGCCGACAGGCTGTACGACCCCACCTTTCACATCGGCCTGAATTATGGGCAACTCCGCAACAACCGGATGCTGATCTCGGTAGGGTTCCGATACACCCGCATTGACCAGTTGAACCTGTATCAGGTCACGACAACCGATCTGGGCCTCGACCCCACTCAGTACGCGCAGTGGGAAGCAAATAGCATGTTCATGGAGAAGGACAAACCATCTTTGAGTCAGTACGATTTCGACTTCAATTTCAGCTACCTGTTCACGCCCATTTCCGAGAACTTCTGGTCTCCCTACGTGGGGCTGGGAGTCCGGGGCGGGTTGACGGCGGCCACCCACAAGGGCTTTGAATCGGAATCGCACCTGAACGCGGCCCTCGCTGCGAGTTGCGGGGTTGAGGTCAAGGTCTGGGAATCGCCCCGAAAACGGTCCTTTGCCACGCTGGCGTCGGTAAACAGCTACGATCTCTTAGAATCGGGCAATCGACCCCGGTTTCTCAATTTCGGACTGGGGTTAAAGTACTACTTCCGGCCCTGAGAAGAGGTTCGGAGTCTCCGCTGCAGTAGGGGCATATTGGCGCTCTTTTGCCGACATTAGTCCTATGGAAGACTTCTCACGAATGCAGACAGGTGAACATGTTTGTTGACGCTCGCAAATGCCTGGCGGCGACGGTCGGAGCCGTGGTTGCCCTGGCAATCGTCACTGGTTGTAACGACAATAACAAGCCGAACGGTCCGACTGTCCCGGCGGGTCTGGTAGTCATTAATGGCCTCTATTACCAGGGCAGCATGGGCGACTCCGTTTTCAACCATCCCCTCGAGCTGGCCGTCCGCGATGAGGGCGGCAACTACCTCCCCGACCGGCAGATACAGCTTTCTCCCATCGAAGGAGACGGCACCCTGTCGGCGCGTTCCACTATCACGGACTCGACGGGAATAGCTCGGTTCTCCTACACCTTCTCCGGCAGTCTGGGTCATGCCGTAATCAGAGCCACTGTCGACGATATAGACACGGCATATCTGGAACTGCGCGCCAACACGCTGATACCGGGCGATCACGGCCAGGGCCAGTACGTCCTTCTGGACGATACCTATGGCGACGTTCTCAACTTCAACGGCCCACCCCTTTCCATCGATCCCGTGGGCTGGATAGCCGTGGCCAACTACGAGGCTACCCTCGGCGTGGTAGTGCTCATATACGATCCTGACGAGGACGGCGTCATCGACGGTTCCTCACCGGTCTATGGCGTGATCGTAGTGGACTCCGTCTTTCCTCAGCCGCCCGATAATATCACCATGAGCGCCAGGTACGAAGGCAAGACCGCCGACTCCATTGGTATTGGTTCCAGCTACCATCGGGATATCCTGCCGGTTTACGGCAAGGCCGACACGATCACCTATGACAACGATCCTGTTCTGGCGGCCTGGAAGATCGCTTACGACAGCCTGCACCTTATGTTCTGGTGTACTGTTCCCGATACGGTGGCTTTCCAGATGGATTTGTTTGAAGAGATCGACGAAAGCCTGTTTGAAACCGCCGGGCGGGTCGCCGAGAGGGGGATACCACACGGACGCCCCGATATTGGGCTGATCAGACATTGAGCTAGGGGTCATAGTCTGTAGATACCCCTCTGGTTTCAACGGAAATACCAGGACCGCAAGGGTCCTTTGACCTACTGAAGAACTAATCCCTTCAAACCACCTTATCAAGCACCTGGCTAATGTATTTGTCCCTTAAGAGGCGCTGCTTCTTGTTATTAACTGCTTCTCTCGCAGCCAATGCATAATCCTCTGGCATTGAATCGGAGAATCTGGTAAGTGCATCCTTCATTGTTTTTGCCGCGACAGTAGATAACTCGTCGTATCTTTTCTCGATAATTGCAAAAAGCGAAAAGGCGTTGGACTTCGAGCACCAAGGAGAGATGGCAGAAAACTTCAAACGGTTGTAAGTCCGGGCTGCATTACGCAATTCGGCAATCACGCCGTCCTTTTTAGCAGAATCATCAGCATACTCTTCCAGATGCGGAACAACCTGTTCATTTCTAGGATATAGATCAAAAAGTGAAGTCGCCATCAGATTCAGAGTGAACATCAGATGCACTTGTCGAGATATCTCGTACTTAGTGAAGATTGGTGACTCCAAAACAAACTTCATGTAGTCGCTAATGTTCTGTTCATTTGCCCATTCCGTGAAGTCCTCTGTAATATTGGGGTCTGATTTATACCGGAATCTATCTATGTTGTACTTCGTATCACCATCGCGCCGCAACTCGCCGCAAAGCAACTTAGCAACCAACATAAATTCCGATGAACCGAACTCTGTGGATAATTTCTCTATATTCGATAGGGCATAGAAGGTCCTGTTCAGTCGCTTGAAAATCTCGATGATATCAGAGTGATCATGTGGAAGATCAAGATCGATGATTGCTATTTCGTACTTCAGGAACTGTTCTTTCTCCGCTGGGGAAAGGTCGACATAGAGTTTGCCGTCGACTTCGTACTCTCCATCGATGAATTCCCTTATCGCATTCATGCGCTGCTGACCATCGACGATGCAGGACGTAGATTTCATTGTTTCGACATCCAACGTTCCTCGAGAAATGAATATCTCAGGAAACGGAAAACCCAAAAGCAGTGTCTTGATAAAATCGATCTTATGCGTAAGCCGCCAGACCAGTTTGCGTTGGAAAAACGGTGTCAAGATAAGAGATTCTGAGTTAATATCGTTTACAATATCCACTAGGTCTCGAGACCGGACTTTGTACCTGCTCATTTGCTCTTCTCCTTGTATTTTCTGATCACAGGCACTTGCTTCCCCTCAAAGAAGCGCTCAGAAAAATAGAGACCACAATTGATTTTGCAAAAGAGGTTTGAGTATTGCGTGCCGAGTCTGCTAAAGTAACTAAACCAATCCCGCTTTGCAGAACAATTGGGCATATAGTCAGGACGAAAATACCCCTTAAGCACGTATCGAGTTAATTTCAAAAGGTGTGGAAATTGATAAAAAAGTAGCGTAGCCTTTCG